>JBDTSG010000001.1:0-88865 GCA_039931265.1 Flavobacteriales bacterium
CGTTCCGATCCTGGGCGGTCCAGTGTTTGGGCCGATGTGGCCATCGTAGCCCACACCAATACTGAAAATGAGACGTGTCGCGAGCGCAGGAAAATCCTAATTCCCGCCACCGGTGCCTTTCTTGAACGACTGCGCAGTTCCCCCTGATGAAGTAGCCTGCACGGTCCAGTTGTTCAAGTCGCTGCCTTTGCCATAAGCGGCATTCACTTGGATATAGGTAGTGTTGTTGCCGATCTGGGTTGCCATGGCCGCCGTAAGCGAATTCCCGGATGTGGTGTCAGCGGGACCGTTACCGGGACCGGTTACTTGGAATTCCAATTGGGTCCCATCGCTGGATTCGCCGACAACCGACCATGTGTAGCCCCTGCCGTCCGTAGCACTTGCGGGCGTGACACCGGAAACGGCGGGGAGTTTTCGGCTGCTGGAATTGGAGGGGTTCGATATTGTGGTTGCCATGATGATGGGGTTTAGGGTTGGAGCGTGAAAATAGGTGCCTTATGGATCCTTGCAAGGGCAGTGGGCATGAATACCTACTGGTCGGTAGAGGTGGGGACAACCGGTCGTGCTCCCACAAAGGAATTCGACGAACGGCGTGCGTCCATTACATGCCGCCGTTACCGCGCACGAAGGTGACGGGCGTACCCCCGATGGAGGAGGCTTGCACTGTCCAGTTCAGGGGGTTGCTTTCACCACTGTACGCGGCGTTCACTTGCACAAAAACCGGCACCGGGCTTGGCAGTGGCAGCATGGGGGCTTCCACAATGTCGCCGCCTGCAAATGGTTGCTTGTTCACATCGGGCAAGAGACCCACCACAGCGAAAACCAGAACACTACCATCGGGACTCTCCCCTACCACCGACCATATACAACCGTGTCCATCCGACCCTGTCTTCGGCTGAACTCCTTGGGGAGGGGGTTCGGTGTCCTGCGTTTTCCATTGGGCTTGGGAGAGGGTGGTTGGCATGGTGGGGCGTTTTGGTGAATGTCCTCCTACAACGGTAACCCACGATCGCACAACCCGGGTACCGATCCGGCGAGAATCACCCTTAGTGGGTAACGCCGTGCCCTGCAACCGCGATCAAACCATTCCAGAGGCACACCGTCACAGACCACAACAGAACGAACATGAACACCACATTCAAATGCCTGCTGCTGATCACTGCCCTTCTTCCCTTCACGGCCCAGGCGCAGGAAGCAGGTAGGGAAAAACCGCATCGGGGTGAGCGGATGGGTTTGCGCACCGAGGAGATGACGAAAGAACTCGGGCTGAGCGACGAGCAGGCCGCGAAGCTGAAAGCGATGAACGACCGCTATGCCGAAGAAGTGAAAGCCGCCCAGCCCACGGAAGCCGAACGCGCTGCAAGGCGCGAGAAGATGAAGGATGTCCAGACCCGGCGCGATGCTGAGTTGAAAAGCCTGCTCACGGAGGAACAGTATGCCAAGATGATGGAGTTGCGCCAACAACGGCACGATGCACGGAAAGAGGAAGGGGGGAAAAGAGAGGAACGGAAGTGATCCTCAGCCGATCCGGATGGGCAATACCACCATAACGTTCACCGGTTTGCCGCGCTGGCGGCCGGGCTTCCAAGGCGGCATGGATGAGATGAGGCGCAGTGCCTCGTTGTCGACATAGGGCTGCAAACTGAAAATGACCCGCGCATCGCGCACCTTTCCAGTGCGGTCCACGACGAAACGGACTTTCACCGTACCCGCGATGTTCGTTCCGGCCAAGGAATCCGGAAGGTTGAGGTGCTGCGCCAAGTAAAGGCGGAGTCCAAGGTCGCCGTCCGGATACTCCGGTGGCTGATCGACGAAGGCATGCACCGGCTCTGCGCTAAGATCGATCTCGGTGGTCTGTACTTGGGCGACCAGGTTCAGCGCCACCGCCATGCTCAGCAACGTAAAGGAAGATCGCGCGATCATCATCGGGGTTTGGATACGGGAGGGGGACCCGGAAGCGGTTCACAAGGTCATATCAATGTCAGGGTTTTCGTGTTCCCCAAAGGTTGTTGATGATCCAACCGCGAGGCGCGGCAGAAGGACGTCCCGCAGGCCTACCTTCGTGCGCTGTTACACAGCGACCCCCGCATGCCCAAAGTCACATTCCTCAACCAACGCGGTGGCTTCCAGGAAACCCTGAAGGCCCGTGTTGACGCCTACTTCGCCGAGCATAGCGTGAAGCCTACCGGCAATACGGCTTTGCACGTTAAAACCGCGGTGCTGCTCCCCAGCGCGTTGGCACTTTACATCGTGCTCCTCGCCGTTACCATGCCGACGTGGTTGTCCATTGTGCTCGCTGGCCTTCTGGGCCTCACCCTGGCGCTGATCGGCTTCAATGTGATGCACGATGCCTGCCACGGCAGCTACAGCAGCAAGCGCTGGCTGAACGAGTTGATGGGCCTTACGGCGAACTGCCTCGGTGGCAATGCTTTCATGTGGAAAATGAAGCACAATGTTGTCCATCACACGTTCACCAACGTGGATGGCATGGACGACGACATCCAACTGCAACCGCTGCTGCGCCAAAGCGATAACCAGAAGCGCTATTGGATCCATCGCCTGCAACACATTTATGGCTTCCTGCTCTATAGTGGCACAAGCCTCCTGATGGTTACCGCCGCTGACTACCGGAAGTATTTCACGCGCCGTATACAGAGCACACCCATAGCGCACATGAGCACCAAGGAGCATGTGATCTTCTGGACGAGCAAGGTGCTTTACATGTTCTTCTATTGCGCACTGCCGATCATGGTCTTGGGCTGGCTGCCTTGGCTCGTGGGCTTCTTCGTCATGCACGCCTGCATGGGCATGGCCTTCGCCATCACGTTCCAAGTGGCCCATGTGGTAGAGGACACCCACTTCGAAGTGGCACGTACCGACAAGAAGATCGATCAGGAATGGGCCGCTCACCAAGTGCTCACCACCGCCAATTTCGCCATGCGCAGCAAGCTGGTCTCCTGGCTGGCAGGCGGGCTCAATTTCCAGATCGAGCACCATCTCTTCCCGCGTATCAGCCATGTGCACTACCCGGCGCTCGCGCCCATCGTGCAGCAAGTTTGCCGCGAGCATGGCATACGGTATATGCACTACCCCACCATGGGCGGGGCCATCGCAAGCCACTACCGCTTCCTGCGCGCTCTTGGTCGTAGAAGCTGATAACCTTTCATGGGCAAGATCACCTTCGGACAAGCCACAAGCGGGTTTCACGCAGCGGTAAACGGCCGCGTTGAAGCCTACTTCAAGTCGAAGTCCATACAGCGCACCGGTAACGCGGCCTTGTACACCAAGGCGGTGGTGTTGCTCATTGGCGCAGTGGTGATCTACGGCACGCTGCTCTTCGCATCTTTCCCGTGGTACATCGGTTTGTTGCTGTGCCTGTTGTTCGGCTTCACCTTGGCCTGCATCGGTTTCAACATCATGCACGACGCTTGTCACGGTGGTTTCAGTTCCAGTCAGCGCGTGAACGATCTGGCCGGGCTCAGCCTCAATTGCCTCGGTGGTAACGCCTTCATCTGGAAACTCAAACACAACATCATCCACCACACCTACACGAACGTGGATGGGGTGGACGACGACATTGCCAAGCTTCCCTTGATCCGCCAGTGCGAAACCCAGAAATGGAACCCGGCGCACAAAGCCCAGCACTTCTACATGTTCCTCATCTATGGCCTGTCCTCTTTCTTATGGGCCTTCGCCATGGACTTCGTGAAGTACTTCACCGGCGCAGTGTACCGCACGCCGATCAGTACGTTCCCTGTGAAGGAGCATGTGATCTTCTGGGTGAGCAAGGTGTTGTACATCTTCTTCTACATCGCGCTGCCCATTTACCTGTTGGGCTTCACTCCTTGGATCATCGGGTTCTTCACCATGCACTTTGCCATGGGACTTACCCTGGCCATCGTGTTCCAGCTAGCGCACGTGGTTGAAGGTGTTCACTTCGAACACGCCTACGACGACAAACGCATCGAGGAGGAATGGGCCAAGTTCCAGGTGATGACCACGGCCAACTTCGCCATGCGCAGCAAGTTCGTGAGTTGGTGCGTGGGCGGGTTGAACTTCCAGATCGAGCATCACTTGTTCCCGCGCGTAAGCCATGTGCATTACCCGGCATTGGCGCCGATCGTGCAGCAGGTGTGCAAGGAATATGGTGTTCAATACACCAGCTACCCCACCGTGGCCAAGGCCGTGGCCTCGCATTACCGCTTCATGCGCATGTTGGGCAGTAAAGCCTGATCCCTGCACTTGGCGGTATCGCTCCAGGAATTCCTTCTCGCTCTGCTCCTCGCCTTGCTCTTCGCGTTCGCGATGACGCGTATGCGCGTGCTTACCAAGGGCGGCGCTATGATGGCCGGGCTGATCGGCCTTTCGGTGATCACAGGCAAAGGTTGGTGGTGGCTGCTCCCGCTTCTCTTCTTTCTCGGAAGTGGTGTCCTGCTCGGCCGTCTCAACCGCACTGCACGAACGGATGCCAAGCACGGCAAGCCCCGCGACGCCATGCAGGTGTTCTGCTCCGGCGGGACCTATGCGCTTCTGGCACACCTCTCCTTATGGCCTTCGAGCGAAGCCTTCATGTCCGTGAGCATCTGTGTTGCCACATGCGACACATGGGCAAGTGAGGTCGGCATGTACGCCCGATGGCACACATGGAACATCCTCACCTTCCGGAAGGTGCAACCCGGCTTGTCGGGTGGCGTTAGTGTTGCCGGTCTTCTCGGCGGTTTGCTGGGTGCCGCATTGATGGCCCTGCTGTGTTGGTGGTTGATCGGCCGGAACGCCGGGGAGGGCATCGGCATGTTGTTGGTCCTGGCACCCATGCACCTCTACATCGTCGGCTGCTTCACCTTAGCCGGGGCGGCAGGCATGCTGCTGGACAGTGCCCTTGGCGCTGCGCTGCAAGTGAAATACGACGATGGGCAAGGCCCGAGCGATGTTGGCACGGATCGCTCAGGTGGGCTGCGCTGGATCACCAACGATATGGTGAACCTGATGAGCAATGCCGTGATCATCATCGCGATCGCCCTGCTGTGGTGATCGTCTTCCGTTGCTTCGGATGGCCGCCCGTACTTTGCGCGTCACCACCATGAGTTCCGTGTACTACCCCGACTACCTGCAACTGGAGAAGATCCTCGGCGCGCAGGCACCCGAAAGCGACAAGCACGGCGTGGAAGCGCATGATGAGATGCTGTTCATCATCATCCATCAGGCTTACGAGCTGTGGTTCAAACAGATCCTGCACGAGGTGGGCAGTGTGATCCACATCTTCAAAGACGGACATGTGGACGACAACGGGGGTGAGTTGAACATCGCCGTCCATCGGCTGGGGCGCGTTCAGCGCATCTTGGAAGTGCTGGTGAAACAGATCGATGTGCTGGAGACGATGACCCCGCTCGACTTCCTCGACTTTCGTGACCTGTTGCGGCCGGCCAGCGGTTTCCAGAGCATGCAGTTCAAAGTGCTGGAGGCCAAGCTAGGATTGAAGATGGACGCGCGCTTCGGTAAGCAGTACTACACCAGCCAACTGAAGCCCGAGCACAAGGCCATCATCGAAAGCGTCGAAACGGAACCCACGCTTTTCGAACTCGTGAGCACTTGGCTCGAACGCATGCCCTTTTTGGAAGCGCGGTTCTGGCCCACGAGCGAAGCACCCTTCTTCGATCGCTTAAAAGCCATTTACACGAGCACCCTTGTGCAGGGCGAGGAACAGAACGCCGCGCTCTGGGACAAGCTCTTCGTTGAGGGACCCCCCGAGCGGCGCCTCTCCCCTGCGGCCAGCCGCGCGGCGGTGTTCATCATGCTCTACCGGGACGAGCCCATCTTCCAACAGGCCTTCCGTCTGCTGCATGCGTTGCTCGACATCGATGAGGGGCTCGCCCTTTGGCGCAGCCGCCACATGAACATGGTACACCGCATGATCGGCCTGCGTGTCGGCACCGGTGGAAGCACCGGCAAGGCCTACCTGAAAGGCGCGCTCGATAGCCACTACATCTTCAGCGAGATCGCCGATCTGAGCAGTTTCCTGATCGATCGCCGGCGATTGCCCAAGCTGCCGGTGGAGTTGCGCAAGGCCTTGGGGTTCGGAGGCTAGATCTCGAACCGCTCTCCCCGCTTCGGCACCACCACGTTCCTGAAGCCCGCCGCCTCGCACTTCGCTTTCAAGGCGGTGAGCCCTCGTTCGATCCCGTGGACCAAGAACGTCTGTTGGACTTTCGCAGGATCCTGGCAACTGATGTAGCGCATCAACTCACTTTGACCGGCATGGGCGCTGTAGAAGTCCATGCGCAATATCGCTGCACGCACCGGGATCACATCGCCGAAGATGCGCACCTCGCTGGCGCCTTCCATGAGTTTCGCGCCGAGCGAACCGGGCGCGCAGAAACCAACGATCAGTACAGCGTTCTTCTCGTCGTGCAAATTGTACCGCAGATGGTGTCGGATACGCCCGGCCTCCATCATGCCGCTGGCCGCAATGATGATGCACGGCTCCTTGTGCGCGTTCAATGCCTTGCTCTGCTCCGCTTTCTGCACCCACTGCACGCCTGGAAAACTGAACAGATCCGGGTCGCGCCGTAGTTCAGCACGTACGTCCTCCTGCAAGAGTTGGCTGTGCTCTCGGTACACCGCAGTGGCATTGATCGAGAGCGGACTATCAACGAAAACCGGTATGCGCGGCAACTTGCCCGCGTTGCTCAGCACGTTCAAGGTGTAGAGGATCTCTTGGGTCTTGCCGATGCTGAACGCCGGGATGAGCAACTTCCCTTGCTGTTCCACGCACACGCGTTGCACATGGTGCAGCAACTCATCGTGCGCTTCCTCTACCGATGCATGATCCCGATCGCCGTAGGTGCTCTCGCAGATAAGTACATCGCATTGTGGGAAGGGCGCCGGATCGGGCAGCAAGCGGTCCACATAGCGTCCAACGTCGCCGGTGAAGCTGATGTGCTTGTCCCCATCCGGCTGCTCGATCCGCAAATGCGCCGCTGCGCTGCCCAGGATATGGCCGGCATCGGTGTACATGAGATGCACACCCTTCGCGATCCTGCGCTCGGTAGCGTAAGGCAGTGTTTGGAATTTCGCGAGGGTCGGCTTCACGTCCTCCGCGGTATACAGCGGCTCCGGCCACTCAGGCCTGCGCCCCTGCTTCTTGGCCCGCTTCGCGTCGAACTCGAAATCGCTTTCCTGAATGTGCGCACTGTCGGCCAGCATGATGGCGCACAGATCGCGGGTTGCGGGCGTACACCAGATGATGCCACGGAAACCCTCAGCGACGAATCGTGGCAGCAGGCCACTGTGATCGATGTGCGCGTGGCTCAGCACCAGCACATCGATGCTGGCCGGATCGAAGCCGAAACTCCGGTTACGCAGGTCGCTCTCGCGCCCCTCGCCCTGGCTCATACCGCAATCCAGCAGGATCCGACTGCCGTCGATCTCGACCAAGTGCTTGCTACCGGTAACCGTGCCCGCAGCACCGAAAAAGGAAATGGAGATGGCCATGCGGGCGAAGGTCGGCACCGGTCGAATACGTTGCTTGCGCCAGCCGTCTATATTGGCAGCAACACCCCGGATCCCAGCAGTGCTGCCGAACGGGACATTCCAATGAGCCTGCTTGATCAGACGCGACCATCGCTATTGCTGCGCAACCGCGTTTGCTGCTGGCTCTGCGTGCTGCTGGCGTTGGCGATCGCGGGCAGCGCACATGGTCAATACACATTGAAAGGCAAGGTGACCGACAGCGCGACCGGCGAAGGATTGTACAGCGCAAGCGTCGGTTTGAAGGGCACTTCCAACAATGTGCTCACTGAAGAAGATGGCAGCTTCGCGCTGCGGGTGGATGGCCTGCCGCCATACACGTTGGTGATCGCCATGATCGGTTACGCACGGCAGGAGATCGCGGTGCAAAGCCTCGACCAGGACCTTAAGCTGAAGCTGACCACGGAGCAGATCGTGCTCCGTGAAGCGAAGGTGCGCGGCAAGCGGATCACGGATAAGACCAAGCAAGCCGCGCTCACTGTGGAGAGCATGGACCTGCTGGCGATACGCGAAGCACCGAGCGGCGATTTTTACGAAAGTCTCGGCAACCTGAAAGGCGTTGATATGACGGCGGCCAGCTTCGGGTTCAAGGTGATCAACACGCGGGGCTTCAACAGCACCAGCCCCGTGCGCTCGTTGCAACTGATCGATGGCGTGGACAACCAGAGCCCGGGCCTCAACTTCAGCTTGGGGAATTTTCTCGGATGCAGCGAGCTTGACGTCATGAAGGTGGACGTGATCGCTGGCGCCAGCAGCGCGTTCTACGGACCCGGCGCTTTCAATGGTGTGATCAACATGACTACGAAGAGCCCTTGGCTTTTCCCCGGCCATGCGGTGACATACAAGATCGGGGAACGCGGATTGAAGGACCTCGCGATCCGCTTCGCCGAGGTGTTCAAGAACAAGCAGGGCCGGCAGAATTGGGCCTTCAAGGTGAACCTGTGCGGCATGAAGGCGAACGATTGGGAAGCCAACAGCCTTGAACCCACCTACAACAGCCCCACCGGCACGGACAACCCCGGCCGTTACGATGCTGTGAACATTTATGGTGACGAGAACACAACGGTGAACAACGATGCCACGCGCGATTCGCTGGACCGGATCTACCTGCCCGGCCTTGGCCTCTTTCTGCGCCGCGGCTACCGGGAAGAAGATCTTGTGGACTACAGCACGCACAACCTGAAGATCGCAGCAGCGGTCCATCACAAATTCACCGACAGTTTGGAACTGGTGCTCGCGAGCAACTACAGCACCGGCAGCACGGTTTACCAAGGCGATAACCGCTACCGCTTGAAGAACGTCCAGTTCTGGCAACAACGCATCGAACTGCGCAACGAGGGCAAGTGGTTCCTGAGGGGCTACCTGACCAGTGAGGATGCGGGTGACACGTACGACATCTTCACAACGGGGATCCGATTGCAGGAAGCCACGGGCGAGCAGACAAGCGAATGGAACCTGCGTTATCTGGATCTCTACCGCAATTTGATCGTCGAGGGTCAGCTCAATGAGTCGCCCGACTTCATCGATCTGCAAGAGGCCCTCGGCCAAGGCTTCACCTTCCAGGAGTACGACGACTACCTCGCCGCTTACATCGCCAACAACAACGCGCTTTTCTCCGGCTACCACCAAGCTGTCCTCGATTCGGTGAACAGCGTGAACGCGGGTTTCATCGTTCCGTTCTTCCAACCCGGCACTGCCCGGTACGACAGCGCATTCGCAAGCATCACCGGCAAGCGCTTCACCGAGGGCGGATCGCTCTTTTACGACAAGAGCAAACTGGCGCATGTAATGGGCGAATACCGTTTCAAGCCGGGCCCATTGGAGGTCGTCGTGGGGGGCAACCACCGTTGGTACCTGCCCAACAGTGCAGGCACCATCTTCAAGGACACCGGCGATGTGGTGATCACCAACAACGAGTTCGGGCTCTACACCGGTGTCGAACTGAAACTTCCCCAGGACAAGCTGCGGAGCATGATCACCGTTCGGCTCGACAAGAACGAGAATTTCGATGCCCTGCTCAGTCCGGCGGCATCCATCGTCTACACGCCCACGCGCGATCATGTGTTCCGGGTCAGCGCTTCGCGCGCCGTGCGCAACCCCACCCTTGCCGATCAGTACCTGTACTACAACGTTGGCCGCGCCATCCTGTTGGGCAACATCGAAGGCCAGTTCGATGAGGATGGTGATAGCCTCTTCACGATCGAGAGCTTCGGCGAGTACCGCAACTCATCAGCATTGGTGGAGGGATTGAGCAAACTGGACTACTTCCATGTGGATGCCGTTCGACCGGAGAAGGTGTTCACGCTGGAAGGTGGCTACCGCGCAACCCTGGGCAGGAGGATCTATGTCGATTTGGGTGCCTACCACTCGTGGTATCAGGACTTCATCGGTTACGTGATCGGGATAAACGGAGACTTCGATATCTCCGGGTTCCCCGTTGGTGGCTTGCAGGTATACCGGTTGGCCGCCAACGCCCAGCAACAGGTAACCACGTTCGGGGTGAACGCGGGGCTCAACTACTACCTGGACGATCATGTGTGGACCTTCAACTACAGCTGGAACAAGCTGACCAGCGGAGAGGGTGATCCGATCATTCCCGCGTTCAACACACCCGAACACAAGTTCAACATCGGTGTTACCGGCCACGACCTGCTGATCCCCGGCACGGACCGACGCAACTTCGGCTGGGGCCTCAACTACAAATTCATCCAGGGCTACACCTTCGAAGGTTCACCGCAGTTCACAGGCGACCTTCCGACCTACGATAACCTCGACGTACAGATCAACTTCAGCTGGCCGGAAGCCCATACCATGCTGAAGATCGGCGTCGGCAACCTGCTGGGCGTCGTACCGCTCTTCGACCCCGAGGTGCCGGACGATGAGCGATTTGAACGCGCATGGGACAACGACGTGCTGATGGTCTTCGGCGGACCCCGTGTGGGACGATTGGGGTACGTGCAGCTGATCTACGAGTTCAACAACCGCTGAAGCTGTCTACATTTCCAACGGGAATACGACCGGCCACGGGCGTGCTTCCCGCAACCACCGACAACCAAAACCCAACGAACGATGAAACGACACTTACGCTTTGCCTTGGTGGCGATGGCCGGTGCGGGCGCGGCATACGCGAACGCACAGACCCGCTACATCGATGAGGTTTTCACCGATGCCCAGATCGTCACGACTTCCGATGTGACCTACGGCACGAACATCAACTTCCTCTACAGCGATTTCAGCAATCCGGGCCTGTTCGGTCCGGAGCTGGTGCAATTGCAGACCGCTGTCAGCATGCAGCAGCCCATACCCGCACCCTTCTTCGACCCCCTGGATGCCAGCACCGTGGTGAAGGTGAGCAACCTGAAGATGGACATCTACGAACCCGACCAAGCGCTCGACACCGCTGCCATCCGTCCGGTGGTGTTGTACTTGCACACGGGTAACCTGTTGCCGCCTCCCATCAACGGCAGTCCGAACGGTTTGAAAACCGATAGCTGCGCCATCGTTACCTGCCAGCGCTTGGCAAAGCGAGGTTACGTGGCCATCAGCGTGCAATACCGCGGTGGCTGGAACCCCCTGGCCGCAACTGTACAGGAGCGCCGCGGAGGTTTGCTGAACGCAGTGTACCGGGCCATACACGATGTGAAGCAGTGCACGCGCACATTGAAGGCCGATGCCGCCGGAGCCAACACATACGGCCTCAATACGAGCAAGATGACCGTGTGGGGCGAAGGGACCGGAGGCTACATCGCTCTCGCCTACGTTACCATGGATGATCCCGCAGAGCTTTTCATCGAGAAGTTCCGCCCCAACCCCTTCGATCCGACCATCAGCTACATCGACACCCTGCTGGTGGGCAACCTCGAAGGCTTCAACGGGAACTTCGCGTTGTACCGCCCCAACGGTTTCGATAGTGAAGTGCAGATGTGCGTGAACATGGGCGGCGCTCTGGCCGATACGAGCTGGCTTGCTCCCGGCGATGCTCCCATGGTCAGCATGCATACCGTTCGCGATGATTTCGCCCCGTTCAGCGAAGGCACGGTTATCGTTCCGACCACGGATGAGGAGGTGGTGATCGTGCAAGGCCCTAACGTCTTCATTCCGCTGGCCAACCAATACGGCAACAACGCCGCGTTCGAGAACTTGGCCAACGACCCGATCACGGCCGCAGCGCGCGCACTGTACGGCACAACGTGGGATCGCTTCGGCGATGGCGGAACGCCCACCACGGTCACGATCGCCGATGCGGAGGGCTTGTATCCCTTCGTTCGCCCGTTGCGTCCTTGGAAAGCGAACGAGGCCAGCCCTTGGCAGTGGTGGGATGAATTCAGCCCGTTGGCACAGGCCATCGTGAGCGCCGGCCCACCGCCGGTTACCGCGCACCAAGCCAGCTTGCAGAGCAACCCCGACATGTCCAGCGCCAAAGGCCGTACCTACTTGGATACGTGCATCGGTTACGCCGCTCCCCGCATTGTATGCGCTTTGCAATTGGGCCCATGCCAACTGGGTACGCCTGATTGCTTGGGCGTGATCGATGGACCCGATGTGCCTGGTGCTGTCTGCGATGATGGCAACGCCAACACCGTGAATGACACTTGGAACATCGGTTGCGTGTGCATAGGCCAGCCGATCGGGATCAACGAACCAGCAGCCGCTGCGGCCTTGGTCATCGCCCCCAACCCGAGCAACGATGATGTCCGCATTACCAGCCCTGGAGGCAAATTGATGGCCTACACGCTCCACGCCGTTGATGGCCGCTTGGTGCGCACAGTGGGTGTGAACGCGAACAGCACGGTTATCGAGCGGAACGGCTTGGAGAGCGGCAGCTACTTCGTTACACTCGAGTTCGCCGACGGCAAAGCCACCCGTAAGGTGGTGCTGCAATAAACGATCGACCACAATTGAAAAGGGCTCCGACAAGTCGGGGCCCTTTTCTTTGTTGCCCCGACAAGCACATGCAGCGCCTTACCGAACAGTCGAGCAACCACATGGACCTGGAGCAGAAGAGCACAGGCGACCTGCTGCGCGGCATCAATGCCGAGGACGGCGGTGTGCCCGGAGCAGTTGCCGCGGCCATTCCGTCCATTGAAGCATTGGTGGAAGCCATCGTGCCGCGCATCCAACGCGGTGGGCGATTGTTCTATATGGGTGCAGGGACCAGCGGTCGCCTCGGCATCGTGGATGCGAGCGAATGCCCGCCGACCTTTGGTGTACCGCACGGCATGGTGGTGGGCTTGATCGCAGGCGGCGATCAGGCCATCCGTAAAGCAGTGGAGTTCGCCGAGGATGATACCGAGCAAGGTTGGAAGGACCTGCAGGAACATGCGATCGGCAGCGATGACACCGTGATCGGCATTGCTGCCAGCGGGAGCACACCCTATGTGGTCGGCGCGCTGACCGCATGCAACGCGCAAGGGATCCTGACCGGCTGCATCACCTGTAATCCCGGCAGTCCCGTATCCGATGTTGCTGCCCGCCCTGTCGTGGTTGCCGTTGGACCTGAATTCGTTACGGGGAGCACCCGCATGAAAAGCGGTACCGCGCAGAAGCTTGTCCTGAACATGATCAGCACGGCGGTGATGATCAAGCTCGGTCGTGTGAAGGGCAATCGCATGGTGGACATGCAATTGAGCAACAACAAGCTCATTGATCGCGGCACCCGTATGGTGATGGACGGGTTGGGCATCGGTTACGACGAAGCCAATGCCTTGTTGAAGACCCATGGCAGCGTGCGGAAGGCGGTGGAAGCCGGGCAATGAAGCAAGTGTCAAGGCTCAAGTAGCAAGTGTCAATGCAAATGAGGGAAACTGAAGTCAAGGCCGTGCACGGGACCGGTTTGTTGAGGCTTGGGCCTTGACACTTGCTACTTGAAGCTTGCCCCGCATCCCTATGCATACGATCGAGCCATATTGGAACTGGCGCCATCGCTACACGGCCGAGGAAGACCTGCGCTCGCCCTTCCACGGCAGGGAGTACAGCGAGTTCGAATTCCAGAATGCCGTGTACGACCATGTGCTCCACCCTCAGTGGGACGAGATCGGCAGCGAGACGCTTTACATCAAGATCCTCTTCGCCGACTACGATGACGGCTACTGCATCATCGAGATGATCGGCGAGTGGAACGACCTGCTCCACAACGATATCATGCTCCTGAAGCGCGACATCGTTGAGCAACTGATGGTGCACGGGATCCACAGCTTCATTCTGATCGGGGAGAACGTGCTCAACTTCCACAGTAGCGACGACACGTACTACCAAGAGTGGTGGGAGGAGTGCGAGGATGCAGGTGGATGGATCGCCCTGGTGAATTTCCGCGAGCATGTGCTGGCCGACATGCGTGCGGCGGATCTGGACCGCTGTTTCATAAGCGGTGGCAGGCTGGATGCCATGGACTGGCGCACCGGCAACCCCGAGGATCTGTACGAACGCGTTAAGGCCCAAGTGCAACTGCGGCTCGGTGCGTGATCACATTAACGATCCATTGGATCCATTCCGCCGTGACCTGTCGGCGTGGCCTGCATCCAAACGCCCTGAAAAGCGTTGAAGCCTCCATCATGTACCCCTACCTCAAGACCCGCCGCCAACAGACCATGAGCACAGTGCTCTGGTGGGGCTCCATAGCCGTGGCGCTCGCGATGCTGATCATGCTCACAGCCTGCTGAGGGCGTAGGTGATCACGCGCCCCTCAAGGCCCGCAACACCACTTGGTCAATGGGCAGGTGAACATCCGTGTCCGAAGCACTTTCAAGCGACAACCAACGGAACGCCTCCGCGCCTTCCTTCTCCACCGGAAAATTGAAGGGCGCGGTGCTCACCGGCAATTCTTCCGGTGCATGCACGAAGAAAGTGTAGTAGATGCTCAAAACCTGGATCTCTTCCGCATGGAAGGTGCTGCGCTGGAAGAAGTCGGTAGTGTAAAAGTGCTCCAGTCCGAAAGCCTCCACACCGATCTCCTCGCGGATCTCCCGCACCAGGCAATCCTTGGTCCCTTCGCCGTACTCCAGTCCTCCACCCGGGAACTTCGTAACGCGCTGGCCTTTGATGATCTCGTCAGCAACGAGCACAGCACCTTCGTGCACCAGTAGGCCATAGACACGGATGGTGAAACGCGCCATGATCAAAGTGGCTTCGTGGCCCGCAACATTTCCGATTTGCCCGGCGGGCCGGGCAGCCGTTCCACCGAGAACCCTACTTGCTGCATGGCGCGGCGCACCGCCGCCTTCGCACAGTAAGTCACCAATACACCACTCGGACGCAAAAGCTCGTGCATCCGTTGGAACTGATCCACCGTCCAAAGCTCGGCTTGCACTTTGGGGGCGAAGGCGTCGTAATAGATCAGATGGTACGGCCCGCAGCTGATCTCATCAATTCTTGGCACCACGGAGCAAGTGAAACCAAAGGGTTGAATGGTGGTCAGGGCCCCGTTGCTCATGCATTCGTTGTACGCGGATCGCCAGTGCTCCAACCGTAATACGGTGCAGTGGTCCAATTCATCCAAGCGCTGCTGTTCGAGCGGATAAGGTTCAACAGCCACATATTCCACGGCCCGCCCTGTGCGGCGTGCCTCTTCCATGGTAAGCAGGAGATTCAGGCCAGTGCCCAAGCCGATCTCCAGCACACGTACTTTCCGATCTTCAACGGCATGGAAACCGGCGTTGATGAAAACATGTCGCGACTCCGAGGCCGCGCCATACATGCTGGCATAGGGCTCGTTGGTGACCGGGTTGAAAAGTGTGCGCGACCCGTCAGCGGTGCGGCGCACCTCCAGAAGATGGGCAGTGGGATCCACGCCACGAAGTTGGCGTTCCGGCTATTTGCCCTTGTAGCCGGTGTCCTGCCCCGCCGGCGAAAGGTCCACGCGATAGATATCGTCCTGGCCTTCACCACCCGGGCGCACGCTGCTGAAGTAGCCCGTTACACCATCGGATGAAAGCACGAAATAGAGATCATCGTCCGGGGAGTTCACGGGCACACCGAGGTTCTTGGCTTTGCTCCAGAAACCGTTCTCGAAGCGGCTCATGAACACGTCGTAGCCACCGATGGTATTGTGGCCCTTGCTACTGAAGTAGATGGTGTTACCATCGGGTGATACGCAGATCCCGTCTTCGTCAAAGGCGCTGTTGACATCAGGGCCCAGGTTCTCGGCAATGCCCCATTCGTTGGTCGCCTCATCCCAGCGGGAACGGTAGATATCCTGGCCGCCAAGGCTCTCTTCGGGGCGATCGCTCATGAAGTAGATCCACTGTTTGTCAGCGGTGATCCACGCGCTGCCCTCATGGTACTTCGTGTTCACATTCGCACCCAGCTTCGCTGGCACGCTCCAAGTACCGTTCAACTTGTCGCTGCGGTATATGTCACCGGGACCGGCCACATCGCGGTAGATGAGCATGGTGCCGCCATCGGCGCTCAAACAGACCGAGGCATCGTTCCCGATCGTGTTCACGGGTGGGGCCATGGGCGTTGGTGCTGAATAGCCGATACCCGAATGCGTGCTGCAATAGATATCCTCGAAGTACTCATTGGTCGCCTTGTTGATCTTGCCACCGGTCGTACTCGCACGACGGCTGGTGAAGAGGATCCGATCGCTTGTGTTGTCCACGAGCACACCGTAGTCCGTTTGCTCGCAATTCACCGAAGGGCCGAGCGCAGTGATCGTGGCGTCCGTTCGGACCGCTGAGAGCGCCTTGCCGGAGCGGCACTCCACCATCAGCTTTTCCAGGTTGGCCATTCGTGGGTCGGCTCCACCAACCATGCTCGCCTGCCCCTTTTTGTGCTGCTCGTATGCTGCCAAGGCTTTGTCCCAATTACCGTTCAAGTGGTTCCCGATACCAACGAAGAAATGCACGCCCTCGAAGCTCGGATCCAGTTCGGCAGCAGCTTCGAAGTACGGCAAGCACAAGTGACGTTGAGCACCGTTCAAGTGAGCAAGGCCCATCTTCATGTTCAGTGCCGCATTGTCGGGATTGATGGTGTAAGCTTCCTGATAGTTGGCAAGCGCAAGGCCGAGCGCGTGCGCTCCTCCACCGGCGAGCTTGTCCCCTTGCTTGATCGCCTCTTGGGCGAGCTTGAGCGTTGCCGCGTCCTTGATGTGCTCCTTGTCGAAGGGCACGTTCTGCCCTAAAGCACCAACGCCGGCAACCAACAGAACTATGGACAGGAGAGCGTGTTTCATGATCGTTGCCTTGGCCCATGGGGTTTTCGGGCGGCCGTTCATACGTGGGGCCGAGGGCTGAGGTTCCCGTCCACCGGAACAACAACCGCTCGTTGACATCCCGATCAAGGAAGACCGCCGCGCGATGGCCTGTCGGAATAGTTTCGGCGCATTGTCGCGGGCGATGCGTTCATCGCCACAACCGAGATCAGCATGGCCAAGAAAAGCACCAAGAAAGCCGCCTCGAAGAAAACCGAGAAGTCCATCCTCACCCCTGCCTCCATGACCTTCATGGAGCGCTACCTGAACAACGCCAGCCCAACGGGTTTCGAAAGCGCTGGGCAGAAGCTCTGGTTGGAATACATCAAGCCCTACATCCATACGCACTTCGTGGACAACTACGGTACCGCCGTGGGCGTGGTGAACCCCGAGGCGAAGTACAAAGTGGTGATCGAGGCGCACGCCGATGAGATCAGTTGGTTCGTGCACTACATCACCAAGGACGGGTTCATCTACTTGCGCCGCAACGGTGGCAGCGATCACTTGATCGCGCCGAGCAAACGTGTGAACATCCATACGGAGAAGGGCATCGTGAAGGCGGTGTTCGGCTGGCCGGCGATCCATGTGCGTACTGCTAAGAACGATCCCGCCCCCAGCTTGGAGAACATCTTCCTGGACCTGGGCTGCAGCAGCAAGGATGAAGTGGAAAAACTCGGTGTACATGTGGGCTGCGTGATCACATACGAGGATGAGTTCATGGTGCTGAACGATCGGTTCTTCACCGGACGTGCGCTGGACAACCGCATGGGCGGTTTCATGATCGCCGAAGTGGCGCGCTTGCTGCACGAGCAGAAAGTGAAACTCCCTTTCGGTCTCTACATCGTGAACGCGGTGCAGGAAGAAGTGGGCCTGCGCGGTGCTGAGATGATCGTGGAGCGGATAAAGCCCGATGTTGCCATCGTGACGGATGTGACGCACGATACCCAAACGCCCATGATGAACAAGATCACCAACGGCGATGTGAGCTGCGGAGGTGGTCCGGTGTTGAGCTATGGGCCCGCCGTGCACAACAACCTCCTCAAGTTGATCATCGCGGCTGCCGAAGGCGAGAAGATGAAGTTCCAACGGGCTGCCGTAAGCCGCGCTACCGGCACCGATACGGATGCCTTCGCGTACGGCGCTGCTGGCGTGCCCAGCGCACTGATCAGCCTGCCGTTGCGCTACATGCACACAACCGTGGAAAGCGTTCACCGCAAGGATGTGGAGAAGGTGATCCAATTGATCGCTGCCTCCCTGAAGCGCATCAAGAACGGGCAGGACTTGCGGTATTTGAAGTGATCAGGGAGCCGGGAGTCGTGCGTGCTGAATGACCTGATGGATGAACTGATATGCTTACCTCCGGCCGCATCAGCATAGAGCGCTTCCTGCACTTGGTGGTTGTGGCCGTTGTGGTGTGGGGCACCGTTTGGGTGTTGAACAGCCTGAGCGCAGTGCTGATCCCCTTCATTGTCGCGCTGATCCTCGACTACATCATTGATCCGTTGGTGGACAGGGTGCAGAAGCTGGTGAAGAACCGCGTCGCAGCCGTGCTGCTCACCATGCTCTGCCTCCTGCTCTTGGTGGGTGGCGCACTGGCCTTGGCTCTACCGATGATCGGCAGCGAAGCCAAGCACTTCGCCGATCTGGTGCGTGCTCAACTACCCGCATTGCAACACCGCGTACAGGACAACCCTTGGTTGCAGGGTGCGGTGGCCAGCATGGGTGGGATCGACTACCATACTTACCTCACCACGGACAACCTGCTTGCCGCTGCGCGCAAAGTGCTGCCGGGGTTCTGGGGCGGGGTGGGCAACGTGTTCGGTTGGCTCTTCGGACTTGTCGCGGTGTTCACCACGCTGCTGTACATGGTGTTCCTGTTGGTGGATGAGGCCCAGTTGCAAGGCAAATGGAAAACCCTGCTGCCTGCGGACTACCGCGCTCCCATGATCGCATTGGTGCACGATGTGCAGCGCGTTATGAACGCTTATTTCCGTGGCCAGTTGAAGATCGCCGGTATCCTCACCGTCGTCTATGTGGTCGGCTTCAATAGCATCGGGCTACCGCTGGCAACATTGCTCGGCATCCTTGCGGGCGCCTTGGGGCTCATTCCCTACTTCGGCCTTTTGAGCATCTTGCCAGTGGCCTTCAGCGCAGGCATTCACAGCATGGAGCATCACAGCAGTTGGGGTGCGCTCATGCTCTGGGTGTTGGTGGTGTATATCGCCGCACAAGCACTGGAGGGGTTGGTGCTCACCCCGCGTATACAAGGGAAGAACACGGGGCTGAGGCCCGTGGTGATCCTTCTGGCCTTGAGCGTTTGGGGCAGCGTGCTGGGTTTGATCGGCTTGCTTCTCGCGCTGCCGCTCACCACTCTCCTCCTCTCGTATTACCGGCGCTTCATACTGGGTGAAACAGAGGACGAGGAAGCCCCGGTCGTGGAACGCGCTTCGCCGGACCCGTCGCTTCCAGCAGCGCCTTAGGCGAAGCATGGTGCCGACCTCGGTCCTACCCGATACTTTGCGCACAATGCGCATCGCCTTCATCAAAGCCAATGAATGCTGGCCCCTGCGGCACCAAGTGCTGCGCCCGCACCAGACACTCGAGGATTGCGACTACCCCAACGACCGCAACCCGGATAGTTTTCATCTCGGAGCCTATGTGGGCAGCAGGATCGTCGGGATCGGTTCCTTCTATCGCGAGAAACAGGAAACCCTCGTCGGGCATATGCAATGGCGACTGCGGGGCATGGCCATCCATCCTGAATTCCGGGGCGTGGGTGCCGGCGCGCAACTCTTGCGCTTCGGCTTGGATGAACTGAAGGCCAAACGTGCGGATGTGCTTTGGTGCCAAGCACGGGAAGGTGCTGCGGGCTTCTACACCAAGCTTGGCTTCGCCTTCAAGGGCGATGCGTTCATGCTGGAAGGCATCGGTGTGCATTTCATCATGTACAAGCCGTTGCTCGGCGCCTGAGCGGGAATAGTTTCGTCCTGACATGTCGCGCACCGATAAGCTGGTACTTACCGTGCTCGTGCTGCTCAATGCGGCGGTAAAACTCGCGTGGCTCCGGGTGAACGAACTCTCGGGCGATGAACCCTTCACCGTCTTCTGGGCGCAGCAGGGCACGCGCGATCTGTTGGCCATGTTCCAAGAGGAGAACAACCCGCCGCTCTACTTCTTCCTGATGAAATGGTGGAGCGCTGCCGCACCGCTTGAAGTGGCTTGGTTGCGCGTGCCGAGCGCAGTGTTCAGCGCGATCGCCGTCTGGCCGTTGTTCTTGTTCGCCCGGAAGCACCTGAGCATATGGGCCGCGATCAGCGCCTGCTTGCTGTTCACCTTCTGCAACGAACACTACGCGTATGCGCACGAGGTGCGCGCGTACGGTCTGCTCACGCTGCTCGCGATCACGGCCATGTGGCAGTTGGATCGGCTTGCACGCCGCAAGCCACGCGCATTCCTTTGGCTTGTTGCGGTGAACGCGCTCATGGCCTACACCCACTTCATGGGTTGGGCGGCCATGGGCATCCAGTTCCTCTGTTTGTTGGTTGTGGCCGAGTGGCGGCATGCGCTGCGCACTTGGCTGAAGACGCTGGGGATAGCGGTCGTGCTCTTCGTGCCGTACGGTCATGTCTTCGTTCAGCGTGTTGGCTCCAGCGTTGTTCACGGTACATGGCTAGCACAACCTGCGTGGGATGAACCGTACAGCATGCTCTGGCGGTGGAGCAATCAGCCCGCCATCACGGTGCTTTTCCTGTGTGCGATCGCTTTCGCTTGTTGGCGCACGCGAGCAAAGAACATCGCCATGCGCGTCGGGCTGCTCTGGGCAGGGACACCGTTGATCGGCTTGTTCATCGTGTCCTTCTTCGTGCCGCTCTACTTGGACCGCTACCTCGTTTGGGCCGCACCGGGTTTCGCCATGCTCGTTGTAGCCTGTCTTGAACAGTTGACGGACAAGCAAACCGTTGTGCGCGTGGCCCTTATTGCCGCTTGCGCAGCGATGCTGGTGACCTTCAGACCGTGGGCGGGGAACGGGATGCATCCTTCGCGCGTTGCCGAACAGGTGCGGCAATGGGATGAGGAAGGCGGTACAAGTTTCACGGTGCTGCCCTACTGGTACACCTTGAATTGGGCAGCAGCGGAAGACCTCGCACTGTTCCGCGACCCGTATGCATTGGAAACCTGGAACGCCGTCAAGTCGAGGGGCGTTGGTGGCTATGATCCAACGCATCCTGTTGCGGGATCCGACGCGCCGGACGGCCCGGTCATTCTTATCGATGCGGATGCCCGCACAACTACACCAAGCCCGGAGGTGCGCAGCTATCTGCGGGCCAATTACCCACGCATCGATTCTGTGGAAGCGGATAGGAAGGTGTGGGTGTACCGGTTCAGGAAATAGGCGCCGCTGGTTTGCCAGTGCCCTTCTGTTCCAACCGTTCGTGTAACCGAGGCCACAATTCGGGCACACGCGATCACCTTTGGCGCCCCAACCCAAAAACCAACGCCCCCCATGGCCCGATCGTTCATCCCCACCCTGCTCCTTACCCTGTGCTTGGGCGCAACTTCCGCGCTGAGCAGCGCGCAAACGGCCACCATGCTGGCGAGCCCGCCCAAGAAGATCGAGATGCAGGACTTCTTCAAGAACCCGGAGAAGTCGGGTTTCCGGATCAGCCCGGACGGACAATACATCAGCTACCGTGCACCTTGGCACAACCGCATGAACATTTTCGTGCAGAAGGTGGGCGGCGGAAAGGCGACACAGGTCACCACCGACACCATCCGCGATGTCGGCGGCTACTTCTGGAAAGGTGACCGCTTGGTGTACAGCCGGGACATCAACGGCAACGAGAACTTCATCGTTTTCAGTGCGAGCATGGACGGCAAAGACGTGAAAGCGTTGACGCCGTTGGACAGTGTGCGCGCCGGAGTGCTCGACGACCTGCACGACGTGCCGGGCATGGAGCAGAGCGTGATGGTGCAGATGAACAAGCGCAACCCGCAGGTGTTCGATCCCTATGTGGTGAACGTCGTGACCGGCGAGATCAAGTCGATGTACGACAACAAAGAGAACTACGAGAGCTGGATCACCGACCATGCCGGTGTGATCCGCATGGCGACCCGCACCGATGGGGTCAACCAAGTGTACTACTACCGCGCTAACGCGAGCGAACCGTTCGCCGAGTACATGACCACCGGCTTCAAGGACAGCTGGGCACCGCAGATGTTCACCTTCGACAACAAGAACCTGATCGTGAACCACAATCTCGGTGGCCGCGACAAAACCGCGATCGTGGAGTGGGATCTCGCCGCCAAAAAGGAGACCCGCCTGATCCACGAGAACGCGGAATACGATATGGGCGGAGTGGATTGGAGCCGCAAACGCAAGGTGCTCACCATGGTCACTTGGACGGGTGCCAAGAGCGAGCGCTTCTTCCTGGACAAGGAAACCGAAGCGCTGTACGCCAAAATGGCCCCGAATTTCAAGGGCTACGAATACGTGGTGTACGGTGAAGACGATAGCGAGACCAAGATGTTGGTGTGGGCCGGGAATGATCGCAATCCCGGCAAGTACTATTTCTACGATGCCAACACGGGCAAACTGGAACTGCTCGCTACGGCTTGCCCATGGCTGCCGGAAGAGGAACTGGCCACCATGCAACCCATCACCTACACCAGCCGCGATGGCTTGACCATCCACGGTTATCTGACCTTACCTAAAGGCCGCGAGGCGAAGAACCTGCCGGTGGTGGTGAACCCGCACGGTGGTCCATGGGCCCGTGACGATTGGGGCTACAACAACGAAGTGCAGTTCTTGGCCAACCGTGGTTATGCCGTGCTGCAAATGAACTTCCGCGGCAGCACCGGTTATGGCCGCGCCTTCTGGGAAAAGAGCTTCAAACAGTGGGGGCTCACCATGCAGAACGACATCACCGATGGCGTGAACTGGCTGATCAAGGAAGGTGTTGCCGATCCGAAGCGCGTTGCGATCTATGGTGGCAGCTACGGTGGCTATGCCACGCTCGCGGGCATCACTTACACACCCGACCTGTACGCATGCGCCGTGGACTACGTGGGCGTGAGCAACCTGTTCACCTTCATGAAGACGGTACCGCCTTACTGGGAGCCGTTCAAGAAGATGATGTACGAGATGGTTGGTGATCCGCAACTGGACAGTTTGGCCATGCGCCAAAGCAGCCCCGTCTACTTCATGAACAACGTGAAGTGCCCGCTCTTCATAGCCCAGGGCGCGAACGACCCACGGGTGAACAAGGATGAGAGCGACCAAGTGGTGGCGGCGTTGAAGAAACGGGGCGTTGCGGTGGAATACATGGTGAAAGACAACGAAGGTCACGGCTTCCACAACGAGGAGAACCGCTTCGATTTCTACGGCGCCATGGACGGGTTCCTCGACAAGCACATCGGCAGTGGCTACAAGCCAGCGATGAAGAAGATGAAGGCGTTGCCGACGGAGTAACCCGGAACGCATGCAACGAAGAGCCTCCGGAAGGGGGCTCTTCCTTTTGCCCCCAAACTGCCCCCTTCTTGATTGCTTTCTTTGACGCCCCACATGCAACGCAACGACTGGAAAACGCGCCTCTTCATGGCGGTGGACCGAGCACATGGGCGGTTCAACAACCGGATCAAGGACCGTTGGCCTTTGTTGAGCGTATGGCTGTACCACAAACCCCGCTCGCGCTTCCTGCACTACCGGGTTGAGCGCGCCCTCATCGCTGGCAAGCCCTTGAACGTGGGCAAACGGCAGAGCATCGTGCTCTTCACGGTTGCCAAGGCTGCCAGTATGCACGTGCAGAAAATGGTTGGTACGCTCACCACCGGGCACGGCATGATCCCGGCCGACTTCAACGCGTACTTCAGCACGAGCAGCGGCAAGCTGTACGATCACTTCCACAACACTTCTTCTTTGCAGCGCATGTTCCGGCCGCAAGGGTTTTTCTACGGCGCGCTGCGCACGTACTGCGCACTGCCACAACCCGATCGCTTCCGTGTCGTGGTCGTATTGCGCGATCCGCGCGATGTGCTCACCAGCCAGTACTACAGCCAGGCGTACAGCCACGCGATCATCAACGAGCGCATCGCTGAGCAACGGAAAAAAGTGTTGTCGCAGTCGATCGATGAGGCCGTGCTTGAAGAAGCACCGAAGCTCTTGGCCATCTACAACGACTACTTGCGCGAATACACCGGAAAGCCGTGGGCGCTGATTACCACTTACGAACGGATGATCGCCGATCACGCGACTTGGCTGAAGGGGATCGCAGCGCATTGCGGTCTGGACGGGCACCCTGACCTGGTGGAAAGGTTGGCCAAGGAGGGCATGCAGGTGAAGGGAAGCGGCGACAAGAACCAGCACGTTCGCGTTGGAAAGAGCGGCGACCACAAGAGCAAGTTGGCCCCTGCGACCGTGACCGAACTCGACCGCTTGTTCGGACGGATGTTGAGCAGTGCACCATGGGGAAACGATTAATACCACGTCCATGAACTCCGTCCCCGACCTTCTCCGCTCCTCTTCCATCAAACACTTGAGCGAAGGCCGTGAGCGTTTGCACAAGTGCGTGGGCATGCTCACCGAAGCCCAGGTCCGGCAGCGTGCGAACGCGAACACGGCAAGCGTCGGCAACTTGGTGCTGCACCTCTGTGGCAACGTTGGCCAATGGATCAACAGCACGTTGGGCCGGCAGCCCGATCACCGCAACCGCGATATCGAATTCAGCGATGCTGGTTCGCTGGACAAGTCGCAATTGCTCGAGCGGCTTGATGCAACGATGGCCACGGCCACGACCATCATCTCCGCGTTACCCGATGCCGACCTCACCAACACCTTCAAGGTGCAGATCTACGCGGAGACAGGCGCGGCCATCATCATGCACGTTACTGAGCACTTCAGCTACCACGTTGGACAAGTGACGCTGCACACCAAGCTGCTGCTCGATATCGACACCGGTTACTACGCTGGCCAAGACCTGAGCGCAAAGCCTTAGTGCCGGCCTGCCCAGCAGACCTCACTCACTCCGCAAGGAAGGCCTGCACCCATTGCCTGCCGTCCTGCAGCAAGCGCAATGCATACAATCCTTCCGACAGACCAGGCAGTGCGATAACGCGCTGCGTTGAACCTCCTCCCAAGGTGCCCTGCACCATCACCTTTCCTTCCGCATCCAGCACTTCAAAACGGAAGTCCGCACCGCTTGCCGTTGTCGGAAGCTGCACGGTGAGGTAACCCGTGGTTGGCGACGGCCAGATGAGAATATCGCGCCTACCGGGTTGTTCCTGGATCCCGATGTTACCGAAGTAAAGTGTGTCGCTGATGGCGGTGCAGCCGTTCGCGTCGCTCACCTGCACTTGATAGTTGCCGTTCACCAGAACTTCGAGGTCTTGGTCCGTGGCTGACGTGATCGCGGTTCCTTCATAGAACCACTGGTATCCTGCGGCAGGTGTGGAAGTCAGGACGGTACCGTTCACAGTAATGTCGGGAACCGCGGGCAGCGGCAGCACAATGAACTCCAACGTGTCGCTATGTCCCGTACAGCCGCTTCCGTAGGTGACCTGCAGGCTCAACTGCCCCGATGTGCTCTGGTAAAGCTGCGCATCCGTTCCGCCATTGCTCCATGTGTACAGATCCACACCGGGCGGGCCGCTCACCACCACGCTATCCCCCATGCAGAATGCGGTATCGGCCGTGAGCTCAATGTTGCTCCCTGAGACTGCTGCGAACGCATCCACTTTGCCATGGCCCCATGCGTTGTTCGGCACAACACCCGTGAATTGATCGGTGTAAGCACTGCCGTTGATCGCGGCGATCACCTCGGTATGGGTGGCCAACGAGCACTTTTCGAAATACAACGCTGCTGTACCCGCTACAACGGGGCTGGCCATGCTGGTGCCGGCATTGCGCATGTGCAGGCTGTCCTGGTGCACCTTCCACACGTTGGTGGGCTGGAGCAGCATGGCCGCCATGGTGCTCAACGGACCCGGGCTCATGGTGTAAGCACCGGTGGCACTCAGATCGGGTTTCAGGTACCCCGTGCGTGTCGGCCCCTTACTACTGCTGGTGGCAAGCACGCCTTCAACCGGGGTAACGAAAACAGTGTCCTGGTTCGCGCCGATGTACCACATCTCGTTCATGTAGTTGGCAACCGTAAGGGTGTGCGGACTGCAAGCCCAACTGTCCACGACATGCTGATCGTTGTCGGGCAGTATATAGTGCACAATGCTCGGCAGTGTCGATGCGCTCGGCAAGTTGGCGCTCACCTGGTAGCTCATCCAACCCGGCGCACCCACGCACCAACCATCGTGCATTCCGGGGCCCGTGGTCATGAAGCGCCAGTTGAGGTCCGCGCTGTCCGGTGCCTCCATGTGCACTTCCAAATGGTACTGGCCTCCTCGTTGCTCCACGAAGAAATCAACGGTACCCAGCAGGTCCCCGTTGCTGTTCTCGATCGCATCGGTGAAGGTCATACCAACGTTGCTCAGCACATCGTGGAACGGTGAACTCCCCCGATCCGCGAAACTCAGCGTATCGAGGTTGGCGCCGAGCGCGTAATGCAGGTTCACCATTTGTGCGCTATCGCCCCACAGATCGAAGTAAACGGCAGGGTAGCCGAGGAAACTCTGCGGGTTGAGACGGTACCATGTGAAAGCCGTGTCAGCATCGCTCACGGTACGGGTGTGGTAGCCCGGCCAATCGCCACTGTTGCCTGCGGCGCATACCAGCATGCGCCCGGGCTCGGCATTGAGCATATCATCGATGAGCAACGCGGCCGCATCGAGGCCATCGTGACTTCCCAAGTAACTGCCAGCGCTCAAGTTCACCACAGCGGGCTGGCCCATGCTCTGCGCGTAATTGAAGATGTACTCCACACCATCCACCACCGTGCTGGGCCAGTCGGTCGCATTGAAATTGCTGCTCACCACAACGATGTCCGCATCAGGCGCCACGCCTTTGCAGTTGCCGGTGAGCGAACCATCGCCTGCCGCTGCGCCCGTTACCGTGCTACCGTGGCCGAACGTGCCGGGTTGGTCGCTGGCGGGGCATTGCAGGGCATTGATCATGGTGCTGTCCCACTGCTGGCCGTAGTTGTACGGTTGCGGGGTCAGCACCGCGTCGAACGCGTAGGTCTGTCCCCAGAACTTCATGATCCGAGCATCGCCGTTCGCATCCTGGAAATCGCCGTGGCGCCAATCGCAACCCTGATCGATCACGCCCATCACAACGCCATCACCGGTATAACCTTGTGTAAGCGGCGCAACGCCCTGCTGTACCGGGTTCACGCGGTTGTGTACGCGCATGCTGTCGTTCATGGCCACGCCCGGAAAGAGCGTGAACTCAATGCACTTCACCGCAGCATCCGCCGCCAGCTCGGCAACGTTGTCGGCCGGCACACGCACGTTCATGATGCCCTGCATCCTTTGTTTAACTGTTCCCCCCGCGCGCAGCACCGCACTGCCCAATGCCCCATCATCGCCGCGCAGGAACAGATCCACCATGGTGCCGGTGCCCTGCACGCGCTTCAGATGCGTGCGCAATTGCACGTTCATCTTCTGCGGCACTTGCGCAATGCAGGATGCAGCGAGAACGATCGAGAGGGCGAGCAGGAAATGGCGCATGCGTTGGGCGGTACACGGTCTGCGGGCATAACCGGCGTGTACGGCCCCGCGAAGTTAGCCCTGCGCCAAAGCGGCCATCATCTCGTGGTAAGTCGGTATCAACGGGGCGCTCTTGACTTCTCCCGATGCGTGGTTCACCATGAAGCAGTAGTGCTTCATGCCATTGGTCAGCAGCAGCCAGCGGACTTTGAACACGATGTTGTAGCGCGTGGCCTGTTCGAACGTGCCTTGGTCGATGCGGACATTGGGCGCCTTGCACTCCACCAAGGCCAACGGCTTGCCCCGATCATCGTGTACAACAATGTCGGCGCGCTTGCTCAACGCGTTGAGGGTGAGTTCCTGCTCGGTACGGATAAGGCCCAGCGGGCATTTCCTGTCGTGTACCATGTAGTTGAGAAAGTGCTGCCGTACGAATTCCTCAGGGGTGTACGCCACCCAGATGCGGCGGCTGGGGTCGAAGATCCGAGGCCCCTCAACGGTACTTCTACATTTGATCCCGAAGTCGGGCAGGTTCAACCGCTGTTCCGCTGACACGAAGCAAACCTATCACGTGCGCAACAAGGAAGAGATCGTCAACAACTGGCTGCCCCGGTATACGGGTGTGCCGCTGAAGGAATTCAAGCCGCATGTGCTGCTCACCAACTTCGATGGGTACCTCGACATTTTCTGCCAGCAGACCGGTGCGGTGATCAAGGACCTGCACAAGAGCATGCGTGTGGCCGTTGGCGAGGACATGTGCATGGTGAACTTCGGCATGGGCAGCGCCAACGCGGCCACCGTTATGGACCTCCTGAGCGCCGTGGATCCCAAGGCCGTGCTTTTCCTTGGCAAGTGCGGTGGTTTGAAGAAGAAGAACCAACTGGGCGATCTCATCCTGCCCATCGCCGCCATCCGGGGCGAAGGGACCAGCAACGATTACTTCCCACCGGAAGTACCCGCCCTCCCGAGCTTCATGATACACCGCGCCGTGAGCAGCGTTACGCGCGATCACGATCTGGACTATTGGAGCGGCACCGTGTACACCACGAACCGGCGCGTATGGGAGCACGACGAAGCGTTCAAGGAGCGGCTGCGTGTGATGCGTTGCATGGCCATCGACATGGAAACGGCCACGCTCTTCATGACCGGATTCGCCAACAGCATACCCACCGGCGCGTTGTTACTGGTGAGCGACCAACCCATGGTGCCATGGGGCGTGAAGACCGACCTAAGCGATGCACAGGTAACGGGCACCTTCGTTGAAACGCACGTGCGCGTGGGCATAGCGAGCCTGCGCGAGATCATCAATGAAGGCCGCAGCGTGAAGCACCTCCGTTTCGAATGAGCACCTTGGACGGATACAAGGCCGTGATGAAGGACGTGCAGGTGGGCAAGTTCAAGCCACTGTACGTTTTGCACGGAGAGGAGGGCTACTTCATCGATCGTGTAAGCAAGGAGATCGAGGAGCGTGCCTTGCAGGAACACGAGCGGGACTTCAACCTAACGGTGCTCTATGGACGCGATTGTGATGCGGACCAAGTGAAGGACACTTGCTTGCGCTACCCGATGATGGCTGAACGCCAAGTGGTGGTGGTGCGCGAAGCCCAGAGCTGGCGGCCTGACCAATGGGAGAAGCTGGAATCGTACGCCAACAAACCCACCCCCACCACCGTGCTGGTGATCGGCCACAAACACAAGAAGCTCGATGGCCGGAAAGGATTCGCAAAGGCCGCAGCGAAAACGGGCGTGGTCTTCCACAGCGAGCCACTGAAGGACCACGAACTGCCGAAGTGGATCCAGGCCTACGTTACCCACCACAAGCGGAAGATCGGGCAAAGCGAAGCCATACTCTTGGCCGAGCACCTTGGAAGCGATCTCGGCAAAACGGCCATGGAAGTCGAGAAGTTGGCGCTCGTTACACAGGAAGGCGCGAACATTACGGCGGACACCATCCAGCGGTACGTGGGTATCAGCAAGGAGTACAACATCTTCGAGCTGCAGAAGGCGATCGGCGCACGCGACCATTTGAAAGCGCAGCGCATCGCGCACTATTTCGCGAGCGACCCCAAGGATCATCCACTGGTACTGACGGTCGGGTTGCTCAACGGCTGGTTCAGCAAGGTGGCCATGGTACACGGCCTTGCAGGGCGCCCCGATGGTGAAGTCGCGGCCACGTTGAAGATCCCGCCTTTCTTCGTGAAGGAGTATGCACAGGCCGCCCAGAATTTCTCCAAGGGATCCGTGGTGAAGGCGCAAACCATCCTGCGCGACACGGACCTGCGCAGCAAGGGCATCGGCAGCGCCACGGCAGACGATGGTGAACTGTTGCGCGAGGCGATCGCGAGGATCCTCAGCTGAGCCACGGCCTTAACAGTTAGTGGCAACTTCGGCCAGCATCCGGCCGCCACCCAAGCGTTATTTGCAACAGCATCCTGCGGGCGGAAGATCTTCCGTCCCAACCACTCATATGAGCGCCACCCAAAGCAAACTCTGGTATCTGGAGAAGATCGATCTGCTGAAAGGCCTGCGCGCGGATGAACTGCAAAAGGTGGCGGACCGTACCACGGTGGGCCACGCCCACAAGGATGAGCACATCTATTTCCCGGATCAACCGAGCAGCATCGTGTTCTTCCTGAAGCGGGGCCGCGTGAAGATCGCCACGATGGGTGAGGATGGAAAGGAAGTGATCAAGGCGGTCTTGTATCCGGGTGAAGTGTTCGGCGAACTCGGCGCGGCCGGTGAGGACAAGCGCAGGGACCATGCCGTGGCCTTGGACGATGACGTGATGATCTGCGCGATGAACGTGCCCGATGTGCATGAGATGATGCGCGACAACCCGAATTTGAACATGGCCATGGCACGGCTCATCGGCGAACGGGTCATCAGCGTTGAACGCCGTTTGGAAGGCCTGATCTTCAAGGACAGCCGGTCGCGCATCATCGACTTCCTGAAGGAGATGGCCATGAAGCACGGCACACAAGTGGGCCACGAAACACTTTTGAAGCACGCGCTCACGCACCAGGACATCGCCGATCTCACGGCGACCAGCCGCCAAACCGTGACCACCGTTTTGAACGATCTCCGGAAGAAAGACATGGCTTACCTGGAACGGGGAAAGCTCCTTATCCGTGACCTGAACACACTGAAATGAACTTGGTCCTCTATGTGCGCGAGGATTGCCACGATTGCGGCAAGGTGATCGCCCATATCAACGCGAACAATAGCGACGTGGTCGTTGACGATATCGATCATCCCCTCGACCCGAATGCGCCCAAGCTCTTCGCCGCGCCGGCGTTGTGCTCCGATGGGGAGTTGCTGGCTTATGGCTTGGACATCATTGCGCTTCTCGAGCGGATCGACCGCGTGCGGTAGATCCTTGGCAATAAGCAAGGGGCCTTCCGGCCCCTTGCTCCTCGACCGGTCGCGCCCGCTCTTTGTATCAAAGCCACGGATGCAGCGGGCTCCGCGTCATCGCGATGCGATGCACCGGAAGGAACGCTACCGTGGGGTCAACTCTTGCTCACACGTTGTTAACGTGGTATCGCACCGCTCCTAACTTGCACCACCTGCTCCAGGATCCCTCATGAAGATGAAGCATCGTTCCTACGCATTGTTGCTACCAATGCTGCTGGCGGTCAGCGCGCGTGCCCAAGTAGTCGTGAACGAAGTAAGCGCCAGCAACCTGGCCACCGTGGCCGACAACTTCGGCGACTACGACGACTGGGTGGAACTGTACAATACCACGGCGGCCCCTTATGACATCAGCGGCTGGTGGTTGAGCGACAACCCGAACACGCCCATGAAGTGGGCGCTCCCGGCCGGAACGATCGTTGGTGCCAATGCCCGGCTGATCATTTGGTGCAGCGGTCGTAACATTTCCGCTCCCGCCCTGCACACCAATTTCAAACTGAACCAGACGAGCCAGGAATGGGTGGTGCTCAGCAACCCGGGTGGCACGGTGATCGACGATTTCCAATTGGCCCAACCGACCAAGGAGGATGACAGTTGGGGCCGCACCACGGACGGTGCCGCCACATGGAGCATTTTCACAACGCCCACGCCTACAACTGCGAACGCCGGGTCCGGTGCGTACTACGCGAACAAACCAGTGCTTAACCCTGCGGCCGGTTTCTACGCCGGTTCGCAGAACGTGAGCATCGCCCCCGTGGCCGGTAGCGATGTGCGGTACACCACCAACGGCACACTGCCCACCGCTACGAGCACGCTTTATTCCGGCCCCATCGCCGTTGGCGCCACCACGGTGATCCGCGCTGCAGCCTTCCCCACCGCTCCCGGGGTTCCGAGCAGCATGGTGGAAACGAACACCTACTTCATCAACAGCCCGCACACGGTTGCCGTGCTCAGCATCGCTGGCAACGACTTGAACGATCTGCTGCAGAACGGCAACCAGATAAAGCCGATCGGTTCCTTCGAGTACTTCGGCCCAGATGGGGTCTTGCGCGATGAAGCGGTGGGCGAGTTCAACGAGCACGGCCAGGACAGTTGGGCGTATGACCAACGTGGCTTCGATTACATCGTACGCGATGAGACCGGCTACAACGATGCCATCCACTACCCCGTTTTCCGCACGAAGCCCAGAGACAAGTTCCAGCGGTTGATCGTGAAGGCGCTTGCTGGCGATAACGTGGCATATGGTCCTGGCCAACCCGCCCACATCCGCGATCCCTATGTGCACGCGCTGAGCCAGACGGGCGACCTGAACTTGGATGAACGCAGCTACGAAGCCGCCGTCCTGTACCTCAACGGCGACTACTGGGGCGTGTACGACATGCGCGAGAAGGTGGACGATCACGACTTCACCAGCTACTACTACGATCAGGACGAGAACAACATCCAGTTCATCAAGACCTGGGGCGGCACGTGGAGCGAGTACGGCGGGGCACAAGCCCAAACGGATTGGGATGCGTTGCGCACGTTCATCGCCAGCAACAACATGGGCACCGTAGCCAACTTCAACTACGTGGACAGCCTCTACAACTGGCACAGTCTCATCGATTACTTCTGCCTGAACAGCTATACGGTTTGCGCCGACTGGTTGAACTGGAACACCGCGTGGTGGCGTGGCCTCAACCCCGCTGGTGACAAGAAGAAGTGGCGCTATGCGCTCTGGGACGAGGACGCCACGTTCGGGCACTACGGCAACTTCACCGGCATTCCGGATCAGACTGCGAACGCGGATCCCTGCACCGTGGAGAATCTTGGCGACCCCGGTGGTCAAGGGCACACTTTGATCCTGCAGAAGTTGATCACCGAGAACCCGATGGTGCACGATTACTACATCAATCGATACATCGACTTGGGCAACACCGTCTTCAATTGCAGCAACATGTTGGCGCTGCTCGACAGCTTCGTTGCCATCATCGATCCCGAAATGCCCGCACAATGTGCCCGGTGGCCGAACACTTCATACACCGACTGGCAGGCGAACGTGCAGGTGATGCGCGATTTCATCACTACGCGCTGCGTGACGATTGAGACCGGATTGGTCGATTGCTATGACCTCAGTGGGCCCTATGATGTGGTCTTCGATGTGGATCCGCCGCTCAGTGGCTCGATCCAGGTGAACAGCCAGTCGCTGCCCTCGTACCCCTTCACCGGCACGTACTATGGTGGTATCACCACCACCCTCGCGCCGATCCCGGCAACCGGATGGATCTTCAGCCATTGGACCATTGCCAACGATACCATCAGCCCCAGCACGCTCGATTCCCTGGTGACCGTCGATTTCGATGTGCCTGATAGCGTGGTTGCGCACTTCGTTCCACCCATCCGGTACGATGTGTACGTGGATGTGGACCCGCGTACCGGCGGGTATGTGCAGCTGGGCAACACGATCATCACGCAGTTCCCGCACATCGAGAGCGTCCCCAGCAGTGTACCGATGACATTGAAGATCTACCCCGCGGAGTTCCACGATTGGTTGTACTGGGAGATCCTGCACAACCCGATCACCCCGGACGATACGCTGCTACAAGAGGTGAGCATCACTTTCACCAGTACCGATACGATCATCGCGCACCTCGATCCGCAGCAGCACGCCTACTACCTGCCCAATGCGTTCACACCGAACGGCGATGGCATCAACGATGTTTGGTACCCGGGTCAGCAGGTCGTGGATGCCGAGACGTACGATCTCATGGTCTTCAACCGCTGGGGCGAGGTTGTGTATGCGAGCAAAGATCCGTTCGAAGGTTGGGATGGCAGCGCCGGCGGCAGCACAGCGCCCAATGGCGTCTACGTTTTCAAGGCACACGTAGTGGATGCGATCAGCAAGGAGGACTACGATTTCACCGGGCACGTAACAGTGTTCAGGTAACACACGACCGATCCGATCGAACGCCCCGACTTGTTCGGGGCGTTCTTCATTTCAGGCCTTGTATACGTGGCGCTCACCACAAGTCGCGCCCGAACAGCCGCAGCGTCATAACGGTGAAACCGATGTAAGTGCCATCGCGGCGTTCCTCCACCGGATAGGTCGCCGCGTTGCCACCATCGTGTTGCTTGCCCCGACCTGTCACCAGATCATAGTGGTATAAGTGCCGGGGGCAAACGATGCAGCCTTCGTCTATCCTTCCTCCGGCGAGTGACTCCCCGTGGTGCGGGCACTTCTCCTCCAATGCATGGAGCGCTCCCTTCCAACGGACCAGTATCAGTTGCTTGCCGTTCACCGCACAGCGCATGGGCCTGCCCTCAGCAACAGGTGCCGATGTACCAGCGGGAAGTTTGCTCCAACGGATGCGGTCAACGAGCATGGGCTTCAGCGCGCCAAGATGAACGCTCCTTGCCTACGTACATCGTGGCAATGGATCGCGTGCTCCTCGCACCAGCGGCGAACGTACCTCCTACTACCGAGTTCCATATCGGGTGCCAGCACAACATGTTGCGGAGCATGCAGGGCCATGAGTTGTTCCACCTCGAAGCGGCCGGGACCATGCAGCACAAGCACATCCAAAGGGAACGGCTGCCCTTGTTCCATGGATGTGTTCTCTCCGCGTTGATCCACCGGGCCGGCAGAAGCAAGGCGCACACGCAGATCACCGCTGCACCACAGCCCACCTCGGTGCACGGAGGTTCCTGTGCTTGTGGGAAAAGAATCGCTCACCGCCGAGGAAGTGACGGACCGGATGGTTTCCAAACCCCACTTCCGCACATGCGCATCAATGCGACGGCGCGCGTAAGCATCCGTTGCCGTTACGCTGTCCTCCATTACATCGATCTCCCGGCCGTGTACCATGGCCGCAAGCACCCCATCGCGATAGTCGTACACCACGAAGGCATCGCGATCCATGGTCGCATCAATGCGTTGGTACCAACCGATGAAGAGGATCAAAGCATATGCGGCCATCAACCATTTCACTCGGCGCCATTGCCATGCGACCATCGCCGATGCGATGAAGATCAGTGCATAAAGCAGGGTACACTGCCAGCCGTCCATGCGGATCGCCGGGTATGCACCAGGCAGTTTGCCGAACCATTGCGCAGCTGCGCCCATGAGCCACAACAGGAACTCCAGCACCCACTGTATGCACTCGCCCAATAGGGGTACATGCCCGAAGACCAATGCAACAATGCCTACGATGACAGCGGCGCTGCTGGCAGTTACCACCAATAGGTTGGCGGGCAGGAACCATGTGGGGAAGGCGCCGAACGCCCACAGCGACAATGGCGTGGTCATGAGCTGCGCGGCTACCGTAACGCTCAATGCCGACCAGATGAAATGCAGAACAACGTTGGGGGGCGACCACAACCGCATGAACGGTTTGTAGAAGAGGATGATGCCGAGTACCGCCATGAACGAAAGCTGGAAACTCAGCTGCACCAGCATGGACGGATCCCATATCAGCAACAGGAAGGCGGCGGTGCTGAGGCTGTTCATCGGTTCGTTCTGCAAGCCGCGCATGTCGCTCACCGTGAACATGCTGAACATGATGGCAGCGCGTACGATGCTCGGCGACCAACCGGTGAGGCCGGTGAACGCCCACAACGAAGCCAGTACGAGTGTACCACGCGTCAGACGCGCCCATGTCCTCCTGCCCCACCAGCCCATCAGTTGCATCAGGATCCAATAGATCAGACCCACGTGCATGCCGCTCACCGCCAGCACGTGCATGGTCCCGCTGCGCGCAAAGGCATCGCGCTGTTCCGTGTCGATGTCGCTCCTGACGCCGAGGATCAGCGCCTTCACCAAACCCTTCTCGCGTGGCGCAATATCAAGCGCGTCGAACCATCCCGCAACGTTGGTTCGCCACACCTCGAAGAACGAAAAGAACGGCGGATCGTACGCGACACGCATCCAGTTGCCGCTCTCAACGAACGCCTCGTGGAAGATCCCTTGCGAGCCCGCCCACTGTCCGCGATCGAAACCGCCCGGGTCGGCCACGCGATCAATGCGGTTCACCGGGGCGCGGATAGCGATGCGGTCACCTGTCCGCAATCCTTCGGACAAGCTATCGCGGCGCACCATCAACAGCACCCCACCCCGTGTTACTTCACCACCGCTGCTGTCCAGCCAAGCCTCAGCGTCGGCCTTGCAGCGTACCACGCTCGGCGAAAGCCCAGTGACTTCCGTAATGTCCACGAGCAGCGGGCGATGCTGGTCGGGCGCCACCACCAACCGATGCGGATCGTTGCCCGGCGCCCGCAGTGTCTGCCACAGCAACCCGAAGCCGAATGCGAAACACAAGAATGCCGCGCCGCGCCACCAGCGCCGGGCATATCGGCGCACCTGCCAGACGAGCAGGACCGTCAACAGCAGTGCACCGCACACGGCCCAAGCACTGGCCAAGTTGAGTTGCGCCGTGCGCGCGTAGGCCAGGCCCCCGATAAAAGGCAACACGGCCCGCAAAGCAGGCGAACGAATAACATCGCTCCAGGGACCTTTGACCATCTTGGATATCGTGCGATCGGCGAAGGCCGAAGCACATCATTACCATCCGATCCGGAAATACCCTGTTCACGGTATTTTTTCGGGGGTTCGCGCTGTGCTATCATCCGATCGCCCAGCACGCTGGGGTCCTCCCGAGCGCACCTGTCGGTCTAGAGCGCTGGCCCGCCTCTGCACAATGCGACTCCGTTGTGCGACCCCACCGGGGTCGGATACCACGTTGGGCTTGGTCATTCTAATTTCTGCGACCCCGCTGAGGTCGCGGACCTCCACAGAATTTGACCCCGAAGGGGTTCAAGGGATCAGAACAAGTGAGCACGACGATGCTGCCTTTCGACCCGCCGTACGGCGGGGTCGCAGAACTGCGTTGTCGCGAGGCGCAAAGACGTTACACCCAACCTCACACCACCTGCAAAATGTGGCACTTGAGGTAGTGCGTCTCCGGCGCGCCCCATAGCACGGGATGGTCGGGCGGCTGGTTGCCAGTGTACACCTCGCGTAACTGCTTGCCGGCATCGCGGGCAGCATCGGAAATGGTCTTTTGGAAGAGTTCAGGCCCCATGTGGAAGGAGCACGAGCACGTTACGAGGAAGCCTCCTGTGTGCAGGCACTTCAGCGCGCGCAGGTTGATCTCCTTGTAACCACGTACCGCGTTCTCCAAGGCGCTCTTGCTCTTGGCAAAGGCGGGCGGGTCGAGCACGATCACATCCCACAGCTTGTTGTTGCGGCTGGCATCCGTTAGGAAGTCAAAGACATTGGCTGCTTGGAAGGTGCAACGTTCCTGCAAGCCGTTCAGCTGGGCATTGCGGTTGGCCAAGGCAACGGCATCCTCGCTGATATCCAAGCCCAGCACGTCGCGCGCGCCGTGGTACGCGGCGTGCAGTGCGAAACCGCCCGTGTGCGTGAAACAGTCGAGCACGCGGGCGCCGGCCGAGATGGGCGCCATGGCGGCATGGTTGCGCATCTGATCGAGGAAGTGCCCGGTCTTCTGGCCGGTGGCCACGTCCACCTCCATGCGGATGCCGTTCTCGTTGATCACCAAGCGCGTTGGGAAGTCGGCACCCAAAGGGCCCTTGTGCTGCACCATGCCTTCCTTCTCGCGCACGGCCACATCGTTGCGCTCGTAGATCCCACGCGGTTTGAAGAGCGCGCGCAGCTCGTCCGCCACCACGTCTTTCCAACGCTCCATGCCCAAGGCAAGGGTTTGGATGCTCAGCACGCATTCGCTGGGCGCATCGGCATCGTTGAACTTGTCCACGATGAGGGCCGGCAGCCCATCGCTTTCGCCGAAGACCACGCGGCAGCTGCCCGTGTAGCCCAGCCGTTGGCGGTGCAACCATGCATTGCGGATGCGGTGCCGGATGAAGCCCTCGTCCACGCGCACATCCATGCTGCGGGTGAACAGCCGCACGCGGATCACGCTTTTCGGATTGATGAAGCCCTGGCCGATCGGCCCTTTCTTCACATCCACCACCTCAACCACATCACCGGGCTCGAAGTCGCCTTCGCTCCGCAGCACCTGGCTGTCGAAGATCCACGGATGGCCGCCCAGCACTCGGCGATGCGGATCGGTGATGTAGATGCGGGCCATGGTCGGGGGCTGTGGAAACGCGGAAGATGTGAGGATGAAAACGGCGCGCCGCGAAGATGCGGGTTGATGGTGCTCTGAAGTGAACGGTTCCTGGCTTCGGTCTTGGGCTTGAGGTGGGCCAAAGACTTAAGGTCACTCGCCACAGGCGAGCGACAGTCCGCGCGATCCGAGCGGATGCGGGGCTGGCTCGCGCGCTAAAGCCGAGCTAGCGCTGGGACTACCGACCGGTCAATGCTTGGCCCATCTGCCCTCGATGTAATCTTGGTTAAGTGAGCATCCATCTTTGTTCATGAGGCCGTCATCCACAAACCGGCCAAGAATGTGCTCTTCAAGGTACTTGGAGTCCAGTCTTTCACGGAGTTGAGCATCTCGCGTGGACAAGTGGAAATTCGGGGCATCGCCACGAACAAAGACCCATCCTGAATCGTCTCTTAGAGTAGCGAGGTATACTGTACCGTAGCCATTTCTACTGCCGTTCTCCAGATCGTAAATCTCCAACTCCATCGCAATCGCTTTCGTCCTGTCACTATTGAAAAGGACATTCCCTCCGGCTACGCGCTCAACGACGCCAGAGCTATCAACTGGTCTACTATCAATACGCTGATTGAATGCATGCAATAGGGTTTGGTAGCTCTGTTCAGCACGGAGCGAACCTGTAGCTTCCCCGATACACTTTAGCGCCTTTACCTTAGAGTTGCATCCAATCAACAGAAGAGACACGCACCCAAAGCAAACCGCGATCAACTGATTCGAGCACCACATGGGTTAATTGTCTTTTCCCCCAACATAAGCTCGTATGGTTCCTTTGCTCTGACAATCCCCTTCGCTTTGCAGCACCTGGCGGTGCGGGTCGGTGATGTAGATGCACGCGGGCATGTCCTATCGCTCGCCAGCATTGAACGTGGCAGGCGAAGTACCGGGCGCGGGTTCCTCGGGCACCAGGCTTTCATCCCGGAAGAAGTCCAGCGCGCTCAGGTCCACCAGATGCACATCGGTATAATAGTGGTGCAGGATGTCCGTGTAGTTCATGCCCGTGAGTGCCATGTGCATGGCTCCTTCCTGGCAGAGCCCTACCCCATGTCCGAACCCGCGACCTTCCAACAACACGTTCTCGCCGGTGGTATGGATCGAGAAGAAGCCACTGTTCAACTTCCAGTCGTGGCGCACATCTTCCAGCGGCACCGCAGGTTGCACATTGGGAAGGTAGAATGTGCGGCGGTGCGGTTCCATGCTCAGCGCACCGGCAATGGCTGCCGTATCCGTTGTGTTCACCTTCCACTTTTTCTGGAGGTACGCCAACCACTCCGCCTTGCCGATGGTCCTGCTCCACACCGCATGCGGCTCGTGCATGCAAAAGGAATCCGTTACGGCACGGAGATAGGGCTCGGGCTTGCTCCACACATCCTCGCAGTTCAAGGTCTCGCCGCCGCAGTTGCTATGGAAGGTGGCGTGGATCAGCTTGATGCCCGCATCCACGAGCACCATGTCCTCCGTGGCCGCAACGGCCGCAACGATATCCGGGTTCAGGGTCTTGCCTTGGTACACCTGGCAATGCACGCCGTCGCACACTTCAAAGCCTTCGGGCAGGTGCTTGCGGATATTCGTGAGCGCATAGGTGCGGCAGGTGACCGCCTGCAGTTTGTAGTACTCGGCGCAATGGTCCTTGCCGGCCTCGCTCTGGATCACGCCCGCCGTGTAGTCCTCCATGCCCACGTGGTTGGTGAGTTTTAACCGCGTTCCGCTGCGGTCCACGCGCAGATGTCCGGGATAGGTACGTTCCGCCAGTTTGCTGTCGAGCACTTTCAAGCGGAAGTTGCTCTGCGGGACTTTCTGCACCAACTCGATGTACTGCGCTGTGAAACTCGCTGCCAACGACTTCGCTTGCAGCTTTCCCGCCACCACTTCCACACGCAACCCGTCGTTGCTGAGCAGTTCGCCGGCTTTCTTCCCATCCGCCATGATGTTGTAGCCGCCCCCGGCGCTCAGCACCACAATGCGTTCCACCGGCCGATCACGGAGTATGCCCACGCGTAGCGAACGCTCTTGGGCGACGGACGCGACCTGCGCTACGCACAAGAGGATGAAAAGGAAGAGGCTGCGCATGACGGCCGCGAAACTACCGGCGGGTGTTGCCGTGCTCAGGCAACGCCGTTCAGACTTTTCCACACGCCATCGGCAACTCGTGCCGAAGCACCCGCACCACCGAGGACGTGCAGCAGGTCGGCCATGTCCCGATGCATGTCCCGGATGTACTCCTCGTCGTGCAGCAGGCGTTCCAACTCCGCGCTCAGCACGCGCTCGTTCATGTACTCCTGGATCAGCTCCTGCACCACGGGCTTGTCCATGATGAGGTTCACCAAGCTGATGTACTTCACCTTCACCAACCGTTTTGCCAACCATACGTTCACCGCGCTGCCTTTGTAGCATACCGCCATGGGAACGCCGAACAAGGCCGTCTCCAGTGTGGCCGTGCCGCTGGTGACCAACGCCGCCTTCGACTTCCGTAGCACGCCGTACGTGTCGCCGATCACCAGCTGCGCATCGGAGCCCTTCATCATCTCCTCGTAGTAGCTGCGCGGAACGCTCGGCGCAGCGGCCACCACGAAGCGCTCGCCCGGAAAGCGTTTCGCCACGTCCAGCATCACCGGCAACATGGTGCCGATCTCCTGTCGTCGGCTGCCGGGAAGCAATGCGACCTCACCCCCCTGCCCCCTCTTCCAAGGAGAGGGGGAGGTTAATACCGTGCTGCCGGAGATCTCGTCCAACAACGGATGCCCTACGAACTCCGCGTCCATGCCGTACTGCGCATAGAACTCCTTCTCGAAGGGCAGGATGGTGAACATGCGGTCCACCACCCGCTTGATCTTGTGGACGCGTCCTTTCTTCCATGCCCAGATCTGCGGGCTGATGTAGTACAGCACCTTGATGCCTTGCTCATGTGCCCACTCGGCAATGCGCAGGTTGAAGCCGGGATAGTCGATGAGCACCAAGGCATCCGGTTTCCATTCTGCGATGTCCTCCTTGCAGACACTGATGTTCCTAAGGATCGTGCGCAGGTTCATCACTACTTCGGCGAAGCCCATGAAGGCGAGCTCGCGGTAGTGCTTCACGATGTGCGCACCTTCCGCTTGCATGCGATCGCCGCCCCATGCCCGCACTTCTATCGTTGGATCTTTCGCGCGCAGCGCCTTGAGGAAGTTGGCCCCGTGCAGATCGCCGCTGGCCTCGCCCGCTATCACGTAAAGGCGCTTGCCGCTCATAGCCAGCCCAGCTTGCTGAGTTCATCGTAAGCGATCACCGGTACGATGTAGAGGCCATAGGCGATCATTGCCGTGATCACACCCCGCATGGCTTTGTGGTGACCACCACGATCGAACACGAAGAAGAGCGCGGCATCGGCAATGAGGCTCAACGACACGATCTGTGTGCGGTATTCGCTCGTACCGAGGAACAGGTCGTTGACGAACCAGGACATGTCGTGGTTCGGCCGTATGCCGGTGGTATAGATGAGGCCGTAGCCGAAGAACCCGAAGACCGGGAAGATGAGACCGAGGACGAAGCCGATACCGAACCGGTCAATGCGCATGATCCCATGTGTTCAACTCCGCGATGGCATGGTGCGCCGTCATGTCGAACTGCACCGGTACAACGCTCGCATAGCCATTGTGCGTGGCCCACACATCAGTGTCCTCGCCATGATCCAGATCCTTGAAACGGCCCTTCAACCAGTAGTAGTCCTTGCCCATGGGATCGCGGCGCGCTTCGAAGTCATCCTCCCAGTTTCCCCATGCTTGGCGGCACACGCGCACACCTTTCAGCGGTTCGCCACTTTCCTTCGGAACGTTCACGTTGAGGCACGCACCCTTGGGGATCCCGTGCTTAAGTGCATTGGACGTTACGCTGCGCACGATCGGCCGCACGCGCCCGAAGTCGGCGTCGATGCTATGGTCCATGAGGGAGAAGCCGATGCTCGGTATCGCTTCCAGAGCACCTTCCACCGCCGCGCTCATGGTGCCGCTGTACAACACATTGATGCTGATGTTGCTGCCGTGGTTGATCCCACTCACCAATAGCGCGGGCTTGCCCTTGATCACTTCGTAGATGGCCAGCTTCACGCAATCCACCGGCGTACCGCTACAGGCGTACGCCTCCACTCCTTCCAGCAGGTCCACCTTCTGCAAGCGCAGGTAATGGTGTATGGTGATCGCATGGCCCATGGCGCTCTGCGGCTTGTCCGGCGCCACCACGAGCACGCGGCCGAAGGCCTTCATCTCCTCCGCCAACGTGCGGATGCCCGTGGCTGTAATGCCATCGTCGTTGGTGACCAGAATGAGGGGTTGTCGATCCATTGCGGGGGCGAAGCTAAACCGGTCGGAAACGGAAGAAGGAATTGAAAGCCATGCCTTCCGTATTGAGGAAAATCGGGCTTGTGAGACCAACGCCGCTTTGGTAACCTGAACGGATCATCCCTCTGGGGGTCTTGCGTCGCGGGGGCCAACTCCTCTATTTTGCCCGCCCCCGAAAGGATCCAGCCATTCCCCAACACTTCAACGTGCGCATGCACTTACGCGGAGTCCATGCAGCAGGACAGCATGTCCCGTTGTGATCACACCGAGCCCATGCCTTGCGACCCAACCTTTTGTAACGGCTTCACTCTAACAACCAACTTCCCTAACCCAACAAACCCGACCAAAATGAAACAACGAAGTACACTCGCCAACGGCCGTGGCCCAAAACCCTGGCTGAAGCGCACCCTGCCCGCCCTGTTCGCGGCTGCCCTACTGAGCGTTCAGCAAGTCTCCGCCTCGCACATCGTGGGGTCGGAGATCCTCTGGGAATGCATGGGCAACAACCAATACCGGATCACCCTCAACCTGTTCCGCGATTGCGCGGGCATAGTCCCGAACACGCAAGAGTCGATCACGTTCGATTCGCCTTGCGGCCAGCAATCGCTTACCGTGAACAACACGAGCATTACTGAAGTATCGCAGTTATGCGCCGCCGAGCTCCCGAACAGTTCCTGCAATGGCGGTTCGTTGCCAGGCGTGGCACAGTGGGTTTATTCCGGTCTCATCACCCTTCCGCCATGCGATACCTGGACCATGACCTGGAGCCAATGCTGCCGCAACGGGGCTATCGTTAACCTGGTGGACCCCAGCTCGCTGAGCTTTCAGTTGGAAAGCACGCTGAACAATGCAGGCTCCTCCTGCGATGATTCGCCCGTGTTCAACAATGCCCCTATCCCGTACGTGTGCGTCAACCAACCGGTTTCGTACAGCTTCGGTGTGAGCGACCAGGACGGCGACCTGCTCTCTTATGAGTTCGTCAGCGCGATGCAGTCCGGTGGTACACCCGTACCCTACCAGTCCGGATACACCTTCGGCGCGCCCATTCCCGGGATCACCCTGAATCCTTCCAGCGGCCTGATCACGTTCACGCCCACGTTGTTGGGCAATTTCGTGGTGACCTTCAAGGTGGTGGAACACGATAACCTGAACAACGTGATCGGCTCCGTGACGCGCGACATGCAGTTCGTGGTGATCCCCTGTACCAACCAGCCGCCTGACCCGAACGCAGGTGCCATCACCAACCTCTCCGGCACTGCCCTTCAAACAGAATCGTATTCGCTCGATATGTGCGAAACGGATCAGTTCTGCTTCGATCTCGCGATCAGCGATCCCGACGCAACCGATGGGTTGACTTTGACGAGCAACGTTGGCGCGGTGCTGCCCGGTGCAACGTTCAGCTCCAGCGGTACGAACCCGGCTACCGGCACCGTATGCTGGACGGGCACCGCTGGTAGCAGCGGCTTCTACTCCTTCATCGTTACAGCTACCGATGACGCCTGCCCGCAGAGTGCGTTCCAGACCTACGTGTACAGTGTTACGGTGCAGTCCTGCGGTGATACCTGCCAGTTGCGCACGCAGACCATGGGAGGCTGGGGCGCGCGGCCGAACGGGAACAATCCTGCCGCTTACCTGCACGCGAACTTTGCCAGCGCGTTCCCATTCGGGCTCACCGTGGGTGGCACCTGCGGCAACGGACGCACGTTGGTGCTTACCAACGCACAGGCTGTCACCGACTTCCTGCCTTCGGCCGGCACACCTGCCAAACTACCCCCGGGTTCCTTGGTGGACCCGACCGGCTACGGCAACACTTTGGCGGGCCAGTTGGTCGCCACGACCTTGAGCGTGGCCTTCGATGCTGCGGACCCGGACTTCGGCAGCAGTTCTGCGTTGCTCGGTGAAACCTACGTTGCGCAGGGGGTGTTCCTGGGCATGTCGGTGGACTTCATCCTGGGCTTGGCCAACGCCAAGATCGGCAACTGTGGCGGCCCGTATTCGCTGAAGCAGTTGAACAAGGTGCTCAACAGTATCAATAAGAACTTCGTGGACGGCACCACCAACAATGGCTTCCTCTCGTGCGAGAAGAAAGAAAACGAGGAGGACAGGTTGATGACCACCACGGATGGGGCGACGGACGAACTGCTCGCATATCCGAATCCCGCCAATGACAAATTGATGGTTCGTACCCTGACCGTAGCCGACGGACAAGTAACGGTTAGGTTGATGGATATCACCGGCCGTGCGGTTGTGACGGGCGTCACCTACAGCGCGGTCGCAGGTGAGCTTCGTGAGTCGGCCCTTGACGTGTCGGGCCTGCAAAGCGGGGTGTATGTCTTGCGCGTAGAGCGCGATGGCTATGCGATGATCGAGACCATCGTTGTGGACTGATACCGCAGTTGAATGAGATGGCAGCGGCGCGTTCCGAAAGGGGCGCGCCGCTGTTCTTGATGGCCCAGAGGATCTCCGACCGAAGTGCACCTTTGCTTCCCACCGGACCGCCTTCACGCTGCACTGCATGGGTGAAACGTCCACCGGTGATCCCAATGAACGCAAGCATGAAAAAGCCCATCCATCCGCCCGGCGCGGCAAAGCCGATAGCACCGTACACCCCGGCCATGGAAGCCAATGGCTTCGTTTTCATCAGCGGCCAGGTCGCTTTCAGGGGCGCCAGTGGCCAACTGGCCATGGGCAGTATTGAAGAAGAAACCACACAGGTGATGGAGAACATCGGCATCCTGTTGCGCGCAGCCGGCCTCGGCTATGAGCACTTGGTGAAAGTCACCATCTTCCTCAGCGACATGGCGCACTACGGCACCGTGAACACCGTGTACGGATCCTACTTCAAGGATGCGCCACCTGCGCGCGAAGCGGTCGCCGTGAAGGGACTGCCGGCAAACGCGAACGTTGAGATCAGTGGGATCGCGGTACGCGGCTAGGTTCAGTTCAGCCGCTTCAACTGGCTGCCGAACGCTGCCGTCATTGCCACGGACATGAACAGTCCGAACACGCCGACCATGCTCCATGCCTGCAAAACCATGGGCAGGAAGATGCCGCCGATCTGGGCCACGGCATAAATGAAAAAGCCGCCGCGTTTCGCGCGCCAAATCCCGATGGTACCAACCAGCCGCACTAGTGTGCGCAGGAAGAGCAGGGCACAGAGCAGCGCACCAGTGTTGTACATGATCGGCATGATCGTGTCGATCTGCGCGTACTTTTCTTCGGGCACGCTCTGACGCATAGGCTCCATGGCCTCCTCCACTTTCGCCGCGAACTCTTCATAGGGCACGCTGCTCAACGCGCTCATGCCCCACCAAGCAAAGCCATACAGCAGCAGGAAACCTCCGGTGTTGATGAAACTGAGGATCCCCAAGAAGGTGACGAGGCCAGGACGCTGGGTGTTTCCCAAAGCATCGGGCTGGTATTGTACAGGCATGGTGTTGTGACTTGTCGGCAAAGTAAACCGCCCGAAGCCACGCAGGTGAACGGCTACATTCGCACCCACTTTTCCAAGAGCATTCCAACACAATGAGCTACGACGTCATCGTTCTCGGCAGTGGCCCCGGCGGCTATGTTGCCGCCATCCGTGCCAGCCAACTCGGTTTGAAAACAGCCATCGTTGAGCGCGAGGCGCTTGGTGGCATCTGCCTCAACTGGGGTTGCATACCAACCAAGGCGTTGCTGAAGAGCGCGCAGGTGTTCGAGTACATCAACCACGCGAAGGATTACGGGATCACCGTGGGTGCTGGCACGCCGGATATAAAGGCCATTGTGGCCCGCAGCCGTGGCGTAGCCGATGGCATGAGCAAGGGCGTGCAGTTCCTGATGAAGAAGAACAAGATCGATGTGATCATGGGCGTGGGCCTGTTGCAGCCCGGCAAGAAGATCGAAGTGACCGGCGCAGACGGCAAGAAGCAGGTGCTTGAAGGCAAGCACATCATCATCGCAACAGGCGCGCGCAGCCGTGCGCTGCCGAACCTGCCGCAGGACGGCAAGAAGATCATCGGCTACCGCGAAGCCATGGTGCTGGCGGAACAACCGAAAAGCATGGTGGTGGTGGGCAGCGGTGCCATCGGCAGCGAGTTCGCCTATTTCTACAACGGCATCGGCACCAAGGTGACCCTTGTCGAGTTCCTGCCGAACGTGGTGCCTGTGGAGGACGAGGACGTGAGCAAGCAACTGGAGAAGAGTTTCAAGAAGCAGGGCATCGATGTGATGGTCTCCTCGGAAGTGACCAAGGTGGACACCAGTGGCAAAGGCTGCAAGGTGACCGTGAAGAGTGCCGCAGGCGAGAAGGTGATCGAGTGCGATATCGTATTGAGCGCTGTGGGCATCGCCTCCAACATCGAAGGCATCGGTCTCGAAGCGGTCGGCATCGTCACCGACAAAGGCAAGATCAAGACCGACGAGATGTACAAGACCAATATCCCGGGCTATTACGCCATTGGCGATGCAACACCGGGCCAAGCGCTCGCGCACGTTGCAAGTGCCGAAGGCATCATCTGCGTGGAAGCCATTGCTGGCCAGAAGCCGCATGCCTTGGACTACGGCAACATACCGGGCTGCACCTATTGCTCACCGGAAGTTGCCAGTGTTGGCATGACCGAGAAGCAGTGCAAGGAAAAAGGACTGGAGATCAAAGTGGGCAAGTTCCCCTTCAGCGCCAGCGGTAAAGCCAGCGCGGCCGGAGCCAAGGACGGTTTCGTGAAACTGATCTTCGATGCCAAGTACGGCGAGCTGCTCGGTGCACACATGATCGGCATGAACGTTACGGAGATGATCGCCGAGTGCGTGAGCATCCGCAAGTTGGAGACCACCGGCCACGAGATCATCAAGACCGTGCACCCGCACCCGACCATGAGCGAAGCGATCATGGAAGCGGCCGCAGCAGCGTACGGCGAGGTGATCCACCTGTAGGGGCGGAAGATCTTCCGCCCGCCAAGTGGTGTTCCGATGGACACACCGCGCAACAGGTGGATGTTACAGAAGACCATGTGTGGCATAGTCGGATCCTATCGCATCAGCGCGAACGCCCCTATCGGCGAGGATCGTTTGCGTGCCGCGTTGCAATGCATCGCGCACCGTGGTCCGGATGATGAAGGCCTCCTGCGCGAAGGGCGCGCTTCGCTGGGGCAACGACGGCTGAGCATCATCGACACCAGTTCGGCTGGTCACCAGCCTTTCATTGATGATGGTGGGCGGTACAGCATCACGTTCAACGGGGAGGTCTTCAACTTCCAGGAACTGCGCGCTGGACTGGAAAAACAAGGCCATACGTTCCGGAGCCACAGCGACACGGAAGTCGTGCTGCGTCTGTACACGTTGAAAGGCCCCGCGTTCCTGCACGACCTCAATGGCTTCTTCGCCCTCGCCATCCACGACAAGGAGACGGATGAACTTTTCGTTGCGCGCGATCGGTTCGGTGTGAAGCCCTTGTGGTGGTGCGAAACCGATGGGCACTTCCATTTCAGCAGCGAACTGCGCGGGTTGATGGCCTTGGGTGCAACGCGCACCATGGATCGGCATTCGCTCCAGCAGTACTTCACCTACCACTACGTCCCTGCTCCCAACACGATCTTCAGCAGCACGCACAAGTTGTTGCCGGGCCATTCGATCACAGTGAGCGCAACTGGCGCTCGTGTGGAACGCTGGTATGATGTGGTGGAAGCGAGCAAGCAGGTGAAGCGCTCCACCGATCCGAAGAAGACGCTCTTCGATCTGATGGACGATGCCGTGCGCATGCGCTTGATCGCCGACGTTCCCGTAGGCACCTTCCTGAGCGGTGGCGTGGACAGTAGCATCGTGAGCGCTTTGGCCGCGCGGCACCACAACAACCTGCACACCTTCAGCATCGGGTATACCGATGATCCCTTCTTCGATGAATCGCGTTACGCGGAGGAAGTGGCACGGCATATCAAGAGCGAACATTCGACCTTCAAGCTCACGCGCGAAGAGTTGGCCGAAGCCTACCCGCGCCTGCTCGCCGCCACCGACGAACCGTTCGCCGATAGCAGTGCCCTCCCCTCTTTCATCCTGTGCGAGCGCACGCGCAAGCATGTGACCGTTGCGGTGAGCGGCGACGGTGCCGATGAAGTCTTTGGTGGCTATCAGAAACACCAAGCCGAGTTGCGCTGGCGTTCGCCCGGTGCAGCGGAACGTGCGGTGACTTTGTTGGCCCCTCTTTGGAGCGCGTTGCCACGATCGCGCAACGGCGCCTTGCAGAACAAGTTCCGCCAGTTCGATCGCTTCGCACGTTTGGCGAAAGGTGAAGAAGCCTCCCGTTTCCTGGAACTCGCAGCCTTCTCCGAACCCGGTGCCGCCGATCGCTTGGTACCGAACGCCGCGACCAATGAAGAGCGTCGCGCCCGCGCAAAGGCGATGTCCAATGGTGTTGATCGCGTGACCGGATTGAACGGTGTGTTGCTCGGCGATGTGATGACCACATTGCCCAACGACATGCTGCACAAGGTGGACCTCACCAGCATGGCGCATGCACTTGAAGTTCGCACGCCCTTCTTGGACAAGCGCGTTGTGGAATTCGCCTTCAGCCTGCCAGCCGAAGAGAAGCTGCACAAAGGCTCGGGCAAGCACATCCTCCGCGAAACCTTCGGCCACATCCTGCCCGCGACCGTGATGACCCGGAGCAAGAAAGGATTCGAAGTGCCGCTGCTGGAGCTCTTAAGGGGACCCATGGCATCCTTGGCGGATGGGCTATTGGAGAAGGATCTGGTGGAAGCAGCGGGCTTGAGTTGGATGGAAGTAAGCGCCGTTCGCAAGCAGCTTGCTTCGACAAGTCCCGGAAGTGCACAGGCAACCGTACACGCCCTGCTCGTCTACTTATCGTGGTGGAAAAGATGGATGGCATAAGGCCCTGCCATCAGTGTGTTACACGGTAAGTTCGCGTCCCTTCAAGCAGACCCATGCCTCGCGTCCTGCGCATCATCAACCGGTTCAACCTCGGTGGCCCCACGCACAATGTGGCTTACCTGAGCAAGTACTTGGCCCCGGAATTCGAGACATTGTTGGTGGGCGGCAAATGGGGCGAGAACGAAGAAGGCAGCCAGCACATCCTCGACAACCTTGGTTTGGAACCGGTTTTCCTGCCAGAGATGCAGCGCGAGGTGGCCCCATGGCGTGATCGCGCAGCCTACCGTCGGATCAAGCAGATCATTCAGGAGTTCAAGCCCGATATCGTGCACACGCATGCCGCAAAGGCCGGTGCCGTGGGCCGTATGGCTGCGGCCGATCTGGGCGTGCCTGTGATCGTGCATACTTTCCACGGGCACATCTTCCACAGCTACTTCGGGCAGGTGCGCACCCAGTTGTACAAGAGCATTGAACGTTTCCTTGCCCGGCGTAGCACGCGTATCGTGGCTATCAGCGATCGGCAGAAAGAAGAACTGGTGGATGAACACCGCATTTGCCCCGCCGAGAAAGTGACCGTGATCCCGCTCGGCTTCGATCTTTCCCGGTTCCAAACCGACCAAGCCACCAAGCGCAAACTCTTCCGCAAGGTTTACGGGGTTGATGACGATGAGATCGCCATCGGGATCGTTGGGCGCCTAGTACCGGTGAAGAACCACGACCTCTTCCTCAACGCTTTGCAGAACGTGAGCGAACGCACCGGCAAACGCGTTCGGGCGTTCATTGTCGGGGACGGTGAGGAGCGCGAGCGCTTGGAGCAGAAAGTGATCGCCTTGGGCATGAGCATGGCCAAAGGCCCCTACTTCAATGGCCACGGCTTCGGCCATGGTGTTAATGGCAAGCCCGTGGTGGCCAAAGCCACGGTCACCTTCACCAGTTGGATCAAGGAGATCGACATCGTAAATGCCGGTGTGGATCTGGTGGCCCTCACATCGTTGAACGAAGGGACACCGGTGAGCCTCATAGAAGCCCAAGCCAGTAACCGGCCGATCGTAAGCACCGCCGTCGGAGGCATAGAGAACGTGGTACTGCCCGGCCGCACCGCCTTGCTCAGCGCGAGCGAGGATCAGGGTGCCCTTGCCGACAACATGCTCCGGATCGTGGAAGATGATCAGTTGCGGGCAAGCATGAGCATTGCCGGTTGGCAGCATGTGAAAGCCAAATACCACTTCAGCAGGTTGGTGGAGGATACCGCCGACCTGTACCGATCGCTGCTCAACTGAGCCTGCGGGATCGGATCGTTACTTTTGGCCGCCCACGTACACGGCCACCGGCGCACGGGGGCCCTCAAGCAACCCGGGACAATACACCCACCGTGACGAATAGAATGAAAGGAAGCAGCAAGACCTGGTGCGTATTGTTCCTTGTCGCAATGCTCGGCGCCAGCTGCACGGTGAACCGGGACATCATGTTCAAGACGCCGGTGGATTATGCGTTCGATCAGTTGCCGGACAGTGCTCCGGAAACATTCCGCATCCAGGCAAACGACAACATCCAGTTCAGGCTGTTCGCCAATGGAGGCTTCAAAATGATCGATCTGGTGAGCGATGACCAAGGCGATGCACGTGCGATCCAGCGCCTCTCGTTCATTTACCCGGTTGAGTTCGACGGCATGGTGAAGTTGCCGATCATAGGCCGCACCAAGCTGGCGGGGTTAACCCTGCGCGAGGCCGAGATGATGCTCGAGGACATCTATCGCGTTTACTACAAGCTTCCCTTCGTGCAACTGTCCGTCACCAATCGGCGGGTAGTGGTTTTCAACGGAGGTGGCGGTACGGCGCGCGTGGTTCCCATCGAGAACAATAACGCCACGCTATTGGAAGTGATCGGGCTGTCCGGAGGCCTGGACGATAGGGCCAATGCGCACAAGGTGAAAGTGTTCAGGAAAAAGCCCGGAGGCGGACGTTGGGTTTACGAATTCGACCTCTCCGACATCGATGGCTTGAAGTACGCTGACATGGTGATGCAAGGCGACGATGTGGTGTATGTGCAACCCAACGCCGACATAGCCAAAGAACTCCTCCAGGACCTCGGCCCTGTGATCTCCCTGCTTACCAGCGTGATCCTCGTTTACGGGATCGTGAACGGATTCAAGTGAGCGCATGCTGAGCGAGGATATCAGCCAGCGGAACCTCAATTTCGAGAGCTACCGCGAGCGCATCACGAACTTCAGCAACGAGTTCGAGCTGGGTCTCTTCATATACATCGTAAAGCGTAGTCTGATCTGGATCGTGCTCTGTATCACGCTGGCCGGGGCAGCGGCTTACCTCTACTTGCGCTACACAGCGGAAACGTTCGAGAGCCGTGCGCTCCTGCAATTCGAACAGAGCAACACCGCGCAGCAGGTGCTCAAGGTCACACAGTTCGTTGAGGACCAGAACCTGACCGCCGATGTGGAACTGCTGCACTCGCGCTTCTTCATCCTGCGTGCGCTGAAGCGCCTGCCCATGCACGTGAGCTACTATTTCAAGGGCAACATCCTCACCAATGAACTTTATACCGCCAGTCCTTTCACAATAGAGGATGTGGAGGTCATCGATGGACGCATTCTGGACGTTCCGCTGTTCTTTTCCCTGTTGGGCGCCGACAAGGTGGAGATCAGCTACCGGCTGCCGGAGTCGGACCACAAGGAGACGGTTGAAGCACGGAACGGCCAGCGCGTCACCACCCCGCACATGGCGTTCAACTTCCGCATGGACGAGGAGCAGGTGCGTGAAAAGCTGGAAGACGATGGTGAACTGTTCATGAAGGTGAACGACCAGAAGACCTTGGCCGCCAAATACGCGGCACAGGTCTTCGTGCGCATCGTGGACCCGAACGCGAAAACCGTTGAAGTATCGTGCAAGGACCATAATGCGACCATTGCACGCGACATGGTGAAGGCGCTGACCGATGAATTCGTGGACTATGATGTGGAACGCCGGCGCGAGAGTTCGGAAAGCATCCTACGGTTCATCGATTCGCAGAAGGACACCGTTTTCGACCAACTGCGGAACAATGAGTTCTTGATGAAGAAGTTGCAGACCACCGACCGTGTGGCCGACAAGAACAACCTGACGGCGATCTATCTGGAGCGCCAGACCGATTACGAGAACAAGATGGCCGAGATGGCCATTGAGGAAAGCCTGCTATCGGAGATCGAGCGGGCCACCACGGAAGAGAACGGAGAGGTGGATGTGTACCACTTGGTCCCCTTGCTCGTGGGCACGGAATACGAGCGGACCCTTTCCGGATTGATCACCACGCTGGAGGCGATGATCAAGGAACGCGATGAAATGGGCAGCGATGCCACCGAAGCGCATGAAGGGTACCAAGGCGTGCAGATGCGCTTGAACATCCAGAAACGGATGATCATCGAAAGCATTGCGAACATGCGCAAACGCTTCGCAGCGCGGAAAGACCGCTATGAAGCCCAGTTGGCCGAATTCGAGGCGCAGTTCACCACGCTGCCCGAAAAGGAACTCGAATACGCGCGCATCACGCGCCTCTTCAACATCAACGAGAAGTATTACACCCAACTGTTGGAGAAGGACATCGAATACCGCATCAGCCGGGCGGGATTCGTTCCGGACAACCGCACACTGGAGGAGCCGGAGATACCGCGCGCCGCCATTTCCCCGGACCGTAAGCTGGTGTCCGTATCCTACTTGTCCATCGGTGTGATCTTGGGCCTTTTCGTCGTGCTCATCCGGTATATCCTGCACGACAACATCACTTCGCTCTTCGACATCGCCAAGGGTTCCCAAGCCTCTATCGGCATACTGGGCATGATCCCGAAGTACAAGAAGGAGATCCCCATCAGCCAACTGCTCGTGGACAAGAACCCGAAGAGCCTCATTGCGGAGAGCTTCAGGACCGTCCGTACGAACCTGCAGTTCGTGGACAATACGCCCGGGGCCAAGGTGATCGCCATTACCAGTACCATCAGTGGCGAGGGCAAGACTTTCGTTGCCATCAACTTGGCAGGTATCATCAGCTTCAGTGGCAAGCGGGTCATTGTGCTCGATCTGGACATGCGCAAACCCAAGATCCACCTCGGCTTCGGTGTGGAGAACGTGCGGGGCATGAGCACACTTCTCATCGGCAAGGACACGCTGGGCAACTGCGTGCAGCACAGTGCGATACCCGGCCTCGATTTCATCACCGCCGGCCCGATCCCGCCCAACCCTTCGGAACTCATCATCAGCGATGCGATGAACGAACTGCTGGAACAGCTCAAGTCCATGTACGATATCGTGCTCATCGACAACCCGCCGGTCGGTCTCGTAACGGACGGCCTGCCGATGATCCAGAAAGCCGATTACCCGATCTACATCTTCCGAGCCGACTACAGTAAAAAGCAGTTCGTGCAGAACGTGGACCGTATGATCAATGAGAACAAGATCACGCGCATGAGCGCGATCCTCAACGGGGTGGATATCGACCGGAACAAGTACGGCTACAACTACGGTTACGGCTATGGCTATGGCTATGGCTACGGTTATGGCTATGGTGGTTACTACGAGGACAGGGCGGAACAAGGCAACCGGCTGCCGTTCAACATCGGCAGGAAGAAGCGGGGATGACCACCGAAACCACACCGTTGCCAGGACTGCTCGTGCTGCGGCCACGGGTGTTCCGTGATCCGCGTGGCTGGTTCCTGGAATCGTTCAATGCACGCGGCTTCGAGGAAGCCACTGGGCTGGACGCATGCTTCGTGCAGGACAATGAGAGCCTTTCCTCAAGCGGGGTTTTGCGCGGCCTGCATTTCCAAGCACCACCGTTCGCCCAAGGGAAATTGGTGCGCGTGATCAACGGAGCCGTGCTTGATGTATGCCTTGACATCCGCCCGGAAAGCGCGACGTTCGGCAAGCACTTCGCTTTGCGCTTGGACGGCGAGGAAAAAGTGATGCTGTGGATCCCTGCCGGGTTCGCGCACGGCTTCCGCACCCTGGAGGACGGCACCGTGTTCAGTTACAAATGCACCGCGTTCTACGAAAAGAGCGCTGAGCGCACCATCCTTTGGAACGATCCCGCACTGGGCATTGATTGGGGAATCGAGGAGCCCATCCTCAGTGAAAAAGACCGCAACGGCGCTCCCTTCGTGGATCTGGCCCGTCTTGTAAAGGCGAAGTGAAACATGTACAGCGGCAGCCAGCTCTTCCTCATCCTCGCCGGGCTCTTCTTCGCGGCGTTGGCCTTCAGCCTGCTGGTGAATTCAGTGTTCATGCGCTTCGCCACCACGCTCGGCTTGCGCGAGACGAAAGTGCAACCCACACGCTGGAGCAACGCCAGTAAACCGGCCTTCGGGGGCATCGGTTTCTTCATTGTGTTCCTTGGTGCTTTCTCCTTCTACAGTGCTTTGTTCCCGGGGCACGGCGGCCCGTTGCAGCCGGAACTGCTCGGCCTGTTGGCCGCCACCGCCCTGGGCTTTCTCATGGGCTTGGCCGACGACGCCTACAATACCCGCCCGCTGCTGAAATTCGGTGTGCAAGTGGCCTGCGGCGTGATCCTCATCGCGTCAGGTTCATGCATACAGGCCTTCGATACACCATGGGCCAACTGGTTGCTGACGATCATCTGGACCGTGGGCATGATGAACAGCATCAACATGCTGGACAACATGGATGCGATCACCACCACCGTGAGCCTGTTCATCGTGGCGAGCGCGATCATGGTGCTGCATTTCCAACAGCGCGACGAGAGCGTCCACATGGTGATCTGCGTCGGCGTGATGGCCAGCCTGTGCGGTTTCCTCTTCTTCAACTGGAACCCGAGCCGCATGTTCATGGGCGATACCGGAAGCCAGTTCCTCGGTGTGTTCCTTGCATGGATCGGGGTGCAGTGTTTCTGGAACGCCGATCCCGCCGCCATCCACCACGATTCTTTACGCCAAGCCTTCGCCGCCTTGATCGCCTTCTTGCTGCCCATCGTGGACACCACCACCGTAAGCATCAACCGCATCGCACGCGGTTCCTCGCCCTTCGTTGGTGGGAAGGATCACACTACGCACCATTTGGGCTACGCCGGGCTGAGCGATGCACAAGTGGCCATGGTCTTTGCGGGACTTTCCGCGGTGAACCTCCTCCTCGGTTTCGTCATTCTCCGTTTCATCGATGTGTGGAAGCCCGCACATAGCGCGATCTTTGCTGCCTATGCGATCATCGTCTTCCTCACGTTGTTCATACTGACACGCCGCACCCGACCAACCGCCGAATGAGCACCCCTGCACGCATCGCCATGAAGAGCACCACCATGTTGGTCGTGCTGCTCTGCAGTGCATTGGCGGTGCACCTGCTCGCCTACAGTACCACGGCGAAGCTTACTGACGACGACCAACGCAGGCTGTTCAACGACAACTACAAGATCTTCTCCCTCACCCTGCCCGAGGGCATCGATTTCTGTGGTGAAGCGGTGCCCCTGCAATTGCTCGATGTGCGCGAACGGTTGGACCGCGAACTGCTCGTGAACACCTACTGGCAGAGCAATAGCCTGCTTGCGCACAAGCGCGCCACGCGTTGGTTCCCGGTCATTGAAGCCGTGCTGGCCCGTGAAGGTGTGCCCGATGACATGAAGTACTTGGCCATGATCGAGAGCGGGCTCACCAACGCCGTTTCGCCCATGGGTGCCACGGGGTATTGGCAGTTCATGAAGGAAACAGCGCCGAAGTACGGGCTGGAGGTGAACGGCGAAGTGGATGAGCGGTACAATGTCGTGAAGAGCACCGAAGCAGCGTGCAAGTACTTGAAGGATGCTTATGCGACCTATGGCTCGTGGAGCATGGCGGCCGCCAGCTACAACTTGGGCCCGGGTGGGCTCGACAAACAAATAGGAAGACAGAAGACCTCGGATTACTATTCCTTGCTGCTTCCGGAGGAAACGTCGCGCTACCTCTTCCGCATGCTGGCCGCAAAGGAGATAATCCGCGACCCGGCGCGTTACGGATTCCACTTGCGCAAGAAGGACCTCTACCAACCTTACCGCACACGCAGCCTTACCGTGACGGGTGCGATCGAGGATCTGGCCGACCTGGCCATACGCCAGGGTACGGACTACAAGACATTGAAGTTGTTGAACCCTTGGCTGCGCGATGTGAAACTGACCAACGTGAAGGGAAAAACCTATGAACTCCTTCTCCCAGCGGAGGATTTCAATACTGCGGTGGAGGACGAGTGAGCAAGACCAGGAACGTTGTGCGGAAGCCGGCTTCGAACGGCACCCACCCACTTATCGAGCAGGAGTACATCGAGGTTCTGGGCGCGCGCGTTCACAACCTCAAGAACATCGATGTGCGCATCCCACGCGACAAGCTCACCGTTATTACGGGGCTGAGCGGGAGCGGCAAGAGCAGTCTCGCCTTCGATACGCTGCATGCCGAAGGCCAGCGCCGTTACATCGAAACGTTCAACGCATACGCACGACAGTTCCTCGGTGGCATAGAACGCCCCGATGTGGACCTGATCACCGGTCTCAGCCCCGTGATCGCCATTGAGCAGAAGACCATCAGCCGCAACCCGCGCAGTACCGTGGGCACGATCACCGAGATCTACGACCTGTTGCGGCTCCTCTACGCCCGCGTTGGGGAGGCTTACAGCTATATGACCGGTGAACGCATGGTGCGGTACAACGATGGCCAGATCGTGGACCTGATCATGCGGGAGCACAACGGCCACGATGTGCAGATCCTCGCACCGCTGATACGGGGCCGCAAGGGCCACTACCGCGAGTTGTTCGAACAGTTGTTGCGACAGGGATTCCTGAAAGCCCGCGTGGATGGCGCCGTTGTGGACCTCACTACGCGCCCGCGTTTGGACAGGTACAAAGTCCACGACATTGAACTGGTGGTTGACCGCATGCGCGTGAAGGAGGATGTGCGGAAGCGGATCGCCGAGAGCTGCAACACGGCGTTGAAATACGGCAAGGGCAACTTGATGGTGCTTGATACCGTGGCTGGAAATGCCCGCTACTTGAGCAGGCACTTGATGTGCCCGACGAGCGGCATCGCATACGAAGAGCCGGAACCGAACCTCTTCAGCTTCAATAGCCCCTATGGTGCATGCCCGCGGTGCAGCGGGTTGGGACAGGTAACGGCGGTGGCCTTGGACAGGATCGTGCCCGACCGGCGCAAGAGCGTGCGCAAAGGCGCCATCGTGCCGCTGGGTGCATACAAGACGACATGGGTGTTCAAGCAGGTGGAAGCCGTGTTGAGCGGCTTCGGCCACGACCTGGATACGCCGATGGAAGAAATGGACGATGCCGTGCTTGCGGCATTGCTCAATGGGATGGACGAACCGCTGCGCGTGAGCAGCAATGTCGGACTGAGCGATCGCACCGTGCAATTCGAGGGCATCATTCCGTACATCCTGGAGCAGGCTGAAGAAGGACCGAAGACCGCGCAGAAGTGGGCCGAGGGGTTCACGCACATGATCGCTTGTCCGGAATGCAATGGCGCCCGTTTGAAGAAGACCGCGTTGTACTTCCGTATAGCCGACAAGAACATCAGCGAAGTAGCGCAGTTGAGCATCACCGCCTTGCACGCGCACTTCAAGGACCTTGGCAAGGGCTTGAAAGGCAACTCAGCCGTGATCGCCCACGACATACTGAAAGAAGTGACGGCCCGCAGCGGTTTCCTCTTGGACGTAGGACTCGACTACTTGACGCTGGACCGGAGCGCACGGACGCTCAGCGGCGGCGAAGCGCAACGCATTCGACTGGCCACGCAGATCGGCGCGCAACTCACGGGTGTCCTTTATATACTCGATGAGCCGAGCATCGGTCTTCACCAGCGCGACAACAAAAGGCTGATCAATAGCCTGCGGCAACTGCGCGATGGTGGTAATACCGTAATCGTCGTGGAGCACGACAAGGAGATGATGCTGAGCAGCGATCACGTCATCGACCTCGGACCGGGTGCGGGCGAGCATGGTGGCCGCTTGGTGGCCCAAGGCGCTCCGCACGAACTGCTCGCCGACGACAGCGAGACCGCGCAATACCTCCGTGGGGAGAAGACCGTGCCCGTGCCAAAGCACCGCCGGCCCGGCAACGGCAAACGTTTGTGCCTGCGGGGCGCCACCGGCAACAACCTCAAGAACGTGGAGATCGATCTGCCTCTTGGCAAGTTCATCTGCATCACGGGAGTGAGCGGCAGTGGCAAGAGCTCCCTCATCGGCGATACACTCTACCCGATCCTCAGCAAACACTTCTATCGGAGCGACACGAAGCCTTTGGCCTACAAGAAGATCGAAGGGTTGGAACACATCGACAAGGTGATCGAGGTGGATCAGAGCCCCATTGGCCGGAGCCCACGCAGCAACCCCGCCACATACGTCGGGCTGTTCGATCACATACGTGCGCTCTTCGCGGGCCTGCCCAGCGCCAAGGTGCGGGGGTACAAGAACGGCCGCTTCAGTTTCAACACGCCGGGTGGGCGCTGCGAAACGTGCAAGGGCGCGGGAGTGCGCACCATCGGCATGAATTTCCTGCCCGATGTACATGTTCCTTGCGAGACCTGTCGTGGCAAGCGCTACGACCGAGAGACGCTCGAGGTGCGCTTCAAGGGAAAGAGCATCAGCGATGTTCTGGACATGAGCGTGGAAGATGCGAATGCCCTGTTCGCCGACGTGCCGCACATCGCAGTGAAGCTGCGCACATTGCTGGATGTTGGCCTCTCCTACCTGCGCCTCGGCCAGAGCAGCACCACGCTCAGTGGCGGTGAAGCACAGCGCATCAAGTTGGCCACCGAACTGAGCAAGCGCGACACCGGCAACACCTTTTACATCCTGGACGAGCCCACCACCGGCCTGCATTTCGAAGACGTGCGCCAATTGATCGCGGTCCTGGATCGCCTCACCGATCACGGGAACACGGTGCTGGTGATCGAACACAACCTCGACATCATTAAAACGGCCGACCATGTGATCGACATGGGACCCGAGGGTGGCGATGGTGGCGGGCGCATTACTGCGCGTGGGACACCGGAGGAAGTCGCGCGCATGGGCAAAGGACATACGGCAGCATATCTGGAGAGCGAACTGGCATGAGCGGTTGTTGATCATCCGCTGTCAGTGAAAAACGACCTCGACCGCTCGTTTCCTGTTCATACAACCGCTTCTTTCGCAACTGCGGTGCATACGGCAAGTGATCGCTCAACGGCGCGAAGACCACCAGCACCACACTCCATTAACTCACATCATGGCCAAGACCAACAAGCCACAAGGCGCCCCTGCGATCATCGACGCGAGCGAACAACGTATCAAAAAGGCTTTCAAGCGCAAGGGCTGGAGCGAAGTGAAGGCCAACGACAGCTGGGCGATCTTCAAGATCATGAGCGAGTTCGTGGAGGGGTTCGAAGCGATGCAGCGCATCCGTCCGTGCGTAACGGTGTTCGGTAGTGCGCGCACGGCGGCGGACAAGAACGAATACCTGCTGGCGGAAGAGATCGGTTTCCTCCTCACAAAGCGGGGGTACGGGGTCATTACCGGAGGCGGACCCGGGATCATGGAAGCCGCTAACAAAGGGGCCCAGCGCGGTGGCGGCACCAGCGTGGGGCTCAACATCGATCTACCCTTCGAGCAACAGCCCAATCCGTACATCGACAAGGAGAAGAGCATCAACTTCGATTACTTCTTCGTGCGCAAGGTGATGTTCATCAAGTACAGCCAAGGCTTCATCGTGATGCCCGGTGGCTTCGGTACGCTCGACGAACTCTTCGAAGCGCTCACACTTATACAAACCCAGAAGATCGCGCGCTTCCCGATCATCCTCGTCGGTGGTAAGTACTGGCAAGGCTTGTTGGATTGGGTCAAGCAGACCATGGGCGAGAAACACCACAACATCAATCCGGCCGACCTCGATCTCATCAGCGTGGTGGACAGTGCCACCCAAGCGGTCGATGCCATCGACAAGTTCTACAGCAAGTACATGCTGCGCCCGAATTTCTAGGCGGCGATCGGTGCCGCGCACCATCAACACCACCCTGTTCGCACTACACCTGTAAGCCGCCCCGATCACGGGTTGGGGCGCGGATAGTTTCGTGGCCAACGTTCACGCGCGTGAAACGGCACGAATCCATCGCCCCATGAGCAATTTTCTAGTACTCGTCAATTTGATCGGCCTCTTTTTCATGGAGGTGTTCTTCCAGAGCGGCATCAGCATTACGCACGATGCACCGGCCAACATGGCCCCGGGCAGTCAGGTGAAGGTCACCGTGACGGTTGAGAAGGGCGCCATGGGCGGCTTCGCCAAGTTGCAGATCGATCTTCCCGAAGGCCTGACGGCCACCGTTGTCGACAGCAAGGGCGCTTCGTTCACCTTCGACGACCAGAAAGCCAAGTTCATTTGGATGAGCCTTCCCACCTCTCCTTCCTTCAAAGTGAGCTACACACTGTCGGCGTCCGCCACGGTCAGCGGAAAACTTCCGATCAGCGGCCGCTTCAGCTACATCGAGGACAATGAGCGCAAAACCCACGAGTTGCCCCCGACCGTGATCGATCTTGGTGGTGCGGTGGCCGCCGCCCCGGTCGCCACGGAACCAGAACCCGTGGCAACAGAGCCCGTGGCACAGGAACCGGTTACCGAAGACACGAATGCACAAGCCACGACCGCGCCCATGGTTACTGCACCGGTGGTTGAGGAGCCATCCCCTGCGATCGCTGCCGAGCAGGGAGCCGGCAACGTGAGCGCGATCCGCACCATCACCATGGTGAGCGAGACCGAGCTGTTGGTGGAAGTGATGGTGAACAAGGGCAACATCAGGGGATTCGGCAAACTGCAAGAGACCCTGCCGGTCGGTTTTTCCGCCATCGAGAAGAACAGCGCTACCGCCATTTTCACGGCACAGGACCGCATTGCCAAGTTCGTGTGGCTGAACCTGCCCGCCAGCAACGAGGTGAAGATCACTTACAAGTTGGTAAGCAAGACCGCCCAACCGGGTGAGCACACGGTGAACGGCGAATTCGGATACCTGCTGAACGATGAGACGCAACGCGCGGTGCTCGGCAGTACCACCTTCAGCACCGGCGCCGAGGCTTGGGCGGCTTTCCAAAAAGCGCAGCAGAGCGCGGAACAGGAAGCCATCGTGATCAACGAGCCGGCCAAGAACCCGGAAGTCCCTCCGACTTCCACCGGATCAACGGACGCTACGGCCCAGAGGCCCAACGGCGAGACCCAACGTGCCAACCGCATTCCCACGCCTGAAACAGGGGTCACCTACAAAGTGCAGATCACAGCGGCACACCGCGAAGTGGGTTCGGACTACTTCCAAGCCCGCCACCACTTCAGCGGCCAGTTCGGCATCGAACGCCACGAGGGCTGGATCAAGTACACCACCGGCCGCTATGCCGCCTACAAGGAAGCGCGCGACCAGCGGCAGGCGTACGTTTCGGCAGGGCATGCTTTTCCCGGACCTTTCGTTACGGCATACAACAACGGCGAGCGTATCACCGTGCAGGAGGCCCTGATGATATCCCAGCAGCGCTGGGTACAGTGATCGGTCGGAGCCGGCGGTTATCTTTCGAGCATGCCGCACTGCCCCGCTCCCCGATCCATCCTATCCGCTTTCCTGCTGGCCGTCTGCATGCTGCAGGTGCGTGCCCAAGACGATAGCACCGGAACCTTCAAGCTGCGCCCTTCATTCTCGTTGGGTGCTGGCATGCTTTCCTTCTACGGCGACATAGGTGGGAACCACGACGGTTACCATCCCTTCGTAACGCGCGTGGGGTACGACCTGCGTGCCAGCGCGCCGATCACATCGTGGCTCGAAGCGAGCTTGTTCGCCTTGCACGGAAGGATCGGTGCGAACGAGCGTAACCTCTCGCGCAATCTCAACTTCGAAAGCCGCGTGACGATGGGCGGAGTGCTCTTCACGTACAACTTCAAACACTTGGTGCGTCCCACCAGCAAGGTGGCACCATATCTCAGCATCGGTTTCGAGAGCTTGGAATTCCTGAGCAAGACCGACCTGTACGACCGTGAGGGCCGTATGTACCATTACTGGAGCGATGGTACCATACGCGACATTGATGAGAACGCCTCGAATGCATCCGACGCGGTGGAGTTGCACCGCGATTACAATTACGAGACGGACATCCGCGAACTGGACCTCGATGGCTTCGGCAAATACACCGAGCGCACATGGGGAGTACCCTTGGGTTTCGGGGCGCGTATGGACCTCGGGTCGGGTTTGGACCTGCGCCTGGGGGCCCAGATCCACTGGACGCTCAGTGATCTGATCGACGCTGTTACCGACGAGAGTGTTGAAGGACGCACGGGCGATGCCCGCAACGATCGCATCCTGTATTCCTCCTTCAGCGTTGGTTATGCCATACCCATGGACCGCAAGAAACGGACGAGCACCAAGGACGGTATGGACATCAGCCCGGAGGACATGCAGGAGTTCGTTATCGCTGCGGATGAGGATGGCGATGGCGTGGACGACTTCAAAGACCTCTGCCCGAACACGCCGCCCGGCACCAAGGTGAATGCCACCGGTTGTCCGCTGGATACCGATGGTGATGGCGTACCCGACCATTTGGACCAAGAAGCCGGAACGGTGGTTGGTGCTGTTGTGGATGCTGAAGGGCGCACCATCACGGACGACATGATGCTGAAGGCCTGGCTCAACTACAAGGACAGTGGTAACGTGAACATCGTGAGCAGCCGGGTGGAAAGTGTTGGTCCGCGCCGGGGAACCACCGCTGAACGCCAGCGCATCTACGTGGTGCAGGTGGGCAGCGAGGTTGAAGGCATCACCGAGTCACAGATGCAGCAGTTGTTGAGCATACCCGACCTGCGTACTGTGGAGCATGGCGATACGATCAGCTTCGTAGTGGGTGGATACAACGACCTGCCGGAGGCCATTCGCCGCCAAATGGAACTGAAGAGTGCCGGGGTGGAAGGAACGGTGATGGCCCAGGATGGCGAAGCGTTGAAGGACATCCCCGATGAGGTGGCCGCTGCCACCGTTGCTGCTGGCAAACCCGGTAGCACACCCGATGGACCGGCGATCGTGCGCGTTCAACTGGGGGCGTTCAAGCAGAAGCTGAGCAAGGACATCTTCGCTGGCATTCCCGACCTGGTGGTGCTGAAGGGCGATGATGGATTGACCAGATACTACATCGGTTCCTTCACCGATGTGAACCAAGCTGCTGGCTTGAAAGTGGACATGCTGATCAAAGGGTTCGAAGGCGCCTTCCTCACTGCGTTCAAAGGGGGTAAACGTGTGTCTCTGAAAGAAGCCGGCGCAAAACTCACAGGACCCGAAGACCTCACCACCGTGCCGAAGGGCTCCATCAACAAGGAGATGCTGCGCTTCCGGATACAGGTTGGGACCTTCGCGGGCAACGTCCCAAGCGATGTGATGGGCAAGTACATCGAGATGGGCAATGTGGAACCTGTCACCAGTCCCGATGCAGTGCGTTACTACTCAGGCTCGTTCAAGACCCGGGCGGAAGCCGATACCGCATTGAAAGCGATCCAAGAGAAAGGTCTCGCCGATGCGTTCATCGTCGGCGCGATCGGTACACGCATCATTGGAGCGGATGAGGCCGAGCGCCTGCTGAACGAACCTTGACGGGACGGTACGGCGTTGGACAGTTCGCGACGGACGTGCTTGCTCGCCGCACTGTTGGGATGCGACGATCGGCTATTCCGAAACGAAAATGGGGCCGTGCACCTTGGCCGACCCGCTCATGAAGACCTCGATGAAGTAAGCGCTTGCCGCCAGGCCGAGCGTACTGATGGTGATACTACCACACGCCGTCGGAGTGAAATCCATGATGTGGCGGCCCCGCAGATCGAACATGATCACACGTTCCGCGCAACTATCATCGTCCCCGAAAACCACGGTGATATGATCACGCGCCGGGTTAGGGAAAGCGCTTGGCACTGGCACGACCGGTTCCGGCGGATCCACCCGGTTGCAAGGATTGTAGGCGCCACCGAAAACCGTGGCACCGGTCGAAGCAGAGTCCAACCAGAAGTGCAATTCCTGCTCAGGCAGGTTGGGATTGTCCGGTCCCCAGTGGTAGCTCATCTTGCCGAAGAAGTCCGGCTTCGTGGGTCCGGTGTTCGTGCCGCAACCGTTGTCCGTACAACACGAGGCTCCGCCGGTCAGTGTGCCGATGACGAGTCCATTGGGATCAAAAAGTGGTGAGCCGCTCGATCCACCCTCCGTTACACCCCATCCGTTCGGCGTTGGCCCCCAGACGACGCGCCAATGCGAACCCACTCCCGTTCCCCACTGCGAACTCTGGGTTGCCGTGGTGCATGTGCTGATCTTCTTCTCATCGCCTGCGGGATGGTGGATGCACTTGCTCGTGTTGCTGACATTCCCCGTTGCATCCCATCCGTTGAAATACGGCGAGTAGCTCACGGGGATGTAATTGCTTGCTTCCAACAAAAGGAAATCGCTTCCACTTACACCGCCACCGCAGTTGCTGTCCGCCCGACGCACACAGCCGGTCATCACCTTGCTGGCCAAGGCCGTGCCCGTACCGCAACCACTGCGTTCGTAGCGGAAATAAAACTTGTACTGGTTGAAGTCCGCGTCGGTGCTGTTGACACCGCAGTGCAACGCTGTGAGGATATACGGTGTGCAATCCTCCTGGGTATTGTTCATCACGCTTCCGCTGCACCAAGCCAAGCCGCCCGATTCAACGACGCTGATGCGCACGACACCATCGCGCTCTTCGGCCAAACCCGTCCCCTCCGGACCACAGCGTACATCAACCTCACAGGCGTCCGCTCTTGTCCCGTCCGTTGAACGGTACGCATGCCCAACGCTTGAAACGGTGATCCCACCTTCGCCACGCACCATAGCTGGTTCGAAGTACTCAATGATCGACGCTTCACCACGGATGGGGGCAGTTGTGAAAAGACCGCTGGGGTGGTTGTTGTATGCGGTAAACCCGCCCAACACCTCGGAACCATCATCGCTGTACACATACAGGATCGCTCCCGCTGGCAAGCGGAACCCGGAAAAAAACAATTCAGTTGCCAACGCGCCGGGACTTACAACCCGCAGTTGCCAGAGGCGATCACCATTTGCCAACTCGGTCCATCGGCCGGTATCCAAGCAGCCGTGGCCCACAGCCTGCAGCCGGGCATAAAAAGGGATCATCCCGGCACGTGCCCGGGACACATCGTCAGCGGCCACGGCACCGGCATCGAACTCCGCAGCAAAGACGGACGGTATTGCATCATTGGGCAACCCGTGCCTGAAGCTGTACGGCAAACCACCAACGTTCTCCTGTGCATCGGACCGCAGGCCGATGAGGATGACCGCAAGTGCGATGGCATATTTCAACGTGTACGTCATAGGAGCAGGCCTAATATAAACCCGTGCTCAGCGGCGCGCCCGATATCGCTCCCGACCTGTGCATCGGAAAAAAGAAAGAGGGGGCCTGAGCCCCCTCCTTCTCACCGGAAAGCCGGATGTCGATCATTTCTTACGCAGCAAAGTGAGGTGCCCTGTGCGCACCACGTTGTCGCCGTTCGAGCCCGTGCCGGTGAACTCGTAGTAGTAAGTCCCGTCACTCACCTCACTGGCGGGCCGCCATACGGCATTGTTGCTCTGCACAGCGGTAACACTGTGCACCTCTTGGCCCCATCGATTGAAGATGGTCATCTTGAAGGAGGCGAACCCACGGAAGTCAACGAAGGCGAACGCATCGTTCTGGCCATCGTTATCGGGGCTGAACACGTTGGGAATGATCACGATGGGTTGATCCAGAACGTGAACGCTGTCGATGTACGATCCGAAGCATCCATTCTCACTCAAGCCGGTGAGGTTCACATAATACCAACCGGGCTCGGTGTAAAGCGTGGTCGGGTTAACATCGGTTGAGGTACTGCCGTTGCCGAATACCCAGTTGTATCCATTGGTACCGGGAGCGGAAGTGTTCTCGAAGAACACCGAGAGCGGTTGAACACCCTCATCCGGGTTGGGCACGAAGCTCACCTGCGCTGGAGGATACCATCCCACCGTAACCTGCGCATCCGCGGTGCAACCGCTGCCCGACTCACCAACGGTAACAGTGTAGGTGGTCGGAGCGCTGGTGGGAGTAACCGTAGGGTTGGGCGATGAGGGGTCGGACACGCCGTTGTTCGGGGTCCAGGTGTAAGTGATATCCCCTGCATCCACACCACCACAGAACACGAGGCGGGTGTTCGGCCGAACGGTGAACGTTTCAGTCAGGAATCCATCCACTCCTTCGCAGAGGTCCGGCATCTGGTCTTGGCGGGTTTCATGTACCGATTGGAATGGGGTGGTGGACATGTACGTGGACGAGTTCTGCGTGTAAAAACCATTGTAGGGGTCATTGTTGAAGCAGACTTCCACAACCAAGTTGCTCACACCATCCCAGTTGAACGCGCTCGGGAATTGGAACATGTTCCAACCCTGCACCACCGTGATCGTGTCATCATAGAAAACATCCGTCAGGCCAGTGACCCAGAACGTGGTGGCCAGTTCGTCAACAGTGGTGCATCCGATCCGCATGTTCCACTCATAGTAGTTGTCGTCGCCTTGCACCGTGGCAATGTTGAAGCCCAGTTCGCTGATCTTACCGCCGCTGAAGCCCATTGCTTGCAGTTCACTTGCCAAGTAGAGCATCTGGTGACGAGCGGTTCCGTAGAAATTACCGAACGGAGCGGGATACGAGGTTGAGGTGTTCGTTTGAACATCCGTACCGAGGTCGCTGGTGCTCAAAGGGCCGCAGCAGGGGCCATCGTAAAGCCCGCAGAAACTCGGGAAAGAACAATCGAGCGTTACGCTGAAGGTGGTGCTCTCCCCTTCGCAGATCAGCGAATCCGCCTGCGTTACCGAGAACTGAGGCACGTACCCCGGGGTAACGACAACCGTAAGGCTCGTGTCCAAGTGCACGCAACCATCCGGGCTGGTCACTTCCAGTTCGTATGAATAAGAGCCGGGGTTACCGTAAATTCCGGTGGGGTTGGGTATGGTGGTACTGGTCAACCCCGTGGCAGGGGTCCATTCGTAGGTGTAACCCGGCACGTTCGGGTTCACGATCACATCGAAGTTCACCTGCTCGCCAAGGCAGATCAACGTATCGCTCTGCGTGGCGGTGAAGGTGAAGTCAGGCACCACGTTGATCGTTACCGTATCGCTGTTGATGCAGGCACCGGACAGATCACTGACAACTATGTACGTGGTAGTGATGTTCGGGTCGGCGATCGGATTCTCGCAAGGATTGCAACTGAAGTTGACACCCACCTGCATCGGGTCGCCGGAAAGCACGCTCCATGTGAAAACACTGCCACCATCGGCTTCGAGCTGCGCGGTTTGCTGGCCGCAGATGGTCTGGTCCGGCCCTGCGTTGGTGCGCGCAAGAACCAACACACTGTACACATAGGTCTGGAAGGCATTCACCGGGCACGCATCATCGGAGGCACTGATGATGAAGGAATGAAACCCACTGGATCCCGGCGTTGCCGTCCAGCAGATCGTTCCGCTCACCGGGTTGGTACCGGTGTAGCTGAAGGTGGACCCGGGTAAAACGATCCCTGCGTTGGTGATCAGCCCCAATGTATCGATGATGTCCGGATCGGTGATCACGAAATCGAAACAGAACTGATCGGTCTCGCACATCTCTATAGCGTAAGGACCCACCTGGGTTGCGCTACCCGCGAAGTTTGCAATCACTCCTTGGGTTGGGTCGGGAGCCTGGTTCGAACACGGAATCACAACGAACTGGATATCGCGCATCACCGTACCGATCACGTTCCCTTCGTCGTCGAATTCGGTCACCATTACCGTAACAACGAAGTTGCCCTGCTGGTTCGGCGTGAAGGTCATGAGACCACTGAACTGATCGATCGTGATGCCCGGAATGGGCTGATCGAAGGTGAAGCCGGTTTGGTAAGGGACCGGTGCGCCACCGATCACCATTGCCGCAATGAACTCGTAGTTCAGGGAGTCGCCATCCTGATCGCTGACCCCGAAGCTGTACAACACTTGCTGGCCCAAGCACACATAGGGAATGGGCTGGTTGTTGAAGACAGGTGAGTTGTCACATTCGAAATCGGCATTGTTCAATGTCCCCTCGATGTAGGTATCCAGAAGATCAGGGCCAACGAGGTTCAAAACTGCCACGTTCCGGCAGCAGCTCGTCCAGCTCATTGTCCAAGAATCGCAAGGTGGCAAAGTGACGATCCCGGTGAAGGACCACTGCTCGATGCCGGGCAAAGACCCACCATTGCAGGTACTGTTCTGGATCTCTTCAGGGCACAACTGCGAAACCTCGGTGATGCTCACTTGGTTCACCGTGAGGTCCACAGTACCACAGGGCGAAGTGAAGGACACGAAGTCCTGAGTGCCCAAGGTGATCCCGAAGCAATCGCGGAAGAGGTTGAGGGTGATCTCGTACTGGTTGTTCCCGAGGCACTCCCACAGGATCTCCCCGCCTACGATATGCGATGCGGAGGCATGCTGTGCGCCGATGGTTCCGGCGAGTAACAAGGTCGACAGGGTACGCTTCATCATGGGTTTTGCGAATGGCGGTCGAAGTTAGTTTTCTGCCTGACAACAGATACCCCTCAGTTAGCGTTGTGGTATTGTCCGCTCATCTTCGCCCGGTCCAAAAGGGGGTGATCTGCTCGCGGGCATGACGGTGGCACTTTCAGCTTGGTTGTCCGGTCGCCGGAAATGGGTGGTGGGCGGTGTGTCCGCCCTTGCGCTTCTATTGGCTTGGGTTCGCTGGTGGCCCATGGATCCACTGTTCCGATCACCTTCAAGTACTGTGTTGCTTGACAAGAATGGCGCGCTTCTTTCCGCCACGGTGGCCAGCGACGGGCAATGGCGGTTCCCACCCTCCGACAGCCTCCCTCCACGGTTCATCACTTGCCTGCTCCAGTTCGAGGATCGGCACTTCTTCGAGCACAGTGGGGTGCATTTGCCCTCCCTGACACGGGCCGTAAGGCAGAATACAAGAGCCGGCCGGGTGGTGAGCGGGGGCAGTACACTGAGCATGCAGGTCGCCCGGTTGAGCCTGCATGGCCAAGAGCGCAGCTATGCGCAGAAATTGAAGGAAGTCCTGCTGGCTCTTCGGATCGAAATGCGCTACTCCAAGCCCGAGATCCTGGAACTCTTCGCTGCCAACGCACCTTTTGGTGGAAATGTGGTCGGGATCGATGCCGCCGCTTGGCGCTGGTTCGGCCAGCCCGCCCATCAACTCGGGTGGGCCGAATGCGCCACCCTCGCCGTGCTGCCCAACGCCCCAGCGACAATTTATCCCGGTAAGGGACAAACGGCCTTGAAGGAGAAGCGCGACCGACTGTTGGATCGACTGTTGGTCGTCGGCTTGTTCGACAGTCTCGCATGGCGTTTGGCCAAGGAGGAACCCCTGCCCGGTAAGGCGCGTGCCCTGCCCTTGCTCGCCCCCCACCTCATGGGCACACTGGCCAAAACCGATCACGTCGGCCACGCGATCCGCACCACCATCGACCCGGAACTGCAACAACGCGCTACCAACGCAGTGGCGCAGTATGCTGCGGCACTTGAGGCGAACGAGTTGCACAATGCAGCGCTGCTCATCATGGAAGTGCCCACCGGAAAGGTGAGGGCCTACGTCGGTAACAACCCGACCGCTGGTGCGACCCACGCGGGTGCGGTCGACATCATTCGGAGACCGAGGAGCACCGGCAGCCTGCTGAAACCATTCCTGTACGCCGACATGTTGCAAAGCGGCGAACTTCTACCTGATATGCTGGTGGCCGATGTGCCTACGCATTACTCGGGCTTCACCCCGCGCAACTCGGATGGGCACTTCAGTGGCGCGGTCCCCGCCTCGCGGGCATTGGCGCGATCATTGAACGTCCCAGCTGTGCGCGCTTTGAGGAAGCATGGTGTTGCCCGCACGCTGCGCACATTGAACAGCATGGGTCTCGCTTCCCTGAACCGCGGTGCGGATCACTATGGATTGTCGTTGGTGGTGGGCGGCGGGGAATGCAGTCTATGGGAGATGGCGGGTGCCTACGCCAGCATGGCGCGTGCAGTGCATGCCTTCGGCCGGACCGGAATGGAAGATGGTGCTCACCTTATCCATCCACCCGTGATAATTGAAGGGGCCACGCAAGCGCCCACTGCGGCACGGGCGCAACAGCGATTGCCGCTGAGCGCCTCGGCGATCTATTTCACACTTGAAGCAATGCGATCGGTGAACCGGCCCGAAATGCAAAGTGGCTGGCAAACCTTCAGCGGCGGCCAACCCATTGCGTGGAAGACCGGCACCAGCCCGGGCCACCGCGATGCCTGGGCCATCGGTGTTACCGACCGTTGGTGTGTGGCGGTGTGGACGGGCAATGCCAGTGGCGAAGGAAGGCCCGGCAATACCGGCACGTTGGCGGCTGCCCCGCTCCTGTTCAGCTTGTTCGGACTGCTACCGGCAAGCGGTTCCATCGAACCTCCCTACGATGAGATGGTCCGCGTTCCCATCTGCACCAGAAGCGGTCACCGCGCCGGAGCGTATTGCGAACCGGTCGATTCGATGTGGATCCCTGCCGTGGGAATGCGCACCCCGCCGTGTCCCTATCACCAACGCATTACAGTGGATGCGGCCGGGCGCCATAGGACAACGGGCGCTTTAAGCGTGCAGCGGACCTGGTTCGTACTTCCGCCGGCAATGGAACATTACACCGCACCGATCGATCCTCTTTACCTGCCACTTCCTCCGTGGGACGAGGGATCGGGTACCAGCATTGGCGAAATACCCTTTGAGTTGATCTATCCCGAAACGGGAACACGGCTATTGATACCGTTGGAACTCGACGGCAGTCCCGGCAATGTGGTTTTCGAGGCGGCCCACCGCCAGCTGGCCGCCGTTCTCCATTGGCACCTCGACGACGTTTACCTCGGTTCCACCACCGGTGATCATCGCTTAGCGATCAGTCCTGAAGAGGGAGAGCACAGGATAACTTTGACCGATGCAACCGGTGCCACGCTGCAAACGCAGTTCTCCGTCGTGGCCGGTAAGCATGATCGAGCACAATGAGACCCATCTTCTTCCTTCTCCTTACGTTCCTGTCCTTGACCTGCGTTATGGCCCAGCCCGATTCGCTGTTCATCGCTTCCGGCGATACGGTTTACACCTACGCCGTGCAGTATGCTCCGGAGCAGTCGGCAGAGCGGTATACGCGCATCGGCAAGTTCAGCCAGGACACGGCTGCTATTGCAGTTGAGCTCCGGTACCAAAAAGGGAAACCATGTGGTGTGTACAGGGCCTACTATCCCGATGGCAAACCGCTCATTTTCGCGGTTTACGGCTGGGGGTTCCTGCACGGCGATTGGAGCGAATACGACGAGTTCGGCCGCATCGCCATCAAGGGCCAGTACCGCAACGGTTTGCGCGAAGGCATTTGGGCCTTCCGAACCCAAGGCATCGTTGGCCGTTACAAGGAGGGCAAGAAAGATGGCAAGTGGAAGTACTACCGCAACGGGAGGATCTTCAAGATCGAGAAGTACCGTGATGACAAACTACTGCAGGGCAGCTCTTTCAAATTCCCGGGGCTCTGAGCGCTTAACGCACCTTAACGACAAGCGGCGATCGCCAGCCACGGTGCCCAGTACTTTCGATGCGCCTGCCGAACGAAGGCAATCCCACGATCCCTTGAACATGCTCCGAACCTTCCTGTTCCTTCTGTTCTGCGCGCCGGTGTTGCTCCCCGCGCAATCCTCCGATCCATCGGCCGCCGGTAAACTGGAAGCACTGCTTTACCACATCTCCGCGCGCTACGTGGATTCAGTGGACCAGAATGCGCTGGTGGAGAAAGCCATCGTATCCATGCTCGAGGACTTGGATCCGCATTCCATTTACATCCCCAAAGAGGAATTGGAACAGACCAATGAACCGCTGAAGGGCAACTTTGAAGGGGTCGGTATCCAATTCAATATCGTACGCGACACGATCTATGTGGTGGATGCGATCGCGGGCGGGCCCAGCGAACGCCTTGGTATCCGGGCCGGCGATCGTATCCTGAGCATCGACAAGGACAATGTGGCCGGTATCGGCATCAAGAACAACGGCGTTATGGAACGCCTGCGCGGCAAGAAAGGCACCAAGGTGGATGTGTCCATCCTGCGGCAAGGCGAGAAGGGCCCGCTCGACTTCTCCATTACCCGCGACAAGATCCCCATCTACAGCATTGAGGCCAGCTACATGGCAACCCCCACGGTCGGCTACGTGAAAGTGAGCCGTTTCAGCGCCACCACCATGAAGGAGTTGCGCGAGAAGATGGCCGTGCTGCGGGCATCGGGTATGCAAGACCTGGTGCTCGACCTGCAAGGCAACGGCGGCGGTTACCTGCGTACGGCCACGGATATGGCCGACGAATTCCTTACCGACCGAAAGTTGATCGTGTACCAAGAAGGCCGCACAACACCGCGGGAGGACAGCTACGCGACCAGCGAGGGTTCATTTGAAAAAGGCCGCTTGGTGCTGCTGGTGGACGAAAGTTCGGCCAGTGCCAGCGAGATCGTTGCCGGCGCGATACAGGATTGGGACCGTGGCTTGGTCGTCGGGCGGCGCACTTTCGGCAAAGGGTTGGTGCAGCGGCCGGTGATGCTGCCCGATGGCAGTGCTGTGCGCCTTACGGTAAGCCGTTACTACACGCCCAGTGGTCGTTGCATACAAAAGCCCTACGACAAGGGATTGGAGGCTTACCGCGAGGAACGCGCCGGTCGCTTGCAACGTGGCGAACTCACAAGTCCCGATAGCGTCCACAACGCCGATACGCTCAAATACTTCACCATGAACAAGCGTGTGGTTTATGGCGGTGGTGGCATCATGCCCGATGTTTTCGTGCCGCTGGATACCATGCAGAGCAGCGCTTATCTGGGGCAGTTGGTGCGTAAGGGCATCCTTAACACCGTGGCGTTGGACTTCGTTGACAAGCGCCGCAACGACCTCTTGCAGCAGTACCCCACCGTGGCCCGGTTCGCCAATGAATTCCAAGTGGACGGAGCACTGGCCGAACAGCTTTTCAAAGCCGCGGAGAAAGAGGACATCGCGCGCGACACGGCCGGTTTCGCACAGAGCCGCATCCTCATCGACCTCCGGTTGAAGGCCCTTATTGCCCGCGACCTTTGGGATACGAGCGCCTATTGGGAAACGATCAACCCCTCCAACCCGGTGGACCGTAGTTTCCAGAAAGCGCTCGATGTGTTGAACGACGACACGTTCCAGCGGCTTGGCATGGCCGCCCACTGAACTTGCGCGACCGCCTGTTAAGGCCCGGTTAACGGCCCATCGCCGAACGAACACCCCTTTATATTCGCCGCCCCAATGGACCAACACACCAACCAAGACCAAGCACCGATGAAAGAGACCATCAAGATCGCCCTATTGGCCGTTATTGCCATTACGCTCATCGTTAACACGATGGGTCAGCGTGGTATGATGGGAGGCGGAAGTTCAACCGCTGGCTCGGACAACATGAGCAGCGCAGCGGCGACGCCCGGCAATCCCAACGCCGCATCCATCAGCGATGCGCAGAAGCCTTTCGACCCCGTTGCCAAGGAAGCCGACCCCGTGGACCTGGGCCCGAAGACCACGATGAAATTCGCCAATTACGATCACGACTTCGGCCCGATCAACCAGGATACCGAGAACACCTATGTGTTCAGCTTCACCAACACGGGCACGGAGCCTTTGATCATCCAGAGCGCCACCGGAAGTTGCGGTTGCACGGTACCCGACTACCCGAAAGAGCCGATCGCACCGGGCGCAAAAGGAGACATCAAAGTGGTGTACAAACCCGGCAAGCAGAAAGACGCGCAAGCGAAAACCGTTACCGTGGTCGCCAACACCGAACCAAAGCAGACCGTGCTGCGCATCAGCGCGAATGTGAAGGAAGTGGCCATGTGAAGACAACCGATAGGACCCGAAAGCCCTTGCCGACACGGCAGGGGCTTTTGCTTTTCAGCCCACAATGCGGTCTATCGCAGCGGCAAGTTTGCGGTCCTTTTCGGTAACGATATCACCGGCACTGTGCGTGTTCAACTTGATGTGGACCCTGTTGTACACGTTGCTCCAATCCGGGTGATGGTCCATCTTCTCGGCGATCAACGCTACACGCGCCATGAACGCAAAGGCCTCACTGAAATCCTTGAACGCGAAAGTGCGCTGAAGGCTGTTGTCTTGTTCGGTCCACATGGGTCGATGGTTTGAACGGATGGTTGATCCTGCGCGATCGGATCAACGATGGATGGGCAGTTCGATCATGGGCAAGGGATCGTGGTGCACAAGGTTCATCTCCTTCACCAAATGCCCTGCACCGCACACTTTGTCCATAACGAACAACACGTACCGGATATCCGCACTGATGTTGCGGCACTTCGCCGGATCGAATTGGATGTCGCTCATGGTGCTTTCCCAACTGCGATCGAAGTTGATGCCGATCAGCTCGCCGTTGCCGTTGAGCACAGGACTGCCGCTGTTACCACCGGTGGTGTGCAGCGATGACGTGAAGCAGACCGGCATGTTGGAGGTGTTGCTGTACGGCGCGTAGTCTTTGGCGGCATGCAGGTCGAGCAAGCGCTGGGGCAGGTCGAACTCGGCATCGCCGGGTATGTACTTCGCTACCACACCATCGAGGTCGGTGAAGGGTTCGTAGATCACCCCGTCGCGTGGGGCGCTGCCTTCCACTTTGCCGTAGCTCAGTCGCAAGGTGCTGTTCGCATCGGGCCAGAAGGTCTTCTCCGGGAAGAGCGTCATCAGGCCTTGCACGTATACCCGCATGTGCTTGGCGATGCGTTCGCCGGCATTGTCCAGTGCCGGTTTCACCTTCTTCAGGAAAGCCCCCTCCACTTGCATGGCGAAACGCAACGCGGGATCCTTCTCCAACTTCTTCCTCGCACCGGACGTGAAGTTGGCGAGCAGCGCATCCAGTTTCGCGGGGTCGGCGAAAACGGAGGTGGCGTACAGGGCATCGGCCCATGCGCCAACATTGCCCTTGTACTTCCCGTCGATCACCGACAAGTCGGGCCCTAACAACGGATCGAGCGAGCCACGGTAGATCGGGAATTGTGCCTTCAGGATCCGCGCGTCAACGGCCGCATCGAAGTCCTTGTGGAATCCCTTGGCCGCAGCACGCAACCGTTCAACTTCCGCAGACAACTTGCCGTTGGCTTTCAGTGCATTGTACCCGTCCTCACGCGCCAATTGCTGGAAGCCGTTCGCGAAGCGGAACAACTCCGGACCGACCAGGAAGAACTCCACATGCAGATCACGCGCTTCGGCCAGATCGGGAAAGGTCTTGTAGATCGCTGCCAGCGAATCGAGCGCAGCGCTGAATTCCGTGCGGCTCTTTTCCGCAGCGCGTTTACGGTATTCAGCCTCTGAAGCGTGCTTCACCCCCAAGGCATCCAGCTCGTTCAGTCCGCGCACCTCACCGATCCACTTTTTGTAAGCGTTGCTGATGCCCTTCTGCTTGTCGGCGTATTGGAGGCGCGTGCGATCGCTGGCGAGCATGGCCTCGTCGATCACCGCAAGACTTGCGCGGCGCATGCGGATCTTGGTCGGATCCCCGGTGTTCATCACGTAGTCCACCGCATAACTCGTCAGGTAACGTTGGGTCTGCCCGGGAAATCCGAAGATCATGGCGAAGTCACCTTCCTTCACGCCGTCCATGTTGATGGGCAATACATGGCGCGGGCGCAACGGCACATTGTCCGGTGCCGGATCCGCGGGCTTTCCATCGGGACCGGTGTAAATGCGGAAGACACTGAAGTCGCAGGTGTGGCGGGGCCACATCCAGTTGTCCGTATCGCCCCCGAAGTTGCCGATGCTGCCTTGGGGTGCCCCCACCAAGCGCACGTCGCGGAAAGTCTCGGACACGATCAGCATGTATTGGTTGCCGTAGTTGAAAGCGCGCACCACTGCACCATAGCGCCCGCCCTCCCCTGCCTCGCTCGCGATCGCGGTGCTCTCTTTTGCCACCGCCGCCTTGCGTTGCTCCTCCGTGAGGTCCGGCGACAACAAGGCCATGATACGCGCGGTCATGTCCTCCATGCGTACGATGAAGGTTACCGTCGTACCGGGATTCGTGAGCTCATCCTTCATGGTCGGCGCCCAGAAGCCGTTCTTCAAGTAGTCGTGCTCCAACGTACTGTGATCCTGGATCGCACTGAACCCGCAGTGGTGGTTGGTAAGGATGAGCCCTTGATCGCTGATCACCTCCGCCGTGCAGCCTCCGCCGAAAAGCACGATGGCATCTTTCAAACTGCTGTGGTTGGCACTGTAGATGTCCTCCGCGCTCAGCTTCAAACCCTCGGCCGCCATCCGATCATGCACGCTGGCCAGCACGGTTGGCAGCCACATGCCCTCGTGGGCGCGGGCCATTGTTGCAAGCGAAAAGGCGCACAGCAGCGCAAGGGACTTCGGCATCGTTCCAATGTTCATGACGGCGGGTTCAGGGCGAATGTAGAATGGCACACCCCACACGCGAGTGCAGAACGCCACATGTCCTTCCGCTTAGCCCGTGAAAGCGCCTAGCGCTCAATGGTCGGCCAAGGCATCCGAATCTTCATGAGCAGGATCCCGCCGACCATGGATCACGCCAGCAAATAACTCATACGGATCCCATGCACAAGGCACGGCGGGAGAGCGATGGGCTCTTCGGCGTCGTGCTCTTTATGATCTTAGTGATCAACGGCCCAGGCTGTCGGGATCATTGGACGTCGAACAACATGTGCCGCTTGAACCCGTCCACTAACTTTTAACTTTATGCGCCGAAATCGCAACGCCTGAACCCTTCTACCACTTTACGTATGGTCGGCCGCGCCTGCGCGGTGTCCGCTTTTGCTGGTGGCGGGCTCGCGCTCACGGGTTGGCTGGGTGATCTGCCCGCATTAACGGACTGGTTCGGCAGCGGCATACATACCCAGCCCAACACCGCGGTGGCCATTACAGCCCTGGGTCTTGCTTTGTGGTTGCGCATGAACGGCAACCGTATGTTGCCGATCGCGCTTGGCGTCCTCGCTGGTACCGTGGGTTTTGCCACATGGTGCGAATACCTGTTCCATGTCGATCTCGGCATCGACCAATTGCTGATCAGAGCCGATCGCTGGCAAACGGGCACAACGGCACCGGGGCGGATGGGCTTTCCTGCCAGCACCATGTTCATCCTTCATGGTACCGCCGTGGTGCTGGCCGGTCGCGGCGTGCGTGCCCAGCAGGCGGCGGCCATTGCGGCCATGGGCAGCATCGCCATAGCATCGCTTTCCATCATCGGCAAGCTTTACGGTGCGCACGACCTCTACATCATCCCCGCCATCACGGCGATCTCGGTGAACACGGCCATCCTGTTCGCCGTGCTCAGCGTGGGGCTCGTTTCCACGTTGCCCGATGTCGAGCCTGCGCGCAGCTTGGTGGCCGACAATTCGGCCGGCATGCTGGTGCGGCGCGCCTTCGCGGTCATCATCCTGGTGCCCATCCTCATTGGCTGGTTGCGCTTGCAGGGCGAGGCCATGGGCCTGTACGATGTCCCTTTCGGCAGCACCATGCGCACCATTGTGGAGGTGTTCCTGCTGCTGGGCCTGCTGTGGTGGATGGCGGCGGTGGTGGCGCGTTACGAGCGGCGCCATGCAGAGAGCGAAGCCGCGTTGCGCGTGTCCGACCAACGCTATCACTCCTTCATCCAGCTCAGTTCCGAAGGCATCTGGCGCTGCGAGCTCACTCAGCCCATGCCCCTCCACCTACCTGTGGAAGAGGCAGTGGACTGGGCCTACCAACATGGCGTGATGGCCGAGTGCAACGATGCCATGGCGCGCATGTACGGCTACGAGCACGGTACCCAGCTCGTGGGTGCACGACTGTTCGACCTTTTGCCGCGCAACGCGGACAACGAGGCCTACCTCGGCGCTTTCATGTCTTCGGACTACTGCCTGCTCGGTGGTGAGAGCGAAGAGCGCGACAAGGAGGGCCGCACGCTCTACTTCAGCAATAACCTCGTGGGGTTCGTAAAGGATGGTTTCCTCGTGCACGCCTGGGGTACGCAACAGGATATCACCCAGCGCCGCCTCGCGGCCGCGAAGCTCGTGGAGAGCGAAACGCGCTTGCGCCTCATGGCCGACAACCTCGATCAGCTCATCTGGATCAGCGGTGGTGGCACCTGGCTGAACAGACGCTGGGAGGAATACACCGGCCTCACTTCAGAAGCCATAATCGCGAGCGAAGGCCGCAACACTTACCACCCGGACGAAGCCGATGCGAACATTGCGCGGGTGCGCGCGCACTTCGCCAAGAGCGAAGCCTGGGAAGATGTGCTGCGCTTGCGTGCAGGTGATGGCAGCTACGGCACCTTCCTCGTGCGTGCATTGCCTGATGTGGACGAGCACGGCAAGGTGCAGCGTTGGTTCGGCAGCCACACCAATATCACCGAACTCATCCAGGCCAAGCAGCAACTGGAATTGTCGGATCGCCGCAAGGACGAGTTCCTCGCCACCCTTTCGCACGAGTTGCGCAATCCGCTCATGCCGCTTCTCAACGGCTTGGAACTGCTGGTGCCTGCCACCGGCTACGCCAACGAGGAGGAGGAGCGCGTGCACCGCATGATGCGCAAACAACTGGACCATCTCGTGCACCTCATCGACGATCTCATGGACGTCAGCCGCATCAGCCGCGGCAAGATCCAGTTACGTACTGCGCCCATGGATCTCCTCACCGTGTTGCAGGAGGCCGTGTCCACCACACAGACCATTTTCCGGACGCAGGATCACACGTTGCGCCTCGACCTTCCGGCCGCGCCGATGCATCTCACCGGTGATGCCTTGCGCCTGACACAGATCTTCGTCAACCTACTGAACAACGCCGCCAAGTACACACCCATTGGCGGTAACGTACAGCTGAGCGCGCGCGCCGAAGGGCCGCATTGGGTGGTGTGCGTGCAGGACAATGGCATAGGCCTCGCGCCCGAACACCATACCATCATCTTCGAGACGTTCAGCCAGGTCGGTTCGGTGATGGCCCACTACCGCGATGGGCTGGGCATCGGCCTCAGCCTGGTCAAACGTTTGGTGGAAATGCACGGTGGCACTGTGGAAGTCAGCAGCGATGGCCTCGGAGCAGGCAGCACCTTCTCCGTGCGCTTGCCCATGGGCGCGCAGGTGTTGAGCGGCGGTGCCCCAAAGGGCGGCGAAGCGGAGTTGGCGGTGCAATGAGCTATTGTCGGCCTTGGCAAAACACGCTCTTCAGGTCAGCTAGCCTATTTCGGCTGTTGTGTGCTGTGTTGTGCCGCATTCAAGATCTGGTCCTTGTGATCCGCGAAGCGGTGGTGTTGAACTTCCCGCGGTTTGGCAGTGCTTCGGCGTTGTCGTTGTGCACTGGTAATTCATGCGCTTGAAACAAAGTACATCTCCATTTCCCCTTTGCCCTTCGCCTGCACCTTGCCGCGCGGGGTGAAGGTGAATGCTGGTGAATGGTCACTGGTGAATGGTGAATGGGAAGGGCTAGGCGCTGGTGTTCCATTCGCCAACTCCCATTCGCCATTCACGTCCTTCACCAACGCATACGTCGCCTCGCTGATGTTCACCTGTCCCACTTCACCGCTGCTCTCCATCCGCGAAGCCGTGTTCACCGTATCGCCCCAGATGTCGTACTGGAATTTCTTCACGCCCACGATGCCTGCAACGACTGGCCCGGTGTGGATGCCGATGCGGATCTCGAAGTAGGGCAGGCCAGCCGCGATCTTCCGTGCCTTGCCTTCCGCAATGAAGTCGCGCATCTCCAGCGCGGCTTTGATCACATCGGTGGCGTGTGTGGTGTTGGGCGTGGGCAATCCACCTGCGGCCATGTACGCATCGCCGATGGTTTTGATCTTCTCAATGCCGTATTTGCTGGTGATGTGATCGAAGGCGCTGAAACATTCGTTGAGGTCGCGTACCAGATCGCGCGGACTGAGCACTTCGCTCATGGCGGTGAAGCCCTTGAAGTCGGTGAAGAGCACGGTGACCTGGTCGATGTGTACGGCTTCGGCGGAACCCTTGGCCTTCAATTCCTCCGCGACCTCTTCCGGCAGGATGTTGAGCAAAAGCTCTTCGCTGCGCTTCTTCTCCACGTTGATGCGGTTGCGCTGCACGAAGAACACACCTGCTAGAAGCACCATCAACCCAAACCCGCCGATGAAGGCATTGCGCTGCAGGTTCTTCCGGCGTAGTTCCTCGGCAGCCACAGCATCCTTCTTGTCCTGTTCGGCTTGCATCAAAACTGCCTTCTTGTCGTAATCGTATTGGAAGCGCTGGCTCATGATCTCCTGCTTGTTCTCGTCGGCAAGAACGCTGTCGCGAAGGCTGATGTAGAACTCGTGCATCTTGAGCGCTTCCATGTCGGATCCCCTGGCCTTATGCACCTTGAAAAGGAGGAAGGCGACATCGCGCAGTGCGGAAACATCACCCACGTCGCGGGCCAGTTCCAGCGCACGTGTTCCTTCACGCAACGCCTGGCGCAGGTCGCCCTGCTCAAAGAAGGATGTGCCCATGGCCTCATGAGCGCCCGCCTGTGCCCATTTCTCGCCGATCCGCTCGCTCACCATCAGGCCTTCCTGGAAATGCACCGACGCACCGGCGAAGTCGCCTCCCTCGGCCAGGAGCCTGCCGATATTGACCAGGTTCAGGGCCAGGGTCGAACTGTCGGCCAGTTCCCGGCTGACCGCCACGCTCTTCCGATAGCCGGCCAGCGCCAAGGCCGTATCGCCTTGTTCCTGCTGGATGATGGCCATGTTGCCGTATGCCTCCGATGCGCATTGCTTGTCGCCGATGGCCTCGGCGATCAGCACCCTGCGCTGATAGTAGTCCATGGCGTTCACATAGTCTTCCTGCATGTGGTACATCACGCCGATGTTGCCCAGGGCCCTGGCCATGCCCGAGCTATCCCCGAGCGATTCGTTGATCCTGAGGCTTCGCGTCAGGTACTCGATGGCCTGCGCCAGATCGCCCCTTGCCGATACGGCGTTACCCAAGTTGTTCAATGTCACGGACAGGTTACGGTCGTCGTGCAGTGTTTCGAAAACATGCGCGCTACGCAGCAAGTAGTGTTCGCTGCTGTCGAAGTCGCCCTTGTTCGTGAAACCGCCGGCGATGAGGTCCAAGGCCATTGCCTCGTGCTTCTTCAGGTCGTGCGCGGCGGCGAAGGCCATAAGCTGCCGACCGAGCTGGAGCAGGCTGTCCGGGTTGCCCCCGTAGAAGAACCGATGTGCATATTGCTGCAGTGCAGCGAAGCGCACGGTGTCGGGTCGGGATCCATCGTTCCAGATGGCGTATAGCGAGTCGCCATTGAGGGTGGGACCCTGCCCGCGCACATCCAACCCGACAGGCAACATTGAAAGGAGCAGTGCACAACGGACGTGGCGGCGTAGTGCTCGTATGGAACGGATCATAGCTTCGTCTTTGTTCGCTAGTGAAGGTAGACCGCTGGGCGCAGCGAACAACTACCCACAAAAGAGAGATGTGATCGTCAGGCTAGGGCGACGAAGTACATCTCCATTTCACCCTTGCCCTTCGCCTGCACTTTTCCCCGCGGGGTGAATACAAAGGCGGGTGAATGGGAGTTGGTGAATGGCGAATGGGAAGTGCCTTGCGGGGGTGAGGGTGAATGGTGAATGGGAGTTGGTGAATGGGTGGATCCAACATTCGCTATCGACCATTCGCCATTCGCCTTCTTCACATCCCCCGCCGATGCGGGACTTTGAAGCTTCACCAACGCATACGTCGCCTCACTGATGTTCACCTGTCCCACTTCACCGCTGCTCTCCATGCGGCTGGCGGTGTTCACCGTATCGCCCCAGATGTCGTACTGGAATTTCTTCACGCCCACAATGCCAGCGACGACGGGGCCGGTGTGGGGATACCCAAACGCATTTCTAAATGGCACACTTCACTGCTCGTGCGCGCAACACCTCTCGTATGGTTCCCTCCAACTCCTCCCGTTTGAAGGGTTTGGGTATGAAGCCGTTCATGCCTGCTTCCGTGCATCGGTCCACTTCTTCCTTCATCACATTGGCCGTCATGGCGATGATGGGCGTGTGCGACTTGTCTCCGGGCAATGCACGTATGGCACGCGTCGCATCGTAGCCGTTCATCTCGGGCATCTGCACATCCATGAGGATCACGTCGTAGTGGTTCGCGGCGGCCATCTCGACTGCGATACGTCCGTTCGCCGCGATGTCGACATGCACACCGGGGATCGCATCGGCCAGTTCGTCCTGCGCCACAACGGCGTTGAAGTCGTTGTCCTCGGCGAGGAGGATGCGGAGATCGCGAAGAGCGATCTGTCGGGGCCGGTGATCATCGGCCCGTACCGGATCCTTCTCGCTGGATGATCCTGCGATCACGTAGGGTATGGTCACGGTGAATGTGCTGCCTACACCCTGCGCGCTGACGACAGTGATGCTACCGCCATGCATTTCCGCCAGTCGTTTGCTGATGGTGAGGCCTAGCCCTGTGCCGCCGTACTTGCGCGTGGTATCGCCGTAAGCTTGGGTGAACTCCTCGAAGATCTTGTCCAAGCGGTCAGCTGGAATACCGATGCCAGTGTCTATCACATCGATCGTCAATTCAACGCCCCCAGGTCGACCCGGGAGGTCGACGCTACTGCGGACATTGATCGTGACCGTTCCGCGTTCGGTGAATTTCACCGCATTGCCGGCAAGGTTCAGGAGGATCTGGTTCAGGCGCGTGGGATCGCCCAGAAGCGTTGCCGGAACATTATCGACAACAGCGACTTCCAGCATGATGCCCTTCTCCTCGGCCTTGAAACGGACGATATCACGTACGCTGTCGATCGTCCTGCGGATTTCGAATGGCACCTCTTCCAGATCGATCTTGCCTGCTTCAAGTTTGCTCAGATCAAGGATGTCGTTGAGGATCACCAGCAGGTTCTCGCTGCTCTGACTGATCGCGTTGAGGTACTTGTCCTGTTCGGGTGAATGGGCCCCACGTTTCAAGATCGCGCTCATGCCCATGATGGCGTTCATCGGCGTGCGGATCTCGTGGCTCATGTTGGCCAGGAACTGCTGCTTGGACTTCTCGCTGTGCTCTGCACGCTTCCGCGCTGCTTTCGCAAGGCGCCTTTGCCGTTCCACGAGCACAAGGGACAGGGCGATCAACAGCGCTCCGACAATGCTGATGTTGCGCACCAAGCGCTGTTTGGCAAGTGTCGCAGCGCCCAATTCATCGCGCAGCCGTTGCCGTGCCTGCTCTTCATCGAGGGTTCGTTGGAATTCCGTCTGCATGCGCAATTGCGTGAGGTCCTGCACCCGTCTTGCGCTCTGGAGCGAGTCCTTCATAGCACGCGAACGTTCGGCATTGCTGTAGGCCAGATCCCACCGACCCAGCGCCGCATACGTTCTTGCCAAGCGCTCCAAATGGTCCGCGAACTCGTCCGCTGCAGGACCGAGCCGGAAAGTGGCATCGGCAAAGAGAAGATGCTCTAGCGATCCGCGTGGATCCCCCGACTGCAGGAGGAGCGCCCCCATATCGTCATGCGTCATCACGCTGAAGCGCGGATCCATTCCCTTGACCAAGTCCAACGCCTCCAGATAGCGTTTCCTCGCCTCCGCTGTTCGCCCTTGTTCAGCAAGCGACAGTCCAAGCCTTTCCAAGTTCCAACTCATGTTCATGGAATCCCTGCGCTGGCGCGCGAACTCGAATGCGCGGGCATAGTGCGCTTGGGCGTTTGTGGGATCATCGGCATCCTTGGCATCATCCCCCAAGTGTCCTTCCACGTCCAGGATCCACTGATAGTCCCTCATCTTCTCGGCGAGGCCCAGCGCTTCGTGCATCATTCGTTCCGCCTCTTCGTTGCGACCTTCGATCTTCAACATGAGCGCGAGATCATGCACAAGCAGCATGATGCCCATATCATCCCCGGCCTGCTTCGCCAGGGCAAGCCCTTCATAGGTATCACGCAAAGCCTTGTCGTAGTTGCCCATCCGTTTGTGCAAGTCTCCCCGGTAGTGGTAGAACTCCCCGAACAGCATGGGGTCGTTGATCGCATGTGCAATGGCCACGGCTGAGTCCATCAGGATCAGGGCGCTGTCCAATTTGTTTTGGGTGCTGTGCAACTCGCCCCTTCGTAAGATGACCTTCGCAAGCCATGATCGCGATCCCGCGATGTTCGCGCAGCGTTCAGCCTGGTCGTACCAGTGAACTGCGGAATCGGTTCCCAGATAGAAGACCTCGTCGCCGATCTTGATCATCAGTTCCGCCCGCCTGGCATTGTCCGTCGTGGACGAAAGCAGGCTCTTGAGGCTGTCCGCCATGCCGATCTGTGCTGTTACGCCCAGTGGTGCGATCCCCAATGACAAGCACGCGGAGAGCAGAACGCGGCGACGGCGCACGGGTCCTGCGAGGGGACCTTCCACCCTTTGTCTATTCAAGATGAGCAAGGGAGGTGGGGTCATTGGAAAGTGGCAGTAGTGTCGACTCATTGTTCCCGTCCGAGAGCTACCGTGATCGCGGTGGTCAATTCGTCCCGTTTGAAAGGCTTGGGGATGAAACCATCCATGCCCGCTTGAATGCAACGCTCCACTTCGTCCTTCATCACGTTCGCCGTCATGGCGATGATGGGAATGCGCGACTTATCGCCGGGTAGTGATCGGATCGCACGGGTCGCATCGTAGCCGTTCATTTCCGGCATCTGCACGTCCATGAGGATCACATCGTAGTCGTTCGTTTCCGCCATCCTCACGGCGACCTTTCCGTTCACCGCCAGATCCACCTGCACGCCGGGTATGGCATCAGCCAGTTCGTCCTGCGCCACCATCGCATTGAACTCGTTGTCTTCTGCAAGGAGGATCCGGAGATCGCGGAGTTCGCCCGGACGGGGCCGATGATCATCGGCAAGTACAGGTTCCTTCGCGCCGGGTGATCCCGCGATCGCATACGGTATCGTCAATGTGAACGTGCTGCCCGAACTTTGCTTGCTGGTAACGGTGATGCGGCCGCCTTGCATTTCCGCGAGCCGCTTGCTGATGGTGAGGCCCAAACCGGTGCCGCCGTACTTGCGCGCCGTAGCGCTATAGGCTTGTGTGAATTCCTCAAAGACCGTGTTCAACCGGTCCGGTGGAATGCCGATGCCCGTGTCCATGACATCGATGATCAATACTGTGGTGTGGGGTCGACCCATTGGGTCGACGCTACACCGAACGCGGATCCTTACCGATCCGCGTTCGGTGAACTTCACTGCGTTCCCTGCCAGGTTCAACAGGATCTGGTTGAGGCGCGTGGGATCGCCGGGAAGCGTAGTGGGCACGTCTTCCAGGATGTCCAGATCCAACGTGAGGCCCTTCTCCTCGGCCTTGAAGCGCAGGATGTCGCGCACATTGCTCAGGACTTTCCGCGGATCGTACACCACCTGCTCCAGATCGACCTTGCCCGCTTCGAGCTTGCTCAGGTCGAGGATGTCGTTGAGGATCACCAGCAGGTTCTCGCTGCTCTGGGTGATCGCACTGAGGTACTTGTCCTGCTCGGGTGGGTGGGCGTTCCGTTTCAGGATCCCGCTCATGCCCATGATCGCGTTCATCGGCGTGCGGATCTCGTGGCTCATGTTGGCCAGGAATTGCTGCTTCACCTGCTCGCTGCGCTCAGCGCGTTCTTTCGCAATGCTCAACTCCGAGGTGCGTTCCACTACGGTGCGCTCCAGCAGTTCCTTCTGCCGTTCCAAACCCCTGGTGCGGATGCGGATGTAGAGCAGCACGCTACCGACCAACGCGAACACATAGAGCGCATAGGCCCACCACGTGCGCCACCACGGCGGTAGCACGATCAGCTTGAACGATGTGCCCTTCGTGTCCCACACGCCATCGCGGTTGTCGCCGCGCACGCGGAAGGTGTAAGTGCCGGGATCGAGGTTGGTGTACACCGCGTTGCGTTCAGTGCCACTGCTGATCCAATCGGGATCGAAGCCTTCGAGTTTGTATTGGTAGTGGTGTGTGGTAGGCGAAGCGAATTCGAGCGTGGCGAATTCGAAGGTGATCATGTTGGTGCTGTGCGGGATCCGGATCTCCGAGGCCAGGTAGGTCGGAATGCGCAACGGAGCATCAGTCTTGCGGAAATCCAAAGGACGATTGATGAGCTTGATGCCGGTGATGCGGATCGGCGCGGCGGCGCTGTCCTGTACCAGGTGTGCGGGATCGAAATAGTTGAAGCCGTTCACCCCACCGAACCAGAGCCGACCGTTCACATCCTTGCAGTAGGCATAGCGGTTGAACTCGTTGCTCTGCAAGCCGTCGTTCACCGTGAAATTGCGGAAGGTCTTCGTGGTGCGATCATAGCGCGCGATGCCTTGGTTGGTGCTCATCCAGAGGTGACCTGCATTGTCCGCAAGCACACCATAGACCACATCATTCGGCAGTCCTTGTTTGGTGGTGATGCGTTGCACCTCGCCCGTTCGCGTATCGAAACGGTTAAGTCCACCGCCACTAGTGCCGATCCACAATACACCGGAGGGATCATCGGGGTCTGCGCAGATGGTGAAGATTATGTCCGTAGAGAATGACTTCGCGTTGCCCGGCTCTGCGCGGTACTGCCTCCACGCACCCGTTATCGGATCCAAGCGGAACAGGCCCAACATGGTGCCCGCCCATAGGATGCCGTCCGGCCCTTCGTGCAGCGCTGCGGTGAACGCGTATGGATCGTTCACGGCGCGTACCGGCCATGGGAACACGTGCATGGTTTCCGTTCGTGTAGCGCACCGCCAAAGCCCATGGTCGCCGCCGAACCAGAGCATGCCGCCCTTGCCGGGTACCAGGGGGAAGATGTGCGCACGCTCCACATGTGCCGTGCCTTTTCCAACATCGAGGCCCTTCACTGCGCCAGTGAGCGGATCATAGCGGACGATCACACCAACATTCATGGCGAACCAATAGTCGCCATCGGGCGCACGCCAAACCATATCGCTGTAGTCGTGCGCGGTGCGTACATCCTTCGCGCCGGGCAACTCGTGCATGTTCTTCACCCGCTTGATGTACGTGCGTTGGGCCGGGTCGAACTCGCCGAGGAATTCCCAGTAACGGCCCACCAACACATGACCGTTCGGCGTGGCGGTCAATGAACGAATGCTGCGATCATTCCATGTATTGAAACGTTCGATCCGTGGATCGTACCGCAACAGACCATAACCAGATGTGCCCAACCACATGGTGCCGCTCTTCTCGAAAAAGCACACCAGCAGATCGGCCATCGCCAGCGCATGATGCGGATCAGATTCGCGGATCTTGGACATACGCCGCTGCTTGGGATCGAATTTGAACAGGCCGTTCGCCGTGGGCAACCAGAGGATCCCGGACTTGTCCAGCGTGAGCCGTTCGTTGCCCAACGGCTCCATCGGTCGCGCATGCACATACACCACGGATGACTTTCCCGTGGCCACATCGATCTCCACGATGTGGTCCACACCTACGCCGAGAATGGTGTTGCGGACCGTATCCTCTACGAAACGAAGTGCCGGGAAATAGTAAGGGTCCGGCGTGCGATGCCATCCTGGTATCGTGTCCAAAACATCCCTTCCATCATGCCCCGGCGTCATGCGTTGGATCACATGGTCCGTGCTTCCCCACAGGCGGCCATCGCTGAAGATCTCGAAGGTGAAACTGCCTTCATACCACTTCACCGTGGATGGCGGCAGCGGTGATCCCAGTTCAACAGGACCAGCGAACGTGAGCTTCACGCTGGCCCGGTTGCTCGATGCCCAGAGGTCGCCATTATCGTCCACCGCGATGCTCCCCACCGCACCCCAATCACCCATGGTATGCGTGAGCGGCATATGGATGAAACGCTCCGTTGCTGGGTCGAAGAGGTCCACGCCTTTTCCGGTACCCACCCACAAACGTTCGTACCGATCGATGTAGAGCCCGCCAATGATGTTGGAGCTGATGCTCGTGCTATCGTCCGGGTCGTGGTTGAAGGATGTGAAGGTGTATCCGTCGTACCGGTCCAATCCATCCTTGGTGCCGAACCAGAGGAAGCCGTACTTATCCTGCACGATGTCGTTCACCAAGCCTTGAGAAAGCCCGTCCTCGATGGTGATGGCGTTGAAAGGGAATTCGAGGGTGTCGACCTTGCCGCTCTCTTGTGCGACCGCCCATGTACCGGTGAACAAGACCAGTAGCGCTGCGACCGTTATGGCGACGATGTGCCTCAAGGTGTGAAGAGGCCTTTGCTCATTGCGTACACCACAATGCCCGCCGTATTGCGCGCGCCGATCTTCTGCAGGATGTTGTTGCGGTAACCTTCCACTGTGCGCGGGCTGAGGAAGAGCTTGCCGGCGATCTCCGTGGTGGTGAGTTCCTGGCAGATCAGGCGCAGCACATCCAGTTCCCGCTCGGTGAGCGGATCCACATCGCTGAACGTGGGCTTGATCTTCTCCTTCTTAACGAGCCCGTGCAGCATCACGCGGCTCACCATTTCACTGAAGTGGTAGCCGCTGGTGGCCACCGAACGAACCGCGTTCTCGATCTCGTCCGGCTCGGCGGTCTTAAGCACGTAGCCGTTCGCACCCAGCTCCATCAGGTGTACGATGAACTTCTCTTCGCTGTGCATGCTCAAAACGATGACTTTCACTTCGGGATGATCGGCACGTAACCGTTTCATCGCTTCCATGCCATCCATCACCGGCATTTCCAGATCGAGCAGCACGATGTCGATCGCGTTGCCTTGCAGACCGGTGAGCAGTTCTTCACCGTTGGAGCATTCGAAGACCACCTCCACATCCGGCATGTCACGGAGCAACATGACCATCCCCCGGCGGAAGAGGACCTGGTCGTCGGCGAGGGCGAGTTTGATCATTACGGTGCAAGATCACACGGGCC
>JBDTSG010000002.1:0-11047 GCA_039931265.1 Flavobacteriales bacterium
CCAAGTTCCACCTGCCGCAGGCGCGCCTCCGAGCGACAAGAACATGTTGGTTGCAACGCTGTTGGAACACAGCGTCAACACGCCGTTGGTGCCAGCGTTGGGTGCTACGTTCTCGGTGACGGTGACGGTTGCTGTTGCGTTGGCACAGGGCGCAACGCCAACTATCGTGTAGGTGTAAACGCCCGGCGCATCAACTGCTGGATCATAGTTGGCACCATGGGGAACAGCACCTGGAGCGGTCCACGTCCCACCGGCAGCAGGCGCACCTCCGAGCGATAAGAACATGTTGGTTGCAAGACTGTTGGCACACAGCGTCAACAAGCCGTTGGTGCCAGCGTTGGGTGCAACGTTCTCGGTTACGGTGACGGTTGCAGTGGCGTTAGCGCAAGGCGCGACACCAGCGATCGTGTAGGTGTAAACGCCTGGCGCATCAACAGCGGGATCGTAGTTGGCACCGTGCGGAACGGCACCGGGTGCTGTCCAAGTTCCACCGGCTTGGGGAGTGCCTCCGAGAGAAGCAAAGAGACCTGTTGCCGCACTGGTCGAACAAAGTGTCAGCGTGCCGTTGGCACCGGCGTTCGTTGCCGGATTCTCCGTAACAGTCACCGTGCTCGATGAACTTCCGCAAGGCCCTCCGGCGCCAACGGTGTATGTGTAGATGCCGGGAGCATCCACGGCCGGGTTGTAAGTGGCGGCATGCGCCACAGCACCCGGTGCCGTCCAAGCACCACCTGCGGCAGGCCCACCGCCGAGCGAAAGGAACATGTTAACGGCTGCACCATTGGAGCACAGCGTGAGCGTACCGCTCGTGCCCGAATTGGGTGCGGCCGTTTCCGTCACTGTAACGGTGGCTGTAGCGCTTGCGCAGGGTGGGGCCGAAACGTGGTAGGTGTATATGCCGGGTGCGTCAACAGCGGGATCATAGTTGGCGCCATGCGCAACGTTGCCAGGCGCGGTCCACCATCCACCGGCTTGCGGTGCGCCGCCGAGCGATAGGAACATATCCGTAGCAGGTGCATTCCCGCACAGGTTCAATGTGCCGTTCGTTCCGGGCACTGGCAAGGGCACCTCGGAAACGGTTACCGTGGCTGTGGCGCTCGGGCAAGGCGCCACTCCGGGTACCGTATATGTGTACACGCCGGGATTGTGCAGCGCTGCATTGTAGTTGGGGTTGAAGCCAACCCCATGCGGGAGCCCGCCCGGGCCTGTCCATGTGCCGGTGTTGGCCGGGGCACCGCCGAGCTGTGCGAACAACGGCGTGGCGGGCGAATTGGCGCATACGGTGAGCGTACCATTGGTGCCCGCGTTCGGTCCAACGACTTCCGTTACCGTAACCGTAGCAGTGGCGTTGCCGCAGGGCGCAACGCCAACCACGGTGTAGGTGTAAATGCCCGGTGCGTCAGTTGCGGGATCATAAGTGGCACCGTGCGCAACACCGCCGGGTGCGGTCCAACTGCCACCCGCTTGCGGTGCGCCGAGCAGGCTGGCGAACATGTTCGTGGCCGTGCTGTTGGTGCAGAGGTTCAGTATGCCGTTGGTTCCGGCGTTCGGACCGGCGGTTTCAGTAACGGTAACGGTGGCGCTCGCGCTCGCACAAGCATTGCCCACCGTGTAGGTGTATATGCCAGGGGCGTCGGAGAGCGGATCGTACATGCCGCTGTGCGCGCCGTTGCCCGGTGCGGTCCAATTGCCACCGGGGTCCGGTGTGCCGCCCAGCTGAGCGAAGAGGTTCACCGGCACACCGGTGCCGCAGATCGTAACGCTTCCGTTGGTGCCGGGATCAGGAGGTACGCCGCCCCCTTGTGTAACGACCCAGTTGATCGATGTGCTCGCGGTGTTCTCCACCGGGCAATTCCCGTCATCGGCAGCGATGAGCACGTTCACCGGCGACAACGCGACATCGGCGGTCCAGCAGATAGTGGCCGTGGCCGGGTTGGTCCCCGACACGGTGAAGGTGGAACCCGGCAACAACGCCGTGGCCAACGAAACCACTTGGAGCACAGTGGCCGGATCAGGGTCGGCGAACACCACGTCCACACACACGTACGCCCCGTCGCATACCTCGATCGAGTTCGCACCTGTTACCAGATAGGTGCCGGCCGCACCGGTCACGCCGGAGATGCCGTTGGTCACAGGCACGTTACCGGTACAAGGCAACACCACGAACATCTGGTCGCGCATCACCGAACCGATCAGCACGCCATTGATGTCGAATTCTTCCACAAGCACCGAGATCACATAGTTGCCGATCAGGGTGGGAGTGAAGGCCAATTGTCCCGTGGCGGGATCGAGGGTGATGCCGGGCACCGGCAGCGGACCAGTGTACCCCCCGTTATAGGCCACGGCCGTACCGGTGTTCTCCCTTGCCGCTACCAAGGAGTAGACAAGTGCGTTCCCGTCGGGCTCGGTTACACCGTAGTTGTAGTTCACCGGCTGGTTCACGCACACGTATGGAATGGACTGGTCCGTGAAGACCGGGGAGTTGTTGCACGGGGCCGTGGCATTGTCCAAGTTCGCCTCGATGTACATGCCCGGTGTACCCATGAGGTTGATCGTGGTCGCCCTGCAACAGAGGTCCCAGCTGATCGTCCAGTCGTTGCAGGGTGGAAGGTTCACCACCACGGAGAACACGTAGTGCTCCATGCCCGGCAGTGCCCCGCCATTGCAACTGCTGTTGGGCATGTCAGCCGCACAGAGTTGGCTCACTTCCGTGGGCACCGGCACGGCCAGCGCGTTGAGCGTGAAAGACAGGCCGCAGTCGTTGCTGAAATTCAGGTCCTGCGGGATCATCGGCGATCCGGCGCAGTCCAGGAAAAGGTCCAGCGTTACTTGGTACGAAGTCCCGCCAAGGCACTCATACGTGATGTCGCCACCAGCGAAGTGACCGGCTCGCGCTCCAGTGCCCGCGCAAATGCACAGCCCAATGGCCAGAATGGCTCGGAGGTAACGCGGACTTCTGAACGGCATGGGGGTGCCCCTGGAAAAAGCTGTCGAATGTATCGCGCGCCCGCGAGGCAAGTCCAGTGCTCTCCATGGCTGTTACGCAAGTCGTGTTGTTCATGCCGGGACCGGTCAGGCGTAACACAACGGTGAGGAACTCCTTCGGTACCCGCGCGGAATGCCCGGCTACATTTGGCGCCCGCTTTTTCCGGGGCGCTGCCCCCCCCCCAACCGCCGATGACCAGAACATTACGCTTCCTCAACCTGCTTGGATCCGCCTTGGTTGTTGGCGCCGCGAGCGCCCAGGTCGACACCACTTTGTACGCTCCCGTGGATACGAGCCGCAACGCCAATGCCCGCGCGCCCATCTATTCCATCGATGCGCAGGAATTGGACGAGTCGCTGGGTGCGCAGGACATCAGCGGTGTTCTGCAGAGCTCGCGCGATGTGTTCACTTCCACGGCGGGGTTCAACTTCGGCAATGCGCGCTTTCGCATACGCGGCTACGATGGCGAGAACACCTTGGTGACGATCAATGGTGTATTGATCAACGACTTGGAGTACGGTTTCGCACCGTGGACGTTGTGGGGCGGATTGAACGATGTAACGCGCTGGATGCGCACGCACAGCGGTGTGGCGGCTTCGCGCGAAACGTTCGGCAGCATCGGCGGCCACACGGAGATCGGCATGCGTGCCAGCGAACTGCGCAAAGGCTTGCGGGCAAGCGTTGCTTTCAGCGACCGTAGTTACCGCCAGCGCGTTATGGTGACCTACAATACCGGCATGCAGGCCAATGGCTGGGCGTTCAGCGTAAGCGGCAGTCGGCGCTGGGCCAAGGAAGGGTATGTGGAAGGCACCAGCTACGATGCATGGGCCTACTTCCTTGGGGTGGAGAAGAAGATCAACGATCGCCAGAGCCTCGGCTTCACCTACTTCGGTGCGCCGATCGTTCAAGGGCGCCAAGCCTCCGCCACGCAGGAGGCGTACGACCTGACCGGAAGTAACTACTACAACCCGAACTGGGGTTTCCAAGACGGCGAGAAGCGCAATGCGAAGATCAGCTTCGACCACAAGCCCGTGTTCCTTCTAACGCACAACATGAGCATGGCCAACGATGCCAAGTTGCAGACGACGGTGCTCTACACCTTCGGCCGCGATGGGCTCACCAGCCTCAACTGGTTCGACGCGAGGGATCCGCGTCCGGACTATTACCGATACCTGCCGAGCTACTACGATGCAACGGATGCATCTGAAGCCGCTCGTCTTACGGGTGAGTGGGCCAACAATTCCGATGTGAGCCAGATCAACTGGGACCAACTCTACTTCGCCAACGGCAAGAACCTCTACTCCGTGGTTGATGCGGAAGGCATCGCCGGCAATACCATCACGGGTAACCGCAGCAAGTACATCGTGGAGGAGCAGCGCACCGATCCCACGCGTTGGGGTATCAATACCGTGTGGAACAAACCGATGAAGGCGAACGGCCACCTCACAGCCGGCGCCAGTTGGAACCGCCAAGTGAGCCACAACTACAAATTGATCAACGACCTGCTCGGAGGGGATTTCTGGTTGGATCTGGACCAGTTCGCGCTGCGCGATCTCGATGATCCCAGCGCCGCCAACAACGACTTGAACACACCCAACCACGTGGTGCGCGATGGAGATCGCTTCGGCTACGACTACGAGATGCACGTGAACAACATCAATGCGTTCGGACAGTACGAGCACACCTGGCGGAAACTGGAAGCGTACCTCGGCGCCAGTGTGGCCAACACCACGTTCTTCCGCGAAGGCAACGTGATCAACGGCCGCTTCCCGAGCACCAGCGAAGGCGTTGGCGAGAAGCACAGCTTCCTGCACGGCGGTGTGAAAGCGGGTGCAGTGTACAAGCTGACCGGTCGCCACTACATCACGGCGAACGCCGCATACATGTCGCGTCCGCCGATCGCACGCAGTGCCTACTACAGCGCACGCACGCACGATGGAGCCATCCAGGACCTCACCAACGAAAAGGTGAGCAGCATGGATGTGAGCTACCTGATCCGCGCTCCGCGGATCAAAGGCCGCCTCACCGCGTACTACGCCAAGTTCGCCGACCAGATCTGGAGCCGCAGCTTCTACCACGATGAGTACCTCACGCTCATCAACTACACCATGACCGGTGTTGACCAAACGCACAAGGGCATCGAGTTCGGTGCGGAAGCGAACATCACCTCCACGTGGGTGCTCACCGCCGTTTACGCCACGGGCCAATACCTGTACAGCAGCCGCCCAACGGCCACCATCACACGCGATAACTCTTCGGAAGTGCTGGCCAGCGACCGCACAGTGTATTGGAAGAACTACCGCGTGGGCGGAATGCCGCAAACGGCCGCCAGCATCGGTATCAAGTACAACGCGCCCAAGTTCTGGTTCGTGGGGGTGAACGGGAATTACTTCGACGACATTTACTTGGACCCGAACCCCGATCGCCGCACGGCCGAGGCCACGTCGATCTTCGTTACCGACGATCCACAAGTGGATCTGTTGCTGGAACAGGAGAAACTGGAGAGCGCCTTCATGCTGGACATCTTCGGCGGCAAGAGCTGGATGTTCAGCCGCAAGTACCGCTTGGCACTGAACGCCAGCATCAGCAACCTCTTCGACGTGACCGACTTCATCACCGGCGGGTTCGAACAACTGCGGTACGACCGCCAGGATGTGGACCGCTTCCCGAGCAAATACAGTTACATGTACGGCCGCACGTTCTTCGCGATGGCCACCTTCAGCTTCTGATCACATGAAAAACATGACTTCCGTGCGCAATCTCTTCATCGCTTTCGGCGCCGTGGCGCTCCTTGCCTCCTGTGAAAAGGAGTTCGATGCACCGCCGGTGGCGTCAATACCCAACGGGTCGACAGTTAGCATAGGACAGCTGAGGGCGATGCTGAAAGATGCTCAAGATCTCGGTGTGCCCTCGATCGGTTTCACTGCCCCGATGAGCGTTTATGGGACGGTAACGGCGGACGAACAAAATGGTAACCTGTACAAGAACGTCTACATACAGGATGCCGGTCAGGCCATCAACGTGCGGCTGAAAGCTGGCGGCGGTGTTTACCAAGGTGATAGGATCCGCATTTATCTGCCCGGTACGCGGCTTGGTGTGTACAATGGTGTGATCCAACTCGATTCAGTTGATGCCGACCTCAACATCGTTAAGCAGAGCACTATGAACGTTGTGGAGCCGCTGGAACTCACGATCGCTGAACTGAACGTGCCGCGACTGGACAGCAATTTCTTCGACACACTGCAATCTGTGCTTATCCGTCTTCAGGATGTGGAGTTCATTCAAGATGAAGCGTGCAACGGCCTGCCTTATGCGGATGCGATCGGTCAACAGAGCATAGACCGGAACATTAGCGATTGCAACGGCAGTGTGATCGTGCGCAGCAGTGGCTACGCCAACTTCGCCAATGCCCCCGTGGCAGCCGGTAATGGGACTTTCACCGGCATCGTTGGCCAGTATAACGGCACCAACCAACTGGTGATCCGCAACATTGCGGAAGTCGCGATGTTCGGCGATCGTTGTGATCCCTGCCCGCTGCCGTTCCAGCCCTGTGCACCAGCCCCCGGCGTGCAGCAGGATTTCGCCACGGTCACCAACAACGTGAACATCGACCTGGCATGCTGGTTCAATGGGAGCACCTCGACCGACCTGCGCGTATGGCGCGGCTCAGCCTTCGGGTCGGAACTGTATGCACAAGGCAGTGCATACACCAGCACCGCAACCAGCACTGTAAGCTGGTTGGTGAGCCCCAACGTGCAGGCCAGCGGCACCAATACATTGCAGTTCAAGACCCAGCGCGCTTTCGGCGATGCGGGCCATGATCCCTTCGCGCTCTTCATCTGCACCAACTTCGACGGCACCAACCTGGCCACCGCCACCTGGACACCAGTTGCCAGCACCTACGCTGTTGATGGCACCGCCGATTTCGTTTGGGTGGACAGCGGCGTGATCCAACTGAACGGCTACCTCCCCAACGGATACACCGGCGGCTTAGTAGTGGCCTTCCGCTACACGGGCAGCGGCCCCAACAACCAGGACACCAACTTCCGCGTCGACGACGTTCAGATCCTCTGATCCTACGCCCAACACAGCAAGTACGGGCCGATGATCATCGGCCCCAACAACCAAAACCCATGAAGAAAACACTACTCCTCGCAGCCGTTGCTGCCGCGCTGCATACCAACGCGCAGACGCTCGTAGCCACCAGTTTCGAAAACTGGACCGGCAGCGTACCCGATGGCTGGTCCGGCAGCAAGACCACCTTCGCGCCCGACAGCGTGCAGCAGGCCGACGTAAACATCACGTACGGCATCTATGCTGTGCGGTTGGTGAACAACAGCACAAGCCACAAGCGCTTCACCACACAACCGCAAACGGTTGTTGATGGCACGGCATACAATATCAGTTGGTACATGCGTGGCCAAGGCGAAGTGCGCACGGGCCTGTTCGATGGCCGTCCCGGTGGCACATCGGGCTATGCCACGTACAACAGTTATGTGGTCGCTGGTGCCAGTTGGGTGCAGAGCACGCAGCAAGTGGTGGCCGCAAACGATACTACTGGTGCCGAGTTCATCATCAGCGTGAAGAGCAACAACAACATCGGTGTTGTGGAGATCGATAGCGTGCGGATCTGGGTGGGCACCGTGAACCCCCCCACCAACACCAGCATCTACAACATCCAATACACCACCTTGCCCAATGGCGACAGCCCGTTGCTCGGGCAGCAAGCCATCACCGGCGGCCGCGTTACCGCGACTTCCGCAACGGGTTACGCATTGCAGGCCGGCAGCGGCCCGTGGAGCGGGATCTATGTGTTCGATACGAACGCACCCGCGATCGGCGACAGCGTTACGCTTACCGGTACCGTACAGGAGAACTTCAACCAGACGCAGCTTTCCGGGGTTACCGGCTATGCGGTGGTGAGCAGCGGCAATACGATCGTAACGAACAACATCAGCACGGCCAACGGTGCCAACGAAGAGTGGGAAGGGGTGCTGGTGAAAGTGACCAACGCTGATTGCACCGCCGGTACCGACGCCTTCGGGCAGTGGACGGTGAACGATGGCAGTGGTGCGCTGCTGGTGGATGACATCTGGTATCCGTACACGCCTGCTGTCGGCACCAACTATGATGTCACCGGCATCGCATGGTATTCGTTCGCTGAGCGGAAGATCGAGCCGCGCGATGTGAACGATGTGAGCGTGGCTAACGGCATTTCCGATGTGAACGCCATTGCCGTTGAAGTGCTGCCGAACCCTGCGAGCGATGCGATCACCGTAGTGCTGCCGAAGGGCACGGCGAACTTCACGCTGAGCGATGCCACGGGCCGCACGGTGAACGCCGGCATTTTCGCGCAACAGCGCAACACGCTTGCTATTGCCGAGTTGACCCCCGGCATGTACAACCTGCTGCTCACCGCCGATGGCGCGGCGCGCAATGTGCGCGTGCTGGTGCAGCGCTGAACCGTTTTTCCCTGAACGCAGAAGCCCCCGACTTGTCGGGGGCTTCTGCGTTCAGGGCAGTACGATCACTCCGCCCGTGTCAGCACTACGTAAACCGGAAAGTGATCGCTGTAGCCGTTCATGAACTGGTTGCCCACGTACGTGCGGAACGGATAGCCCGCGAAGTTCCCGTCCTGTTGGCGCATGTACGGTTTGTTGTGGATGTACACGCCGTGGTAGCTGAAGCGTCCGCCTTTTCCCGTGCACACCGCGGTGGTCATCATGATCTGGTCGAAGAGGTTCCAGCTATCGCGCCATGCGAGCGTACCGATGCCGTCCTTGTACAGCTTCTCCATCGGGTCGAACAGCAGCAACCCGGTTGCGGCGTTCTTGTCGCCAACGGCCTTCATGTGCTGCTGCACGCTCTCGTTGATCGGGTCGTCGTTCAGGTCGCCCATGTAGAACACCCGTGCATCGGGGTTGCGCGCAGTAAGCGAATCGACGATGTGCCGACCGAGATCCGCGGCCATGTTGCGGTAGGGCTTGCTGCGTTTTTCGCCACCGCGGCGGCTGGGCCAGTGCGCCACGATCGCATGCACGGTATCGCCGTCGAGAAGACCGGTCACGAGCAACTGGTCACGAGTGAGGAAGTCGGGCTCGTTGGGAACGACCAAGCGATACGCCTTCTGCGCGAGCAGTGTGAATTGCTGCGGATCATAAATGAAAGCCACGTCAACGCCGCGTTCATCCGGTCCTTCGTGGCTCACCACTTTCCAGCCGCGTTCCGCTAGCGGCGCGGTATGCACCAGATCTTCCACCACGCCGCCGTTCTCCACTTCCGAAACGCCGATCAATGCCGGGCCGCGTGGGTGGATATCGGTGGCCAGTTCGCCGAGCACGTGCGCCATGTTGTGCAGCTTCATCCCGTACCGTTCGCTGGTCCATTGGTTCTTGCCCTTGGGCAGGAACTCCTCGTCCTGCACATCGGGCTGGTCAATGGTGTCGAAGAGGTTCTCCAGGTTGTAGAAGGCGATCACGGCCGGCACCACGCGCTGAGCGTGAGCGGCGGGGACCAGAAGAAGAACGAAAAGGCAGGAGGAGAGGATGCGTTGCATGGGCGGGCGCGGGAAAGCGCCGCCGAAAGTATCCGATCGCGTGCCGCGTCAGGAGGGAGGGAAGCGCAGGGGGTGGCGTTCGTTGTAACGGCGCAGGAACTGGAACAGTGTTTCGGGCTTGTTGCGTTGGCGTTTCGGCAAGCCTTCGAACTCAGCGATCAGTGGCGCATCGTCGCTGATGCCCTCGCGTAGGCTGGATGCGTTGAACACGGCCCACTTTCCCGTGCGCATGTTCAACAGTTGGTCCACCAGCACCGGTGTTCCGCTGTCCATCAGACCGATCGACTGCACGCGCCAGACTTCCACCACCGTATGACCGAGCGAGCCGAGCATGCCCATGCGCACGAAGCCTTGCGCCGATGCCACGTAGATCGCATTGTTGTTGCAAAAGCCCCAAGCCCGGCCTTCGTCCACCTTCACGCGTTTGCCTGTGCTGTCAGCAACGTAAACCCGGCCATCGAAGGTGCGCAGGTCGTTGATCGGCTGCCCTTCACTGTCCACCAAGGAAGACAAAGGCAATGATGGAGCGTTGAGCCTGAACTCGAGGAAGGTGCGATAGATCCCTTCACGGAAATCGAAACCGCCGCGGTATTCCACCCAACTGGCATCCTCCTCGGCCACGAGCTCCTGCACGTAGTCGGTGGTGTCCTGCCCATTCACCACCGTGAACACAGGAACAAGGAGGAGTGCCGCTACCAAGGACCTGCTGGTTCTCATGGTTGCACTGTTGAGCGTATCAACTCCACCACTTCGTGCGGTGCTTGTGCATGCACCCAATGCCCTGCGAAATCGATGGTTTCAATGCGGCTGTTGGGGAACTGTTCCTTGATCTGCGGAATGTCCGCGCGGGTGATGTAGTCGCTCTGTCCACCACGGATGAAGAGCGTTGGCACGCGCACGGTTTCATGGCCGATCGGAGCAAGGATGTGTTTCAGGTCGCGGTACAGGCCCTCCACGTTCATGCGCCACGCAAGTTGTTCCGGCGTTTTCCAGTACAGGTTCTTCATGATGAATTGCACCACGCCGGGCTCCTTGACATGGGACTTGATATGATCTTCCACCTCTTTGCGCGTGCGCCCGGTGGAAAGATCGCTGGTGCGCAACGCTGCAATGATGTGCGCGTGATTGTCATCGTGCTCGCGCGGGCTGATGTCCAGCACCACCAGTTGCTTCAGCAACTCCGGCCAGCGCTGCCCGAAGACCATGGCCGTTTTGCCGCCCATGCTGTGGCCCACGAGCACAATGTCCTTCAAACCCAAGGAGACCACCAGCGCATGCACGTCTTCCGCCATGGCAGGGTAGGTGATGCGCTCCGTATGCGGGCTTCGACCATGGTCTCGCTGATCCACCAACAGCACATCGAAGTCCTGCGAGAGCTCGGTGCCGATGCTTCCAAGATTGTCGCTGCTGCCGAAGAGGCCGTGGAGAATGACGAGCGGTGTGCGGTTCCCCTCACCGAGGCGGCGGTAGTGTAAAACCACTTTCATATTCCCACGGTGTTGGTC
>JBDTSG010000003.1:0-10885 GCA_039931265.1 Flavobacteriales bacterium
TAGCGGTAATGCATCGCCTGCCTTGGGTGCAGGTGGCCCATACCGCTATCAACGCGCAAGAATTCATGCGCGGTCTTGGCGTGTCCGGCAGCATTGATATCGCACTGGTGGATCTGAGCATGCCCGGCACGGATGGTTTCGCGGTGCTGCGCCGGCTGAAGGAGAACCGCCCGGAGATACGGCCGCTGGTCTTCAGTTTCAGCGTGGACCTTGTCTGGGTGCGCAACGCCTTGGAGCAGGGGGCATGTGGCTATCTGGTGAAGGATGCTTTGGCTGAGACGTTGGGCCCCGCGCTGCGCGAGGTGATGGACAGTGGATACCATATCTCCGACCTGATGCGCGCCAGTATGACGTCCACGGAGCAGGTGAAGGAAATACGCATTGACTGGAGTTCAGTGCCCCAGCGTGAGCGGCAGTTCGTAGAGCATCTGCTGGCATCGGGTGATCCTACCTATCCGCAGATCGCCGACAGGATGGGTGTAAGCAAGAATACCGTGGACGGCTATTTCCGCTGGTTCAACCAGCACTTCGGGATCAGTTCGCGCACAGAACTGGTGCGGCTGGCATTGAAGTATCCCCCCGGCGATGAGATGAAGGGGCTGCTGCCGACGTAGCGTTCATGAATGCTCGCGGCCGGGCGCTACGCTAACGCAAGGGCCTCCATATACTCTAACCCGCGCTTCTCGGCGAAAATGTCCAGCGTTAGCGATATGGCCCCTTGCAGCATGAACCCCAAGCCAACGCCCGTCCAGAAGCCTTTATCCTTCAACAGCACCAACAGCCCGATGCCCGCGACGATGAAGATGATCTCCGTCCATTTGATCACGGTGAAGCTCTTCATCACCTTCTCCATGCGTGGCAGCTCGGCGGCGCGGTAGCCTTTGGCATCCTGTTGCACTTGGGCGCTCAGGTCGGCCACCTGCTTGCCGGTGCGGAGCAGGACCGTTGCGCCTACGGTGGCTTGTATAAGGCCGATCAGGAGCAGTGGCACGGCGAAGCCCTTGGTGAAGGGCTCGTTCCATTTCATCCAAGCGAACACTGCGAGAACCACCGCTCCAGCGCCGATCAGCAGAAAGAGCAGGCTCTCGGCCTTTTCCGCCCGGAAGTAGGTGTCGATCTGGGTCATGTGCCGAAGGTGGTGAACGTGTAGAGAACCGTGAACGGATGGGTGGGCACGATACACGTCGGCCTGCTATTTTCGCCGCGATGCGCGCCGCGTTCCAGTACATTTTGTTGGCCCTGTACGTGGGCCAGCTCTTGGGACCCGCCCTCATCATCACCGATTTCCTTGTGGAGCGGGATCGGATCGCGCGCGACCTGTGCGTGCAACGCGAGTTGACCGAGGGCATGCGTACCTGCCACGGCGAGTGCCACATGATGAAGCAATTGCACGCGGCGGAACAAGCGGCCGCGCAGCACACCCCGCCATCGTTGCCCGTTAAGTCGCAACCGGAGTGGATCGTTGAGTTCATGGGGGTTGCGAAAGCCTTGGACGGTGTTGTGATCGGCTTGCCCGTTTCGCGCTCCGTGCTGCTTGCGGGAGCGATCAGCATTTCGGAACCGGTGCCCTGGTGTTGAGCTGGACGGCAGCCTACCTGGCTGCGGTTTTTCCATGCTTCAAACCAAACCATGCAACGAACATTTCTTGCAGCGCTGGCCTTGTGCCTCGCACTGCAAACCTGGGCGTGCGACCTGTGCGGCATCTACCTCAACGTGCTGCCGCACGATCGAACGCACCAATTCAGTCTCTTCTACCGGATGCGATCGCTTTCCGGCAACTTCACCACAGTTGGGTCCGCCAAACACGGCGACGATCTTCCTGCGGAAAGTGAAACAGCGATAGCCGAGCTTTTCCAGACCGTGGAGCTGCGTGCCGACCTGCGGGTGCGGCAACGGTGGTCGGTGCTGGTGAGCGTGCCGTTCGTGAACACCTACCAGCGTGTGAACGGCTTGCGCATGGTGGACCTGTATTCCATGGGTGATCCGCTGTTGATCGCACGCTACCAAGTGCTGAACACCAAGGGCGGGCCCGATGTGCAACGCGCCGTGCATCGCCTTATGATCGGTGGCGGAGTGAAGCTTCCCCTCGGCAAGGACGACCTTACCTACCGAGGGTACGACGTTGGCCATGACCTGCAACCCGGCACCGGAACGTGGGACATTCTGGCGACGGTGGAATATGCCTTGCGCATGGGCCGGAACGGCGTCGCTTTCAGCAATGTGCTGCGTTCCAATGGTGTCAGCTCCAACGGCTATCGTTTCGGCGACGGGCTCAGCAGCACCTTGGAGGTCTTCCGCACATGGACCTGCGGGAAGGCGCAAGTGGCGCCCTCTGTGGGGGCCTACGGCGAGTTCGCCAAGCGCGATGAACAGGATGGGTCAATGATCAACAGTACGGGTGGCAACACCCTTTTCAGCCACGTTGGCGCCCGACTCTGGTGGCGTTCATGGATGTTGACCGGTGTTTGGCAACACGCCCTCATCAACGATATCGGGAGTGCCATGGTGCCCAACCATGATCGCATGGTAGTAGGACTTACGTATATGCTCAACAAGAACAACAAACAACAATGAACACAAGCAAGATCACCGTGCTGCTCGCAGCACTTTTCGTGGCCAATACCGGTTGCAAGAAAGATGAGGACCCACCCGTGGACGATCACGATCACGGCGGTGGTTCCGCCACCGCTACGGTGGAGATGGAGTTCGGTTTCCACTATGGAACCAACGACTTCGATCTGGCCAATTCCTATTTCGACGGGGCTTCGCACGCCGTGCAGTTCACCACCATCAAGTTCTTCGTCAGCGGTATCCATTTCGTTGATGATGCCCAGGTGGAAGTAGCTGCGTTCCCCGATACCTACCTGTTGCTGGATGCGGCCACTCCGGAAGTCGCGTACACGCTCGGCGATGTAACCGGCACGCACATCCACGAAGCGCACTTCAACCTGGGATTGGACAGTGCCACCAACCATGCCGACCCGACCTTGGCCGCAGCGCCGTTGAACGACCCCACCATGCACTGGGCTTGGAACCCGGCCGAGGGTTACAAATTCCTCTTGGTGGAGGGACGGGTTGATGATGATGGCGACGGCACCGTGGATATCAACGACCCCACCTTCAGCTACCACTGCGCCACGGATGCGCTGCTGGGCGAGGATGAGGTGGAGTACCACGCCGACATCACTGCAGGTGCTACGATCAGCAAGCACATTGAAGTGCAAGTGGATGTATTGATGATGGGCATCGATGCCCTTGCCACGCCCATGGGTATGGGTGCCGAGCCTGTCAACGTTTCGCTAATGCAGAACCTGGCCACGGCGATCACCGTGGACTGAGCGCGATGCTCTTGAAAGGGAAAGGCTCCGTGAGGAGCCTTTCTCATTTCCAATTCTGAACGTCGAGCTGGCTTGAACAGAGTTCCGTCTCCGCCGCCTGCCGATTGCTGGCCACCACAAGCGTGCGCCCCTCCACATGCGCGGCGAGCAGTTGCTGGAACCACGCCGTACCGGACGCATCCAAGTTGCTTGCGGGTTCATCGAGCAATAGGAGGGGAGTATCGCTGAGAATGGCGATCGACAGTTTGAGGCGTTGCTTCATGCCGCTGCTGAAGTTGCGCACGGGCTTCTGCATGTGCTGGTCGAGCATGGCGGTGGTGGCCAGCGAACGCACATCAACACCGGCACGCAACGGCTTGAAGCGCGCGTGGAAGCGGATGGTTTCTTCCAAGCTCAGCTCCTCGTACAGGTTGAGGTAAGGTGCAGTGATGCTGACGTGGCGGTAGACTTTCTCCTGCTCGATATCGCTGCCGTTGAGCGCGTGCGTAATGCTGCCTTTGGTGAGGGTTAGCGCACCGGCAATGCATTGGAGCAAAGTGCTCTTGCCGCTACCGTTCGGGCCGAGGATGGCGGTGCGGCTGTCGCTCTCCAGCGCGTGAGACAGGTCGCGGAAAACCGTCTCGCGTCCGAAGGACTTGCTCGCGGATGTGAGCGTGATGCGCATGGCCCTTACTCAGCCAACCCGCGCATGATCCCCTTCGGGCTGTTGTTGATGAAGTCGAGGATGATGCCGCGCTCGTGGCTGGCGGGCATGGCGATCACGTTCTGCACGGCGCGCTCCACGTTGGTGTTGCGCACGAAGATCTCGCGGTAGATGTCCTCGATGCGCGCCACTTGTTCATCGTTGAAACCGCGGCGGCGCAGGCCCACCACGTTCACGCCGATGTAGCTGAGCGGTTCGCGGGCGGCCTTTACGAAGGGCGGCACGTTCTTGCGCACCAGCGATGCACCGGCGATGAAGCTGTGCGCGCCGATGTGGATGAATTGCTGCACGGCCACGTTGCCTTCCAGGATCGCCCAATCGTCGATGGTGACGTGGCCGGCGAGGTTGACGCTGTTGGCCACGATCACATTGTTGCCGAGGATGCAGTCATGTGCCAAGTGCACGTAAGCCATCAGCAGGCTGTTGCTGCCCACGGCGGTCTTCATGCGGTCGGCCGTGCCGCGGTTGATGGTGACGCACTCGCGGATGGTGGTGCCGTCGCCGACTTCCGCAGTGGTTTTCTCGCCGCTGAACTTCAGGTCTTGCGGTATGGCACCGATCACCGCCCCCGGGAAGATGCGGCAGTTCTTGCCGACACGCGCGCCTTCCATGAGCACGGCGTTGGGGCCGATCCATGTGCCTTCACCCACTTCCACGTCGCCCTGCACGGTGGCGAAGGGTTCGATGGTGACATCCTTCGCAATGCGTGCATCGGGGTGCACGTATGCCAGCTTGCTGATGCTCATGCCTCCACCTTTGCTTTTGCCGTGACTTCCGCCGGAGCCTTGTCGCGGGCTACTTGTGCCATCATCTCGGCTTCCATGGCAGGCTGTCCGCCGACGTATGCTGTGCCCTTCATGTGCACGATGCCGCGCCGGATGGGAGTGAGCAGTTCCAAGCGGAACACGAGCGTATCGCCCGGCACCACCTTTTTCTTGAAACGCACACCGTCGATCTTCAAGAAGTACGTCGTATAGTTCTCCGGGTCGGGCACCTTGCTCAAAGCGAAAATGCCGCCCACCTGTGCCATGGCTTCGATCTGCAGCACGCCCGGCATAACGGGGTTGCCGGGGAAGTGGCCGGTGAACTGCGGCTCGTTCATGGTCACGTTCTTCACGCCGATTATCGTGTCGCCGGTGATCTCCATGATCTTGTCGATCAACAGGAAGGGATACCGGTGCGGCAGCATCTTGCTGATCGCGTTGATGTCGTAGAGCGGCTCCTTGGTCACGTCGTAGTGGAAGCCGGCGGCCTTGCGCTCGTCGCGCATCATCTCCTTGATCCGCTTCGCGAAGCTGGTGTTGCCGAAGTGGCCCGGGCGTGCGGCGAGGATATGCCCCTTGATCGGACGGCCCACCAAGGCCAGATCGCCGACGATATCGAGCAGCTTGTGGCGTGCGGGCTCGTTGAAGAACTTCAGGTCGGTGGTGTTGAGCACGCCGTTGCGGCGGATCTCCACTTCCTCGTAAGGACGGCCGAGCGTCTTGGCCAGATCCTTCAATTGGTCCTTGGTGGTGCCCTCGCGGTCCTCCAGCACGATGGCGTTGTTGAGGTCGCCGCCCTTGATCAGACCGGCCTTCGCCAGCTGCTCCAACTCGCGCAGGAAAACGAACGTGCGGCACGGCGCGATCTCGTCCTTGAACTCTTCCGCGCGGTACATGCTGGCGTGCTGTGTGCCGAGCACCGGACTGTTATAGTCCACCATCACCGTGAGGCGCAGTTCGCCGGCAGGCGTGGGTACGCCCAGCATTTCGGTGCCCTTCTCTTTCGTCTCGAACCAGATGGGTTCCTTCAGCACGTACCAATCGCGTGCGGCGTTCTGCTCTTCCAGGCCGACGCTTTCAATGGCGCTGACGAAGGGCAGCGCACTGCCGTCCATGATGGGCACTTCGGGGCCGCTCAGTTGCAGCAGGCAGTTGTCAACGCCCAAGGCGTAGAGGGCGGCGAGCACATGCTCGGTGGTGTTCACACGCACATCGCCTTTGCCCAAGGTGGTGCCGCGTTCGGTGCTCACTACCAGGTCGGCATCGGCGGCTATTATCGGCTCGCCATCGATATCGGTGCGCTGGAATTTATAGCCGTGCCCGATGGGGGCAGGGCGTAGCGTGAGGGTAACAGGCTCGCCGGTGTGCAGGCCAACGCCTTTCACCGTTGCGCTGCCTTTCAGCGTGTGTTGCTTGTCGGGGTTCATTCTTCGTTTGGTTGGGGCGATGCATGCATCGCCCTTTCCGATCAGCGGTTCAGGTCGTCTACGCGTTTCTTCAGGTCGGGCAAGTTGCGGAACAGCACGTAGCTGCGCTTGTAGTCGCCGATGGCGAAGGCCGGGCTTCCCTGCACCGTAGCCCCGACTTCCGTAATGCTTTGTCCGATGCCGCTCTGCGCGGCGATCTTCACCTGGTCGGCGATGGTGAGGTGGCCGATGATGCCCACCTGCCCACCGATCATGCAGTACTTGCCGATCCTGGTGCTGCCGGCCACGCCTGTTTGCGAGGCGATCACGGTGTGCGCCCCGATCTCCACGTTGTGCCCGATCTGCACCAGGTTATCCAGCTTCACGCCTTTGCGGATCACCGTGCTGCCCATGGTGGCCCGGTCTATCGTGGTGTTCGCGCCGACCTCCACTTCATCTTCGATCACCACGTTGCCCACCTGCGGCATCTTCTCGTAAACGCCGTTGGCATCGGTGGTGAAACCGAAGCCGTCGGCACCGATGATCACGCCGCTGTGGATGATGCAGTTGCTGCCGAGCACGCACTTGTGGTACACCTGCACGCCGCTGTGGATCCGCGTGTTCTTACCGATGTGCACGCCATCGCCGATGGTGCAGTGGGGGAAGATCTTCACGCCGTCCTCGATCACCGCACCGTCGCCGATGTAGGTGAAGGCACCTACGTATGCACCGCTGGCCACTTTGGCTTTGGGACTTACGAAGCTCGGCTGCTCGATGCCCTTCTTATCGTATTGCAGGTCCTCGTTCATCTTCAGCAACCGGCTGAAGCAGGCGCGCGGATCGGCCACGCGGATCAGCGTTAACCGCTTGGGCAGCGACTTCGACGGTTGGAAGCCGCGTTCCACCACGGCGATGCTCGCTCCGGTGGAATAGAGGAACTCGGTGTACTTGGGGTTCGCCAGAAAGGTGAGCGTGCCGGGCTTGCCTTCCTCGATCTTGGCCAGATCGCTCACCAACACCTGCGCGTCGCCATCCACCTCACCCTCGAGGAGCTCTGCGATCTGGCTGGCGGAGAACTGCATGTTGGCATGTGCTCATGTGCCCCCGCGACCATGCGGTCCGTGAGCACGAATGCGAGCGGTGGCGAAGATAACCGGGCATGCCTAAGGGCAGCCGGGACCTACCGGTGGCTTACAACGAAACGGACCGGCGCCAAGTGTGCGGTACCGCTACGCTCCACGAAGTAGATGCCATTTGGCAGCGTGGCCGTATCCACTTGGGCGCGATCGCCGCGCACGCGGATGCCGGCAGGCACCAAAGCACCGATCGCGTTCACCACGCGGAGGTCGGATGCTACGGCCTTACCCACCGGAAGGGAAACGAAGGCGTCCGCCGGGTTCGGGTAGACCTGTTGCGCCAGCAGTGCTGCTTCGCCGATGCCCTCGCCCGTGGCGAAGCCCAAGCAAACACCATCGAGGCCCACGTAGTTGCCGCCCGTGGTCTCCATGAAGCGCACCGTGGTGGTAGCGGTGGTGGCAACGAAGGTGTAGACGGCCTGTTCCCATGTGAACTGTGTTTGGTCCAAAGGGGTGGTATACACCACCGCGTTGTTCATGTACACGGTGAAACCTGTGGGGTCATCGAACATGTAGGTGCTGTCGGCCATAATGCCTTGCGCGGCGTACTGGAAAGTGAGCGCGTAGGTCTGGCCCACGTTGAGTGCAACGGTCTGCTCAATGGATTCCGTGCCGTACAAGTTCTGCCAAGTGCCACCATCCGGCGATGCCACCGGCACGCCGGTCCAGATGTAGCCGACCGTGCAGTTCAGCGGACCGTTCTCATCGTTCACATCGGGTGTGGACCCGGGTGTCCAACCGCTGGCCGTAACTGCTTCGCCTTCGGCGCTGACGAAACTACCGTTCACGATCACGTTGCTCGCACTGCATTGGGCCATGGTGGTGGCGGGGAGCACGGCGGCGATAGCGAGAGAGAGAAGGAGTAGGTGTTTGGTCATGGGTTGCTGGTTGGGGAATGGTGAATTGTAGTTGAGTGGTGGACGGTCGTTGGTGTTTTGTGGCTGCTGGTTTTTGGTGAGCGATTATTCGCTATCGGCCATTCGCAGTTCACGCTCTTCAATGCACTTCCACGCTCGTCGCCGTGGTCTTTGCACTGTCGGCCATTTCCACTTGCACTTCCATTTTGTGGCCGTCGCGTTTCACGTGCACGGTGCCGCCGTCAATGGCAATGGTTGTATCGCCTTGAAAGTCCGCATCCTTCAAGCCCTTGATGATCAGGTGGGCTTGGTCGTCGTCGTTGCCTTCGAACATCCCTTCGCCGTGGCCTTCGCCATGCTCATCGCCGTGGCCTTTGCAGCACGACTTGCCAGCGCCTTCACCATGGCCCATGCCTTCGCCGTGCCCGCCCTTACAGCAGGATGCTCCGTGCATATCGCCTGTGCCGTGCATGCAACCTGCATTGCCGTGGCAGCTACCCATGTCGCCGCAGCCATGTCCGCAACCGCTCCAATGCCGCCCGAGGAAGAAGCCGCCGATGCTGAAGAGCAAGGCAACAAGCAAGAGTTTCATCCAGGGGGAATTCATCGTTCGGGGGATTTGGGGCGAAGCTAGGGGAGCCGCCGCCAGAACCTGCGTCCCGATGCTGTGTGATACTGATCGGACGGTCACCGGGTAGCGAAACAACTTCATGTCATTGCTTCGCTCCGCTCGCGATGGCGGGTGGCCGCCATCCCGTCCTCACTCCTTCACCACACGGCGCATGAGCGTGCCGGCATCGGTGCGGATCAGCGCCAAGTAGACGCCGGTGGGCGGGGTGCCCGTTTCCACGCTTACCGTTTTATTACCACTGGTGGTGCGCACCACACGACCCGTGAGGTCCGCCACTTCCACCGACCGGATGTTCCCACTCGTGCTGGTGATCGTCAACTCATCGTTCACGGGGTTGGGCATCAGTTGCACCTGCACGTTGGCATTGGTCTCTTCGATGCCCACCGCGCAACCGTTGGTCGGGGCGTTCGCATAGTTGAAGGTGACGCTGACGCACTCGATGATCGAGTTGTTGGTGCCCTGGTCCAATACAGTTGTAGCGCTCTCGGTGTAAACGATGTTGTTGTCGCCGCTTACGCCGAGGAAGCTCTTGGTCAGGATCATGTTGTCGTTGCCTGTTACCGAACACACCACACCCGCCTCAACGTAGATGGTGTTGTCGTTGCCGCTGAAGGTGGGCGATGCTCCCGCGCACACCCAGAACGCATCGTCCGTTGCCGACACCAGGCCGCTGGTGGAGATCACGATCGCGTTACCGGGTATGCTGCTGAAGCATTGCGCCATAGTGCCAACGGAAAGGATGCTGAGCAGCAGGGTAGGGGTTGTTCTCATGTGGCGGTTGTTTGCGCAACAAGGTAATTGCGGTAGTTGGATGTGCGGTTGCCATCAACACGGCCCGTCACAAAAGGCACACGAACACAACGTCACATGACCAAGGTCACGGGTAGAGATAGGGTTCGTCCGTGTCGATCAGCCTTCTCACGTTCTCGAACACCCGTTTCATGTAAGTGCGCCAGAAAATGTGCGTGAACAACCAGTTGAGCGGATAGAGCAGCAGGACATCGGAGTGAAGCGTATAGGTGTACTCGACCCGGATCCTGTCCGGAGCCAGTTCGGTGGTGCGCCACTCCCCCACGAACCGCGAGAACCCCAACATCGACGACTGGAAGTTGCTCACTTCGATCTTCCAATACCTGTCCTCCAATCGCTCCAGCACCTTGTCGCTGCTTACCCAACCGCCTTTCTGTGTTGCGGAGGGCGCAACGAAAACCTTCTTGGAGAACCCCGGCTTGCCCCAGTTTTCATCCTCGGTGCAGTGCGTTACCCGCGGCATGATGCCGTAGCCCGTGTGCACCTTGGCCACATCGCACAGTATTGGTGTCTTGAAGGCCCGTTGCAAGGAGCAGTTGTAGATGGTGCCGATCGATACGCTTGTGGTCATGGTGCTGATGTTATGGTTGATCGCGTTGGCCGTTCAAGCCCGCGGAGGCCGATGCGCATCCTATTCCCGTGGCCAAGCCAGGTACCACTTCTCCACGGGCTTGCTCAGCGCGGCAATGCCCAGGTTGTCGCTGGCTTCAGCGATGTCCAGCACGCGGCCGTCCTTATACAGGAGTTCGATGCCGTCGCTGCTGTTGTCGTAGGCATTGTTGATGATGCTGCCGGTGAGCACGAAGTGATGCGCCTGCGCGGCAGGGATACCGAGCCGCTGTGCCACGGCAGCGCGTTTCTGTTCCACCATGGCGGGATCGAACGCAGCGTTCTGCAAGGTGATCTTGAAAGTGCGCCGCTCAACGATGGAACTGCACAGGGTGCGCAGTGCGACATCGGTATGCAAGGCCCAGACCTTCACCGCACCCATGATATCGTGATCATCGAGCCGCAGGAAATCGTGTAGCACGGCGGGGTTGCGGAAGTCGACGCCGGTGTGCTGCGTTTGCAGGAAGCGCTGCAAGGCAGGTGAGCCGAAGAGCGGTTCGCCGCGCACTGCCAACGCCTTGGCGCGCTTCAGCGCTTCCACCAGCATCACTTCGGCGCTCACCACCGTTTTGTGCAGGTACACCTGCCAGTACATGAGCCGCCGCGCCACCAGGAATTTCTCGATGCTGTA
>JBDTSG010000004.1:0-11416 GCA_039931265.1 Flavobacteriales bacterium
CCATCAACGAGGTTGCCGCTGGTGTTCACGCTCACGAAACCACCGGCCGCTTGGATGCGATCGAAGGCGCTACGGCTCACCGCCAGGTCCTTGATCACCGGGAATGCGGCGCTGCGCCATGGCTCCACATGGATCGTGTCGCCATCCTTGAAGCGGCGCATGTGCAATTGGCACGTGGTGATGCCACGACCCGGACCGTGCGCTTCGCCATTGATGAAGAGGCTGCACGACCCGCAGATGCCTTCTCGGCAATCGTGATCGAAGGCGATCGGGTCCTCGTTCTTGCGAACAAGGTTGTCGTTCAGCACATCGAGCATCTCGAGAAAGCTCATGTCCTCGGACACGTCGCTCACCGGATAATCCTTGATGCTGCCCTTGTCGTTGGGGCCGTTCTGCCTCCAGATCTTCAGGTTCAGTTTCATGTTGCCCATCTGCCTTGCTGTTGTGTGTCGACCCGGAGGATCGACGGTACGGGTGCGTTGATCGTGGATCTGTGTGAGCCTATTTGTAGCTGCGCTGAGTGAGTTTCACTTCGTTGAATTCCAGCACCTCCTTGTGCAGATTCGCTTTGCCGGCATCACCGGTCCACTCCCAAGCCGCCACGTACGCGTAGTTCTCGTCGTCGCGTTTCGCTTCGCCCTTCTGCGGGCCATCCATCTCTTGGTATTCCTCGCGGAAGTGGCCGCCGCAGCTTTCGTTGCGATTCAGCGCATCCATGCACATTAGTTCACCCAGCTCGAGGAAGTCGGCGACCCGACCGGCCTTCTCCAATTCCTGGTTGAACTCGTTGCCCTTGCCGGTAACACGCACATCGCGGTAGAACTCCTCGCGGATCTGGCGGATCTCCGCGATCGCTTCCGTCAGTCCTTGCGCGTTGCGCGCCATGCCGCACTTGTCCCACATCACCTTGCCCAAGCGACGGTGGAAGTCATCGACAGGCTTGGTGCCCTTATTGTTCAGGAAGTGGTTGATGCGGTCCTTCTGCTCCTTCTCTGCGGCGTCGAACTCCGGACGCTTGGTATCGATGGGGCCGGTGCGGATGTCATCAGCGAGGTAATCGCCCACGGTGTAGGGGATCACGAAGTAGCCATCGGCAAGTCCTTGCATCAAAGCTGAAGCACCAAGGCGGTTAGCGCCGTGATCACTGAAGTTGGCTTCACCCAAGCAGAAGAGGCCGGGCACGGTGGTCTGCAGGTTGTAATCCACCCACAGGCCGCCCATGGTGTAGTGTACGGCGGGGTAGATCTTCATCGCGTGGTCGTATGGGTTCTCGCCGACGATGTTCTCGTACATGTCGAAGAGGTTGCCGTACTTCTCGCTCACCACGGCACGACCCAATTCGGTGATCTTCTCCGTGGTCGCGTTCTCGATCTTCTTCACGTTCACCTCCAACTTGCCGTAGCGTTCGATCGCTGCGCTGAAGTCGAGGTACACGGCCTCACCGGTCTTGTTCACGCCATAGCCCGCATCGCATCGCTCCTTCGCGGCGCGACTGGCCACGTCACGCGGCACGAGGTTACCGAAGGCCGGGTAGCGACGCTCCAAGTAGTAATCGCGATCCGCTTCTGGGATGTCGCTGCCCTTCTTCTTGCCTTCGCGAATGGCCTTAGCATCTTCGAGTTTCGCGGGCACCCAAATGCGGCCGTCGTTGCGCAACGACTCCGACATCAGTGTGAGTTTGCTCTGGTGCGTACCGCTCACGGGTATGCACGTCGGGTGGATCTGCGTGTAGCACGGATTGGCGAAGTAGGCGCCGCGCTTGTGCGCTTTCCATGCGGCCGTGACGTTGCTGCCCATGGCGTTCGTGCTCAGGAAGAACACGTTTCCGTAGCCGCCGGTGCAGAGCAACACCGCGTGCGCGCCGTGGCGTTCGATCTCGCCGGTGATCAGGTTGCGTGCAATGATGCCGCGTGCTTTGCCGTCGACGATGACGACATCGAGCATCTCGTGGCGGTCGAACATTTCCACTGAACCCTTGCCGACTTGACGCATCAGCGCGCTGTACGCACCGAGCAACAACTGCTGTCCTGTTTGTCCGCGTGCGTAGAACGTGCGGCTCACTTGCACGCCACCGAACGAACGGTTGTCGAGCAATCCGCCATAGTCGCGTGCGAATGGCACGCCTTGCGCCACGCACTGATCGATGATGTTCGCGCTCACTTCCGCGAGACGATACACGTTCGCTTCACGTGCACGGTAGTCGCCGCCTTTTACGGTATCGTAGAACAGACGGTAGGTGCTGTCACCATCGTTCATGTAGTTCTTCGCAGCGTTGATCCCACCCTGCGCGGCGATGCTATGCGCGCGACGGGCACTGTCTTGGAAGCAGAAGGCTTTCACGCTATAGCCCTGCTCTGCGAGCGATGCCGCAGCGGCACCACCTGCTAGGCCCGTGCCCACCACGATCACGTCGATGCGACGCTTGTTGGCCGGGTTCACGATGCGGATGTGCCCCTTGTGATCGGTCCACTTCTTTTCGATGGGGCCGGGAGGGATCTTGCTGTCGAGGGTGCTCATGGAATGCGGAATGCGAATGCGTTACGGGTTAACGGGTTACGTGTTGCGTGTTCGTGGGCGCATTCAACTCGCAACCCGTGGACCCGTAACGCGCAACGTGCGCTGGCCTTGTGTGTGTTCATCCTCACTGGATCCACTTGAAGTACATGCTCACCGGCATGGCGGCGAACAGCAACGGTACGATGATGCTGAAGGCCGTTCCGAAGAAGGCGATGGATCCGTTGTAGCGTTTGTGGTTGATGCCGAGACTTTGGAAGGCGCTCTTGAAGCCGTGCAGCAAATGCCAGAAGAGGCTGAAGCAACCGAGCACGTAGATCACCACCACCCAGCCATAGCTGAACACTTCCTGCATCACACCGTAGAGGTTCTCCTGACCGGCCGCGTCCTCGCCCCAATGCTCCAGCCCGGTAAAGCGGCTCCGCACCCAGAAGTGCAGCAGGTGGAGGATGAGGAATAGCAGGATGAGCGTACCGAGGATGCCCATGCTGGCGCTGTACCAACTGCGGTTGGCACCGCCTTTCTCCATGGCATACTTCACGGGGCGTGCAGCGCGGTTCTGGCTCCAGAGCATCAGGCCATCCACAACATGGAGGATGAGGCCGATGAAGAGCACGATCTCCATGGTGCGGATAAGGATGTTGGTGCCGAAGAAGTGCGCCACCCTATTGAAGGTGACGCCGCCATCGTTCCAGAAGATCTGGGCGTTCACCGCGGCGTGTACCACCAGGAACGTGATAAGGAAAAGGCCCGTGAGGGCCATCCAGTACTTCTTTACAAGGGAGGAACCGAAGAGTCCTTTACTGGCCATGTGAGCGCGTTGGGAGCAGGCGCAAACTTACGGGCGGGGCATTTGGCGCGGAAGCCGCTGCACCAACGCGGGATCGTTCAGAATTGTTCGGATCGGGGCGCACTGGGCACCGGGTTACCCCGAGGTAACCGGTTTCCATTTCGTAACGCGCGTCGGACGTGGGTTTGCGTGATCGAAGCTTTGTTCCCGACACAACCCACATGAAACGTACGAACCTCCTTTACTGGATCTCCACGATCCTGCTCACGCTCAACGTCGCCATGGCCGGCGTCATGTACTTCGCCAACCCCGACATCGCGATCGGCTTCGGCCACCTCGGCTTCCCTGACTACTTCCGGCAGGAATTGGGCATCGCCAAATTACTGGCGGCCGTGGTGATCATCCTGCCCATGATTCCGCTCCGCGTGAAGGAGTGGGCCTATGTGGGTCTCGGCATCACCTTCGTTTCGGCGCTGATCGCGCACACGGCCGTGGACGGTATCGCCACTGCGATCGCACCGATCATCTCGATCGTGCTGCTGGTGGTCTCCTATATCTACCTCCACAAGCGCCAAGGTGCGGGTGTTGTTAGCGTGGCTTGAAAAACTTGAAGGAGGGGCTGGTGAATGGTGAATGGTGGAAAGACCCCGCCCCCGACATCCGGTTACCATTCGCCATTCACCATCTCCCACCTCCTACATTCACACCATGCCGCGCAAACTCATCAAGCCGAAGCTGACGCCTGAGGAGCACAGCGGTTGCAACAACTTCCTCCTCTCGTTCCGCGATGCGCTCGAAGTGGTGGGCGGCAAATGGAAGAGCCCGATCCTGCTCAGCCTCGGCTATAAAGGCACCATGCGCTTCGGTGAGTTGCAACGGCTGCACAACGGCATACCCGCGAAGACCCTGAGCAAAGAACTGAAGGACCTGGAAACGAACGGCCTGCTGAAACGCACCGTGCTGGACACTATGCCCGTAACCGTGCAATACGAGATCACAGCTTACGGTCGCACACTGGAAGCGGTGCTGCTGCAACTGCATGGCTGGGGCACCAAACACCGCGAGTACATCCGCAATGGCGGTGCCGAAAAGAAGGTGGTGCGAAAGGCGGCGAAGCCGGCGAGGTTGGAGGTGGTTGGGTAGGTGAAGCCGGCGTTCGGTGAAACCCCAGCAACTTTGGCCGGGAACCGACGTCTGCTCTACCAACCTAGCCACCACTCGTGTTGAAGAACTTCTCCGCCATTTCGCTCATCCTGCTCGGTGGTCAGGCCACGGCCCAGATCGAAGGCGACACCATCGTCTGCGCCGGCAACATCTACACGTATACCGCGAACATCCCTGCGGCGACTTCCTATGACTGGAGCTTCCCTTCGGGATGGTATGAGGTGAGCGGGCTCGGATCCACAAGTGTCACGATCACATGCAACACGGGTGCAGGTGATGTTTGCGTTACCGGGTACGACGATCTGAACCAACCGATCGGCCCGTTCTGCATCCCTACCGAGTTCGGTGGCGGCGGCTCCGGGTTCGATCTGCAGCCCGCGAACGTGTCCGCCTGCGAGCCGTTTGGGTTCGCTACCGAAGTAACCTTCAGCATGATACCGAACGGCACGGGTGGCGGATGTGCGCCGTGCGGAGGAACTCCGCATCCCAACATCACCAATGCACTCTACAACAACAGCTTCTTCCCCAACGCGCAGTTCGTCTCCTTTTTGGCTGGAGGCCCGATCTTCATCCAACCGCCCGGCGGCAGCTACACAGTGTTTCTGGTGGACCACACGAACGGCACGGACAACGCCAACGCGGTGGTGATCAGTGGAGGATGCGGGGGCAGCGGCAACGCCACGGCCAGCGTGACCGTGAACCCGATCCAGTACCCGATCTTCTCACAGAGCCCACCGGAGGCGTGCATCGGAGAGACGGTTACGGTGTACGTGACCAATTCCAACGGCGGCAGCTGGTCCAATGCGATCGATATGGACGTGCTCGACCCCTTCAACCCGCTTGTGGCCATCGTCACCGGGCCCAACGCTACCGCACAGTACAGTGGCCTCGACTTTGTTGGATGTCCCTTGGAGGCTGCCGGGCATGCGATCACCTATTGCGTAATGACAAGCATCGCGACGGCGCAACCCGAACCCTTGCTCCAGCGCCTTGGCGATCATGCCTATGCCGTGAATGGGTCGGCCGTTAGTGTTGTGAAAGTCCTGTCTCTACGTGGCGACCAGTTGCTGCGTGCGAACGCGCGGCTTGTGGACCTTGGCTCGTTCGCATCCGGCATCTACCTCCTTCAAGCTGACATGGCCGACGGGACCGTGATGCGTTGGAAGGTCGTTCGGTAACTCAGCGCTGCGGATAGGTTTTCTTCACCAATGCAATGGACCGCTTCAGCAAGGTCTTGAGCACCTTCAGGTCGATGTCCGCCAAGCGCTTCACGTACAAGCAGCCTTTGGTGGCTTTGTACTTGCCCAACTTCTTCATCAGCTCGGGCTCCTGCTCAAATATGCCGGGCCATAAGTAGAGGACCAGCTCCGGCTTGCGCGGACTGAAGGCGGCCAAGGGCGCATCGCCTTCGTGGCCGCTGGCGTACTTGTAGTGGTAGGTACCAAAGCCGATGATCGTCGGGCCGTACATGTAAGGCTCCGCGCCGGTGAGCTCGTGCATCAGCTGCATCAGCGTGCGGCAATCATCGCGCACCGCTTCGCTCGCCTGCTTGTCGATGAAGGCTTCGACGTTGGCGGTGGTCGCGTGGGTTTTGTTTGGCTTAGCCATGGGAAGCGCGTTGGTTCGCTTCATCCGCGCATGCGTCCGGGATCCTGCCGGGCATCGAAGATGTCGGTGACGTGGATGACATCACCCGCGATGCGGTAGATGACCTTGAAGTTGCCGGCGATCAAGCGGCGGTATTCGTGCTCGCGATCGGCCAGCCACACCTTCACCTGCCCGGCGCGGGGCCATTGGATCAAGCGGCGCGTTTCTTCGAGCACCTGCTCGATCACTTCTTCGCGTTTCTCGATACTCGCGCCGCTAAGGGTGAGTTCCACGGACTCCACCAGGTGCGCGATGGCGTAGTCTGTGATCCTGAGTTCCACGGCTACTTCTTGCGCAATGCCGCCTTGGCCTTGGCCTTCGCTTCTTCGATGGTGTTGACCCGCCCGGCGTCGATATCCGCCTCGGAACGATCCGCGCCGTCAGCCAACATCGCGCGGTACGCACTTTCGCCGGAGTTGCGGTCCAGCAACTTGCTCAACAACTCAAGCAACTTCGTGTCTCCCTCGCGTTGGATGAGTTCGATCAGTCGGGTGCGCAGTTGCAAGGCGGTCATGGCGCAGGAGGTTGTTGAACAAAGCTATGGCATGGGGGGCTGTCGATAGGCCTCGGCTGGCGGTAGTTGCGTGGGTTTTGTTGGGCTCGGGCATTGGAGAAGGATGGGAGATCGAAGTGCTGCGAATTTCAGACGAAGATCCCTGAACGCACGATATCGCCGGATAAGCCACCTTCCTCCAAGGCCTGCGTCTTCACGCTGCGATCTTCGGCATATGAACAAGCGCATGCTCCTCGCTTTTATCCTGGCGATCTCGCTCCAGACGGGTCGATCCCAGGCGCCTGCGATCCTCTGGCAAAAGCCCTTGGGAGGTTCGATGATGGATGACCTCCGCGATGTACGGGCCGCGCCGGACGGAGGCTTCATCTTGGCCGGTGTCAGCACATCAAGTGATGGCGATCTTTCGGGAAATCAGGGCTTGTACGATGCATGGATCATCAGGACCGACTCCTTGGGCAGCATCGTCTGGCAGCGCTCCTTCGGTGGCAGTGACTACGACGGGGTCAATGCCGTGGTGCCCACCGCGGACGGGGGCTTTGCTGCAGCGGGGTATGCGAACTCCAACGATGGCGATGTCACCGGGCAGCATGGCGGCGGCGACGGCTGGGTACTGAAGCTCGATGGTGCCGGCACGCTCCTTTGGCAGGTAGCACTGGGCGGCACGCTGGCCGATAATTTTTTCGACCTGGAGCAAACCAGTGACGGAGGCTTCATCGTGGTGGGCGAGTCGGAGTCCAACGATGGCGAGGTGGTCGGTGGTCATGGCCTCTACGATGTATGGCTCGTGAAGCTCGACAGCAACGGCGCGATCCAATGGCAGAAGCCGCGCGGCGGTAGTGGCACCGACCGTGGACGCTCCGTGCGGACATTGCCCGGAGGCAACTATGTATTCGCAGGCCAGACGGGCTCGAACAACGGCGATGTGACCGACCTGCAAGGTTTTTGGGACGCGTGGGTGGTGGAAGTGGACAGCACGGGTGAGATCGTCTGGGAACGTACCCTCGGCGGTTCCTCCACTGATGGGGCGGGTTCCATATGCCTCACCGCCGATGGAGGCTCCATCATGGTCGGCCATGCCAGTTCGAATGACGAGGACGTATCCGGCAACCATGGCGGACAGGATGCCTGGGCGGTCAAGCTCGACAACAACGGCGCGATCCAATGGCAGCGATGCTTGGGCGGATCGCTGACCGAAGAAGCCACCGCGGTGAGGGAGGTGGACGATGGCTACATGGTGAGCGCGATGACCTATTCGAACGATGGCGACGTCACGGGCATGCACGGTGGCTTCGATGCCTGGGTGGTCATGCTGGACGACAACGGTGATCTCGTTTGGCAAAAGGCCATGGGCGGCAATGTCGGCGAACGGGCGAACGTGGTGCTTCCGCTTACCAATGGCCGACTGCTCGTGGCGGGGTACGCCGGTTCCAACAACGGCGACCTCACCTGGAGCCATGGCATGCAGGATGGCTGGCTCGTGGTGCTGGGCGATAGTGCGCTCGCGACATCGGTCGTCGATCCCACGTTCCCCCACCTGCTCGTTCATCCCAACCCAGCTACGGATCGGTTGAACGTGCTTGCCACGAACCTTCCCTACGGGGCATCGGTGGAACTGCTGGATGCACTGGGCCGAAGTACGCTTAGCGCGCACATGACCAGCGAACCCCTCGCGCTCGACGTTGGTGCGCTGCCTCGCGGCCTCTATACGCTTCGCATCCGCTGGACCGCTGGCTCACTTTGCCGGCTGGTGGTGGTGGAGTGATCGCCTACTTCCGGGGTAGAGCTTCTATCTGAGCGCTGCGGCGGCGCGCATGGCCTCGCTCGCGTGCATGTCGATCGGCCTCGACGCTGCCGTGGTTGCGCAGGTCTTGTTGGGTGTGGATGGCATGGATGCGATCGAGTGGTTAGCTTGTGCATCATGAACGCGGGTTATGGGTCCTTGGTCGGCATCGTCATGTTCTGCGCGGGTTGCACAGCTCCGGCGGCAAGCCCTGAGGAGCTGGCGAGCGCATTGGGCAGCGTGGCCTATGATCAAGGTGTGATCGACAACCTACAGCGCTACCAAGCACTGTCCACGTTCCTGCACGCGCATATCGACACTCTCATCGCCGTGCGCGATGCACATCACTTCGTGACATTCGTGAACGGCGGCCGTGATGGCCTGCGGGACACCACGTACACGGTGCCGGAGGACTGCCATTCGTTCTTCGAGGGCAACGAACGTTACGACCTCAGGACCGCTCCTCCTTTCCTGCACGAGCGTCTCGATTCCTTGTTCCATCAGTTCCCTTCGCACCGGATCCATTCCTTCGGGATCTGCGCAGAAGGACGGGTCGTGATCGGGGTGCGGGCCGATAAAGTGACGGCGACCCTGACGGCGATGCATGAACTTATCTGGGACCCCGAACGGAAGCCGGACAGGCCCAGAACCAACACTTACATTCTGGACAAGGACACCCTTCTCCCCACAGGCTGCATCTACCGTATTGGACTCGTCGAGGATCGTGGATGGTAGACCGCATTGATGGCCTCGACGCTGGCGGCTTGCTTGGCCATGGTGAATGGTGGGGCGTGACGGGGAATGCGGCTAGGGGGGATGAACAAGATAGCGGGGACGCAGCCGCTATTGGGCCGTCGTTTCCGACATTTTGCTTTCGATGGCTCCTTGTAGTTCCGTCAAGAGCAACGCCAACTGACCTAGCTCATCGTCACTGCATTTGTCTTGATCGCGGCGGCGGGCAACGTAGCTGTTGAAGTCAAGGAAGTCTTGGCACTCCACGACATTCTTGTAGGTCGCTGGCACATGAGGTGATGTTGTGATGAAGCGCCACGCTTGATCAGCTTCGAGGTGACCAAGCATCAAGCGAATCTGATCAGACCATGACTTTACTCGTTCTATAAAGCGGGCCTCTACTGCTTCTGAAGCCTTGGACTTTGCTTTCTCCGTTGAGGTGGACTTTGTTCGAAACCGGGCCGGGATATCCGCGTCATCGGAATGCCTGATCGCCAGCTGCGTTGCAACGACCGTAATCTTGTTCTCCATCTCAGATGTTCTTGAGGAAGTCGGCTTCGGAGACAATCTCTATAGCCGCGCCACCTGCCGTTAGCTTGACCGCCTTCTCTTGCTTGGTGCTCATACCATCGTCTCCAACTAGGCGGTAGTCCTGCTGGCCAACGACGAGATAGTCCGTAGCCTTTGTGACGCCGCCTGCAATCGACCCACCGATGTCAACAATGACCTGCTGCGCTTCCGAACGTGTCATTGATGAAAGTGCTCCGGTGAAAACCACGGTGCGACCATAGAAAATACTCTCCGGGTTGTGCTTCGTGGGATCACCTACAATAGTGGACAGGTCTCTTTGCCAATGGTTCGATTGGCGCCTGGTTTCCGATGGTTTGTAGCCCCCGTTGAACAAGGAACCAACGGTTGTGTGAAGCTTGCTCGGCAGGTCTTCGATAGCTGCTACTCCGCCAAGTTCGAATGCGCGAAGTGCTAGCTGAGCAGTTGCCATACTATCGGGACCTGCTCTGTGATGATCCAGAGGTATGCCGTTCAGCGCGCAAAGCGACTTTAGGTCGTAGGCCGGCAGGCCCCCCCACACCTTCTTCGAGAAGATGTAGCTGCACGCATAGTTCAGCGAAGGGAATGGAAGGTCGTACAGTTCAAGCGTTCTCCGGAGCACGCCCATGTCAAACCCTGCGTTGTGCGCAACAAGCAATTGACCGTCAACAAGCGGGCTGACCTCTTTCCAAATCTCGTCGAACTCAGGTTGGTCAGCCACCATGTCCGCGCGTATTCCGTGGAGGAGCACGTTGAAATAGTCGAACTCCATCGGCTTGGGTCGAATTAGCCAAGACTTAGTTTCGACAACCTTGCCCTCTGAAACGAACGTCAGGCCGATCTCACAAGGGCTGTTTCGGTTCTTGTTGGCAGTCTCAAAGTCCAGCGTCACGAATTCCATGGCCGAATTCTGTTAGGTCTTGCAAGAGGCACAAATGAAAGGCATGTTGCGCTGCACGATGTAATGGAACGGATCTGCATTTCGCGTTAGGGATAGCAGCGGATACCCCACAGGCCGGTAATCCGGCCGAGGAGTAGCAGCGAATGGCCCGACGGCGAGTCTCCGAGCCGAAACGCACACATCTCGACAAGCCCAGGGTGTAGTGCGGTAAGAGTTCGTTCCTTCCATGAACAAAAACGAACCGCATGCCCGAGCCAAGCACCCGCAAGTACGATCTGGAGGAACGCCTGATCGACTTCGCCGTTCTGATCCTCGACTTTGAAGAGGGACTGCCGTCAACGAAAGCCGCGAACCATCTCGGTGGTCAACTTCTCCGATCCGGCACTTCGCCAGCATTGAACTATGGCGAGGCTCAAGCAGCCGAGTCCAAGAAGGACTTCATCCACAAGATCAGGATCGTGCTGAAGGAGTTACGGGAGTCGCACATCTGTATCCGGATCATCGAACGCAAAGCCATGCACAAGGATGCGGCACTGGTCACCCGCCTGAAGACGGAATGCCAGGAGCTGGTGCGGATCTTCATCAAGAGCGTTGGAACGGCAACTGAAAACGCCAACAAATGACTAATGCGTAACGCGCAAGGCGCAATGCGCAGGTGGCTCGGTCACTTGCGCCTTGCTCATTCCTCATTTCACATTGCGCCTTGATCTGAGCAACAACAGCAAATGAGCAATGCGCAACGCGCAAGGCGTAATGAGTAAGTACGGGCTTCACTTGCGCCTTGCTCATTCCTCATTTCACATTGCGCCTTGATCTGAGCAACAA
>JBDTSG010000005.1:0-20136 GCA_039931265.1 Flavobacteriales bacterium
GGAAGATGATGGGAATGGGAATGACAGGATTGTGGATCATCGGGTTGCTGATGTTCGGCATCAGCTTTCTGGTGAGCCAACGATTGAAGAGCAAGTTCACACAGTACAGCAAGACACCGCTGAGCAACGGTATGAGCGGGCAGGAAGTGGCCCTGCAAATGCTGGCCGACAATGGCATCCGGGATGTGAAGGTGATCTCGGTACCCGGCCAACTCACCGACCACTACGACCCGGCGAAGAAGACGGTGAATCTGAGCGAGGTGGTTTTCCACAGCCGCAACGCAGCCGCGGCCGCCGTTGCTGCGCACGAATGCGGACATGCCGTGCAACACGCAACGGCTTACAATTGGCTGAAGATGCGCAGTACACTGGTGCCGGTGGTGAACGTCAGCAGCCGGTTCATGCAATGGGTGATCCTTGGTGGATTGCTCTTGGCAGGCACCTTCGGCAATGGCTTGCTATTGGCCGGGATCGCGATGTTCGCATTCACCACACTCTTCGCATTCATCACCTTGCCTGTGGAGTACGATGCCAGCAACCGCGCCTTGGCATGGATGAAACAACGCGGCATCGTTACCACTGCTGAATATGCCATGAGCGAAGACGCTTTGAAATGGGCAGCGCGCACTTACGTGGTGGCCGCGATCGGTTCGTTGGCCACGCTGCTATACTACATCGCGCTGTACATGGGTCGCCGGGACTGACCGTTGAACAGAGCATTACTGCGAAGCCCTTCCGTCGGTTGATGGAGGGGCTTCTCCGTTACCGATCAATTGCAAGACGACAGGCAGGTGATCGCTGTAGCCACCGTGGTACACGCCCCTGCCCGCATAAGTCCGGTTGGGCGAAGGCCCGAAGCGAGGATGATCGAAAAGCAACCTGCTGTCACGCACCGCGGCAGCACTTCCCGCGTGAAAGCCTTGTTGCGGCCAGAGCATGCCACGGCTCACAATAATGTGGTCCAAGTAGGCCCATTCGCCATCGAACTGGTGACTGCCGGCATCAGTCCGGTCATCAAGGTTCACGAGGTCGTACAGATCGCGGTCTTTGGATGAAGTATCCGATGCCGCCGCCAAGCCATCGCGAATGCTGCGGTCCAACGGGGCATCGTTCAGGTCGCCCATTACGATGATGCGGGCGTTGGCGTCGTTGGCAAGGATGGCGTCCACCTTCTTGCGCACCACCGCGGCTGCGGCCATACGCTTTGGTTCGCTCTCGCGCACGCCTTCGCGTCGGCTGGGCCAATGGTTGACGAAAACGTGCAGCGGTTCGTCGTTCGCCAATTTCAAGCGCGCATAGAGAACGTCGCGCGTCGCATCACCGGGCAATCGAACGATCAACGGCTCGGCATGGTCGGCGCGGCAGAATGGCCCGTCCTGCACGAGCAGCGCCACGTCGATACCGCGTTCGTCAGGTGAATCGAAATGCTCCAGGGTGTAGTTGCCCTTGTCCAGCGGAGGGGTCTTGGCCAGGTCCATGGCCACTTGGGCATTCTCCACTTCCACCAAGCCAATGATCATCGGCAGCGCATCACCGGTCATGGCAATGGCTTCAGCAAGGTGTTTCAACTTTGCCTGATACCGTTCCTCCGTCCATTTCAAGTTCCCTTGTGGCAGGTACTCGTCATCTCCAACAAGAGCAGGATCATCCTGCGTGTCGAAGAGGTTCTCCACATTGTAGGTGACGACCGTCGCGGCCATGATGGGGCTGAGCGATGGTTGATCCTGAGGGAGAGCTTCCGCTCTTCCCATGGTCCCCTCCTGTCCACATCCCAATAGCAACACAATCGCTGCGCCTAAGGCGCGTCCTCCCATTCTCATCGCCTTCCTGTTTTCACGCCCAAGACACCGAGCAGCCCCCGGGCCAACTCGCGGAACACGGTGCGGCCTACCTGCCGAACCATGGTATTCTTGCTGATGTCTTCTATCGTGCTGGTTTCCTTCTTCGTGCTACGCTTGGTTTTGTCCTCGGGCTCCTTCTCCTGCTTTTCCCGCTCCTCCCCTTTCAATCGCTTCTCCAGCAATTCGAAGGCGCTTTCCCGGTCAATGGCCTGGTTGTACTTACCGGCCAAAGCGCTCTGTGCCACCAAGCCTTGTACTTCCAACGGTGAAAGCACGTCCATTCGTGTGATCGGGGCGCGAAGAAGCGTGTGTGCCAGCGGCGTCGGTGTCCCCTTTTCGCTCAGTGCTGTAACCAGCGCCTCACCGATTCCGAGCGATGTGATCAGCGCTTCGGTGTCGTAGAACTCGGTGAGTGGATAGTTCTGCGCCGTTTTCTTAATGGTCGTGCGGTCGTTCGCCGTGAAAGCGCGCAACGCGTGCTGCACCTTCAATCCGAGTTGTCCAAGTACGCTTTCCGGTACATCGCTGGGATCCTGGGTGCAGAAATAAACCCCGACACCCTTGGAGCGAATGAGCTTGATGATGGTTTCGATCTGCTCAAGCAAAGGCTTCGTGGCCGTGTTGAAAATGAGGTGCGCCTCGTCGATGAAAAGCACCAATTTGGGTTTCTCGGCGTCGCCCTGCTCGGGGAAAGTCGCGTAGATCTCCGCCAACAAGCACAACATGAACGTGCTGAACAGCCGCGGCCTGTCCTGAATATCCGTGAGCCGTACGATGTGCACCACGCCCTTGCCATCGCGCTGTTGCAACAGATCCTGCACATCGAAACTGCGCTCGCCGAAAAAGGTGTCCGCCCCTTGTTGCTCCACTTCGATGAGCTTGCGCAGGATAGTGTTCACCGTTGCCGGGCTCACGTTGCCGTATGCCTTCGAGATCTCCTGCTTGCCCTCATCAATGGTGAATTGAAGCACCCGGCGCAGGTCCTTCAGGTCCAACAACGGCAAGCCTTTGTCGTCGCAGTACTTGAACACCAAGCTGAGAACACTGCCTTGGGTATCGTTCAACTCGAGGATGCGTGAAAGCAATACCGGTCCGAACTCGCTGATGGTGGCTCGCAACCGAGCGCCCGGCTCCTTGCTCAGACTGAGCAATTCCACGGGCAACGCGATCGGTTCGTAGGGCACGCCCATGCGCGCATGACGCGCGGTGATCTTGTCGTTCGGTGTACCTGCCGCCGCAAGTCCGCTCAGGTCACCCTTGATGTCCATAAGCAAGGATGGCACACCGTTCAAACTGAGTTGCTCAGCGAGCACCTGCAGCGTTTTCGTTTTGCCCGTCCCCGTTGCGCCGCAGATGAGGCCATGGCGGTTCATGGTGCGCAGTGGGATCTTCACCTGCACGCCCGGTGGACATTCGCCGTTGAAGAGCGGCACGCCCAGAACCAGTTGTCCCGTGGTTGCACCGTAGCCCGCTTCCATTGCTGCGGTGAATCCGTTCATGTCTGCCATGGCGGTGAAAGTAGAAATGACGAAGGGCCGCGATGGGCCCTTCGTTGTTCGGTGGTCAGCGCAACCTCACTCGATGGCGAAGGAGATCTTGCAGTTCACGCGGAACTCTTTGATCTTTCCTTTCTCCACCACCGCGCTTTGGTTCTGGATATTCAGTGAACGGATGCCACGCACGCTTTTGCCAGCCTCCTTTACGGCGTTGGCAGCAGCATCCTCCCAACTGGTTTTGCTCGTGGCAAGGATCTCGATGACTTTGATGACTCCCATGGTGCTTTGGTTTTGGTATGAGGTTGAAAGCTACCCGATCACTTGAACAAGTTCCCGAGGAATCCTTTCGCCATGTCGGCGATGCCGCCCCCCTCGAGGTTTCCGATGAGGCTTTGCAAGTTGCCCGCACTGCCGCCGATCCTGTCACTGAGGAGTTTGGTGAGCATGGGCATGACCAACTCCACTACACTGTTCGCTTTGCCTGCATCCAGCCCGACATTCCCCGTCAGTTTTCCCTGGAATGTGTTGCCGATGTTCTTCAACAAGCCATCGGCATTGGCCGTGTTCGTGGCGCTGCTGAAGAGATTCAACACATCGTCCATGCCGAAACCATCGCCGCCACCCAGCACTTCCTTTACGCTGTCGGCTGCAGCGCTGATGGAGCCATTGGTCTGTTGTTCATTCAGGCCGGCCTTCTGCATGAGTTGCGGGCCGACTTGGTTCTTGAGTTGGTCGAGGATCTGGTCGAACATGGGTGTTTGGGTCAGGTATGTGCATTGGACGCCGAGCGACGGATCGGTCACTCGGTCCGCGAACCTAAAGACATGTTCAGCTGAAGCTGATCCGATCGATCGCGAAGCGACCGCTGCCGGTGCAGAACAACGCGGTGAACGCAGCCAGGTAAAACATGGCCGTCTCACGATCGCCGAAGGGGTCGCCGGCGTGTGTGATGAAAACCGCGACGCCCATAGTGATGACCAGCGGAACGGTGCTGACCCTGAGCCAGAGACCGAGCATGACAAGCAACGCGCAGACCACCTCAGCGAACACCACGAGAATGAGCGACAGCGTAGAGCCGAGCCCGATCGGATCACCGAAGGAATCCATCTTATCGCTGAAGTGCATGAGCTTGCCCCAGCCGTGACCGTAGATCATGCTACCACCGGCAACAACGCGCAACAGCAAGAGACCGAAGTCGAGGGCCACGGGTTCGGAGTTCAACAGCTTGGACATGTTGCAAAAGTGGATGGGCTTACCAACTGGTCGGCCGGTATTCGTGCACGGCTTATCAACGGCAGGGCGTTCACCTGCACCTTTGCTCAACAACCGATCCCACATGCGGTATCCCCTTCAACTCATTCCCTGCTTGTTGGCACTTGCCGGTTCCGCGCAGGAAAATCCTATCGTCATGCTCGGCCCGGTAACCATGACGGACGCCACGGTCTGGGTGCAATGCGCCAGCGACTGCAACGCCTATGTGGCTTATTCGGACAGCAGCGATGTGAAAGACGTTCCGCACTTCGTGCGCACCTCCACCGCCGCCCCGAACGAAGCGCACGTATCCATATTCCATCTCACCGACCTGATGCCCGGGCACGCGTATCGCTACAATGTGTTCTCGGATAGCGTAGGGCCGACATCCACGTTCCAACCGCGACCTTATCGCTTCACTACCCAACCGTTGTGGCAGTGGCGCACGGATCCACCGGATTTCACTGTGGCCTTGGGCAGTTGTGCTTACGTGAACGAAGCTGCTTTCGACAGGCCGGGCAATGCTTATGGTGGTGACTACCGGATCTTCAACAGCATTGTGGACAAGAGCCCGGAGTTGATGCTCTGGCTCGGTGACAACGTCTACTTGCGCGAAGCGGACCTGGACTCGCGCAGCGGAATGTTGCATCGTTACGGGCACACGCGTTCGCTTCCGGAGATGCAACGACTGTTGTCGAGCGCTAGCAACTATGCCATTTGGGATGATCACGATTTCGGCCCGAACGATGGCGATCGGAGCTTTGTGCTTGCCGCAACATCCCGTGAGATTTTCCGCCTCTTCTGGCCGAATCCGACCGTGGAACAGGACGGTGTTGGTGGCATGGGTACGCAATTCAGCTACGGCGATGTCGACTTCTTCCTGCTTGACGACCGGAGTTTCCGCACCCGCTCCGACCTGAAGACAGGTCCGATCACCCTGCTCGGCCAACCACAGATCGATCGGCTCATCGAAGGATTGAAGTTCAGCAAAGCGCCGTTCAAGGTGGTGGCCATCGGCGGCCAGTTCCTCAGCACTGCAGCGGTATATGAGAACTATGTGAACTACGCTGCGGAACGAACGTCCATCATCGATCGCATTCAACAAGAAGGTATCAGGGGCGTGCTCTTCGTCAGCGGTGACCGGCATTTCACTGAATTGAGCGAGCTGGCATTGCCGGATGGCAACATGATCCGCGACCTGACGGTTTCACCGCTCACGAGCACGGCTTACGATCCGAAAGAGGAGAACACGCTGCGTGTGGAAGGCACCCGTGTCGGGCGGCGCAACTTCGCCACACTGACGTTCAGCGGCAAACGCGATGCGCGCTCCATGCTCATCAGGGTGTTCGACAGCGATGGGAAGCAGCTCTGGGAGCGCAGCTTGGCGCAATGACCGCGCGCTAGTAATATTCCACCGCGTCCTCTCCTTTCCTGAAGCGGGAGGAAACGCTGAGCCCCAAAGTGAAATACCGGATCGGTCCTTCGATCTCGGCAACGCGATGGTTGGGCAGGGCGTCAAGACAGAACTGTTCCGGTCTCAGGTAGACGTTGTCCGATTCGAAACCCAGCGAAAGGCCGAACGCCAAGTTCTTCGTGGCCATGAGGTAGAAAGCGAACGTGGGGTTGAGATAGAAGCCGCCTTCGACCACGGCCGCGCAGCTGTCCGTACGGAAGGTGTACCGCGTCTGGCCGGCGCGCACAGCAAGCTCAACGAAAGTCTTCTCGCTCGTTCGCGCCTCGTATTGGAGCTTTCCGAAGAAAGACCAGCGCTGCACACCACCTGTGCGCGGTGTGCCACTGAAACTGCGCACATCGTAATCGAAGAAGGTAGCCCGCGCTCCGGCACCGATCCCCACTCCCTTGAACAACGGGAACTGCGCCGTGAGACCCAATTGCCCGATCACTTCGGTGAGGCTCCGCATTTGCGTGTTGTTGAAGGCGGTCGGCAGAACGAAATCGAGTTGTGCGCTCGCAACCGGGAACTTGTCCTCCCTTTGCGCCGTCGCGCCCAGCACCGATCCGCATGCGGTGATCAACAACCAAACGCGCGCGATCATGTGGAGCGAAGTATGAATTGCCGCTCGGTGCTTTGGCCAACTGAAAGGAGCCTTAAGTAGTACGTGCCATCCGCCAATCCATACAGCGGCAGGTCCAATTGCTGCGCGCCCATAGGCACCACCCGCCCCGGCCATTCATGCACTCGTTCCCAGCGGTCGTTCAGTACATCGGCGGCAAGGTGTTGCTCCTCGGGCAGCTGTAGGGTAAGCAGCAAGCGGCTGGGGTGGTAGCCCACCAAGAGCTCAGTCAGTTCGGCGTGCCTTACAACGGGCACATGCTTTTGAAGGGTGTTGAACCTGAACCTGCGGTACAGCAGGAACAGCAGCATGCCCGACAAGGAGACCAGCAGCACGACGCGCAAAACCCTCAGATCCGTATCCATGCTCACAGAACGATCACCCCCTCAATTCCCGAAGCCCTGTTGTAGCGGTCCACCACTTCCTCTGCGTTCATCATCACCTCGCGCACCGTCAGGCTCAGATACTTGCCCCCGGCGCTGTACTTGCGCAGCATCTCGACTTCCGGCGGGAAGAGGGCCGTTACGCTCTCCAGTCGCTCACGGTCGGGCTCGAAAATGAACTTGAACATGTAAACCGAAGGCCACTCGTGAACCGCGTTCAAGCGCTGCACTAGTCGTTCCTTGGTTTCCTCGTTGAGCATGTGGCTGCCCCTGCTGGGCGGGGTGATTACTTTGCCAAAAGTAGACCGGGCGCAACCTATACGCGCCGCCTTTGAACCATCGCTCGCCAAGCGTGTACCGACCAACTGAAATGCGGATCAGAAACTTCAACCGTGCGCTCTTCTGCCTTGGCTTGGTGCTGTCCCTTGCCCGGGCAGTTGCCCAAACCGAGACAGGGGAAAAGAAAGATGAGGCCCCGATCCCCGAGTTCAACAACAGTTATCAGGGCAACTGGGACAGTCGGAGCCTCGGGTACAGCGGAAACCTGTTGCTCAACACGACCATAACGACACCCGGCAATGCGTTCGCTTGGGGAGCTTACTTCCAGACCGAGCGCAACAGTGCGCTGAGCACCAACAACGGCTCATTGAGCAAACCTGACAAGGAGCGGCTGCAAACCATCGCTGACGATATGGAAGAGGCTGTGCCTGGTTCGTTCGAGAGCGAGATAGCCACCTATTACCTCGAATTCCCGAAGCCGGAGGGCTATTTGGCGCTGGACCGCGCTGCCGCCAAGGATGCGGGACGAGCGGAACTCTGTGGTCCAAAACTCTCGCAAGCCGCCATGGCCGGGAACGAACAGGCCATGACGACTTGGAGCATTGCGCTGAAAGACCGTGGTGGCCTGGCACCTCCCCTTCTGGACGTGGCCGCGGATGTGCTTGCCAGCGTGGACCGGGATGCGGTGGTGTTGGCCAACGGCGAAATGGACACCTACCCGCTTTGGGTGGAGCAGCATGCCCTTGATCTGCGCACCGATGTACTGGTAGTCCATCAAGCCGGCCTTGTGGACGATGATTACCGTTCGCTCGTTTGGAAAAAAGCACGGGCCGAAGGCGCTGTGCCAAGTGCCGCGAGCGTGGGCTTCGTAAAGGCGCTGGCCGCACATTCGCCAAGACCCGTGTACTTGGCACCGAGTTGCGACCGTGAATTGCTCAACACCTTGCGCGAGGACCTCTACCTCACGGGCATGGCCATGCGCTACAGCGCAACGCCGCTCGACAATTTGCCGAAGCTGAAAGCCGTTTGGCCGACGTTGCGCAAGAACTCGCAGGCGGGGCCGCTCAGCCGGAACTACCTGCTACCGGCCATTACACTGCGCGATCACTACGAGGCCGTAGGCGACGAAGCGAACTACGCACGCATGGATGCCGAGCTGCTCCAACTGGCCAAGAGCACCGGCACCACCGTCAGGCTCTACGAACTGGGCATCCTGAAGCACTAGGCATGAGCCTGTTCCGCACCGAACACACCAAACTCAGCGACGAACGGCTCATGGAGCTCATCGTGCGCGGTGATGAACGTGCGTTCGGTGCGCTGTACGACCGCTACCACCATCGGTTGCTGAATTACTTCCACCGCATGCTGTGGCATGATCGCGAACGGGCGCAGGATTTCCTGCAGGAACTCTTCACCAAGGTTGCGCGCAAACCTGCCAGTTATGATCCGGCAAGGCCTTTCAGCACTTGGTTGTTCAGCGTGGCGAACAACATGTGCAAGAACGAATACCGGAAGGAGGAAGTGCGTCGCGCAGCCGTGCCGCACTTGAAGGCCGAGAACGGGGCGATCACCGAGGCACGCGGCGGGGACAGCGTGGACAAAGAGCGTTTCAACGTCCGCTTGAACGCGGAACTCGACAAACTGGATCCCGATCACAAGGCCACCTTCACCATGCGCTATCACGAGGACATGGCGATCAAGGAGATCGCCATCGTCTTCAACATCAGCGAAGGCACAGTGAAGAGCAGGCTCTTCTATACACTGAAAAAACTTGCGGAACGATTGAAGGAATTCGACCCGCGCTCATTGCACGAACATGGAACGCCAAGAACAGTACGATCCTGAGGACATCGAAGCGCTGCTCTTGGAGCGACCCTTCGAGGACCTTCTGCCCGAGGAGCGCGCCTTCGTGCTGCGCCACTTGAGCGGGCAGGATGAATATGAGGCCATGCGCGCCACGCTGAACGCAGTGCGCCATTTGGACAGCGAACGCATGCCGATCACCGCCGGTGCCGCGGTGCGCGACAATGTGATGACCGCTTTCCGCGCGCAGCAACAGCCCCAATGGCGCATCTGGCTCAACAGCGTTGGGGCGCTTTTCATTCCGAACCCCGGACATGGCATGTGGGCGCCAGCCCTCCGCATCGCTGGGGTAGCGGCTGTTATCGGCGTCGGGATCTGGAGCATTGCACGGTTCGATGACCTCACCCCCGACAAGATGGTCGCCGAAGTGAAAGACGTGAAGAATGAGTTGGAACCGAGTTCGCCCGATCCATCGGTGCCATCGGAGGAGGCAACGACGAGCACGAGCAGGGACAGCGATGCCGCCAAGGGCGCTCAGCACCAACAGCCGGTCGGGGCAACGAACGAGCGGGAGGCCAATGGCTCTGCCGATGCCAACATCGAAAGCCCTGCAGTGGATGATGAAACGAAGGCGTTGGATATTGCGGAGGTTGAGATAGTCCCTGCGCCCGCAATGGTGAGTTCAGGTGTTACGAGCGTGGCCAACGAGGCAGCCAACGAGGACGTCGCAGGGACCTTCGATCCCCGTACAGCGACGGACACCATCATGCTCTTCGACAAGTTCGTCAGTGCAGCCCCGGCCAAGGGATCGGAAACACTGGATGCCGTGGTGATTGCCGACGGCACCGCGGCCCGTGCCGAACAGCAAAAAGTCGAAGTCAACCGCAGATCGAAAGGCGTTTTGGCATTGGAGAAGGACAAGGATGGAGCAATGGCCAACAGCCGAGCACTGGACCAGCGCTTGCTCAGCCTGCAGAACGCAGCCTGGTAAGGCTACTCGACAACGAAACGTTGCGTGATGTGGAAGTCGCGGGCTTCCACCGTAAGGGTCATTTCGCCTTTCGCGAAGCCCTGCTTATCGATACGCCGCACCAACTCTCCCTTCAGCGCCTTGCCTTCCTCGATGTAGAAGACCTTGCCGTTCGCATCACACACCATGATCTTCACCTTGCCGATACGCCGTTCGTGCTGTATGCTGATGTTGATCAGCGATGAGGACCGCGCGCATTCCACGTGAACCGTGGCCTTTTCGCTACCACCGGCTTTGACCGGGGCCGAAGCCACCAACAAGCCGATAAGGAACAAGGAAGGAAGAAGACCGTTGCGGCGTTCCATGCGTTTCCCTTTCGTTCGGTTCGGGGGCGGTAAAACTAAGGCCAACCGCGCATACGGTCCAATGCCACACCGGTCGGTACCCTTGGATCCCTTCAGCTCTTGGCCGGGGAACCCTGCTGCGTGTGGCGCACGTATGGCCGGATGATCAGGCGGATGGTGTTCTTCCAACTCATGAATTTCCAGGCCCAGTTCATCAGTACCATGATCCGGTTGCGGAAGCTCACCAAGCTCATAACGTGAACGAAGATCCACCCCAGCCAGGCGATCGCGCCCCCGAACCGCAGGCTGCGCACCTCCACCACGGCTTTGTAGCGCCCGATGGTGGCCATGCTGCCTTTATCGAAGTAAGTGAATGGGGTCATCTCCCCTCCTGCTGACCGCGCGAGCAGGTTCTTCACCAAGCACTGCGCTTGCTGAATGGCGGCGGGCGCAACCTGCGGATGTCCGCTCGGCCAAGCTGCCTCGGCCGTCATCAACGCGATGTCGCCGACGGCGTAAATGTCTTTATGCCCCTCCACCGCATTGAACGCGTCCACCTTGAACCGCCCACTGCGCTCATCCAACGCGTTACCTAGGCCGGACACACTACTGCCCTTCACACCAGCGGCCCACATCACCGTGTTGGTGTCGATAGTGCTGCCGTCCTGAAGGGTGATGCGGTCACCGTCGAAATTGAGCACGCGGTAGCCGAGCCGCACATGCACGCCCATTTTCTCTAGATAACGCTGAGCACGCGCGCTGTTCTCCGGATGAAAGCTCTTCAGCAGTCGCACACCACTATCGATCAAGTGGATCTGCATGCGGTCGCTGAGCACCTCACGGTACTCACGTTTCAGCACGGTCATGCGGATCTCGGCCATGGCCCCGGCCAGTTCAACGCCCGTAGGCCCACCACCAACGATCACGAAATTGAGCTGCCGGCGCTGGGCCGCTTCGTCATCGCTGAAGATCGCGGCTTCGAAATCCTGAAGGAAATCGCTGCGGATGTCGAGCGCCTGTGCAATGCTCTTGAGTTGCATCGCTTCCGCCTCCACGGCCGCGTTACCGAAGAAATTCGTTGTGCTTCCCGTGGCCAGGATCAAAATGTCATAGCCGAAGGACCCGCGATCCGTATGCACATGTTTGCCCACGGGATCGATGCCCGTTACCCCCGCCATACGGAATGCCACGTTGGTCATGGGTGCCACCGTTCGCCGGAACGGATGCGCGATGCTGTCGGCACTGAGACTCGCCGTGGCCACTTGGTAAAGCAGTGGCTGGAAACAGTGATGGTTCTGTTTGTCGATCAGCAGTACCTTGAAGGGTTTGCCGTTGAGGCGTTGCACCACCTCCAAGCCGCCGAAGCCGCCACCCACCACGATCACCGTTGGATATGGAAGGCGGTCGTACTCGGCGCGGGCAATGGAAGTCATTCGTGTTCGTGGATCGGGCCGTGAAGGTGGCGAATAGGCAACTTCGCCGCATCATGCTGGAACAGGATACCATCTGCGCCTTGAGCACGCCGCCGGGCGCGGGGGCGATCGCTGTGGTGCGGCTCAGCGGCCCTGGCGCGCTGGGTATCGTCCGTAGCTGTTCGGACCTTACGAAGAACATCCTTGCGCGCACGGCCTACTTCTGCAAGCTGGGCGATGAGGCGGGCGATATCGATGAAGGACTGGTGACCTGGTTCAAAGGGCCGGCCTCCTACACCGGTGAGGATGTGGTGGAGATCGGCATACACGGCTCGGCATACGTGCAACAGCGCTTGCTGACCGCATTGGTGGATCGCGGCGCGCGCACCGCGAAGCCCGGCGAATTCACCTTGCGCGCCTTCATGAACCGCAAGCTCGACCTGTCGCAAGCGGAAGCCGTTGCGGACCTGATAGCCAGTCAGGGCGCGGCCTCACACAGGCTTGCGTTGCAACAGCTGCGTGGCGGCTACAGCGAAAAGATCGAGACCCTGCGCCAGCAGCTCATCGACTTCAGTGCGCTCATTGAACTGGAACTCGATTTCAGCGAGGAGGACGTTGAATTCGCGAAGCGCGACGATCTGCTTGTCCTCATCAACGAGCTGATCGCCATCTGCAACGAGCTCGTGAACAGTTTCCGGTACGGCAATGCCGTTAAGCAAGGTATACCGGTCGCCATCATCGGCGCGCCGAACAGTGGCAAGAGCACGTTGCTCAATGCGCTGTTGCAAGAAGACCGTGCGATCGTGAGCGAGATCCCCGGCACCACGCGCGATACCGTGGAAGAAACGATCACGCTGGGCGGAGTGCTGTTCCGCTTCATCGATACCGCCGGGATACGGGAGACCGGCGACACGATCGAAAAGCTGGGTATCGAACGCAGTTACAAGAAAGCGCAGGAAGCCAGCATCGTGGTGTTGCTCGGCGACGCCGGGGTGATGAACGAAAGCGCGTTCCGAACCCAAGCCACCATGTTCCGGGAGCGCATCGGCAACGGACCGCAGCTCATTCCCGTGCTGAACAAAAGCGATCTGCCGAACGTAATGATCGGCAGCAACGTGATGACCATCAGCGCCAAAACCGGTGCTGGAATGCAGGAACTAAAGGACGCCTTCATTGAACATGTGCAAGCATTGCAGGAGAACGACGGCGGCATAGTGGTCACCAATGTGCGCCACGTTGAAGCTCTTGTCCACGCGCGCCAAGCCTTGCACGATGCACGTCTGGCCATGGCCAAGGGCGTGAGCGGTGAGCTTTTGGCCACAGACCTGCGCCGTGCCCAGCATCACTTGGGGGAGATCACCGGCAAGATCACGCCGGACGATCTGCTCGGCTCGATCTTCGGGAAATTCTGCATCGGTAAGTAGGTCGACTTCCGCAGCTTCAATGGAAAGCCATCAAGGGCATTGGCCCGCGTCCTTCAGCACCTGCTCCAAGTAGAAGTACTCGTCCGCACCGTCGCCTTCCATGGCAACGCCCATACCCATGGTGCAAATGACTTCGATCACCCACGGATCGCCCTCTTTTTTCCCGGCGTTCGAGTAGGCCTTCTCCAGATCCGCATTGGTGAACGTCACGAGTGGTTCGCCCTCCTCTTCGCCCATGTCCATGCCGGCGGCACAGGGCCACGTGAAGTTCGACCCGCAGGGTTGGAAGCTGTGTGCATCGGCTTTGAAGGTGTAGGTACCTGTCAGGCGCATGCGCGGGATCGCATCGCCGATCTCGTCGGCAAGTTTCTCCAAGGTGTAGTTCAGATCGGACGTTGAAGCCGCGCCCATCTCATCCACCATCAGCAAACCCTTGTCGGTGTAGCGGTAGAATTCCGGCTTGTCGCCCGTGTAGCCGATCGTCATCAAGCCGTTCACGGTATGCCATTGGCCGATCGTTCCGTCGCGAGTGTCGTCGTGATCCAAGTATTTCTGCTGAAGGATGAAGGTGCTATCGCTGCGCACCCAAAGCGTCGTTTCAATACCTGGGCAATCAGCGCACGGCAACGTGCCGGTGTAATACCCCGGCCATTCGGCGGTGATGGTGTCCGTCGCCATCGCATCGTGGGTAGGAATAACGACGGAACCGTTTTCAGTGGTCGGTCCGCAAGTGGCCAAAAGAACGATGCACATGGTGCAGGCAAAAGAGTAGCGCATGGCGTGAAGTTGCGGAATGCAGCTGGACGGCATGCGTGGCTATGGGATTTGGGAGCAAGTGCGTCCACGATCCGTGGAAGGAATGCCCCGCTCCCACTGTTCCGTATCGGGGCCACCGTTCGGCGGCAATGCCCTACTGGCCTTGGGTTTCGCGGCATGCACAGCCACGGGGCACCATGTTGGTCCTAAGCTGGCAAAACCGCAACACAATGAGAACCTTGAAATGCATGTCGGCGCTGTTGGCCACCGGACTATTGTTCGCCGCATGCTCCCCAAAACAGGAAGCAGAGAACACGAAGGAGAAAGTGGACAGCGGGATCCAGGACCTGAACGCGGATCTGCGGGCCGACCTCGACAAGAGCAAGTTGGAACTCACCGAGAACCTGCGGGAGTTGAAGTTGAAGACCGAAGCCAAGATCGCCGACTTCGATTCGAAGCTTGAGAACGACAAACTCAGCTTGGCCGAGCGCAAGGAACTGGAGACGGCGCGTCAGGAATTGAAGGAGCAGGTTACGCGGATCGACGCCGCCACCAGCAAGGTGGGACTGGCCACGAGGGACACTTGGCTGGAGGTGAAGGATGAAACGAAGAAGGTGACCGATGACGTGGGCAATTGGTTCGAACGCCAGGCGGAGAAGATCGACAAGGACACTAAAGCCGACCACGACGGCGATGGGCATTGAAAGTGTGGTCGGTACGAACGGGCCGCTTCGGGGGGAGCGGCCCGCTCTCTTTTCCGGGTAACCGTAAAGTGCCCGCCGATCGCGGTACATGCGATCTTGGCAGCGATGGAACGCGTGCCCGTGTTTTCTGCTTTCTATTTCGGCAGTGTGGAACACTATCGCCTGTTGGCACAGCACGATCGGGTGACGATCGACGTTGGTGAGCACTACGAAAGGCAGAGCTACCGCACCCGAACATCCATCATCGGACCGAACGGTCAACAAGACCTTGTGGTGCAGATCGCCCGAAGGAGCGGCACCAAGATGCCGATGAAGTCCGTTGGGCTGAGCTACATCGAGTCGTGGCCACATCAGCATGTGCACGCGATCCGGAGCGCATATGGTCAAGCTCCTTGGTTCATCCACTTCATCGACGAGATCGAGAGCGTGGTGCTGAAGAAGTACGAGCGCTTGGTGGACCTTGATCTGGCCACAATGCAGCTCGGGATGAAATGGCTGGGGTTGAAGACGGAGGTCGGGTTATCGGAGAAATACTTGGACATGACCAGCGGTGATGGGCAAGTGGATCTCCGCTCATCCTTCCAGCCCAAAAAGCCACTGCCCGTGGAGGTCGCATCCGTTCCTTCTTACCCACAGGTGTTCGCCGATCGGCACGGCTCCGTCCCACGCTTGAGCGTGATCGACCTTGTATGCAACTGCGGGCCACAGGCCGTTCAACATCTTCGCGCTACGCCATGATAGCTGAAGACGAGGAACTGCGCAGCGTGCGGGACTACCTGCACGTCTTCCACCCGCTGGATGATGCAACCTGGGCAGCCATGCAGGGAGCTTTCCGGAAGCGCAGCTATGCCCGCAATCAAGTGATCACAGGCGTCGGCGACATACAGCGCGACCTCCTTTTCATTCTCGAAGGCGTTCAATATTCCTACTTCGTGAAGGACGATAAGCCGTACGTGATGGCCTTCACTTACCCCATCGGTATCAGCGGCATTCCCGAATCGTTCCTTGGGCAAACACCGAGCACATATGCATTGGAGACGATCAGTACCACGCGGGCATTCGCATTGGCGCATGCCGATCTCCAACACCTCTTCGATACCCATCCGAGCATCGAACGGCTATTCCGAAAGGTCACGGAAGTGATGCTCGTCGCATCAGCGCGTGGCCGTTATCGGCACGTCTCCACGTCGGCGGAGGAGCGGTTCCAGGAGTTCGCCAAGCAGAGTGCGCACCTGTTCCAACTCGTTCCGCACAAGCTCATTGCCAGTTACCTCGGTATCCACCCGACCAACTTCAGTAAACTGTACAACAGTATCCGGATCTGAATTCTTGGTCTTTACCAAGAATGCTCTTGGACGTGTGGTGAAGGTTTGCATCGTCGAACCACTGCACCATGGAAACACCCACTTGGCTTGATCGCGCGGAGTACCCCTTCACCCTTCGCTCGTTCCCGCATCCTGATGGAGCGTTGAGCTATGTGGATGAAGGTCACGGGCCTGTAATGCTCTTCGTTCATGGTACACCGGATTGGAGCTTCGGTTTCCGGCACCTGATCAAGGCGTTCAGCGCAGATCATCGTTGCATTGCGCTCGATCATCTCGGGTTCGGGCTCAGCGACAAACCGGCACTTGGTGATTTTACCGTTGCCGCGCATGCCCGCCGGCTTCAGGACTTCATCGTTGATCTCGGCTTGACGGACCTCATCCTCGTCGTTACCGACTTCGGTGGTGGCATCGGGCTGCAACATGCACTCGACCACCCGGAGAACGTGAAGGGTATAGTGCTCTACAATACTTGGATGTGGGAACTGGGAACCGACAAGCGCTTCGCGAACGCCGCCCGCATTGCGCGTTCGTGGCTCGGTAAGCAACTCTATCTGCGCTTCGGTTTCAGCGTGAACGTGATGATGCCCGCGGCTTACGGTGACAAGACGAAACTGACCAGGTCAGTGCACCGGCATTTCAAGAAAGCCCTGCCGGATATCGCTTCGCGAAGAGCCACGCATACGCTGGCCAAGGAGATCCTCGATGCAGGCCCGTACTGGGCTGAACAATGGACCAAAGTGCATCGCGTGAACAGCATACCAACGCTCATTGGCTGGGGCATGAAGGACCGCTTCTTTCCCCCGGACCTCGTGGACCGTTGGCGCCATGCAATGCCGCAGGCCATCGTGCACACGTTCCCGGATGCGGGGCATTTCGTGCACGAAGAAGAACACGGGGCGTTGGCGCGCGTTCTGCGCGACTTCCTCCGCACTGCCGTGCAGCGCTCGACATGGCCTACCTTGCGGCCAGAAAAATCGTTCTGATCGCAATGCAGTCCGGATCCCGCTCCGTGGTGGAGCGGGGATCGTATTGATCGGTCGGGGCGTAGAAACCAGACCAACACGATCCATGTCAACATTCGAAAAGCGCGAGAAGGAAAAGAAGCGGCAGCAGAAACAACAGGAGAAGCAACGCCGCAAGGAAGAACGGAAGGCGAACGCCCCGGGTGGCGGACTGGAGAACATGATGGCCTATGTGGACGAATTCGGGCGGATCACGAGCACTCCCCCCGACCCATCGAAGCGCGTGGAGATCGATGCTTCTGAGATCGAGGTGAGCATACCACGGAGAAGCAAGGAAGATGAACCCAGCAAGGAACGGATCGGCCGGGTGGATTTCTTCGACACGTCCAAGGGCTTCGGTTTCATCAAGGAAGAGGGCACCCAAGAGCGGTTCTTCGTTCACGTGAGCGGCCTGCTCGACGAGGTCAGCGAGAACGACAAAGTGCAGTTCGAGATAGAACGTGGGCAGAAGGGCATGAACGCAGTGCGCGTGAAGAAGGCCTGAGCAACCGGCAGCCTCGTTGCGTACACGGCACCTCATGATCGCACGCGCTGTTCACACAAGCCATCGAGCGGCTCGCCGGCGATCGCGCATCGTTCAGCCGCTATCCTTCGATCGCCGATCTACCGCACTTCAACCCTGACTTTGATGTTGAACCCGGACTGGCGGCGGTTAAACACTTCCGCGACCTGCTCGCGAATACTGAAGGCCTGTTGATCTGCACACCGGAATACGCCATGGGCGTGCCGGGGTCGTTGAAGAACGACCTCGATCGGACGGTCTCCTCCGCGGATCTCCGGTTGAAACCCACCCTGCTCGTCACTGCATCGCTTTCCGGTGAGAAGGCGCAGGCCTCCTTGCTCGGAATTTTGCTTGTCCACGAAGCCGTCATCCGGTCGTTCACGCTTTCACTTCGCCACCTGCTGAAGGAGCGTGACATAGAGGTGATCGAGATCATTCCGCCCGCGCTGAACACCGACCTGGGCGGCAAAGGCCTGCATGACAAGGCACCGCCAGTGAGCGCCTTTCTGGATCCCATCTTTCCACAGTTGGAAGCGGGACGTGATGAAGTGGCTTTCGCCTTCAGCGAGGAACGGCTCAACGCATGGCCCGAACTCTACAAGACGTCTTTCGCGCGACTAAACCCGTGAACGGGGGTTGGCTTACGCTGCCCGCGACGCGCACCGGCCTACTTTCCGCGCTGAAATCCTACTCCCATGAAAATCCTCAACGCAACCACCCATGGTGTGGTCGACTACGCCGTAGTTCTCTTCCTCCTGCTCTCACCGAAGCTGTTCGGGATGATGGGCATGGCCGCAACCTTCACCTATGCCTTGGGGGTCGTACACCTGGTGCTCACCATCACCACGCGCTTCCCCTTGGGCTTGCTCAAGATCGTGCCGTTCCGCGTGCACGGCATGGTTGAATTGGTGGTGGCGTTGGCGTTGGTGGGCGTGGCCTTCTGGTTCGGGAGCGCAGGCGATGGGCTGGCCAAGACCTTCTACTTCTGCTTCGCTGGTGCGGTCTTTCTTACCTGGCTTGTCACGGACTACCGGTCGGCCTGAGCCCCCTGCCAAGCGGTGAATACCCCGCTCCTATTTTAGTTGCGCCGTCATCCCATTCGCTAGTTGGCTCATTCGCTGATCCGCTACTTGACCATTTTATACCATGCCCAAGAAGACCGACCCCAAAGCCACCAAGGCCGCGGACCCCAAGGCCAAGAAAAGTGCGCCAGCCAAGACCACCACGAAGCTGAAGAAGTCCATGTCCGGCAAAGCCAGCCCCGCGAAGGCCGCCGACGGCGACGCCCCCGTGTTCGCCTACATCGCCAGCTTGCCGCAACCGCAGCGCGGCATCGCCGAGCGCATCGATGCCCTTGCGGCCAAGACGATGCCGGGCCTCCAGCGTGGCGTGAAGTGGGGCATGGCGTACTACGGTATCGATGGCGGCTGGTGCTTCGCGTGCGGTGCCTTCCAAGGCCATGTGAAAGTGATGTTCATATACGGCACGCAACTCAAGCCGGAGCCACCGGTAACGCCCGTAGCGATGGGCAAGGCCACGCGCGGTGTGGAGCCGAAGACCGTGGCCGACCTCGATGAAAAGCAATTGGCTGCGTGGATGAAGCAGGCGGCAACGATGCCATTTGTCAGCGCGGCGAAGAAGAAGTGAAACACAGATAAACCGCAACGACGCAACGCACGCCACGGCCACGCAACGTCGCGGAACCGCTACGTCACAGCGATGATGACCGTGCCAATACCTTCGGCTCACGAGTTGCCCGACGCGCGCAGATGAAATTCCACCGTCTCATGTTCTGCATTCCCGCTCTGTTGACCATTGGGATGGCTTTCGGTCAGCCGGATATGCTGGAAAGTTCATGCGATACCACTGTATTCGGCCAACACTACACGCGTTGCATCAAGGATGCAGAAGGCCGCTACATTGAATTCGGGAACCGCAACGAAAAGGGCCAACGACACGGTTGGTGGTGTGAGTTGCGCGGTGATGCAACGGAACATGCCGATGGCGAATACAGGAACGACCGGCGTATCGGCAATTGGTGGATGGGCCGACACGAGATCTGGAAATACAACCGCAAGGGAGAGATCATCAGCAAGGGAAAGGCTTGCAGAGCTTGTCCAATCTTCTGATCGGTTCCGCATTTCGCGTGAGGGACATGAGCGGAAAGCCCGCAAGCCCTGTAAACAGGGCGCGGACTTGAAGCGTTGGCCCGACGGTGTGCTCCCGAGCAATTCCGAAGGAGTACATCGCAGGGCGCGTAGCGACCGAGAGGCTTTGCGTAGCGAATGGATCACACCGGCACGCCCAAACAACCTGCGTTCGCATTCTCTGTGTCTCCGTGCCTCTGTGGTGAAACGCGCATTCTACTTTCGCACCTATGCCCGAGAAGATCGACATCGAAGCATCCAAGAACGAGGACTTCAACAAGCTGAAAGTCGGCGACCTCAACGCCCGACTGAAGAAGATCCACCTCGGCGGCGGCGAGAAGCGCATCGCCAAGCAGCACGAGCAGGGCAAGATGACCGCCCGCGAGCGCATCGACGCGCTGC
>JBDTSG010000006.1:0-5224 GCA_039931265.1 Flavobacteriales bacterium
TGGTGACGAGCCCACCTCGGCGCTCGACCCGATCAGCACACGGCACATCGAAGCCAAATTCACCGAGTTGAAGGAGCGGTATGCGATCATCATGGTAACGCACGTGTTGAGGCAGGCGCGTAGGCTTGCCGATCATGTGGTCTTCATGTACATGGGCGAAGTGGTGGAGCAGGGCCCGGCGGAACAGCTGTTCAATGATCCGCAGCACGAACTGACGAAGGCCTATATCGGCGGCAGTATCAGTTAGCCCCGCCGTTCGTCAACCTGTGGGCGCCTCCACCGAAAAGCTGACCGGTGCTCGGGCAATAGTGGGCCGATATCTTCGTTGCCCACCGGCATGACCCTGATGCGTATCCCTGTTAGCGTTCTCGGCTGTATCACTCTTTTCGTTGCCAATGCGCAACTGGGTGGTCAGACCTCGTTCAATGTCCTCGACATTCCAAGCAGTGCGCGTGTGGCGGCGTTGGGCGGCAACAACATCGCCGTGCAGGATGCCGACGTGAATTTGGGCTTTTACAACCCCGCACTGTTGAACAAGGAGATGCAGCGCCAGATCGCGCTCAGCTACCTGCGTTGGTTCAACAAGGCCGACATCAACATCGGGTACGTCGGTTACGCGCACCACTTCGATAGTTGCAAAACCACGGTCAGTGGTGCGTTCCAGTTCGTTGACTACGGTGAGTTCCGTCGCACGGACGAGGCCGGGGTCGATCTCGGTTCGTTCTCCGCAGGGGAATATGCCGTTCAACTTGGCGCCGCGCGGCCCATCGATAGCCTTTTCACGGTGGGCGTGAACGCCAAAGTGCTTTTCAGCCAGTTGGAGGAATACACCAGCACCGCGGTGGCCATGGATGTGGGTGGGGTTTACCATCAACCCAACGGACTGCTGACCATTGCCGCCCTGTTGCGCAACATCGGTTACCAGACGAGCACCTTCACGGAGAACCGGGAGAAGATGCCTTTCCAAGTGCAGCTTGGCACCACGTACAAGTTCCGGCATGCCCCGTTCCGATTGGGCCTCATGCTGGAGAACTTGCAGAAGTGGGACCTGACATACGACGACCCCAACGCCCAAGTGACCATCGATCCGACCACCGGGGAGGTGATATCGGAGAAGGTGACCTTCATGGACAAGGCATTGCTGCATGTGATCGGTAATGTGGAGATCCTGCTGGGCAAGAACATGCACCTGCGCGTAGGCTACAACTTCCGCCGCCGACAGGAATTGAAGATCGAAGAGAAGCCGGGGTTGGCGGGCATCAGCTTCGGGGCCGGCATCCGCGTGGCCAAGATCCATGTCAGTTATGGCTATGCTCAGTACAATCTGGCCGGGGCGAGCAACAGCTTTACCGTGGCGGTGCGGCTCAACGATCTGCGGAAGCAACCAGCAGCCGTTCCCGTGGTGCCCCCCACTGGATAGTCGATCCGCGGTGGCGGTCTACCTTGGCCGCATCACCGATCGCCCGTGCGCCGCATTATCATCGCCATCGACGGATTCTCCTCTTGCGGCAAGAGCACGTTGGCCAAGCAGTTGGCGCATCACCTGCATTACACGTACATCGATAGCGGTGCCATGTACAGGGCCATCGCCCTGTACGTGATTGAGAACGGGCTCGTGATCGACGGCAAACTGGATAAGCCCAACCTGCTGCGGGTGTTGGACCACATACACATCGGGTTCAAACACCACGACGAAACGCAACGCAGCGAGACTTGGTTGGACGGTCACAACGTGGAGCACCGGATCCGCGACATGGAAGTAAGCCGGCACGTTACGCTCGTAAGCCCGGTGCCCGAAGTGCGCGCCAAACTGGTGCAATTGCAGAAGGCCATGGGCGTCGGTAAGGCGGTGGTCATGGACGGCCGAGACATCGGCACGGTCGTGTTCCCCGATGCGGAGGTGAAATTGTACATGACCGCCCGGCCCGAGGTGCGCGCCATGCGCCGCTACCAAGAGCTGAAGGGGAGAGGAGTGGAAGTGGATTACGCCAGCGTGCTGGAAAACATCGAGCGCCGCGACGAGGACGATCTGAAGCGCGAAGCCGATCCACTGCTGAAAGCCCCTGATGCATTCGAAATCGACAACAGCGATCTCACCAGTACCGAGCAATTCGACATTGCCCTTGGGGTGGTGGTGAAGGCGATCGGCGTGGTGACGGAGGCGTGAAGCACAGAATATCAGCGGAGGTAACTCGATTGCTCTATCCAAAAGTTCTCGGCCTTAATGCTGGGATCTGCTTTTGCGAGTTCTTGCTGCAGTGCTTTGATTCGTTCCAAAGGCCATGGATCAAGAATGCCCCCGGGCAATGCTACTGCACTGCGATAGGCAAGTAGGCATGCGGCAAGCGCCCGCAGGGATGAATTCATTTCTTGTAGAGCAAAACCCTCATCGTGAAGCAATACGACGACGGTTCCCGGTCTGTCCAGGTCCAGACATATTGGGTCACCGGAACCCGTAGTGCCAAGTGCCCGGAAGCCGGACAAGTCTAGGTCGATTCCGAAAAGCTCCGATGGACTGGGCAATGACGCTTTCGCGAAGAGTTGGAATGAGAGGAACGGTGCAGCATCTTCCGGAAGTCCCGTAAGCAAAAAGTTCCGATCTGAATCACCCATCGGTATTTCTGCAAGTGCGTTTGGTGGGAAGGCGACAAGTCTGTCCTCTTCCCCTTGGCACCATGCGCTCTTGAATTCTTCAGGGGTCATGGAGAAGTCATTGCCTCGACCACACCCACCGGGTCCTTCACCCCCTCCACGAACCCAAGCACCTTCAGCATAACGCGATCCAACAGCGTGTCCGGACAGCTCGCACCACTGGTAAGAACGATGGTCAATGGCCGTGTTGCAAGCAGCCAGCGGGCAGTGCGCTCCAGCTTGTGCGCCGGATAATTGAAGTGTTCGATCTCGTCCGCGCTCAGCAACTCCTTGTCGCCATTGATGAAGTAGGTCGGGAACTTGCCTTCGAGCAATTCGACCAAGTGGCTTGTGTTGCTGCTGTTGTAACCGCCTACAACTAGTGCGAGGTCCGCCTCCTGCTTCAATAGTTCGTTGGTGGCGTCCTGATTGTCGTTGGTGGCGTAACAGAGCGTATCGCGTGTGTCGGCGAAATGGAGTTTCAACGCAGGCTCGCCGTACTGCTTCGCCATCACTTGTTTCAAATGGTCCGCAATGGCTTGCGTTTCCGTGGCCAGCATCGTGGTCTGGTTCACAACGCCGATGCGCTGCAGGTCTTTTGTTGCGTCGAAGCCCGGGGTGCATTTCTTCCCGAAGCGCTCAACGAACCGTTCCTCCGACAACTCACCAAGGATGATGCGGCCCAGTTCCTCGGCCTCGGCCATGTCTTTCACGATCACCGCCGGGGCACCGGCGGCCGTGTGACTGAACGTGGCCCGCGTTTCCTCGTGCGCCGCCTTGCCGTGAATAACAACGGTGTAGTCCTGTGTCCCGAGTTGTGCACTCCGCTTCCACACCTTCTCAACGAACGGACATGTCGTATTGTGCTTCAGCGGGTCGATGCCGATGGTCTTCAAGCGCGCCTCGGTTTCCAACGTGGTACCGAATGCCGGTATGATCACGATGTCATCGGCCGTCAGTTCGTTCCAATCCATGAGCATCTGCCCGTGGGTGTCCTGCACGAATCGCAAGCCGCGCGCTTCCAAGTCGTCGTTCACCTCGGGGTTGTGGATCATCTGGCTCAGCAGGAAGATCCGTTTGCCCGGGTTCTCTTCCAGCGCCTTGTAGCTGATCTCGATCGCATTCTCCACCCCGTAGCAGAACCCGAAATGCCGGGCGAAAACGAAGCGGACCGCTCCCAGATCGAGGGTGGTAGGGGTGAGGTCTTTCTTTTTCGGGTCCTGCACCTTCCGCCATGCCTTCAACCGGCCTATGAGGTTGCTGCGGTAATGGGTGGGGATCTCGAAGGAACGCATGGGTGGGCAAAGGTGGTTGTTGATCCTTACGGGTCGACGGGTTACGTGTTCTGGTGGAGGCTGGTAGTGCGAAACCTGAAACCCGAAACCCGAAATCGATTCTCCTCTGACAAGTCCAGTCCCGGATCGCCTTTAAGCCACCCACCTGATATCTACGTCCTTCCCACGCCTACATTCGCGCTCCCTTTTCAGGGAAGGTCCGCGCAGCAGCACCGCGTGCCCAACCAACCAAACCCTCCCGGTCGTGCTGCCTTGGTCCGGGATACAAGTGAAGTAAGCCCTAATGGCTACCGAACAAACAGAGGCGAAGATGGCGCCGCGCACCAGCGCATCCATCAGCGAAGGAAAACTGTCTTTTGCCGAACCTGCTCCCGATTTCGATTGGAACAGCATCGACGATGACGGCGTAAGTGCAGCAACGCGCGAAACGCTGGAGAAGAGCTACGAGGAGAGCTTGAGCAGCATTGCCGAGAAGAGCGTGCTGGAAGGTACCGTGGTGGCCATCGGCAAGAAGGAAGTGGTCATCAACATCGGCTACAAGAGCGAAGGCGTTGTGCAGGTGAGCGAGTTCCGCTACAAGCCCGACCTCGCCATCGGCGACAAGGTGGAGGTGTACATCGAGAAGCAGGAGGACAAGGGTGGCCAAATGATCATCAGCCACAAAACGGCGCGTGTGCACCGTGCATGGGGCCGTGTGAACGACGCCATGGTGAAGGACGAGATCATCACCGGTTTCGTGAAGTGCCGTACCAAGGGCGGTCTCATCGTCGATGTGTTCGGCTTGGAGGCGTTCCTCCCCGGCAGCCAGATCGATGTGAAGCCGATCCGCGACTACGATCAGTTCGTAGGCAAGAACATGGAATTCAAGGTTGTGAAGATCAACCAGGAGTTCAAGAACGTGGTGGTCTCGCACAAAGCCCTGATCGAAGCTGAACTGGAAGCCCAGAAGAAGCAGATCATCGGTGGCCTCGAAAAAGGCCAAGTGCTCGAAGGCACCGTCAAGAACATCACCAGTTATGGCGTGTTCGTGGATCTCGGTGGCGTGGACGGATTGGTGCACATCACCGACCTGAGCTGGGGCCGCGTAAGCCACCCCGAAGAGGTGGTGAAGCTCGACGAGAAGATCCAGGTCGTTATCCTGGAGTTCGACGACGAACGCAAGCGCATCGCCCTTGGCATCAAGCAACTGAGCGCGCACCCTTGGGATGCCCTCAGCGCGGAAATGAACGCTGGCGACAAGATCAAAGGCAAGGTGATGGTGATCACCGATTACGGCGCGTTCGTGGAAGTGGCCCCCG
>JBDTSG010000007.1:0-24042 GCA_039931265.1 Flavobacteriales bacterium
GGCGAATTCATCGGGCGCGTATGGTTCTTGCGTCGTCCGGTGCGCATGCGTGCGGGCTTCGCCACCGCCCTCGGGAGCATGGCGCAGTTCACTACCACGATGTTGGCGGGTGCCGCAGCGGTGGTGGTGGTGGTGGTCACTGGCGCCATCGTTCCTTGGCAAGGGACCTGGATATCGTACACGGTTCTGGCCATCGCCGTTCTGGTCACGGCCGCTTCGCTCCTCCTGTACTTCTTCCCCGGTTTGCTGCAAGCCGGTCTTGGCTCCCTCCCATTTCTGCGCCGCTTGCGGGCATCTTCAATGGTTTTGAGCGAATTCAGCACCACGGAACAAACCCATGTGCTTGGCTTGAGCCTGTTGCGCTATGGTGTCTTCGCCTTGCAGTTCGTCGTGTTGCTCACGCTCAGTTGCGGGCCGGCATTGTGGAAAGAGGCAGCACTTGCGGTTCCACTGATCTACTTGGTCACTACGTTGGTACCCACCATGCTGCTAACCGAGCTGGGCGTGCGCGGGGGTGCGGCCGTCGCCATCCTTTCTCCATGGGGGTTGCACGAACCCGGTATCCTCACCGCGTGTTTCACGCTTTGGGTCATCAACTTGTTGTTGCCCGCTGCGGTCGGTAGCGTGTTGTTGCTCATCCACCGGCGGGCCTGAACACGAGGCATGCACGGCACGCTGCCTTGGATATTGCTCATAGCAACCGCAGCGCTGCTGATCATCCAGTTGTTCGTGGTGCTCGGTTCGTTCAGGCACTTGCTGGATCACGATGAACTTCCTGCGTTCGGTGGGCAGGGACCGTTCATCAGCGTGATCGTTCCCGTGCGGAACGAAGCAGAACACCTTCCCGAACTGCTCGATGATCTACGCTCCCAAGAGTACCCCACCGACCGTTTCGAGGTGATCGTGGTGGATGACGGGTCCGAGGACAGCACCCTTGCGAAAGCGCAACGGTTCGAGCGTGCTGGTTTCAGCGTTGTTCAACTGCTTGGCGCTGTCGGGAAGAAAGCAGCGATCGAACTGGGCGTGGAGCATGCCAAGGGTGCACTGATCGTGATCACCGATGCCGACGCTCGCTGTGGCCCCCTTCGCCTCAAGACCATTGCACGAGCGTGGCAGCGCGCTCCTTTCGATATGCTGTTGATGCCGATCAATGTGGGCAGCAACGGCTCGCTGCTGGAGGAACTTCAGGCGAACGAGCAAGCTGGTTTCATGGCAGTGGCCATTGCTTCGGCGAGGGCAGGCAGAGCAGTGCTCGCCAACGGCGCCAACCTTGCCTTCCGACGTTCCGTTTTTGAAGCACTCCATGGCTTCGACGGCAACAGGCACATTGCCAGCGGCGATGACATGTTCCTATTGGAGAAGATGCGATCAGCCAACAAAACAGTGACCAGCTTGGCTGTTCCGGAAGTCGTTGTAATGGTGGCACCAGCTATCAACTGGAGATCCTTCCTTCAACAGCGCTTGCGTTGGGCGGGCAAAATGAAAGCCGTACGATTCGGCGCGATGAGCCTGCTACCACTCTCGGCACTCTTGATCCCGGTCCTCCTTTGGATGTGCACGCTCCATAGCGCAGTGCCTTGGCGTGTTGCACCGCTGCTCTGGTGCGCGTGGCTGATCCCCCTCGTAGTGCTGGTCACCTCGGCCAATGGCACGGTCGGTCGCAAGGCTTCACCATTCTCGATCGCCATGCACCTCGTGCTCTTCTCGATCTACGCACCGGTCATAGCCTTGGTATCGGCCTTTTTCCGGCCGAGGTGGAAAGGGCGCACCGCTCAGAACGGCAGATCGTCCTCTCCATCCACGGCTGGCGCATCGGCCATCGTGGGCGGCGGAGCTGCCTGATAGCCACCTGTGCTACCGCCGCTGCCGGCGTTGTTACCCGTGCGCTCAATACGATTGCCGCTCAAGCTCAAGAAGTACTTCGTAACGCCATCCTTGCCAGTCCACTCGCGGCCGTTCACGTAGCAGGTCACGGTTACTTCTTCACCGGGTTTGAAGGAATCCAGCATGGCCGTACGGTCCTGAGTGAATTCGACGGGGATGTGTTGTGGGCGTTGGCCGCTCGGCTCGGTAACGACCAACTCGCGCTTGCTGAATTTATCGCTGACCTGTTGGGTCTTACCGACCATTTTGATGCTGCCGGTGATGGTGACTTGTGCCATGTTATCTGTTATTGAAGGTGAGGAGCGTCAGCCAAGCTTCGTCGGCTTTGCCCAGTTGAAGTAAGTGTTGTGCGCGAAGGTGCAACTGCGCTTCCAATTCCATCGGGTTTCCCTGCAGTGCGATGAAGGTATCGCTCAGTTCGGTGAGCTTGTATTCGTTCACCGTCGTTTCGTCCGGGAGTCCGGCACAATTCGCCAACTGACCAAGATCGTTGCCGGTGAGAACGCGGCTGTTGCGCACGTCGGTGGGCAGCGCTGCGAAGCCGACACCGGTATGCGAGCCCGGCTGCGGCAGTTCGAACAAGGCATCGCCGTTCGCGCGGCAATACCAGTGGCCACCCATCCGCCCTACGAGATCGATCTTGTGGGGATCGATCATGCCACGCTCGTTCAGGACGTTCTCGTCCACATGAAGGACCAAGACCTCGCAAATGATGAGGTTGCCCGCCGCCCCTTGATCGCCTGTTTCGATCACTTGCCTCACAATGCACTCCATCTGCACCGGGCTTTCCTTCACACGGAAGGGCTTGACCCGCTCACTTGCGATCGGCGTGAAGCCTGCCTTCTCGAACTCGCTCACACCTTCAGGATACTCCGCACTGGCAACATTCGCCTGCTGCACCATACCGTAGTTCACCACATTGATGACCACCTCGGGCACCGCTTTCACATTGTGGTACGTGTGCTTGGTGGTGTTGTCCCGACCCCGGCGTGCCGGAGAAAAGATGAGCGTTGGCGGGTTGCTGCCGAAGCAGTTGAAGAAGCTGAACGGTGCCAAGTTGGGGCGCCCTTGTGCATCGATCGTACTGGCGAAAGCGATGGGCCGTGGACCAACAGCGCCCAAAAGGAGCCCATGCCTTTGCGGTACAGGCATCTCGCTCAAAACATGGCTTTTCATGCTGACTTCCAACGCTTCGGATCAGGGAGGGCGAATGTATCCAGCCCATACCACCCGGCTATCTTCGCCAGCCTTTTCAAGAATACGGACGTGGCGGAATTGGTAGACGCGCTGGCCTTAGGAGCCAGTACCGCAAGGTGTGGGGGTTCGAGTCCCCCCGTCCGTACAATCAACCATGGCAACCGGACATCATTTGTCAGGCCATTCCGTCCGACAATTGCTTCGGCCCCCCACTTGCTGAAATAGGGGCGGTTCAACGCCCCCAAAGACCCGAACGATGAACATTGAACGCGAACAGACCGGTCCGCTCACGGCGACATTGAAACTGAAACTTAGCCCCGAGGATTACAACCCCGGGGTGGAGCTGAGGCTGAAGGAACAACGCAAGACCGCGATGCTGCCGGGGTTCCGTCCAGGCCAAGCACCCATGACCCTTATCAGGAAACGCGTCGGTAAGGCGTTGCTGGTGAACGAGGTTGAAAGGATCATCGGGCAGAGCATCCAACAGCACATTGAAGGGAACAAACTGCGCGTGCTAGGCCAGCCTCTGCCGAGAAAGGAAGAGATGACAGCGAACAACTGGGATGAACCCGGTGACTTCACGTTCGCATATGAGATGGGCATGGCGCCCAGCGTCGATGTGGAGTTGAGCGGGAAACTCGGCGTTGCGATGCCGGTTGTGGAGGTGGATGATTTGACCCTTGAGAAAGAACTGACCGACATGCGTCGTCGGTTCGGCAAGTTGGAAGATACCGATGTCAGCGCCGCGAGCGACATGGTGATCGGTGACATGATCGAGCTGGGGCCGGATGGGGCGGTCAAGGAAGGTGGCATCATGAACCGCACGACGATCAGTCTGGAATTCCTGAAAAACGAAGCTGCCCGTGCGCAACTCACCGGCCAAGCCGTTGGCGCCGAAGTGACCGTGGACCCCCATACGGTAAGCGACGGCCATGATGACCTGGCCCGCATGCTCGGTGTTGACCATGACCGCGTGCACCACATTGAAGGGAACTTCCTGTTCCGCATAGAGAGCATCAAGCGCATGACCCCAGCGGAGATGGGTACGGAACTGTTCGACCGTGTCTACGGCCAAGGTGCCATGACGGATGAGCCTGCGTTCAAAGCCCGGGTGAAAGAGGACCTTGAAAAGGCCTTTGCGCGCGATGGCGAACGGGTATTCACGAAACTGGTGCTGAAAGCGCTTTTCGAGCGGACGAACATGGAGTTGCCTGACACGTTCCTGAAGCGCTGGATCCTGGAAACAAGTGAGAAGCCCACGACGCCGGACGAAGTGGAGGCCAGCTACTCCGGCTATGCCGATGGCTTGAAGCGCCAGTTGCTGCAGGACCGTATTGTGGAGAAGTACGGGCTCGAAGCCAAGGGCGAGGAACTTGATGCATTTGCGAAGCGATACGTCGCCGACCAGTTCATGCAATACGGAATGCCGGCCCCGGAAGGCGAGGAGCTCCAGAAAATGGCCGGCCGCATGCTGGGCGATCGCGAGCAGATCAAGCGCATGCGCGACAGCATCGTGGAGCGCAAGCTCATCACCCACTTCAAGGCCATGCTCAGCCCCAAAGAGGAACGCATGAGCCTCGACGCGTTCATAACCTTGGCCCGCACCGCCTAAGGGCGTCGTGCACGGCACTTTTCTTTACCAGACAACACAACCAGCAACCGATGTTCCCCCCAGACGAGTTCCGCCGCTACGCGATCAAGCACCGCGGCATCAGCAGTGCCACGTTCGACAGTTACGCCGGCTCGCTCCGTGCCGACTACATCTCCCCCACCATCATCGAGGAACGCCAATTGAACGTTGCTTCAATGGACGTGTTCAGCCGCCTGATGATGGACCGTATCATCTTCCTCGGCACGGGCATCAACGACTACGTGAGCAACATCATCCAAGCGCAGTTGCTTTTCCTTGAAAGCGCTGATGCCAAGAAGGATATCCAGATCTACCTGAACAGCCCCGGCGGTGGCGTTTATGCCGGCCTCGGCATCTACGATACCATGCAGTACATCGCCCCTGATGTGGCGACCATCTGCACAGGCATGGCCGCGAGCATGGGTGCCGTGCTACTCTGTGCCGGTGCCAAAGGCAAACGCAGTGCACTGAAGCACAGTCGGGTGATGATCCACCAACCCATGGGCGGTGCTGAAGGCCAGGCCACGGATATGGAGATCACCGTGCGTGAGGTCTTGAAATTGAAGAAGGAGTTGTACGAGATCATCAGCAGCCATAGTGGACAACCCTTCGAACGCGTTGAGAAGGATGGTGATCGCGATTTTTGGATGACCAGTGAAGAAGCCAAGGCCTACGGCATGATCGACGAGCTCTTGGTGCGCAATCCGAAATAGGGCGAACCGTGCTTTTGCGGGCCGGGGCGAACCATGATCGCACCCGGCCCGTATCATTCTTGGCCCTCGCGTTGGAACCCAACCACCCGCCAAGCACAGTTTGCACATGCAGTCGCTGGACGCTCGACCATACCCCGCTGTATCTTGCCGCGCTTTCCGGAAAAAAGGCCCGTAAGCCGATCCCCATGGACAAAAAGGAAGTGAAGTGTTCGTTCTGCGGTCGCGATAAGCAGGACACTAACGTGCTGATCGCCGGAATTACCGGCCATATCTGCGATAGCTGTATCAGCCAAGCGCAGAACATCATCACGGAGGAATTGAGCCAGCGCAAGCGGGCAGACATCGCGGGGAACATGATCCTGCAGAAGCCTGCGGACATCAAGAAGTTCTTGGACGAGTACGTGATCGGACAGGACGAGGCGAAAAAGGTGCTGAGCGTAGCGGTGTACAACCACTACAAGCGCTTGTTGCAGAAGCCGCTCTCCACCACCGACGATGTGGAGATCGAAAAGAGCAACATCATCCTGGTTGGCGAAACAGGCACGGGCAAAACCCTGCTTGCCAAGTCCATCGCACGGATGCTGAACGTACCCTTTGCCATTGCGGACGCAACGGTGCTCACCGAAGCCGGGTATGTGGGCGAGGATGTGGAGAGCATCCTGAGCCGCTTGTTGCAAGCTGCCGATTACGATGTGAGCAAGGCTGAACGCGGTATCGTCTTCATCGACGAGATAGACAAGATCAGCCGCAAGAGCGATACCCCGAGCATTACCCGGGACGTGAGCGGAGAAGGCGTGCAACAGGCTTTGCTGAAGCTGCTTGAAGGCAGCACGGTGAGCGTGCCACCGCAAGGCGGGCGCAAGCACCCGGAGCAGAAGCTGATCCAGGTGGACACGAAGAACATCCTGTTCGTCTGCGGTGGTGCCTTCGATGGGATCCAGAAGATGATCGCGCGCCGTGTGAAGAGCAGTGCTGTCGGCTACCAAGCCAGCAAGGAGAGCGCCCGCATCGAGGATGAGCACCTGCTGCAATACGTAAGCCCGCAGGATCTCCGCACCTATGGCTTGATCCCGGAGTTGATCGGGCGCTTCCCCGTGCTCAGCTACCTCGATCCGCTTGATCGTGAGAGCCTTCGCCGCATTCTCACCGAGCCGAAGAACGCCTTGGTGAAACAGTACGTGAAACTGTTCGAGATGGACAAGGTGAAGTTGACCTTCGACAAGAAGGTGTTGGACTTCATCGTTGAGAAAGCCGTTGAGTACAGGCTCGGCGCGCGAGGGTTGCGATCCATCTGTGAAGCGATCATGACCGATGCCATGTTCGAGATGCCCGGCGCCGCCGAAAGACCGGCTGATCTGCGGATCACGTTGAGCTACGCCAGAGAGAAATACGAGCGTAGCAGGCTGAGCCAGCTAAAGGTGGCTTGAGCAGTTTCACCATTGTGAGAGGTAGGCTTTCCTGCGACCTTGGGTCGTAAGATCATGGCGCATTGCGCAACGTGCTTTTGTCCCTCCCTCACCAACGAGCTGCCCAAGCCGCTGCGCACTTACCTTCACGCCCCTTCAATATACCGATCATGAAACGCATTCTCCTCCCTTCCCTTTTCACAATTGCCGCATTGTCCAGCAACGCCCAAGACTTACCGCGCCCGAGCCCCTTGGGGAAGGTGGAGCAAGTGGTGGGCCTTACCAATGTGCAGGTGGTGTACAGCCGACCAAGCGCCAAGGGCCGGGTCGTGTTCGGCGATGTGGTACCGTACAACGCCCTGTGGCGCACCGGTGCGAACACCTGCACCAAAATCAGCTTCGACGGGCCCGTGGTGATCGAGGGCAAAGCAGTGCCAGCAGGCAAGTATGCACTTTTGTCCATGCCCGGCGAAAGCACTTGGAAGTTGATGCTGAACAGCGACACCACCCTTCGCGGAACCGATGGCTACGATGCGGCGAAGAACATCGCTGAATTCACGGCCAATGCGGTTTCGGGCGCGGATCAGACCGAGACCTTCACGATCGGCTTCGAGGCCGTGAAGGACGACCATGCGAAACTGGAATTGCGCTGGGAGAAAACGAAAGTGAGCCTCGACATTCATGCTGATGCGATGGAGAAAGCGATGGCCAACATCAAGGTGGCGCTCAGCGCTGCGGATGTGAAGGCAGGAGCTTACCATAGCAGCGCGCGCTTTTACGTGGATCGGGGCATGGACCCGGCGCAAGCGTTGGCATGGGCCAAACAAGCGGACAGCATGGAGCAGAAGTATTGGATGAAGCATACGCTGGCTCTGTGCTATGCTGCCGACGGCAAAAAAGCCGATGCCATCGCCACGGCAAAACAGAGCATGGCAATGGCTGAGACCGAGAAAGACGCCGCCTATGTGAAACTGAACCAGGCCAAGATCGACGAATGGTCGAAGTGACCTGTCTCGCTCTTTGGGTCGAAGCCCCTGCCATAGCAGGGGCTTCGATATTCTGGCCCCTTGCATGCCGGCCGCCGATGGGTGGATGTGTATACCCGAACGCGGGATCCGAGCCCATGCCGGCTCATCAAAAACCTACTTTCACCGTCCCTTCCAAAAGCCCCTTATGAGCCTGATCCCGACCGTTATACTGGCCATTCCGTTCGCCTTCAACGCCGATCTTCCCCCGACCGAAGACTCTACGATCACGTACGCGGACACGTCGATGACCGCAGAGAACGTGGCTGCCTCCATGGCCTACGTGGACAGCGTGGAGAACACCTTCACTTGGCAGACCGGTGTGGTGAAGTTGGACAATGGGGTAGCCACGTTGAATATACCCGCTGGTTTCAAATTCCTGGACGCCGCACAGAGCGCTCGGGTATTGGTGGATCACTGGGGCAATCCGGATGCGGGCGGTACGCTGGGAATGATCTTCCCAGAGAGTGATGGCGTCTTGAGCGAAGGCGGCTTCGCCTTCGTGGTCTCGTACGAAGAGATGGGGTTCGTGGAAGATGACGATGCCGACGATATCGACTACGACGAGATGATGGCCGGGTTCAAAAAGGAGGATATCACGGACAACCAGCAACGGGCCACCATCAATTTCCCACCGGTGTATACCATTGGCTGGGCCGCTCCACCTTTCTATGACAAGGAGAAGAAGGTACTGCACTGGGCCAAGGAGCTGCAGTTCGGTGACAGCGCCGAGATGAACACGCTCAATTACAATGTGCGCGTGCTCGGACGGAAGGGAGTGCTGCAGCTGAACGCGGTGAGCACCATGGACGAGTTGGACAACGTCAAGGCGAACATCCCGGGAGTGCTGGCAATGGCACAGTTCAACGATGGGTTCCGGTACGACCAGTTCGACGACAATACGGACCAAGTCGCTGCCCTTACAGTGGGCGGCCTCGTGGCGGGCAAGGTGCTTGCGAAAGTGGGGCTGTTCGCTTTCTTCGGCAAGTTCATCAAGGTCATTGTTCTTGCTGTCGTTGCCGGTGGCGCGGCCATTTGGCGTTTCCTCAGTGGGCGCAAAAAGAAGGAAGCCACGCCGGAAGGCGGAATGATCATAAAGCCTTGATCGTGCTCTTCAGGCCGACGTCCATGCAGGTGCCTGGGCGTTCCTTTGCAGCCCGACTTCCGTCGGGACCGTGAAGCATGGATCGTAGACATGTCCTGATCGCTTGGTCGGCGTTGCTGGTTGTGTATGCACTTGGCGCACGCGTGCCCGTGATGGACGTGGACGCTGCCCAATATGCGAGCATGAGCGCGCAAATGCTGCGCGATGGCCATTGGTTGCAGGTCTTCGATCGCGAAGTATCCTATCTCGACAAGCCACCGCTCCTGTTCTGGCTCAGTGCGCTTTCATTGAAGGTCTTCGGCCTGCAGCCATGGGCCTATAAACTTCCGAGCATCCTGTTCGCCTTGGCCGGGTGCTGGGGCATATTCAAGTTCACGCACCTGCATCACGATGCACGAACGGCGCACACCGCCGCTCTGATGTACGGAAGCTCGGTGGCCATGCTGCAAATGACCAATGACGTGCGCTGCGATACGCTGCTTGCGAGCAATGTCATACTGGGAATCTGGTCGGGTATGGCCTGGTTGAAGGAACGCCGGATACTCTACCTCTTGTGTTCGTCATTCTTCTTGGGCTTGGCCATGCTCGCAAAAGGACCCATCGGGCTGGCGGTGCCCGCACTGGCGATCGGAGGACATGTTGCTGTGACAGGGCACTGGCGTGCCCTGTTCAGTGCACGGGTGCTACTCGTGCCCGTGATCATCGCTTTGCTTTTGACACCTATGTGCGTCGGACTCTACAGCCAACACGGCACGCACGGCCTTTCGTTCTACTTCTGGGAACAGAGCTTCGGCAGGATCACGGGCACCAACCGCTGGAAGGACGACAGCACGGGTCTCTTCTTCCTGCACACCTTCCTCTGGGTAGCGATGCCGTGGACCTTGTTCACGGTGAAAGGACTCTTCACGGATCTCATCGGCTTGTTGCGGCGCAAGCGGAGGCTGCCCGAATACGCATCGCTCTGTGGCGTGATCCTCACGGTGATAGCCCTCAGCTTCTCGCACTACAAACTACCGCACTACCTGTTCGTCGTGATGCCGTTGGCCGCAGTGATCGCGGCGCGCGCACTGTGCGCAGCGCATGCACGTGTACTGGCCTTGCTTCAATTCTGCATCGCCATGCTCTTGGGTAGCGCTGCGCTGTGGTTGGCCTTCGTGAGCTTGCCTGTTGCCGTGCCGATCCCGGCCTTCGTGCTTATCGTTTCCATGCTGCTCGCACTGCTCGTTTATATGCGCAACCGCGACCTGTCGCGTGCCCTCTGGCCGACCCAGATCGTGGCCCTGGGCGCCGCATTGGTGATCAACGGGCAGGCCTACCCTGCCTTGCTGAAGTACCAAGCAGGCAGCGAGGTAGGCAACATGGTCAGGCACATGCGGATCCCTGACGCGGACCTAATGAACTTGGCCACACTTAGCCGTGCGCTCGATTTCCACGCAGGGCGCAGTGTACCCTGGCTGCGCGACATCAACGAAGCGAAGGCCGCCATGCGCCCCGGTCTCTACATCTACTGCGACGGTGCTGGTCGCGATGCCCTGTGGCGATCGGGCTACACGCCCACTAGCGAATGGGCCTTCCCGGCGTACCCGGTGCAGGTGATGACCATGGAGTTCCTCCTGCCGGAACAACGGGCCAGTGTGGTGAAGACCAATTACCTGCTGCGCTTCTGATCGGTGGCCGACATCGTCCATCCGGGATCACGGCCGCTCATCAAGGTATGGGCATGGCACCGGGCGGCGCCGCTACATTCGCCAGCGCACCGAACGGACGGTAGCACGCAAAGCGAGCAGGATGCTGGAAGTGGAGAACATCGTGAAGCGTTTCGGCGATCATGTTGCGCTGAGCGGCGTCAGCATGGAAGTGCCTGCTGGCAAGGTGTTCGGCCTGCTCGGTCCCAACGGTGCCGGCAAGACCACGCTCATCCGCATCATCACCCGTATCACGGGTCCGGACGAGGGCACCGTGCGGTTGAACGGCCAACCGATGACAGATGAAAGCGTGGCGCAGCTCGGCTACCTGCCCGAAGAACGGGGCTTGTACAAGAAGATGAAGGTGGGCGAGCAGGCACTCTATCTCGCGCAGTTGAAAGGGCTTTCGAAAAAGGAAGCCACAAAGCGATTGAAGGAATGGTTCGAGCGCTGGGAGATCAGCGCGTGGTGGAACAAGAAGGTGGAGGAGTTGAGCAAAGGCATGGCGCAGAAAGTGCAATTCATCACCACCGTATTGCACGAACCGAAACTGCTCATCCTCGATGAGCCCTTCAGTGGCTTCGACCCCATCAACGCTGAACTGATCCGTACGGAGATCCTGCGCCTGCGGGATGAAGGCGCCACCGTAATGCTCAGCACGCACAACATGGGCAGCGTGGAGCAGTTGTGCGATCATATCGCCCTGATCGACAAGAGCCGCAAAGTGCTCCATGGCGAGGTGAGCGCACTGCGCAGGCAATACTCCACCAACACGTACCGGATCGAATATGAAGGCACGCGTGTGGCCTTCGCCAATGCGCTCGCGTTCGTAGGCAAGCTCGTGGACACGGTGGAGAACGAACACATGTCGGTGAGCCGCGTGCAGCTGGGCAAAGGCGACACGCTTAACGATGTGCTGAAACAAGTGTTACCCAGCGTGAAGATCCACGGTGTGCAGGAAGAAGTACCCAGCATGAACGAGGTGTTCATCCGTGCCGTGGGCGGCGACATTGCCGCACCGGTGCCGAAGGACATGACCGAGTAAGGGCCGATGATGATCCATCCGAACAGATGAAAAAGATCCTCCTCATCATCAAGCGCGAGTTCTGGACGCGCGTGCGTAAGCCCAGCTTCCTGATCATGACGATCCTGGGCCCCTTGCTATTGGTCGGGGGCGTTTCGCTCGTGGCCTATCTGGGGTTGCAGGAGAGCGGGCCCCAAGTCGTATTGGTTGTCGATGATGCCCACCTCTTCACCGGCAAACTCACGGACAACAAGAGCTCGAGCATCACCTACAACTACCAGTACGAGGACATGCCGGACTCGGTGTTCAAGGCCAGCCCCTACACACTGCTTGTATACCTGAACGAACAGATACTCACCAACGACCAGGTGAAAATCTTCTACAAGGACCCGCCGAGCCAAAGCGTTGAGCGTTACATCACCAACGACATACAGAACGTACTGCGCAAGGCGAAACTGAAGAAGGACAGCTTGGATGAGGCCACCTTCGACCGCATCACAACGCCTTTGAAAGTGGACACTTTCGATATCGACAAGTCGGGCGAAAAATCCTACGACCGTGCAAAAGCGGTTGTGGGCTTCGCCTTCGGGTATGTGATGTTCTTCTTCGTCTTCCTCTACGGCGTGCAGGTAATGCGCGGGGTGATGGAGGAAAAGCAAAGCCGTGTCGTGGAAGTCCTGATAAGCAGCGTGAAACCCTTCCAGCTCATGATGGGCAAGATCGTGGGCATCGCCTTGGTGGGGCTGACGCAGTTCCTTTTGTGGGCGGTTCTCAGCGGCGTGTTGCTTACGGTGGGGCTGGCCGTTACGGGGTTGAACATCGACGGCGATGCATTGGCGAACGTCCAGAAGACCACCGAGCTGCAGCAACAGATGGCGGGGGGCATGGCGCCCGCCGTGGCCGGCCACACCGGCAGTGATGAAATGACGGAGATGTTCAACGTCTTCAGGGCCATGCCTTGGGCGGCCATCCTTTCGCTCTTCGTGTTCTACTTCCTTGGTGGCTACCTGCTCTTCAGTTCATTGTTCGCCGCCATTGGCAGTGCCGTGGACAGCGAAACGGATACACAGCAGTTCATGATGCCGATTACCATCCCGCTCATGATCGGACTCTTCATTGCCCAGTCGGCAGTGGTGAACCCGAACAGCCCTGCGGTGTTCTGGTGCAGCATCATCCCTTTCACCAGTCCGATCGTCATGATGATCCGGATCGCCATGGGCGATGCGTTCGAGCATCCTTGGCAGCTGGTGCTGAGCATGGCGATGCTTTTGGCCACCTTCATCTTCACCACATGGCTTGCGGGACGGATCTACCGGACCGGTATCCTCATGTACGGCAAGAAGGTGAGCTGGAGGGAACTGGGCAAGTGGTTGTTCTATCGCGGGTGAATGCGGCCGCTGGCTTTTTGCAATTGGCCATTTGCCCCGAAGCGCGAGCCGAACGCTTTGCGCATGGCAATTGAAACCGAGTGATCCACTCCTCCACGCGGACAGCCATCATCGATCTCGGGACGAACACGTTCAACCTGCTGGTGATCGCCTCGTCCCGACCTTCTCCAGTGGAGAAGGAACGCGTGACGGATCAAAGCCCGTTTTACATCCTGCACAGCAGTGAGTTCCCCGTATTCCTCGGGCGTGGTGGCATTGAGCAGGGCGTGATCACCCCCGATGCGTTCGCGCGCGGTATCGCAGCATTGCAAGCACATGTAGCAACGGCCCAGCAACTCGGAGCGCAACGGTTCGTAGGCTTCGGCACCAGCATGCTGCGCAATGCGCGGAATGCGGCTGACTTCATCTCCACCGCTCGCGTGCAATGCGGCGTGGAGATCAGCGTGATCAAAGGCGACGAGGAGGCGGAGTTGATACTGGAAGGTGTGCGGCTTGCCGTGCCCTTGGGGGCGAAGCCCGCACTTGTGATGGACATCGGTGGCGGTAGCATCGAGTTCATACTGGCCACCAACAAGGCGCTGATGTGGAAGCGCAGTTTCGAGTTAGGCGTTACGCGCTTACGGGAGCGGTTCTCCTTCAGCGATCCGATGACCATGCAGGAGCAGTTCCGGCTGGCGGAGCACCTCGATGCTCAGTTGGAACCGCTCTGGTCCATCATTGAGCGACACGAACCGCATGAGCTGATCGGTAGCGCAGGTTCGTTCGATTCACTTGCTGCCATGGTGAGTGCTTCAAAGGATGTCGACATCGACGCTGCCGCGACAAGTCTTGGGTTCAGCGCGCTGGAATTCGATGCGCTCAAGGATCGGTTGATGCTCATGTCACGCGAGGAGCGGCTGCGGGTACCGGGACTTCCGGAGCACCGCGTGGATACGATCGCCATTGCGCTCATCGCCATCGAGCGTGTGTTGTTAGCAGGAGGTATCCGTGATCTGCGTTGGAGCAAGTATGCCCTGAAGGAAGGGGCGGCTGCGCAGCTGATCTCACCCCCGCCCCCTCTCCAAAGGAGAGGGAAGTAGAGCCTGCTAGGGCAACTGCTGTGTTCGTGTATTCGTGGGCGTGGTGCCGCCGATGTTCACCAGGATCGGGTCCCGATCGTTGTTCAGGCCCGCGTACTTCACCACACCATCCAAGTTCACATCCTCTTGGCGGTATTGGCCAGTGAGCGTCGAGGTGGGGATGTTGCCCCCTATGGCCACCAAGATCGGGTCGCGATCGTTGTTCGCGCCAGTGTAGGCGATGGTACCGTTGCCGGTTACGTCGCCCGCCCATAGGCAGCCCACGCCACCCTTCACTACCACGGCGTTCGATCCGTAGGTCACGATGCTTCGGAAGTTGATAGTGAGCGGATCCGGGCCTAACTGATAAGCCTGGCCGGTCATGGCGCCCAAGTGGTTCCGATGCCTGATCGCAACATGGTAAGAACCAGCGGCCAGCGATGTGGCCAGGTAAGTGTCGCCGTCCGTATCGATCACATCGCCATCACGCTGGAGCAAAGCCGGCTTGCTGTACAAGACGCCGTATGGGGCGGCGCTGCTGCGCAGTTCGATCACCACCCAATCCACGACAGCATCATTGCCTGTTACTGTCAGCAACGCCGCCGGGATGCTGACACCGGGGGAAGTGCCGGTGTATGTATAGCCCAAGGCCGTGTAAGGTTCGACGGTCGGGATAAGACCTACGGTCCGCAATCCATCGGTCATGATCGTGCCTGTGGGCAGGGCTCCATCAAGCGCAGTCCGCACGCGCAGGTTCACACCGCAATCGCCAGGGGAAACAGGGTTCGGAACCGTGACGGAGTGAGAGGTCTCGCAATACGTGAACGAGATACCGTGCTCAGGGAACGTGATCGTATGTGCGCCCGGCGAGAGAGCCGTATTCAGCACATACGATGATCCGTTGGCGATCCAATTGCCTCCTACGTTCTGCACAGGACCATTGTCCACACGGAAAGTCTGGGGAGCGGTCAGGAACCAGGACATGTTCACGCGGAACGTGCCGGACGCACAATCCAACACGGGCGGAAGCACCATATGCGGGGTCCAAGTGAACGCATTGTGATCGACATCCATGGTCGCAGTGCAACTCGCCGCATCTGTTACGGTCACTCGGGCACCACCTGTGGCTTCCCATGCGTAACCGCCACCCCAGAAAAAGTTGTTCCCATCAGCGTCGGCGAACGTTCCCATCACGGTATTTTGAGGCAGCTTCCGTACCTCGATCGTGTACGGCGGTGTGCCACCTGAGGTATTGATCTCCACGAACCCGCTCATGCAATGAATGTTCGAATAGCCGCTCACGGTCATACCGCATTGCGCCATGCTCGCGGCGGAGGAACCAAGCACAGCAAGTAAAGTCATGGTGTTCTTCATGGCAACTGCTGTGTTCGTGTGTTCGTGGGTGGGGGGATGAGGAACTGCCCCGGCCAGATGGCGGCTTGACAATAGGGTTCGCGGGCAAACTAAGACGCGGCAAAATACCGTGGTTGCCATGGGCAATCCAGTGTAAGCAATCGATCCAAAGTGGCTTTGCCATCTTCACCCCCCGAAACACAACTGCCCAACGGCTTCACTCCTATCATGGCCAAGATCCTCATCATCGACGACGAGAAAGCGATCCGCAATGCGCTCAAGGACATCCTTGAGCACGAAAAACACACGGTGGACGAGGCCGAGGACGGAGCGGCCGGTTTGGACAAGGCCAAGAAGGGCAGCTTCGATGTGGTGCTCTGCGACATCAAAATGCCCAAGATGGACGGGCTTGAAGTGTTGGAAAAGTTGATGGCCCACAACGATGAATTGCCGGTGGTGATGATCAGCGGGCATGGCACCATCGATACGGCCGTTGAAGCCTTGAAGAAGGGCGCGTTCGACTACATCCAGAAGCCGCCCGATATCAGCCGCATCCTCGTGACGGTGCGCAATGCCTTGGACCGGAAGAATCTGGTGCAGGAAACGAAGACGTTGCGGCAGAAGGTGCAGAAAGACAAGGGTGGCGCGAACCGGATGGTGGGCGAAAGCAAGGCGCTGGCCGAGATCCGTGCAATGATCGACAAGGTGGCCCCAAGCGATGCGCGTGTAATGATCACCGGCGGCAACGGTGCGGGCAAGGAAGGCGTTGCCCGGATGATCCACGAAAAGAGCGGCCGCAAGGACGGGCCCTTCATCGAGGTGAACTGTGCGGCCATCCCCGGCGAACTCATTGAAAGCGAATTGTTCGGCCACGAGAAGGGCAGCTTCACTAGTGCCATTGCCCAGCGCAAAGGCAAGTTCGAACTGGCCGATGGCGGCACCCTCTTCCTGGACGAGATCGGTGATATGAGCGCCAATGCCCAAGCCAAAGTGCTGCGGGCCTTGCAGGAAAGCCGCATTACCCGTGTGGGGGGCGACAAGGACATCAAAGTGAACGTGCGGGTGGTGGCGGCGACCAACAAGGACCTGCGCAAGGAGATCGAGAGGGGGAACTTCCGGGAGGACCTCTACCATCGCTTAAGCGTAATACCGATCCACGTGCCCGCCCTGAAAGACCGACTGGAGGATATTCCCCTGTTGGCCGAGCATTTTGTTTCCATGGTATGCAATGAGCAGGGGATCCCCACCAAAAAGCTCTCGGACAAAGCGGTGAAAGAACTCCAGAAGCTGCCGTGGACGGGCAATGTTCGAGAGCTCAGAAATGTCATCGAGCGGCTGGTGATCCTGAGCGAAAAGGAGATCACCGACACCGAGGTGAAGGCATATGCGGTGCCGAGAGGCTAGGCGGAGCCTCACCTTAATAGCCTCTCCTAGGCAGGTTACCACTGCCGGTCGGTGCAGAACCAGTTTCTGTCGAACGCGGCTGACGAAGGAGGCAATCCTAACGTTGCACAGGCAACCCGGTTTTCAGCAACTCGTCTTCCCCATACCTGACTTGGAGAACGTGTGCGTTAACTACCCTAAACCATACAGAGATGGAAGCCGTTTGGAAATGGATCATGGGCATCCATGATTCTCTTTACGCCGTGATGGGCGATACGATGTATTACGCCATGGTCTTCTTGGCGGTAATCGGCCTCATTGCCCAGTGGAAGCTGTATGAGAAGGCCGGACAGCCTGGCTTGGCGGCCTTGGTCCCGGGTTGGAACTTCATCGTGTTCCTGCGGATCGTTGGGCGCCCTGCGAGCCATTTCTGGCTGTTCTTCATCCCTTTCTACGGGCAGTTCTACTTGCTTCCGAAGGTGTGGATCGAGGTGGTGCAGAGCTTCGGAAAGCGCGATACCATCGATTATGTGCTGGTTATCCTGCTCAACGGCATCTACATCCTGAACATGGGCCTGAACTACGATACCCGCTACCGTGGCCCGGTCTACAACCAAGCTGCGCTGCCTCCGCCGCACAAATTGACCCCGCGCAGCCCTCAGATGGCGTGAAGCCGAAACCCAGGTAGAGCTTCACGCCTCCTCGAAGCCTCCTCACGACAAGTCGCGAGGGGGCTTCGTTGCGTTCGGGCAGTTTAGTTCAACAAAGTGGCCGCGGCGGCAATGGCGGCCTTGAGACCGCCGGGATCCTTGCCCCCCGCCGTAGCGAAGAAGGGCTGCCCCCCCCCACCACCCTTGATGTGCGGGCTGAGCTGCTTGATGATGTCGGTGGCCTTCAGCCCTTTGCCCGACACCAATGCATCGCCCACCATTACGGCCAACAGTGCCTTGCCGTCCTGTGTACTGCCCAAAACCATGAGCAGGTCGGTATGCTGCTCGCGCAGGCGGAATGCCAGATCCTTCATGCCTGCGGCATCCAGATCAACTTCCAATGCGATGAGCTTGGCCCCGTTCACCTCCCGGGCCTGCTGCATGATGCTGCCTTGCAATGCGGAGACCTTTTCCTTGCTGGCTTTCTCCACTTCCTTTTCCAGAGCCGTGTTGCGATCAAGGAGTTGCTGAACAGCACCAACCAGATCCGTCGGGTTCTTCAGCAGAGCGTTCACCGCTTCCAACTTCTCCAGCCGTTCGTTGATGTACCGCTCGGCCTCCACGCTGGTGATCGCTTCGATGCGGCGCACGCCAGCAGCCAGCGCACCTTCACTTATGATGCGGAAGGCACCGATCTCGCCGGTGCGTGGTACGTGGGTGCCGCCGCACAATTCCACGCTCGGCCCGAATTTCACCACACGCACTGCATCGCCGTACTTCTCACCGAACAACGCCATAGCGCCCATGGTCTTCGCCTCGGCGATCGGCACGTTCCGCTTGTCCTCAAAACCGAGATCCTCCGCGATCATGGCGTTCACTTCACGTTCCACCGTGGCGAGTTCTTCGGCGGTCACCTTGGCGAAATGGCTGATGTCGAAACGGAGGCGGTCTGGAGCAACGAGCGAACCCTTCTGCTCCACATGTGTACCTAAGTGCTTGCGCAGTGCATGGTGCAACAGGTGCGTGGCCGTGTGGTTACGTTGCGTGAGTTTGCGGCGTGAAGCGTCAACCTGTGCGGTGAACACGGCGCCGACGTCCTTCGGCAGTTGCTTGCAGAAGTGTACGATCAACTGGTTCTCGCGCTTGGTGTCGACCACCTCCACTTTCTCGTTGTTCAAGATCAGCCAGCCCTTGTCACCGACCTGTCCGCCGCCCTCGGGGTAGAACGGTGTACGATCGAGAACAACCTGGAATTGGTCGCCGCCCTTGCCGCTCATCGCGCGGTAACGCAGGATGCGGGCTTCACAAGACAGCTCATCGTAGCCAACGAAAGTCGTGTCGCCTTTCGCTATTTCGACCCAATCGCCGGTGGTGACCGATGTAGCGGCACGGGAGCGATCCTTCTGCTTCTTCAGTTCGACCTGAAAGCCCTCCATGTCCACATCTCGGCCTTGTTCACGGGCCATTAACTGCGTGAGGTCGATCGGGAAACCGAAGGTGTCCAGCAATTCGAAGGCCTGCGCCCCGGGGAGCGTTCCTGAGCTCTCCTTCAATGCCGATTCCAGACGACGGGTGCCTTGCTCCAATGTGCGGAGGAATGCCTTCTCCTCTTCCAAAAGCACGCTTTCCATGATGCCTTGTTGCTTGCGGAGTTCAGGGAACTGCTCGCCCATCTGCTCCACCAAGGTCTTCACCAACTTGTGGATGAAGGGTTCGTTGAGGTCGAGGAAGCTGTACCCGTAACGCACTGCGCGCCGAAGGATGCGACGGATCACATAGCCCGCACCAGTGTTGCTCGGCAGCTGACCATCGGCAATGGCGAAACTGATGGCGCGCAGGTGATCGGCTATCACGCGCATGGCGATGTCGCTCTTCTCGTAGTGGCCGTATTGCTGTTTGCACAGTTTGGCGATCGCCTGGATCAGCGGCTGGAACACATCGGTGTCGTAGTTGCTGCGCTTGCCCTGTAGCACCATGCACAACCGTTCGAAACCCATGCCCGTGTCCACGTGCTGGGCAGGAAGCGTGTGCAGGGAACCATCGCTCTTGCGCTCGAACTGCATGAACACATTGTTCCAGATCTCGATCACCTGCGGGTGGTCGTTGTTCACCAGATCACGGCCGGGCTTCTCCTTCTTCTCAGCAGCCGAACGCACATCCACATGGATCTCTGTGCATGGGCCACACGGTCCGGTGTCGCCCATCTCCCAGAAGTTGTCCTTACGGTTGAAGGGGAGTATCCGCTCCTCGGGCATGAACTGCTTCCACAAGTCGTGCGTTTCGGTATCGGCGGGCAGGTTGTCCTTTTCGTCGCCACCGAAGTACGTGACGTAGATGTTGGCCGGGTCGATCTTGTACGTGTCAACAAGCAGTTCCCACGCCCACTGGATCGCTTCCTTCTTGAAGTAGTCGCCGAAGCTCCAGTTGCCGAGCATCTCGAACATCGTATGGTGGTACGTGTCGATGCCGACTTCCTCAAGGTCATTGTGTTTGCCCGAAACGCGCAGGCACTTCTGCGTGTCGGCGATGCGCTTGTGCTGCACCGGCCGGTTGCCGAGGAAGAGATCCTTGAACTGGTTCATGCCCGCGTTAGTGAACATGAGCGTGGGATCGTCCTTCACAACCATGGGCGCACTGGGCACGATGGTGTGGCCGCGCTGTGCGAAGTGATCGAGAAAGGTCTTGCGGATCTGCTGGCTGGTGAGCGTCACGGGGTGCGGTGGAAAGGGCCGCGAAAATAGGCCGAGGCCTATCTTCACACCCCTGTCCATATGCCCGAGCACAAGTACCGCTTCAACCCCAAGACGCTCGCTTACGAGCGGATCAAGCTTACCCCGTGGCAGCGGGTGAAGCGCGTGCTCTTTGTGCTGCTGCCAGGTTTGCTCGTAGGGGCCATCGCCTTTGCCACGCTCTATTCATTGGTCGACTCGCCCAAAGAGGCCAGCCTGCGCCGCGAGAACGAGCAGCTCCTCGCCCAATACGTGCTGCTGAACCACCAGATGGAGGAGATCGAAGGTGTGCTGTTCGACGTGCGACGGCGTGATGACAATATCTACCGGGTGATCTTCGAGGCCGACCCGATCCCGGCGGAAGTCAGACAGGCGGGTTCCGGTGGTGTGGACCGGTACTCGGGTTTGAAGGGTTATGCGAGCAGCGACCGGGTGATCGAAACGCGCCGCCGATTGGACAAGATCGCCAAGCAGATGGTGGTGCAGAGCGTGAGCTTCGATGAGGTTGCGGAACTCGCGCTGCGCAAACAGGACATGTTGGCGAGCATACCGGCCGTGCAACCGATCAGCAATACGGACCTCACCATGATCAGCAGTGGGTTCGGCATGCGGCTGCACCCGATACACAAGATCGTGAAGTTCCACGCGGGCATGGATTTCACCGCACCCGTTGGCAAGGAGATCCATGCCACCGGCGACGGCAAGGTGATCTATGCCGACTACGGCACCAACGGCTATGGCATCCATGTGATCATCGATCACGGCTTCGACTACCAAACACTTTATGGGCACATGAGCGTGCTGAAGGTGCGCGAAGGCCAGCGTGTGAAACGGGGCGATGTGATCGGACTTGTGGGCAATACGGGCCTAAGCGCCGGGCCGCACGTGCATTACGAAGTGCACAAGAACGGCGAACCCATCGATCCGGCGAACTACTTCTTCAACGACCTGACCGCCGAAGAGTACGCGCGCATGCTGGAACTTTCGCGCAACGCGAGCCAATCATTGGATTGAGTTCCGATCATTCCATTTTGTTCTCACGAACCGCAGGATATTTTCGCGCCCATGCCGTTGAAGCCGAAGACGATCGGGAAATTCTATTGGACGATCGGGGAAGTGGCCAGTGAGCTGGGTGTCAGCGCCACGCAGATCCGCTTCTGGGAACGCCAGTTCGGCAAGCCCAGCCCGAAGCGTGACACCAAGGGCGACCGGCTCTACACCGCCGATGAAAAGGCCTTGGTGCGCGAGGTGCGCGATCTCTTGAAGACCAAGGGCCACACCATTGAAGGTGCCAAGACAGTACTGAAAGTGAAGAGCCGGGTCCTGGAGTCCACCCCCGAACTCCGGGACAAACTCCTCGACATCCGCAACCAACTGGTGGCGCTGAAGACATCGTTGGGGCTCGATCAGTAGTAGGCTGCTTTCAACAAATAGTTGCCGACGTAGTCCGCTACCCCCTCTTCCAAAGTGTGGAAGGGCTTGTCGTAACCAGCGGCGCGAAGCTTTTCCATGCGCGCCTCGGTGAAGTACTGGTACTTGTCCCGGATGTCGATCGGCGTATCGATGAAGGTGATGCGTTCCTCCTTCCCCATTGCCCGGAACGTGGCGCGGGTGAGATCGAGGAAGGTGCGCGCCGTGCCGCTTCCAAGGTTATAGATCGCAGGGTGCTTGCGCGTTTCCATCAGCCAGATGCACACGTTGCAAAGGTCCTTCACGTATACGAAGTCGCGCAGCTGTTCGCCGTCCTTGTACTCCGGCTTGTGGCTCCGGAACAGCCGTACCTCCCCCTTCTCGCGCACTTGGTTGAAGGCGTGGTAGATCACGCTGGCCATACGCGCCTTGTGGTACTCGTTCGGGCCGTAGACGTTGAAGAACTTCAAACCGGCCCAGAAGAACGGTGCTTCCTTCTGCTGTAGCACCCACTGATCGAATTCGTTCTTGCTCGCCCCGTAGGGATTCAAGGGCTTCAACTGCGGGATGACCGCATGGTCATCATCGTATCCCAGTTCGCCACCGCCATACGTGGCCGCGCTGCTCGCGTACACCAGTGGGATCTGGCACTTCGTGCAAAGCTCCCATACCGTCTTGCTGTACTTCACGTTCAGCTCGTCGAACACGGCTTTGTTGAACTCGGTGGTATCGGTGCGCGCACCCAAGTGGAACACGAACTGCACCAGCTTCTGGTTCGCAACGAGCCATTGCGGGAAATCCATGCGCTCAATACGGGCCGTGAGCTTCATGCCCAACAGGTTCGGCGCTTTGTCGATACGCGAGAAGTCATCAACAGCCACCAGGTCCTGCCAACCCTGGCGCTGCAATTCGCCCAGCAAACAACTTCCGATGAAGCCTGCGGCGCCCGTTACGATGATCATGGTGCGAACATACAGGGCAGGGCTGGAGCGAGGCATGCGCAGATCAAGTCCGCGCCCTTTGCGCATCACACCTACATTCGCCTTCCTTTTACCACGGCCGAATGCCCACTGTTTTCATCACCCGTCGCGAGCGCTTCAGCGCGGCCCACAAACTCAGTCGTCCGGAGTGGACGAACGAGCAGAACTTGGCCGTGTTCGGAAAGTGCAGCAACCCCAATTGGCACGGGCACAACTACGAACTGTGGGTTACCGTGAAGGGTGAACCGAGCGCCGAGACCGGATTCGTGGCCGACCTGTCATTGATCGGTGGCATCATCAAGGAACGTGTAATAGATCTGGTGGACCACAAGAACATAGACATGGACGTACCGTTCATGAAGGGCAAGTTCAGCAGCACCGAGAACCTGGCCGTAGCGTTCTGGAACGAATTGGCAACCCCCATCAATGCGCTGGGTTGTACGTTGCATTGCGTGAAGCTGCAAGAGACCGAGAACAACAGCGTGGAGTATTACGGGCACTGAAATGGCGAAGCGCACCTCCCCGGCCAAGCAACGTAGCACTGCGACATTATCGAAGGATGCCAACGAGGGGTATGAGCGCATCGACATGTACGATGCCAAGCGCATCGCGAGCATCGGTGAGCACTATGGCGATATCCTGCAACAGATCGGTGAAGACCCCGAGCGCGAAGGCCTGAAACAGACGCCCACGCGAGTGGCGAAGGCCCTGCAATACCTCACGCACGGCTATGACCTGGATCCAGCGGGGATCCTCAAAGGCGCGATATTCCACGAGAAGTACTCGCAGATGGTGATCGTGAAAGACATCGAGGTGTACAGCCTTTGCGAACACCATATGCTACCCTTCTTCGGCAAAGCACACGTGGCCTACATCCCCAACGGGCGCATCGTTGGCCTGAGCAAGATCCCCCGCGTGGTGGATGCCTTCGCCCGCCGATTGCAGGTACAGGAGCGCCTAACCGACCAGATCCGCGATTGCATCCACGATGCATTGAAACCGCTCGGTGTGGCCGTGGTGATGGAATGCGACCACCTGTGCATGCGCATGCGCGGGGTGCAGAAACAGAACAGCGTTACCACTACGTCCGCCTTCACCGGCGTGTTCCTCAACAGCGACCGCACGCGCAAAGAATTCATCGAACTCATAGGCAGCAAACTGCATTGACATGACAGCTTACGTATTCCCCGGACAAGGCAGCCAGTTCCCCGGCATGGGCAAGGACCTGTATGATGCCGATAGCAATGCGCGCATCTGGTTCGAGCATGCCAACGACACGCTTGGGTTCAACATCACCGACATCATGTTCAAGGGTTCCGAAGAGGACCTGCGGCAGACGCGGGTGACGCAGCCCGCGATCTTCCTGCACAGCGTGATCAAGGCCAAGGTGATGGGCGATGCGTTCCAGCCCACCATGGTCGC
>JBDTSG010000008.1:0-6977 GCA_039931265.1 Flavobacteriales bacterium
CCGTGGCCCATCGTCTTCATCATGACCGATGTGATCAACGATTATTACGGCGTGCGTGGGGTACGCTTCCTCACGGTCCTCACGGCGGCGCTCGTGGCATTCGCTTTCGTGATCATGTACTTCGCCATGGGCATGCCGCCCGCCGATTTCTGGATCGGCATGAACAGCGCGAAGGGAGTGCCCGACATGCAAGCAGCGTTCTCCGGCATTTTCGGACAGGGCATGAACATCATCGTCGGTTCGCTCACGGCTTTCATCATCGGCCAATTGCTCGATGCGTTCATCTTCCGCCGCATCAAGCGCCTTACCGGCGACAAGCGCATCTGGTTGCGTGCGACGGGCAGTACGATCGTAAGCCAATTGATGGACAGCGTTGTGGTCACTTACGTCGCCTTCTGGTTGCTGCGCGATGACTTCACCTTCGCCCGCTGCACGGCCATGGTACTGACGGCATACACGTACAAATTGATCGTTGCCGTGCTCGCAACACCGCTCGTGTACGCCGTGCACGCCGTAGTGGAACGGTACCTTGGCCCCCGCAAAGCGCTTGAGATGCGTGAAGCGGCCATGAGCAAAGAGAACACGGCCATACCGACAGGGGGATAGGGAACCAACGGACCATGGTCGATTCCGTCATCATTGAACCCATTACCAAGCACGACGACGAGGGTTTCTACCGCCTTGTTCACGGGGAATTCGTGCGCTTGGCGAATTTCTTCCCCCGCACTACGCAACGCTGCAGCGATGTGCGCAGTACGCGCAAATACCTGAAGGAGATCGTCGACCTCAGTGCAAGGCGCGAGTTCTACTGCTTCGTGCTGCGCGAGTTCGAGGGCGGTGCACCCATCGGTGCGGTATTCCTGAAGCAGTTCGATTGGTCGATCCCCAAGTGCGAGACGGCTTACTTCGTGTCACAGCCCTACGAAAAGCACGGGCTCGGGAGCATGTCCGTCATCTGGGCCACCGACTTCGCCCTGAGCCAGTTGGGCATGAACAAAGTGTACGCGCGCATCGCACCGGACAACATCGCCAGCATACGGGTTGTGGAGAAGTGTGGCTTCGAGCGGGAAGGACTGATCCGCCGCGACTTCCGTTCCGGCAACGGCGACCTGATGGACGTGGTCCTGTACGGCTTGCTCCGCTGAGCGGGTCTACTTCGCGGCAACGGGGGTCCACTTCACCACTTTGCGGTCCACGGGAGTTACCGTCCGCAAGTAGTCATAGATAGCGCTGAGGTCTTGTTCCGCCATACCGGCATACATGGTCCAAGGCATCACCGTTTGGAAGTCGTTCTTCGCCCAATCGATCTTGGGCAGGGTGTACGCGCTGTCCGTGTACAACTTGAAACGATCGATGAACTGCTTCTTCGTCCAGTTGCCGATGCCGTTTTCGTGCGGCGTGATGTTGGCCGAGCGCACAACGGATCCGGTCGGCATCTGGAAAGCAAAGCCCCCGGCGAACACCGGTCCGATCTTCTCACCTTTCTCCGTTTCCGTATGGCAAACGATGCACGCCGCCGCATTGGCCATATAAGCGCCATAAGCCACGGGGTCACTTGGGTCGCGTCGCTCCATCGGCGCGGCGGGTTCGGGTATGGTGTGCAGGATGATGTTCACCGGGAAGGCGGGTTCGCTCGGCGGCCAGCTGCTCTCCTGCTCGGGCAATGTGCGCAAGTAGGCGATGATGCTGTGGACATCCTCCGTCGCCAGTTTGTTGTAGTTCAGATAAGGCATTACAGGGAAGAACGGATGACCGTCCCTGCTGACACCGCTGGTGATCGCGCGGTAGATCTCTCCGTCGGTCCAGTTCTTCAGGTTGAAGGGTGTGAGGTTCCTGCTGAAGAAGGTCCCAGGGAAATTCATGGTCTCGTCGAAGCGCTCTCCTCCTTTGCCAAGAGTACCCGGCGTCAACGGGCCGCTGAACGTGTTCCAGTCCCGCGTGCTATGGCAGTCCATGCACAGGGTAACATGGTTGGCCAGGTATTCCCCGCGCGCGATCCGTTCGGGGGTCACTTCAACCTTCAGGTCGGCAGGGGCATCGATACTGGGAAGCGCTTGGGTGATGTAGGTGATCGCGCCGACAACGAAGAGCACGACGATCAGCAACAAGATGCCGAGGACTTTCAGGATCCGTTTCATGGGCGGGGGTGGGTTAGTGGAACGGAAAAATGAAAAGACGGGATGAACCGTGCAACTTTGTGTTCCATGGAGAGCATTCTCCGCGCATCGAGTTGATCATGGCCACGCCAAAAAAGAAGGTGAAGAAGCCAACGGCACGCGCAGCGAAGGCCCGCATGGATCTGCTCGCTATTGAACGCGCGGCCAAACGCGCCGAACAGAAGGAGCAGGGCGCCTTCGATGGGCGCTTCCGGGAGAAGGTGGTGAAGGACAAAAAGAAGTACTCGCGGAAACGGAAACACAAAGGCACTGAGCCCGATGCACCGCCGACCGCCTGAGGCGATCCCTACATTGCTTCCGCATGTCCAAGAACATTTCCTCCCTCTCCGGCCGCGACGATAAGGAACTGCATGACCCCTTGTGGGAGCGCTTGCAAGAAGCTGCGGCGAAGACCGGCGCACCGGCAACGGCGGACCTGACAATGATCGCCGACGACTTCCTGATCGGCGAGGCGATCACCTTCGGCACGAGTTCGTTCTACGACTTCCTGAAACAGGAGAACAAAGGCAAGAAGGCCTACGTCTGCAACGGCAGCGCATGCCTTGTCGCTGGCACGCAGGACAAAGTGCATCACGAACTGGCCAAGCACTTCAAGCCGGAGGAGATCGGCCACATGTGCTGCCTGGGACGCTGCCACGAGAACAGTGCTTTCAACGTGGGTGGCTTGAACTACTCAGGCAAGGCGATCGACGCGCTGAATGAGATCGCCGGTGGGAAGAAGCGCGATGGCATGGACGCGCACTTCGTGGGAACGATGATGGCGCAGCCTGTCCTTACCGCACCCATGCCCCCGTTGCAGGAGTTCTATGCCTTGTGGGAACAAGTGCTGAAGGGCGACAGCGCCGACGTGCTGAACGAGATCAAGACAGCGACGATCCGTGGCCGCGGCGGCGCTGGCTTTCCCATGGGTTTCAAGTTGCAAGCATGCAAGGATGCCACGGACACTTCCGGGAACGGGACGCCACGCAAGTACATCGTATGCAATGCCGATGAAGGCGACCCCGGTGCGTTCAGCGACCGCTATTTGCTGGAACAGCGACCTCACCTGGTGCTGTTGGGCATGATGCTCGCGGGCTATTGCGTGGGCGCCGACACGGCTGTGCTCTACATCCGCGCCGAGTACCCCGAGGCGGTGGACATTGTGAAGCAGGCCGTGAGCGATCTGGAGACGAACGGATGGATCGGCGCGAACATCAAAGGCTCCGGCTTCCATTTCCGTTTCAAGGTGATCAAGGCGGCTGGCGCTTATGTGTGTGGTGAGGAGACCGCCTTGCTCAACAGCATTGAAGGAAAACGCGGCGAGGTGCGCACCCGCCCACCCTACCCGGCTCAGCAAGGCCTCTTCAACCGGCCCACGGTGGTGAACAACGTGGAGACCTTGGCTTGCGTGCCATGGGTGGTGAAACACGGGGGCGCGGCCTTCGTGAAGCTCGGCACGGAAAAGAGCAACGGTTCCAAGCTCGTCTGCTTGGATAGCGGTTTCAACCTGCCCGGCCTTTACGAAGTGGAATGCGGCACCCCGCTGAGCCGGGTGATCGACGAGTTGGGCCAAGGCTTCTCGCGCCCGACCAAAGCGCTGCACATCGGCGGTCCGCTGGGCGGGATCGTTCCCCTTACCAAGATCGGCGAGCTGGGCATCGATTTCGAGAGCTTCCAAAAGAGCGGTTTCCTCTTGGGCCATGCCAGTGTCCTCAGCATTCCGGCCGACTTCCCCATGGTGAATTACCTGGAGCACCTTTTCGAGTTCACCGCCATGGAAAGTTGCGGCAAATGCTTCCCCTGCCGGATCGGATCCACCCGTGGTAAAGAGTTGATCGAAGGTGCACGCCTGCACGGCAGGAAGATCGATCGCAAGCTGTTCAACGATCTGGTCGAGACCATGGAGATCGGCAGCTTGTGCGCACTTGGCGGCGGCCTTCCCCTTGGTGTCAAGAACGCGTTGCAGTATTTCCGCGAGGAACTGGATACGCACTTCCTGTAGGGCTATCCGCTGATCTTGCGATCGATACTGCCGCATATCGCTCCAGATCCTACTTTCGCGGCCGCAATGAAGGGTCTTCTGCATACGGAAATTCTCCGGAAAGTCTTGTTGAACGCGGTTTTCGCGGTGTTGGGCGCCTTGCTCCCGTCCGTCCTTTCAGCCCAAGAGCACGAGACAGGTCACGATACCCTCTCCCACATGGGAACGGAGCATGCCGAAGCCGACCAAGATCATGGCAGCGAAGGGCACGGTTCAGGCGAAGCGAGCAAGTTCAACGCCGGCAAGCTCATCATGGAGCACATCGGCGATGCGCACAGCTGGCATCTCTGGGGCCACACCAGCCTGTCCCTTCCGGTGATCCTGTGGACGGACAAGGGCATGGAGGTCTTCGGCAGCAGCAAGCTGTTGAGCGAGCACCACGAGCCGATCGCTTACACGGGCAAGTACTACACCTACTTGTTGGAACACGAGAAGATCAAGGTGATCGGTGCCAACGGTGAGGTGGACGCGGCAGCAAGCGTTACCGACCTCAGCTTGACGAAGAACGCTATCACCATGCTCATGGTGGCCACGGTCCTGCTGGTCATGTTCATCGGCATGGCACGCGGCTATGCGAAACGCGGCATCAGCGCCCCGAAAGGCTTAGCTAAATTCCTGGAGCCGGTGATCCTGTTCATCCGCGACGATGTGGCCAAGAACAGCATCGGTGTAAAGCACTACGCCAAGTATGTGCCCTACCTGCTCACCCTCTTCTTCTTCATCTGGATCACGAACCTCTTTGGCTTGATCCCGATCTTCCCGTTCGGCGGCAACGTTACCGGGAACATTGCCACACCGTTGGTGCTTGCGCTGATCTCCTTCTTCATCGTCACGATCGCAGCCAACTGGCACTACTGGAAACACATCCTGGCCATGCCGGGAGTGCCCATCGCCATCCTGCCGCTGCTTACGGTGATCGAGATCGCGGGACACTTCATCCGTCCCTTCGTGCTCATGGTCCGGTTGTTCGCCAACCTCATGGCGGGCCACATCGTGCTGCTGGTGTTCTTCTGCTTGATCTTCATTGCTGGTGAGGCCAGCGTGGCCGGTGGCTATATCGCAGCGATCCCCGCTGTGGCCTTCACCATCTTCATCAACTGCCTCGAATTGCTGGTGTGCGCCCTGCAGGCATACGTCTTCACCCTGCTTACCGCCATGTACATCGGTATGGCCGTGGCCGAACCGCACCACGCACACGCCGAACACCACTGACCTGAATACAACTGACCGCGCTGTCATTTCGAGCGCAGTCGAGAAACGACAACTGACAACCACTCAATACATCATCAGATGACCCTCTTGAACATTCTTCTCCAGTCCGACGCCGTGCAAGCAGCCACTGCAAGCTCCGTTGGTATCGCCAAGGCAGGTGCCGTTGTAGGCGCAGGTCTCGCAGCATTGGGCGCCGGTGTTGGCGTAGGCCGCATCGGTGGCAGCGCACTGGAGAGCATCGCTCGCCAGCCCGAAGCCAAGGGCGACATCGTGAGCAACATGTTGTTGGCCGCAGCACTTGTGGAAGGGGTTGCCCTTGCCGCTATCGCTCTGGCCTTCATCGTGGGTCTCTAAGACCGAAGGACCTTCACCGGAGGCGAAGGATCTTGCACCGATAGTACGGGCGCGAGATCTCGCGCCCCAACCGAAAACCACCATGGAACTCGTAACCCCTGCCCTCGGCCTTCTCTTCTGGATGTGCGTGTCGTTCGGCATCGTGGTATGGCTGCTGGCCAAATACGCTTGGAAGCCGATCCTCAAAAGCGTGAACGACCGCGAGCACTCCATCGAGGACGCGCTGAACGAGGCGAAGAAGGCGCGCGCCGAAATGGCCACCATGACCGCAGGTAACGAAGCGCTGATGCGCCAGGCCCGCGAGGAGCGGGAGGTTCTGCTGAAGGAAGCGCGCGACATCCGCGATCGCGAGATCGCCGCCGCAAAAGGCAAGGCAAAGGCAGAAGGCGATGCGTTGCTGGCCCGTGCCCGCGAGGACATCCGCAACGAGAAGAGCGCCGCCGCCACCGACCTGAAGAACGAGGTGGGTGAACTCAGTATCCGGATCGCCGAGCGTATCCTGCGCGACAAATTGGGCGATAGCGCCGCCCAGAAAGCGCTGGTGGAGAAAGTCATGAACGAACGCGACGTGCGGAAGTCATGAACATTACCCCGGTCGCGTACCGCTACGCCCGCTCGCTGATGGAACTGTCCCAGGATCAGGGCCAGCTTGCCATTGCCGAACAGGACATGCGGTCGGTTGCGGAAACCTGTGCCGGCAGTCCTGACCTGGTTCTCCTATTGAAGAGCCCGGTGGTAAAGGCGGACAAGAAAACGAAGGTGCTGGCCAAGGTCTTCGCCGGTAACATCGGCGAGATCACGCACCGCTTCATCGGCATCATGGTGCGCAAAGGCCGCGAAGCCATGCTGCCCGAAGTGGCGCAGGCCTTCGTGGAACTCTACCGCGAACGGCAGAACATCGTAACAGCCGAAGTGAAAAGTGCAGTGCCGCTTACCGATGCGGTGCGCGCGCAAGTGATCGAACAGGCGAAGCAGAAATACCCGGGCAAATCCATCGTCCTCTCGGAGAAGGTGGACCCCTCCTTGATCGGCGGCGTGATCGTGCGCATCGGCGATGAACAGTTCGATGGCAGCGTGAGCCGCCGTTTGACCGATCTGCGCCGCAAATTCTCCGAGAATCCCTATCGACCCTGACGTTCAACGGAACCATCCCATGGCAGAAGTGAAACCCGCCGAAGTATCGGCGATCCTCAAACAAGAACTCGCCGGCTTCC
>JBDTSG010000009.1:0-130077 GCA_039931265.1 Flavobacteriales bacterium
TCGCCGTGCAGACCTTCCGCACCGTGGACGAGGTGATCCAGAAAGCCAACAACACCCCCTACGGCCTCAGCGCCGGCGTGTGGACGGAGAAGGGATCCAAGATCTTCAACCTCACGAGCAAATTGCGCGCGGGCGTCATCTGGGCCAACACCTACAACAAGTTCGACCCCACCTCACCCTTCGGCGGCTACAAGGAAAGCGGGTATGGCAGGGAAGGCGGGGTGCATGGGTTGGGGGCGTATTTGAATTTGAATTGAGCGATGATAACGCGGGCGTGCCCCTCGCTCACGCACGAACCCCGCGCGGGTCGGGTGCTCCGCTATAGCCTGACTTGTCGCGGCCAGCGGTCGTGGCACTGCGGGGGCTCCTTCGTCGCCTCCTCGTTGCACGCGTCCACAAGGCCACGCCTGCGCAGGGCTGCCGCTGTGCCCCCTCACGCAATTGCAGCCCTCGCATTGGCACTAGCGCTCTTGTTCACGAATGGTGAAGTACTCGCACAGGAACTTGTTCCGAACGGTGACTTTGAGCAGTACTACGGATGCCCGAACTATGCTGCCCAGATAGATTCAGTAGTGCAATGGTTCGATCCTACTGGCGCTCTAGAGGGCTCTCCTGACTACTTCAATTCATGCGCGACCTCCACATTGGTCGGTGTGCCGTCGAATTTTAGCGGCTATCAGATGGCGAGGAGCGGAAGTGGTTACGTGGGGTTATTCGCATATGCGACTCCATGGATCTGGGAGTTCCGAGAATATGTTGAGGTTGGCTTATCGGAAACGCTCGCCCCGGATTCATGCTACCTATTCTCCATGTATGTCAACTTGGCTAGACTCGGAACCTATGCGACAGAGGATATCGGTGCTTATTTCTCGGACACTGCGATCGTCGGTGTTCTTCATGACGACGCGTTGCCATTCGTTCCTCAAGTGACCAACACGACCGGCTTCATCACAGATACACTTGGATGGACGGAGGTGAGTGGGCTCTACCAAGCCCATGGAGGGGAAAGCTTCATCACCATCGGAAACTTTCATGACGACAGCGCAACTTCATTGATGTATGTCGATAGCGCGTTGAACTATCACGCCATATACTTCTACATCGAAGATGTGTCGTTGACGCCGGTCGATTGTAGTGTCGGTATTGATCAGGAAATGGATTTGAGCGACATACAGGTCTTTCCCAATCCAACGTCAGAGGCACTCAACGTGATAGGGAGCAGCGGAGAACCCTTTGAAGTCCGTCTTCGGGATATGGCCGGGAGGCTCATTGTGTTGGAGCGTTCCTCGGGAAGAGCCGTCTTGGATGTTCATCACTTCGAAGCTGGCCTATACTGCTACGAGGTCGTTCTTTCCGCCGGAACTATGCGAAGGGGTCGCTTCTTGAAGAACTGATTCGGCCTCTTCGCTACCTCAGGCGGGATGAACCAAGTCGCAGAGGCCAAGGTTGACTATGCATAGTCTTCCGCACGGCGTTCCGGTATTCATTGACGATCGCCTCCTCGAACTATCCAGCCTTCAAAGCCCCAACGACCTTGTAGGTATTGAAAATGATGCGGCACTTGGTTCGGCATTATGGTCAATCCCACCACACAGCTAGAATAGGAGAATCATGCCTCGAGGCAAAGGATGGGGAGACGCCGAATTCGGCTGCGTCGGAGACTTCATCCGGCTTCAGACCACTGACAGCCTCGCGTAGCTCCTCGGCGGGGATCGTGCCGACAACCAGAACGGTGTCCGCAAATGGCCAGCTACCTTCTCCTGGATCCAACTCGGAGATCTGCGCGTAAACCGCCTGCACATCTTGGCGACGAAGCAAGCTGGCGAAGGCATCTCGAAAGACGTCCACGCCCGGATGCTCCATCAGATTGCAACCGATTGAGCCGAGGTCGTCGTTACCGTCGAAGAACCGCTCGGCGGAAACGATCTGCGGCTCTGACTGTGCGGCCAACTCCGCCTTCAACGCTTTGCACTTGGTGTCGTTCATTTTGTGCGGTACGAATGCTGCCTCACGATGGAAACGCAGTTCCAATATTACCCAACACGTGCGACCATAATGCACGGTTGAACGAAAGCGCCCAACTTTGATGCACAACAATCCCACACTCCGCCTCCTCATCCACAACAACCATCTCTCGCGTCATTCCGGGCCGTCATCCCGGCCTTGTCCCGGCCCCGGAGTGATGCGGGGTCATCCGGTGCGGTACGGAGCGGCGCGGGAGTTGCGATGATCAGAGTCACTCGAACCTCCGCTGCCTCACTCTCGGCGGGTCGAACACGGTGATCCGCTCCGATAAGTCGACCTCGGGGTTCGCAGTGAGGTAGTCCAAGAGCATGCGCGCCGGAGTATCCGGTTTGTAGCTGAAGAGCCTGAAATAGACGATGCCTCCATGGGCCGGTTTGCCATGAGCGATCGCCAATGTGCCCAGGTCGCTATCGAACGTGAGGATGGTTTGGCCGCGTTCGTTCGCTATCGAAACCACATCTTCATCGTATGAGCCATCAGCGAATTCCCCGATGTGCTCGACATGGTGTCCCGCTTCTCGGAGCAGGACAACGCTGGGCATCGGAAAGTTCTCGTCCGCGAGGAACTTCATTTCACCTTTCCGGGAAGCGGCCACATGAGCATTCCGTCCACCATGCACTCAAGCACGAAAGCATGCACAGCTTGGATGTGCTCCGGCTTCAGCGTCGGAAAGCTCTCCAGCAACATTTCGTTGGTCCAGCCATCGGCCAATCGCCCTTGGATGTGCTCAACGGCCAATCGCGTACCCGTGATGATGGGCTTGCCGCCAAGGATGGCCTTGTCGCTGGTGATATGTTGCTGCCAGTTCATGGCCCGAAGTTAATGTGATCGATCGCGACGCGTATGCCATCGGAAGGTCTCCCCGAACGATACCTCGTCGAACTATCCGTCTTCAAAGGCCCAACGACCTTGTAGGTATTGAAGATGATGCCGGCTGGGAATGCTCTCGTGCTGATGAGCTGGGCATTTCGTTGAACCTTTGGGGGCTTTGGGTGTCCTAATCACTCATCTTACCGAACATGCATCGCCTCCTACCTCTGCTTCTTCTTTTGGGTGCTTCATTGTCCGCTAGTGCTCAGGCCGACACCATTACCGTTGGTGCCTTGGAACGCACGTACACCGTGCGACTTCCGTCCAGCTATGATGGTAGCACGGCGTTACCGCTCGTGATCGCCATGCACGGCGGTTTCGGCAGCGGGGTACAGCTCGAATCACAATCGCAGCTCAGCGTAACGGCCGAAGCGGAAGGCTTCATCGTGGTGTACCCCGATGGAGTGCCCAGCTTGCTGGGCATCCGTACCTGGAACGCAGGTGGCTGCTGCGCGTATGCCATGGACAACAACATCGATGATGTGGGCTTCATCAATGCCCTGCTCGATACGCTCATCGATGCATACGCCATCGACACACAACGCATCTATGCCACGGGTATGAGCAACGGCGGTTTCATGAGCTACCGCCTGGCCTGCGAACTCAGCGAACGTATCGCCGCCATCGCTCCGGTAAGCGCCAGCATGACCATTGATGTGTGCCAGCCCACGCGTTCCATGCCCGTGCTGGGCATCCATTCCTACTTGGATGGCAGCGTGCCTTACGAGGGTGGGATCGGCAATGGCGTGAGCGATCACTACAACTCGCCGCAGGATAGTGTGCATACCGCCTTCGCCCTGCATGCGAACTGCGCCGTGCTCAACGACACCATCCTGGACGACATTGAAATGACCGTGATCCGCTGGCACGAATGCGATTGCGAACAGGAGATCCTCCTGTACATGACCCACGACGGTGGCCACAGTTGGCCCGGTGGACAGCCGTCGACAGGCTTCGCCGACCCCCCTTCGCAAGTGCTGAACGCCAACGACCTGATGTGGGCCTTCTTCCAACAATACACGCTCGATTGTGCGACGACCGATGTGCAAGAGGTGGACCCACGAACGCTGCGTGTTTCGCCCAACCCGACGACCGCTACGATCGCGGTAACCGGTGGTGATGCCATACGGCGAGTGCAGGTGCTGGACCTGCGCGGTAGCGTGCTGCTGGATGTGCCCATGAACGGTAGCGCCAACGCGGCCTTGGATGTGTCCGCATTGCCCAAAGGACTGTACGCGCTGCGCGTGATGGATGCGAACGGAGTGCGTACGACGCGTTTCGTGCTTGCCGGCAATTGAGCCCCTGTTGCAAACAATTGTGGTGTCGTCCGGCAGCGGTGCACAACCCTGTGGAGTTCGGCTTTTGTCGTCAAACCATCCGGTCTTAATAGGCCGGCTATAGGCACGGCCCCGCCTAACGCTTACCGCTACTCCGCTGCCGCTCGCGCACCTCGTCAAGCCGCTTTGAAGCCCACCGAAAGCGCCGAGGTCATTGCGCTCAAGGGGCCTTCATCATGGGTGCCGAGGGCTTGTATGCGCATGGTGTAGTATTCCAAAGGCTCCAAGCCTTCAATGCGGCAGTGGCTTTTGCTGCTGAGCACGATGCGCACCGGCCCTTCCACATTGCAGTAGCCCATGGTGATATGCACCTTGTACATGCGTGCGCCGCGTACGGGAGCCCAGCGCACATCGATCGTCTGCGGCATGGATCCGCTTTTGGCGTTCTGGCGCTGGGGTTGGGTTAATGTGTTGATCGGTGCAGAGGAACGACGCTGCTCGAAACCGGCCGCCAGTACGATGGACGTCTCGCCTTGTGCGATGATCGAGACATAGGCCGCAAGGGACTTGATCATGGACGCGACCGTTTCCAGCTTTCTGTGTTTCTCATGGAATGCAAGTTTGCTGCCGCCGCCATAGGTCGAAGCGACGGAAGCCCGGAGGTCATCGATCGCCAACTCGAAGACGGCCATGGTCGGCGTGGGCGATGGGAACAAGGGATTGTTCTTCATCTGGTTGCGCACCACACGGGCACGGGAGAGCATTTGGAAAGCGTTGAGCCCGCGCAGATCCGTCTTGATGAGTTTCATCGGTAGTTGAATTAAGTGGCCGCTTGAACGCGTTCTGCTGCCGCGCGGTTACACAATGTGGTCAGTTGATCGTAGTGTCATGGTCGGCGTGTGCTTCCGTTACTTCCGCAACCGCCGGAGCGGCCCCGCCGATCGCAGTACCGCGGCACCTGATGGAACACGGACACCTCACCATTGCCGGACCAATACGCGTGATCGTCGAGCAACAGTGCGCCACCGCGACTTGTCCTACGCTGATCGCCGCCGCGTACCGGTCCGATGCATTGTGACCGGGTGCGAATGCAAAACGGTTCCAAGCCATCGCTGGGTGGTTTCCGCTGATCGCACTTTCCCATTTGGCGATCGCGTAACGCCTGGTTTTCAAGCGAAAATCCACGGATGATGACGCGTCGTCGAAGACGTCGATGATCCGGGGCGATCCGCGCTGCCTTCAAGATCTTTGCTCACCTTGGCATTCGTCAACTGCTTATGGACCGTCGCTCCTTCCTTCCCTTGTCCCTGCTGGCAGCCACCGCCAGCTTGCTCACCGGCGCGCGCTCAGCGACCGGTACACGAGGGGCGAAGGGCTTCAAAGTGGAGGCTGGGAAGGATCGCTTTGATGAGGAACTGAACATCATGGGTGGGCAATTCCACCTGATGGTCTCTGCGAAGGACACTGAGGGCGACCTGTGCATCTACCACACCGTGCGGCAGGAAAAGGGAGGCCCCGCCCTGCATGTGCACCATGCGCAGGATGAGTGGTTCTACCCGATGAGCGGTGAGTTCATCATGCAGGTGGGCGACGACCTGTTCACCCTGAAGCCCGGTGATTCGGCCTTCGCACCTCGTGCCGTTCCGCATGCGTTCGCCAAGACCAGCGAAGGCGAAGCGCAGATGCTCATCCTCTTTCAACCCGCCGGATCAATGGAGGAGTTCTTCCAGCAGATGGCCCGGCTCGGCCCCGGCATTCCGGCCGATCAGGAACGCGTGCTCAAGGAGCTGTGGGTGACACACGGTATGGAACTCGTGGGGCCACCGCTGAAATACTGACCGCGAAAGTCTGGATGAGCGAGCGCGAACAAAGCGGCCGAAGCGCGCAACTTTGAAGGGTCATGAAACCAGGAGCGAACAACGAAAGGGTCCACCGGATGACGTTCGCGAGCGTCTATCCGCACTACGTCACCAAGGTGGAGAAGAAGGGCCGAACGAAAGAGGAGTTGCACACCGTCATCCACTGGCTCACGGGATACGACGAACGAACGCTGCGTTGCATGAGCAGCGCTGCCGCTTGGCCCCTGTATGCTAACGACCCAACGACGTGAGGAAGGTCCTGAAGTACGGGTTGCTATTGGTTCCTGCTGTTCTTGCACTTTACGTGCTCGCTCCGATCGGAGACCGTTGCTCCGGTTTGGCCCACGCTCTTGGCGCACTGGTGCTGGCCGCCGGCTATGCGTTGATCTTCCTGGTGATCACGGTACTCGACGTGTCTCGGCTACTAGCGGGCAGGAAAGGCTATGATCTCATACCACTGATCATCACGTGTGTCTTCATCGGGGCGTTCTGGTCCCTGCCTGCATGGGGGGACGAGAAACCATGGACCCGACAGGTCTTTTCAGGTCAAGCGGACGTGGGTGATGCGCGCTCGGCAAGCCTTCGACTCTATGCGAACGGCACGTTCTCGGCACAGACGGCGTACGCTGATTGGAGTTGCACATATACAGGGCGCTATGAATGGGAGAATGGAACGTTGACCCTGTTGCGTGAGGATCTGCCCTCCCTCACGGACAGTGCCTTCACGAACATGTATCGGTTTGCCCAGTCGGATAGCACATGGCTTCCATTCGCGCCTGGTTTTGCTTCGATCCGAAGCGATCGCGAGCCCAACGGCGCTACTGGTGTCCGGCGATGAAAGTGCCCAACTTTGAAGCGCTATGAAAGCTGGAACGGATAACACGAGGGTCTACCGCATGCCCTTCGCCAGCGTCTACCCGCATTACGTCACCAAGGTGGAGAAGAAAGGCCGCACAAAGGAGGAGCTGCACACCATCATCCACTGGCTCACGGGCTATACGGAGAAGGGCCTGCAGAAGGTGCTGGATACGAAGGTGGACTTCGAGACCTTCTTCGCCAAAGCACCGCGGATGCACCCGAACGTCGGCATGATCACCGGTATGATCTGCGGCTACCGCATTGAGGAGATCGAGGATCCCGTGATGCGGCAGGTGCGCTACCTGGACAAGCTGGTGGATGAGCTGGCGAAGGGTAGGGCGATGGAGAAGATCTTGAGGAAGTGAGCAGACGTTGGTGGGGATCGGCATCATCCTAACTTCGACCTGAAGACCGCTCGCCATGTCCACCGAATCCCTGAAACTCCAACTGATCGAGCGCCTGCTCCGCACGAAGGATGAAGGCCTGCTGAAGAAGGTGGCCGACCTCTTCCGCTTGGAGAAGGATGCGGTTGGTGAGGACGGTCTCACCGATGAGCACTACAGCATTGTGAAGGAGCGCGAAGCAGCCTACAAGCGGGGCGAGGGCACGATCCACACCTGGGAGGAGGTGCGCGAGATGGCGCGGAAGGCGAAGAAGGGATGAGCTACCGGATCGAGGTCCGGGACCTTGCCAGCACCGAGTTCATCGAAGGCTACCTCTGGTACGAGCAAGAGCGTGACGGGCTCGGGGAGGAATTCCACGACGAGGTGCAAGAACATTTCGATGTCCTTCGTCAACGGCCGACGGGCTTCCCGAAGTGGCGCGGGTCGTACAAGAAGATCAACCTTCGTCGTTTCCCGTACATCATTGTGTTGAGCGTCGAGAAGGACACGGTGATCGTCTTCAGCGTGTTCCATAACAAGCGGGATCCCAAGCACTGGGGCCGGAGAGAGTGAGCCTACCTCTTCACTTCATACCGCATCGCCACCGCCCCCGAGCCGAACTCCTGTCGGCCCACGAGCTTCAGGTCCACCAGCTTCGTTAGCCCCGCGAACAAGGTGGGTCCGTGGCCAGCGATCCTGGGATGTACCACGAACTGGTACTCATCGATCAGCCCCAGTTCCGTCAAGGCCATGGCGAGCTGCACACCGCCCACACCCAGCGCATTGCCCGGCTGCTGCTTGAGCTGCTGAACGAATGTCGCCAGAGCCTGTCCCGCATCAGCGGGATCAACGCGCACGAGCTCCGCGTTCCAATCCACCTCCTTCAAGGTGTTGCTCACCACATACTTCTTCGCTGCGTCGATCGTCTGTGCGAAGGGCATCATCCAATCCGGCATCGGCCACGACACCGGCAAGCGCCACGCGGCCAACATCATCTCATAGGTCACGCGCCCGAACAGCAGCGCATCGCACTGCGCGATGAACGCCATCGCGTTGCGGTGCAGTTCCTCATCGGCGATCCCCACCGTGTGATCGTAGCAACCGTCCAAGGTGACGTTGAGGGAGAAGCGGAGGGGGCGCATTGCTTGAGAGTTCGTTCATCAGCGGCGGCTTACGCATGAACTGAGCCGACCCGCAAAGCGGTTCAGTTTTTTTTGAAATGTCAGGGTTGCTCCTTGACAAGCGGCAGTAGGCGAGAATCCTCTAATGCAGCGGTGCGGTGTCCCATGCCTGAGAGGTACTCCGGATCGGAAGCGAATTTTAAAAAAGAAGCAACGCTGGATTGACGGACGAGAAGAGCGGCGTCCCAACGCTCACTAGTGGGGCCGACCAAGAACTCACCACCGTGACCATAGAACAGAACCTCACCGCCCGAAGCTTTCAGGTGCGGGAGAGTGTGGTCCATGTATAGCCGATAGGCGGCCTCACCGGTTATGGGCGAGGCTGGCGCAAGCTCAGGAGTCCCCGAGTAGTCCGCAGCTGCACGGAAGCGCAGCAGATTGAGCATGACAACGCTGCCGGAGATGCCACGGGTGAAGAAAGCACGTCCGGACTCTTGTGTGGGTTCCAGATATATCTGAGTGGTAGTCATTGGTTCAAGTCGGCCTGACCAAGATCAGGCGGTCCCAAAACTACCCACGCCTGCATAAAGTCATCGAGCCTCTTGCTTCTTCCCGCCGCCCATGTACTTCATGATCCGCAGCATGATCGCTCTCGGCGTGATGCGGGTCGACTCGATCAGCAGCTTGTTCATCACACCCACCACCACGGTGCCTTCGTTGTTCAGCAAAGCGCGCACACCGCGTTCGGCCACTTGCTCAGGTGACATCGGTGGGTTCATGCGGTATGCATTGCTCCTGGCCATCTCCGGCGTCATGAAGCCGCTGGCAATAGGCCCGGGACATAACGCGGTGACGCTGATGCCACGGTCGCTCACTTCCGCACGCAGCGCTTCGGTGAAGGACAGCACGAAGGCCTTCGTCGCGGCATACACGGCCCAATTCGGGTAGGAGAAGAAGGAGACGAGCGAAGCGATGTTCATGATACGGCCTCTCCCGCTGGCGAGCATGTCCGGCAAGACCAACTTCGTCAAGGTCACCAGCGATGAGATGTTCAACTGGATCATGCGGAGCTCGGCTTCCAGGTCGCTTTCGGCGAACGGGGTGTAGATGCCCGATCCCGCGTTGTTCACCAGCATGGTGATCATATGGCCATCGGATCGGATCTTGCGGTACACCGCTTCGGCGTTCACCGGGTCGTTCAGGTCGGCGGTGTACACATGCACACGGATGCCGTGGTCGCGTTCGAGTTCTGTTCTCACCGCGTCCAATTTCTCGGCGCTGCGGGCCACCAGCACCAGGTCGATCTTCTTCCGGGCCAGGCCACGCGCCAGTTCCATTCCAATGCCAGCGCTCGCGCCGGTGATCATGCATAGTTCGTTCATCGCTCTCTTGTTTGGAGCGACAAACCTCCGGCGCGCCTAAGCCCCGGAACGTTGACATAAGTTCAGATTTCGGGTCAGCCCTTGCCCAGAGCGGCCTTCTTCAAGCGGCTCAGGTACTCGGGTGTGATGCCCAGGTAACTGGCGATCATGTGCTGCGGCACGCGCGCATGCACATCGGGGAACACACGGGTCAGTTGCTCGTAGCGGACCTTCGGCGGAAGCGCGAGCATGCCTTGCAAGCGCACGTCCTTGTACACGAAGTAGCTCTCCGCGACCAGTCGTCCGAGGCGATCACCTTGTGCCATGTTCGCGTAGGCCCATTCGATCGCGACGCGCGGGATCACCACCACCTCCGTCTTCTCCAAGGCTTGAAGGTCGCTCACCGCCGCCGTGCCCTGCAGGAAGCTGCTGTACTCCCCGAAGATCCGGTCCTCGTATGCGAAGTAGTGGGTATGCTCGGTGCCCTTGCCATCCACCAGGATCATCCGCACCAGTCCGGTATGGATGTAGTACACTGCGTCCACGTGATCACCGCTTCGGCTCAGGTACGCGCGACGCGGGAAGGTGGCCAGCGTGCAGTGCGAGAGGAAACCGTCGAGCTCCACGTCCGTGGCGCTCACCACCGAACGGATGAACTGGCGGAGGCGGTTCATGGCGGGTGGGGCGCTCGCGGTGGTTACTGCTGGAGTGGCTGGCACTGGAGTGTGGGACATGGTGCGACCGCGGTGCTGCGAAGTTCCGTGCATTCCGGGATCTTGATAGCGACAACCTGCGCGGGGAGGGTTGCGCCGCTTTGATGGTTTGGGCGTGCCCCTCGCAAAGCCTCGGGGTCGCGCTCTCCGCTGTACTCCGCGCCCGGATTACCGGGCTTGCGGGGTGCCGCTGCGATCGCTCACGCGAAATGCGGCGGAACCGATGGCGTAGGCGAGAGATGCGGACCGTTGCCACCATTGGCGAGGCGATAGCAAGCCGAGGTGTACAGGATCTCTGCCACCAGGATCTCACAGCATGCGATAGCGGTCCAGCTACGAGGTGGCGGACGACGAGCGTCTACCCGAGCGCCGCCAGAGCGGATCCCGAGGAATCAGCAGGATCGGTGTCACGCTATCGTCAGCGGGGTCACCGGCAGAGCAAGGGTGCTATTGTCCGGCCCATCAAGAAAAGGACGGGCGATCGCCCTCCAACGCACTTCAGTTGCGCATGCGCGCTGCGGCCACGATGGTGAACGCGTGCAGGAAGAGGCCCCACGTGATGAGGATGATGACCAGGCGGACATAGTTGGCGGAAAGCCACTCGGAAGCGGCGCGTCGAATGGTCTCGTCCGGCACCCCTTCAATGGGATCGAGGAAGAGAATGAAATTGCGCGGCATGAAGTAGAGACCGGTGTAAGCCTCGGCCACCAGCACGCCTCCCAAGGCGAGAAGAAGCCAGCGGTTGGCCGCTTGTGGCCGGTTTCGAAGCAGGATGGTGGCGGCGATGAAGCTCAATATGCACACGGGCACCATCGTCTGGAAGAAGTACCCTGCATGGCTGATCGTGGAGGCCGCGCGGTGCGCGATAAGCGATGCCGGAAGGTCTGCCGACCAGTTGGGATTCTCGGCGATGAGCTGGTAAAGGCCACCGCCCGTGGCAGCGGTGAACGTGAAGAAGGCGAGGATCAAGAGATAGTAACCGATCGTGGTGCGGGTGCTGCGCGGGGTTGACATGGTCTGTGGTTTCGGCCGGTAAAACTGGCCAGCGGAACAGACCCGGAATTGCACCTATCGGACATCCTCGTTGAAGTGCCCCACAACGGCGCCCTTGTGCGCGCGGTACATCTTGGGCGTTACACCGGCCAACGACTTGAAGGACCGCGTGAAATGCGCCTGATCAGCGAACCCGCTGCTGTACGCGATCTCGGTGAGCGATCGCGCGGAATGGTGGATCAGGTCCAACGCATGGAGGTGCTTCTTGTACAACAGCAACTGCTCGGTGTTCATGCCCGTGAGTTCATGCATGCGGCGGCCCAACTGGCGGGTGGACCAACAGAGGTGATCCGCGAGCTGCGTTACCGAGAGCCGCGCGCCCCTTGGGTCGCTCAGGAAGCCATCCATGGCGCGTTCGCGCGCTTCCCAGGTGGTGTAGCGTTGCTGTATCCAACGGAAGACCGCCGCTTGGCGCACTTCAAAGGTTGGTCCCATCGCTACCTCGTGCCATAGCGCAACGGATCCCGGGTCTACCAGCGTAAGATCCAGGCAATGGTCAACGCACTCACGCGCAGGCACGCCGAAGAAGCGCTTGGTCGCGGAGGGATGCAGCACCACCCCGAACGAGTTGTGCAGCCGGGGAACGTGCACGCGGATCGACCGGGTATTGTACCCGGTAAGAAAGACGCGTGGCAGGTCGAACGTGGTGTTCAAGAACTGCGCACGCACACCGTTGATCGGCGAAAGATCGAAGATCACTTCCACGAGCCCTTTCGGCACGATCACCTCCGATCGGTAAGGCCAGTGAACGCGTTCCGTCTGCCAGAACAGGCGCACGACCTCGTTGAACGGAGCAGGGATCCGGTGCTGGACCACCGCCTTCGATCCATTGAGGGTCACCGGTGCGCTAACGATCATGGTCTCTTCAGTGAGCCAACATGCCGGTAGGTATTGAGGAGCAAACCCGTCGTCGAAGCCTTCGAGCTGACGAAAACGAACTCGCGTGGATCCATGCTGTCGGAGAAACAGCGCTTGCCTTTGCCCAGCAGCAGCGGATAGACCGCCAGCACCAGTTCGTCCACCATGCCCTGCTGGAGCAGCACGGAAGTCACCGATGCACTGCCCCAGATGAGCAGGTCGGGGCCATCCTGTGTCTTGAGGCGGCGGATGCCTTCGATCGCGTCCTTGCCGAGGTCTCCGAGCGGTCCCCATTCCAGGCTTTCCGGCCGATGGGTCACGATGTACTTCGTCGCGGCGTTGATCTTGTCCGCGAACGGACCGCCGCTCATCTTCGGCCAGTAGCCGGACCAGAGATCGTAGGTCCTGCGGCCCAGCAACAGATCGAACGCTTCTCCTTGTGCCTCGGCGGTGGCCGCTGCCCCTTCCGGACTTCGATACGCCGCCGACCATCCGCCGTTCGCGTATTCGTCATCGCCGGGCGGCGCGATCACACCGTCCAGCGAGATGTGTTCCATCATTCGGATCTTTCTCATTGGGGTTCTCTATCGATCTGATCACTTAACGCTGTCGGACAAGCCGAGCAACTCGGCAAAATGGTCGAAGTTCCTGGCGCCCTCAACCCACTCTGTGCGCCCATCTGCATTCCATCGAAGCCGCAACACTGGTGGGTCCGTCATGTTCCGGTGATAGTCGAGAATGATGGGTGCGTCTGAACCTAGACCGAAGTCGCCAATGACAACCGCCTTCTCTGGCACGATCTGATGAAGAGCACCAAAGCGTTCCCAGAAGTCGCCCCCCCCACCAGCGGCTCTTTCCCCTGCGATGGTCCCGAACGGCGGCGGCTCGAGACAGATCACCGTTTCCTCCGGCGCGAATCGCCGCACTCGATCGGTGGGAAATATTGGATCGAACTGCTGAGCTGTCATTGACGGACCATCCTTAGAAGGCCAAATGCGCAGAGCGATCAGCTGCAAGAGACCTGCTGGCAGCTGGAACTCGCTGACGTTACCTACTTCGGCTCCCACAATTCGATCTTGTTCCCCTCCGGATCATACACCCACGCGAAGCGGCCGTAGTCCTCATCCTGGCGCTTCGGGTCGATGCGCACGCCGTCGGCCTCCAGCTTCTTCAGCAGGCCATCCATGTCCTGCACACGCAGGTTCAGCATGAACTGTTGCTTGCTGTCGAAGTAGTCGCTGTCGCGCTTGAAGGGTGAGAACACGGTGGGGCCGGCATCCTGTTGCCAGGTATAGCCATGCTCCGAGTCGTTGATGCCGAAGTGTTTGTTGTACCACGCGGCGAGTGCCTTGTGGTCGTCCGCGCGGAAGAAGAATCCGCCGATACCGGTGACGTGTTTCATGTGGATCTCGATGTGCGTATTGGCGTTGTGGGACGGTCACAAGATCGGCTTCAGGGACATCCGCCCGTACGCGATGAAGGCCATGAGCAGACCGAGCACAACGCTCATGATGATGGCCGGGGTCTCGTTGTACTTCACGTGAACGCCGATGAACACGAGGCTCTCGATCGCCAATACGGTGGCCGCCAACACCGTGAGCGACGGGTGCCAGCGGAAAGCGGACGGGACGATGAGCCCGACCACGCAGACCAGTTCAAGGATGCCGAGTGCGATCCACGCTGGCTTGGGCAATGCATCAAAGGACTGGACGCCCTCGCGCACCTTGTCGAGCATGAAGACCTTCATGATGCCTGATGCACCGTAGATGAGCGCGGCGAGGATCTGCAGGACCCATAACAGGATGTTCATCGTGACGTTTGTGCTACTGATTTTTTAGACCGTCTCAATATTAGCCCATGGCGGCTGACCATCGGCGGTCGTTCCGCTCCTGACATTTGTGATCATGAAAGAGCATGCGGTGGTGATCGCCGGAGGCGGTCCAACAGGTTTGATGTTGGCGGGTGAATTGGCGTTGGCGGGGATCGATGTCGCTATTGTGGAGCGGCGCCAGGACCAAGACCTCGCTGGTAGGCGCGCAGGCGGCCTGCACGCACGCACGCTGGAGGTGCTCGACCAGCGTGGCATCGCCGATCGGTTCTTCGCGGAAGGGCAGAAGTATGCGGCCTTGGGCTTCAACATGGTCCAGCTGGACATCAGCGACTTTCCGAGTCGGCACAATTACATGCTCGCGCTGAAGCAAAAGCACACCGAACGCGTGCTTGGCGGTTGGGTCGAGGAACTGAAGGTGCCGTTCTATCGCGGACGTGAAGTGACGGGCTTCGCGCAGGACGACACCGGCGTCGACGTGGAGCTGTCGGACGGTGAACGCATACGCGCGCAGTACCTCGTTGGATGCGATGGTGGACGCAGCGTCATCCGAAAGACGGCCGGCATCGCGTTCCCCGGATGGGACGCGACGACGAGCTGGTTGATCGCCGAGGTTGCGTGGCGCGAAGAGCCGAAATGGGGCTTTCACCACGACGCCCTCGGCACGCATGCGCTCGGCAAGATGGAGCATGCAAAGCAGGTGGCACTTGTGTTGACCGAGCGCGAGACAGGGAACACCACGGAGCCCACATTGCGCGATGTCAGCGAGTTGCTCATGGCGATCTACGGCACCGATTACGGGGTCCACAGTCCCATCTACATCTCCAGGTTCAACGATACGACCCGGCAAGCCGCGACTTACCGCGAAAGACGGGTGTTGCTTGCCGGAGACGCTGCGCATATTCATCCGCCGATGGGCGGGCAGGGACTCAACATCGGCGTGCAGGATGCCGTGAACCTGGGATGGAAATTGGCGCAGGTGGTCAAGGGGACATCACCGGAAAGCCTGCTGGATACCTACCACGCCGAGCGCCATCCGGTGGCTGCGCGTGTGCTGCAGAACACGATGGCACAAGTGGCGTTGCGCCGTTTGGATGATCGTACCAAAGCCTTGGGCAATATCCTGTCCGAGTTCCTTCGCATGGACGAACCGCGCAAACGATTGGTCGCGGAGATGTCCGGCTTGGGTCTGCACTACAACCTTGGTGAAGGACACCCATTGCTTGGGCGCCGCATGCCGGATCTCGATCTCGTTACCGCTGATGGACCGATGCGGGTCTTCGCGCTGCTAAACGATGCACGACCGGTGCTGATCAACTTCGGAGAACGTGGCGGTATGGACATCACGCCGTGGGCGGATCGCGTTCAGCTGATCAGCGCGAAGTGCGATGGCCCGTGGGAGCTTCCTGCGGTCGGCGTGATCACTGCACCCACCGCCGTATTGATCCGACCTGACGGTTATGTGGCTTGGGTAGGAGAGGGAACACAGGCGGGACTTGCCGAGGCGCTGGCGAAGTGGTTCGGATCGCCGACTACGGCGTAGCGGATCGTTGCCGGTCCTACTTGCCCTTCATCTTCAATTCAATATCGATCTCCTTCATCCGCAGCTTCACGATCCGCTTGATCAAGGACGCAGGCAAAGGTTTCGCCGGCGTGAAGCGGATAAGGGCCTTCGTGGTGTCGTACTTCGAAAGGTCGATGCCGTGCTTCTCGATCGCCGCGGGCGACAGGTCCCAAGCCGCCAGATCGCAATGGTTCTTGAACGCATTGAGGCCGATGAGGTACTTACCCTCGTACTTGAAGAACGGAACGCCCCAGCTGATCAGCTCCACGGCTTTCGGACAAGCTTCGTGAATGGTCTTGCGCACGTTGGAGAGAAGCGCGCTCTTGTCCGGATCCAGATGAGCGAGGAAAGCGTCGATGTTCTTGGCAGGCATGGTGATGACCGGGGTATGCGAACGCGGAGGAAAGTTATGGTCGGTACGTTCGAGGGGATCCGATCATTTGAACGGAGCTTCGCGGCTTAACTTCGTGCGAGGTTGAAAATGAACAGCATGAACCCCAAGGTCGATTGGTATTTCACCAAAGCAGGTAAGTGGCAAGAGGCAACGGAGAAGCTGCGCGGGATAGCGCTCGACTCCCAACTGACCGAAGAGTTGAAGTGGGGCTGCCCGTGCTACACGTTGAAGAAGACCAACGTTTTCCTGATCCATGTGTTCAAAGACTATTGCGCGCTGCTGTTCATGAAAGGCGCTTTGCTGAAGGACGACCACGGCATCCTTGTGCAACAGACGAAGAACGTGCAGGCGGCGCGTCAGATCCGCTTCACCAGCCTGCAGCAGATCGTAAAGCAGGAGCGCATCGTGAAGGCGTATATCCAGGAAGCCATCGCGATGGAAAAGGCCGGGGTGAGGGTGGCGCTGAAGCCCACAGCGGCCTTCGAGGTGCCGGAAGAGTTCCAGAGCAAGGTGGATAAGATGCCGGCCTTGCGGAAGGCGTTCCATGCTCTGACGCCGGGACGGCAACGCGGCTACCTTTTGTATTTCTCTTCGGCCAAGCAAGCCAAGACCCGCGAGGCGAGAGTGGAGAAGAACATCGAGCGGATCATGGAGGGAGTGGGATTGGATGACTAGTCGGCCGCACCCTGTTCGCCCACGGCCCAACGCATCGTCCCGGTCTTTCGCTGGCTGTCCGTTCGTTCGCCAATTTGGTTCGCCATGCGTCCCCACAACCTTCTCCCTGCCCTTTTGTTCTCATTCGCGAGCGCGCCTTCTTTCGCCCAGGATCCGGTCGCGATCGATCTTCATGCTGCCGTGCAGAAGGGTGACATCGAGGTCTACAACCGGAAGTTGAACCTTGTGAACGAGCCCGGCTACGCGGGGATCCAGCTGAGCACCGACTATGGCGAAGGACTGGCGTGGGTGAAGGGCAGTGAGTTCTCCAACGGGGTCATCGAGTTCGATGTGCGCGGCGTGAACGTGGAGCAACACAGCTTCGTCGGTATCGCCTTCCACGGCGCGAACGATTCCACTTTCGATTCCATTTACCTGCGGCCGTTCCAGTTCAGGAAAGCGGATGAGGCCTTGAGGAGCCATGCCATACAATACATCTCGCTGCCGCATTACACCTGGCGAGCGCTGCGCGCAACTTCACCCGGAACCTACGAGCATGCGATAGACCCGCCACCGGATCCCAACGGATGGGTGCACATGCGGGTGGTGGTGCAAGGCGGTACCATCACCACCTTCATCAACGGCGCGAACGAACCCAGCTTGGTAGTGAAGAAGGTGACGAAGCTTCACACCGGCCGCGTCGGATTCTATGTCGCGGATACCTCGGGCGGGGAGTCCGCGAACATCAGCATCACGCGGACGAATTGAACCAGGGCATCGCTCACTTCGCGTACCATTCAACGATCGCGCGATAGGGATCATCCACGTTCGTCGGCACGCTGACGTCGGGCACGATCCCGTGCTTGTTGTATCCGCCCTGCGGCAGGTACCGTGACGCAGCCAGCGTTGGATATCCCAAGAGGTAGCCCGCTGCTTCGCAGCCGAAATAGACCATCGTCACGTTCTGGTAGTCGATGCAGCCGGCCGTGGCTTCGCCGAACTGCTTCACGCGCGGATAGTTGCGCGCATGCAGGCACAACGCTTCACCCGCGCTGACCACGCCGCGGTCCGTGAGCAGGGCCACCTTGCCTGGTCCTATTGCTTCGCCTTCAGCGGCATCCGTTGCAGGCTCGGTCGGTGTTGTCGTTCCGGGATCGGAGAACTCCACCAGTTCGCCGGGATGCTCCTTCATGCGTTGGATCAGGCCGGCAGGCACCCAGCCGTCACGTTCCATGTAGGCGAAGTACTTGAGGTTGTCCTCCGACGAGAGCACAACGGCTTTCGCGGTGTCGGCCGCAGGCGGACCGCGTCGGCCGAGGTAGCGGTCCAGTCCGCGGGTCATGCCGCTGGATCCGCCTTCGTTCGATCGCAGATCGATGATGAGCAGGCGGGCTTGCAACAGGTCGGCATCGTGTGCATGCAGGAGACTGTCGAGACGTGTCGTGAACATGGGGTTGCAACTGGGTAGCGAGGCCACCCATACCGAACCATCGGTGCCATACGGGAAAACCTGTGGCGCGAGCGGTTGCGCCACGTCGATCACGCAGGCGTTGCTGGTCGTTGGTGTTACGCGTACCCAAGTGAACGGCGGCATCATGAGCAATGAGCCGCGGGCGATGCGCGCCCCCTTCGCTGCGGGTTGATAGATGGCAGGATGAACGGCCACACCCTTCTCGTTCAGTACGACCGCATCGTAGGAGCCGTCCACAAGCTTGCTGAAACGCGCTTTCACTTCGCCCTTTTGTTCGCCTTCCTCCATGAGCACGGCAGCGAACGTTCCACACGATGCATCAGGACACGAGGGGATGATGGAGACCTTGCGCCCATCGTGCGTGATCCATTGGCCTTCGATGGCATCTGCATTTTTGGCGCTCGTGCTGTTCGGGTCAAGCACCGCGCGCGGTTCCGGCTGGCGGTAGGTGGAGTCGTACTCACCCCAGATATCGCTGATGAACAGATGACCATCCTTGAAATGGTCCACATACCCGCGCAGCAGGCCCCAACAATCGGGGGCTTCCGCGTGGATCGCTTCCGCGCGCAGGCCATCGCACCATGCCTTGTAAGCAGTGCGCTTGTCGCCTTGTACTTCGATCCCGTAGCCCGCGTAGTTGGCCTCCACCTTGGTGATCAATGCGTCCAACTGGTCCTTGCAGATGCATGCGGTGCTCGCTTGTGCATGCGCCCGGGCTGCCCCGGCCCAGGTCATCAGCACCATCAGAATGCGAACAGGTCGAAGTAGCATATGATGTTCGTTCGGCATGCGATCGAAGCTATCCCGTACCCTGCACTTTCACGGATCGCGATGCTCTGTTCGCTGTTCGTGTTCACTCGATATTGAACTGCGCGGAGGTGCTTCGCTCTCCTTGTACAGCACGCACCACGTAGTTCCCCCGGGCCAATCGGCCGTTCGGGATATTCCACTGCCATCGTGTGGTTGCGCCGGTCTTGCGCACGTCAAGCTTCCCCAGTTCCTTGCCGGTGATGTCGTGGAAGGTCAAGGCGACGGCTCCTCCTCCGGGCACGTTCAACCGGCCTTCAACAACATTCCGTCCACCTGTGCTGAACACCGTTATCCATGACGGATCATCAATGGCCGGCCCGTCACTGATGCCAGTGTAGATCCCATCGCCCTCGATGGCGGTCAGTTGCACATCCACCGGTTGGTTGATGTACACCTCTTCCAAGCCGGAGGGCCACAGGATCTTGATCAGCTCCAAGCTGTCCGCTTCAGCAAGACCGAAGTGCGCCGTGAATTCATTCTGTGAGCAATAGCCGCCTTGCGCAGTGATCTCGCGCATTTGCGTCACGCTCACGCCGCCGATGTTCGCGGTGAGATACACCTTGGTCCCGATCGCGCTGGTGTTGCTCAGGGTCCCGACGCACCGGATGCGGACATGGTGGTTGCTGTTGCCATTGTTCAGGTAGTAATTGTTGCCACCGTATTCCACATTGGCGACCACCAGGTCCAGATCGCCATCGCCATCGGTATCAGCGAAGGCCTGGCCGTACGAGGCCACGGTATCCGTAGCCACCACATCGGTGAGTTGCCGTACGAAGTTCCCGGCGCCATCGTTCAGGTAGAGGTAGTTGAACAGCGGTGGTGGGCAGTACGCGTTGGTAACGAAGAGATCCAGGTCAGCGTCGTTGTCCACGTCCACCCAGTTGCTGCTGAACGAGCAATTGGCATCGCTGCTCATGGGTTGCCCAAGCACTTCCGTGAACACGTTTCCACCCTCGTTTCGGAATAGCTTGTTGTTGTTGTTGGCGTTCGCCAAGAACACGTCCAGATCGCCGTCGTTGTCGTGATCGCCCCAGCTGCTCGACATGGTGTGGGAACCTGCGCTGACCAATGGAGAGCCTGCCAGTGCTGTGAATCCGCCGGCCCCATCGTTCACGTAGAGGTTCTCGGCCTGGTTGCTCTCGTTGGTCACGAACAGGTCCAGGTCCCCATCAAGATCGGTGTCGGTCCAGTTCACACAACGGGACACATGTGCATCGGTCGATTGCACACCCGTGGCGATCGCGGTGAACGTACCGTTGCCGTTGTTGTGGTAAAGCTTGTTGTTGAGCGGAACAGCGCTCATCGCCGCGTAGAGGTCCAAGTAGCCATCGTTGTCGTAGTCCCCCCAGCTGCCGGTCTCCGTTCCGTTGGTATCGAGCGCAACGGGCGAGCTGGTTATTTCCGTGAACGCGCCGTTCCCATCGTTCATGTAAAGCATGTCGTTCCATTCCCACCAGTTCGCTACGAACAGGTCCACATCATCATCGTTGTCGATGTCGCCGAAAGTCGCACCATCCGATGGGGCTCCATCGTTGGCCACCGGCCCTGTCGTCACCTGAACAAAGGTTCCGGCATCGTTGCGGAAGAGGAAGTTCGACTCGCCCAGTTCCGGGCCGTTGGTGATCAAGAGGTCTTGGTCGCCGTCACCATCAATGTCGGCCCAGTTCACGCTGCGCGAATCACCAACAATGGTTTCAATGGCGCTCGCGGTCTGTCGCTCGAAGAGCTGTGCTTGCGCGGAGAGGCAACCGAACGAACAAAGACCGGCAAGAGCGATGGAGGATGGTTTGGTCATGGGACGGAGTGTGGGCCCTGAATGAACCACTTCTGTTCTGAAGGATCCCGGTGGAACGAGCAACGGTTGGATCGGACCCCGATCCGTACACCGCTCGTCACATCGGCGGTCCACCAAGTACGGCAGCGCATACAACCACGGCCCTCGCGATCACCGCTTCAGGATCATGTCCCTCAGGATCGCTTCGGTTTCACAGATCACCGGGTCTTCTGCTATCGCAGTGCTGCCGCGTTCAGCGCGTTGTTGATCGTTGGTCGGCATAGCGGCATTGATGGCGATCGCCTGCAATGCACCGGCAGGATCGCGCGGTGCTTGGGTAACCTCTGGCGTTGCCTTGTCCATCATGGCAGTGCGATAGGCGTATGGGTCCAGTGGGAAGGAGGGATCCGGTGCTGTTCGGATGGCCAGCAGCTCTCGTTGCAATGCGTTGAACCGTTCGTTCGCGCTCACGCGTGCGCGGCTTCGTTCCGCGACTTCCGCCGTGAGCACTGCGGTTGGGGCATATGGCGTGAAGGAGGATACCGTGATCCCGCTCGGTGCAAGCGCGAACGGATGCGAACGTTCGCCGATGGCTTGTGCATCGAGCGGGTCGGGCAGCACCACATCGGGCAGCACGCCTGTGCGTTGTACGGTACCTCCCGTGGGCCTGAAGAAGAGGGCGATCGTGGCTTTCAAATTTCCGGCCGGCACCAGGTCGCCAGCGCTGTTGCGCACGGGATCCAGTTCAATGAAGGTCTGCACCGAGCCTTTGCCGTAGGTGTGCTCGCCCCCGATGATCACCGCACGGTGATGGTCCTGCAGCGCTGCCGCGAAGAACTCGGAGGCCGATGCGCTGTTGGCGTTCACCAGCACGACGAGCGGACCGGTGTAGGCGATCGTTCCGTCCGTGCTGCGCAGGCTCCGCACCGTTCCGTCTTTCGCCAAGCGTTCGGCCACCGGTGCTGCACCAAGGAAGAGGCCCAGCATCTCGATGGTCTCGCTCATGCTACCGCCTTGGTTGTCGCGCAGGTCGATGATCAGCCCAAGGACCTTCTTGCTCATCAGCTCCGCGAGCCGCGCACGTACATCGATGGAACAGCGCGGTCCGTCACCACCGGAGAGGTCGGTATAGAAACGGGGCAACTTGATGTACCCGAATTGTTCCGGCCCACGCTGCACGATCCACGCTTGCGCACGTCCCGAGTCGGGATGTATGGTCTTGCGCACCAAGCGGACCGTGCGCGGAGTGCCATCGGTGCCCCGTACGGTGATCTCCGTTGTACTGCTTTCAGGTCCGCGCAGCAGGCTCACCACGTCGGCCACTTCCCGACCGAAGAGGTCCACATCAACGCCATCAGCGGACTTCACGCTAACCAGCTCGGCGTTCAACGGGATCCGGCCACTGAGTGCAGCGGGCCCTCCGGGTTCCAGGTCGGTAATGCGCAAGCGCGTTCCATCGCGTTCCAGCGTAATGCCGATGCCGACGAACGAGCGCGTCATGTCCGCATTGAAGGCGGTGCGCTCCTCGGGAGTGAGATAGGTGCTTTGCGCATCGTGCACCCCGGCGAGCGCGGCCAAGAAGAGATCGAAGCGTGCTGCCTTGCTTTGCGGATCCATGATCGGCAACAGCACACCCATGTGCCGGTGCGCCGCACTGTCCGCTGCTGGAAGAAGAGCTTCCCATTCGGCATTCTTTGCGGTGTTCAAGAGAGCTTCGTTACGGGATAAGAGGAATTGTTCGTGCCACCGCGCCTGCAAAGCGCTGCTGTCCGCAGCCCGTTGCGCATAGGTTGCCCGGGCGTGGCCGTTCACCACAACGGCATTCGGCGATCGCGGCGTCACGTGCATGTTCCGCGCCCGCCGTGCGGCTCTCCCGAACACGTCTTCACACCGTTGGACGAAGTGCTGTGATCCTTCTTTCAATTGGTCATCGATACTGTCCCGCTGCCCTGCCAGCGAGGCGATGTCCTGCTCACTCAACATCAGCTTTGATGGGTCCAGTGCGTCGATGTAGGTATTGAAGACATCCTTGGAAAAGGCATCGTCCAGCGCGCGCGGGCTGTAGTGGTTCTCGGCCAAAGCGCGGATCACGTTCATCAAACGCAGGCTATCGGCGGAGCGATCGAACTGCGCATCGGCTCGCGTACTGGCGAGCTGCACGAAGGTGAAAAGGAGAACGGCTTTATGCGGAGCGCACATTGCACCAATGCTAAGCTGCGGAGCCATCCGGCTTGTGCGGGTTAACACATCATTGCAGAAGGATGCGGAATATCTTGTCGGCTGATCGCCATCGACTATGGCCCAGCGCCTCAGCTCCATCAACGGCGCGAACGAACCCAGCTTGGTTGTGAAGAAGGTGACGAAGCTTCACGCCGGACGCGTCGGATTCTATGTCGCGGATACCTCGGGCGGGGAGTTCGCGAACATTATGGTCACCCGGACCAAGTGACGCATTTCGCTGATGTGATGTACAGTGCACGCGGAACCCAACCGACGCCGCATGTTCCGCGTGTATGTTCGTGCAGTTCTTGCTTGGCGCGCCACCATGCTCTGTGAAACCTTCACCATCCGATCAGTGCTTTCCCTACGGGTGAAGACCTGCAGCATGCAGTTCGGTTTGTGTTGCGCAATGGGTTCCGTTGCATCGGCGCAGAACTTTGTTCCCAACGGCGACTTTGAGCAATACTCCCTCTGCCCCACATCGAATTCGCAGATCGACCGCGCGTTGCCATGGTTCAACGCCTTTGTCGGCATGCCGTGGGGGCCGGGTCCGACGCCTGACTACCTCAACGCCTGCACCACCCTTGCGGGGATCGACATTCCGTCGAACAACTACGGTGTGCAGTTCGCGCACAGCGGATCGGCGTACGGCGGCTTCGCTGTTTACCTCCAGTATTCACCGGATTTCAGGGAGTACATGGAGGTGCAGTTGACCCAGCCCTTGGTGGCAGGCAGCTGCTACGAACTGTCTTTCCACCTCACGCTGGCCGAGACGTTCGGCAACACTGCTTCCGGCGATATCGGCGCATGCTTCACCGGCGCATTGTTGGCGCAGACCAGTTGGGATACCCTGCCCGTGGTGCCGCAGCTGGACCATCTCGGTGGGCTTGTCACCGATACCATCAACTGGGTCCTTGTGTCCGCCATCTACCAAGCACAGGGTGGCGAGGAGTATTTGACCATCGGAAATTTCCATGACGACGCAACCACGGCGATACTGCCGGTGGACACCCCGTTCGCGATCGGTGTGGCCATGGCCAGCTATTACTTCATCGATGATGTTTCGCTTGTGTTGATCGAGTCCCCAATCGGTGGCACGTGCGCGCCCCTGGCGATCGATGAGCCGGAAGCCGGAACCCCATCTTGGCAGATGGATCCGTTCGGGGATCGGCTCACCATCGCATCAGGACTGTCCGGCCAGGTCGCTTTGACCATTTGGGACATGAGCGGCAAGGTCGTGTTGGCACGCGTTGTGGATCAACGGACTGCAGTGGCGGTCGGTCATCTGGTGGACGGGCTTTATGCCGTTCAGTTGGTGGATCGGGTGGGCACCGCTACGCGAGGAACGTTCATCAAGCACTAAGAAGTTCAGCCGGAGCGGGGCGCCTAACTTGGCGGCGACCATGGCCTCCACCTTACGCGCGTGCCCACAAGGTCATCGCTACCACAAGAGCAGCGCTTGTCCCACCTGCCCGATCTGCGAGCAGGACAAGTCACTTCCGGGCTTTCCGAAGATGAGCGCACCGGCGCGACGCGCCTTGGAGAATGCAGGCATCCGCACGTTGAAGCAATTGGCGAAGAAGAGCGAAGCAGGGATCATGGCGCTACATGGCATGGGCCCAAGTACATTGCCGAAGCTTCGCGCCGCCCTGAAAGCGGAAGGTCTCTCGTTCAAGAAGTAGTAGCACAATGGAACCGCGTCTATCCTTCATCACCCTCGGCGTCGCCGACCTCGACAGGTCGAAGGCCTTTTACAACGATGTGCTCGGCTGGAAGCCTTTCCAGGACGGCAACGGGATAGTGATGTACATGCTTAACGGCATGATCCTCTCGCTCTTCCCGCAGCACGAGCTGGCCGAGGACGCGCAAGTGAAGGACGACGGCAAAGGCGCGCGCTTCACCTTGGCGCAATGCCTGCGCAGCCCGGAGGAAGTGGATGCCCTCTTCGCCGACCTCAAGAAGAAGGGCGTTACCATCACGAAGGAACCGGTCAAGGTGTTCTGGGGCGGCTACAGCGGCTACTTCGCCGATCCCGACGGACATTTGTGGGAGATCGCGCACAATCCGTTCCTTGCCATGGATGAAGCCGGCAACGTGGTGGCGATGAACATGTGAACCGATGAGCAAAACACTGAAAGCACCCACCACGGTAAAGCCGGAACTCAACGGCCACGGCACGAACGGCAGCGCAACGAAAGCTGCGCGCCTCCCCGTGATGAAGACCTACAAGATCTACATCGGTGGCAAGTTCCCACGCACCGAGAGCGGGCGCTATTACCAGCCGAAGGGCACCGATGGAAAGCCGTTGGCGAACGTGTGCCGCAGCAGCCGCAAGGATGTGCGCGATGCAGTGATCGCGGCGCGCAGCGCAGCGGGAGGTTGGGCCGGTCGCAGTGCGTTCAATCGCGGGCAGATCCTCTACCGCATCGGCGAGATGCTGGAAGGACGCCGTGCGCAATTCGTGCACGAGATCATGTTGCATGGCGGTACGCGCGAACATGCCGAGGTACGTGTTTCCGCCGCGATCGATCGTTGGATCCACTACGCGGGTTGGTGCGACAAATACCAAGCGCTTTTCAGCAGCGTGAACCCCACGAACAGCTCGCACTTCAACTTCAGCGTATTGGAACCCACCGGCGTGGTGGGCATCATGGCGCCCGAAGGCAGCGCATTGCTCGGCCTTGTGAGCATGGTGGCTCCCGTGATCGCGGGCGGCAATACCTGTATCGTGGTGGCCAGCGAGAGCATGCCGCTTCCGGCAGTGACTTTCACCGAAGTGCTCGCCACCAGCGACCTGCCCGGCGGCGTGGTGAACCTGCTTACCGGCCAACGCAGCGAACTGCTGAAGCCGCTTGTCTCGCACATGGACATCAATGCGATCGTCGTCTCCGACGTGACGAAGGAGGAGCGCACGATGGTGGACAGCGAAGCCACCTGCAACCTCAAGCGCACGGTCTATCCGAAAGTCACGGACTGGAACAACGAGGAGGCGCAATCACCCTACATGATCCTCGACACGCAAGAGGTGAAGACCACTTGGCACCCGATCGAACGCGGGCAGGGTGGGGGTGGGGGGTATTGAACGCTACCAATGCCCAAGCTTTACGAATACTTCGGTCTTGTGTTCCTGATATTCAGCAATGAGCACAGCCCGATCCATGTGCATGCGCGTTATGGCAAGTACGAATCGGTGATCGAACTCATCATTCGCGACGGCAAGCTGATCGACGTGGTGTTCCGGAAGCTCGGCAACAAGCACGCACTGCCGCCTGCACAAGAGCGCGAGGCGGAACGCTTTGTGCGTGCCAAGGCCAAGGACATTCTTCGCAAGTGGAACGATTACTTTGTGCTGCACAAACACGTTGCACCCGAGCGCATAACCAAACGCATCGCCCGATGACCATCCCGGAGAACGTCTTCATCAAGAGCGCCAAGTACCTGGGTGACTATCGCGTGGCCTTCCGCTTTACCGACGGACGCGCGACAGAGCTCGACTTCCACGGCTTCCTGTCCGCACCGTCGCAGAACCCGATGGCGGCGCAGTTCCTTGACGTTATCCGGTTCAAAGCGTTCACAATAAAGGACCGTACGGACATCGTCTGGGGCGACTGGGAGATGTGCTTCCCGTTCGCGGCGTTGTATGCAGGTGATCTCGATGTGGATTCACTCGGCAACAAAATGTCTGTTGGCCGCAAGCCCGCTGGCCCTCGAAGTATCCGCCAAGTGCCAACGGCGGAGAAGCCTGCGCGCGCTCCGCGCAAAACCCATGTTACACGCACGCCTAAAGCTGTGGCGAACAGCGCTCGGCGGGCAGCACGCAGATCGAAATGAACCCCAATGATCCTCTACACGCAAGAGGTGAAGACCACTTGGCACCCGATCGAAAAGGGGCAGGGTGGGGGTGGGGGGTATTGAACGCGGTGCCATGAATGGTTCGAGGTTTTTCACCCTGCTTGTTGGCTTATCCCTCGTTTCTCTATCACATGCATGTGATTGCAAGCCGATGCCAACGGTGAAGGAGGCTTACGAAGAAGTCCCAGTGATCCTGTCCGGAACCGTATTGAGCAAAGAGTTCGTGGCAGTCCGGGAGTCAGAGAGACTCGGCTCACGTAGCATGCTCAAGTATGTCATTCGGGTGGATCGATCTACAAAGGGGAGTGTCGCTGATACCGTGATAGTGTACTCAGGTTTAGGCGTTGCGGATTGTGGGTTCTCTTTCAGCATTGGTCGCAGGTACATCATCTATGCGCATTCCCGCAAGGTCAACGCAGGGAGCGAAACAGAGGCGCTGGTCGACGTGCTCTATACCTCGGTCTGTGGACGCACCAAGGAGTACCATAGTCGAGAAGCACGGCAATTGAGGAGGATGGTTGATGCTCACGGGAGCCAATGAAACGCACGCTGCGAGCACCATCGTGATTCAACGGTGCCATGACTTGATTTTGTTACGCGTAAATTGAAGATCACTTCGCACCCGCCTCGATCCCCTCGATCTTCTCCTTCGTCGCGGTCATGGTGGCATCCATCGCGAAGCACTTCTTGAAGTTCGCCAGTGCGTTCGTGGTATCGCCTTTCGCGAGCAAGGCATCGCCATAGCTGTCGTACACGTTGGCAGAGTTGGGATACTCATCCAAGTTCAACTTCATGATCGCCGCGCCATCTTCCGCGCGCCCAGCCCACACGAGCTCGTAGCCCAGGTTGTTCAGCTCGGTTTCGTTGAAGTTGTAGCCTGCGGGCTTCTCCGATTTCCACTTCTTGTATTGCGCAACAGCGCGTTCGACGCCCTCGGTCGCCACGAGCTTTCCCATTTCCCGGCGGATCGATAGCGGCGGCAATGCAGCGGACTCGCCGTAGAGCAGATCCGTCAAACCCACCACAATGCCCCAGAGCGAGGTGGAGTTGTTCTGCAAGAGCACAATGCACTTGTCCTCTTCGATCTCCCGAACGATGTAGGTCCCGAAACTCAGCCATCCGCCCGAATGCGTCACCATGCGCTTTCCCGTTGGTGACTTCTGGATGAACCAGCCGAAGCCATAGTCCGTGGTGTCGCCGTTGTTGAGCACCGATGGTGTGAAGGCTTCTTCGAGCGTTGCCTTGGAGACCAGCTTATCGGTGTAGAGGATCCGGTCCCATTTCAACATATCGCCTACGGTGGAATAGACACCGTCCTCTCCCTGTCCGGGGTTCAGATAGTGCGAATCCGCGGGGATCCGATCGGTTCCGTTCCATTGCGTCTGGAAGCCGAAGGCGCGGTCGGGCATCTTCGGGTCGGGGCCGATGACGAAGTCGTACATCACCGTGCGCGACATGTCGGCTGGCTCGAAGATGTGCTTCTGCGTGTATTCAGCGAACGAGACCCCTGACGCGCGCGCCACAATGGTGCCGAGCAGGTTGTAGCCCGTGTTGCTGTATTGCCATTTCTCACCCGGCTTGAACAGGACAGGCGGCTTCAGCTTCACGAGCATCTTGATCACATCCGCATTGCCGTCGGTGTAGCGCGCGGGGTCGTCGTACTTCAGTTCCGGTTTCCAGTTCTGGTCCATCAGTGGTTCGTAATCCGGCACGCCGGAAACATGGTGCAGCAGGTGCCTGATGGTGATCCCCTCATAAGGCAGTTCGGGTATGAAGTCGCGGATATCCTGGTCATAGCCGAGTTTGCCCTGCTCCTTCAGCAACATGATCGCCATGGCGGTGAACTGCTTGCTCACCGAAGCCAATCGGAACTGAGAGTTCACATCCAGTGAGTCAACAGGATCGATGCTGCGAATGCCGAAGGCTCCTTGGTAAACCACCCTGCCCTTGTCGAAGACCAGCGCAGCGCCGTTGAACTGTCCGCGTGCACTCGCTTCGCTCAAGTACTGCTCGTACTTGTTCGGTTGCGCTTCCTGCTGGGCCTGGCAACTGGTGAGCAGGGAGAGGAACAGGATCGGTACAAGTACGGGGTTGCCGGTGTTGAGGTTCTTCATGGTCCTGAGGTTGTTCGCCGCGACTTGTTGAACCAAGTATACCTGCGCCCATTGATGGTGATCCGTTGCTTAACACCCTTAAACAGAAACAGCCCGGGATCCTGCCAATTGATCCGCACCACGACGACACCGGCCACTGTTACCTTCGGAACTGCGTGCGGGACGATCCGCACCAACACTCAACACCGCCGGACCCATGGCCGACTTCAAACTACCCTCAGACCTGAAGTTCAACCGGGGTATGATCCAGGACCCGGACACCTATGCCAAGGAGTCGGGGTGCGCGTCCTGGCTTTTTCTCATCGGCGATGAATTCGCCTCCATGCCCGGTGGCATCTCTTATGAGCAAGTGAAGCAAGCCATTCCGACCAGTGCGCGTGTCATCAGCGATCCGCCGCGGGTGCTCGACCTCGACTTGGCGCGGAAGCATGTTGATGCGCTGGATCACTTGCCACGTCCCACCTTGATCTCTTGCCGCTCCGGCGCAAGGGCTTCCGCCGTGGCGTACATGTACGCCGGTCTTAAACAGGGAGCGAAGGCCGATGAGGTGATCGCTACGGCCCAAGCGGACAATGCAGCGTTCTGTGCATCGGAAGAGAACAAGGCCTGGGTGCGGTCTTCCATGGAAGCATTGCGGAACGATCCCCAATAGCGGAGCCCATCGTTGGTCACGTGTCCTCTCTCACAACTCCCCGAACTTCACGAGGTCGAATTCCACCGAGCACTCGAACAGGTGTTTGAGGATGCCCATGTGCCCCGCGCCGTAGATCACCACCAACCGGTCTTCGGGCTTCAGGTCCAGTTCCTGGATGTTGCGGAAGATGCGCAGGTTGCGGGCGTACCAATGCATGGCCAGGCCATCCGCACCGCGGTATTTGCCCAGCTTGAAATCGCCGGCGAGGTAGGCGCCGAAGTCGCGGTCCAGGGTCTTGTCGGCATTGTGGTACCTGAACGACTCCAGCATCGTGTGCGTCGTGTGGTAGTCGTCCCCGAAGTTGTAATGCGCGGTGTAGCGCTGGCTTACGGCATCGTCGCTGGTGAAGTCCCAGTCGGCATAAATGCTGTCGAGCATCGGGTGCAGGTGCAATGAATCCTTGTCGTTCCACAGGTCGTCCACCAGCGTTGGTGCATCCACGCCATGAACCGTATCGATGCCGAAGCGCTTCATCAACCGGAAACCGATCTGGTCCATCTCGTCGGTGCGTGCAAGGGAGTCGGTGCGTTGGTAGGCGCGGTAGCGTTTCATCAGGAAGCCGGTATTCGGGCCGGACTCCACGGCAATGGCGGTCGGCTTGAAACGCGCGATGTACGCGACGAGCTCTTCCATCTCCCTCTGGCGTTGCGGGTCCTTCACGTTCACGCGTTTGTCCTTTGCGGTCACATGCGCATCCAGGTCGTAATACTCGAAGTGGAAAGTGCCCACCAGCAACACCTTCGGCAGTTGGCGGTCGCCGATGAGGATGCTGTCGGGATCGGGAACCATTTGTGACCGGCCTCCCAGGGGGGCGAGTGCCAGCAAAAACGAGAGGATGAGGATGGCGCGCATGGGAGGGCTCTTGTTAGATGGGACGGACGTTGTGTTCCGATGTTACAGATCACTCATCGAAGAGCCCACCGTCCAACGTCTGCGGCAGCTTCAACTTGCTGCCGATGGCCTTGTTCAACTTCTTGATGAAGTCGGCCGCCAGCAGCGGCGACTCGAGCTCATGGTTCTGATGCACGAAGAAGTGGATGTCCTCGATGCCCAGCTTCACCCAGACCTTCAACCGCTTCACCCATTCATCCAGCCGCGCGCGGTCGCTCTTCGGGTCGTTGGCACCCACGTAGCGCACGAAGGCCGAAGGTGTCGTGAGGCGCATGTGCAGCAGGTCGCGCCGTCCAGCGGTGTCGGTGATGATGTTCATCACGCGGTGTGCTTCGAGCAACTCGTAGAGCTGCATCGCGACGGACTCCCGGTTGTACCAGTCCGTATGCCGGAACTCCATGGCCAGCGGCACATCCTTCGGCCAGTTCTTCAGGAAGGGCTCGATGCGGTCGAAGTCCTTCGGCGAGAAGTTCTCGTGTACCTGGCAGAAAACGGCGCCTAGTTTGTCGCCGAGGTGCTGCACAGCATCGAGATACTCATCAACTGCGGGTTCGACGTTCTTGAGCCGTGCAAAATGGCTGATGCTCTGGACGACTTTCGGAAAGAACCGGAAGTCCTTGGGAACTTTCTTCGCCCAGTTTGTGTACTGTTCAGCGGTGGTGCGCCCGTAGAAAGTCGCGTTCAGCTCGATGCTATTGAACTGCTTGGCATAGTAGGTCAGTTCATCCTTGGTGCCCTTCGGGTAGAAGTGCTTGAGGTCGGTCTTGTTCCATTTGGCACAGCCCACATGGATCCGCGGCGATCCTTTCCCCTTGCCCCGTCCAAGCACCCGTGCGGTATCGGGATGATCGGGAGGAAGGGACAGGTCCAGTCCCTTGACGGAGGAGACGCCACCGAACTTCATGCTGCAAAGGAACGCGCGAAAGAGAAGGTGTGCTTGCCATTCAACCAAAAGGTTGAATATATTTGTCCCGAAAACGATCAAGCCATGGAACAGAAGAAACGGAACTACAGCCAGACGTTCACGGTGCGCCGTACTCCACAGCATGTCTACGAGGCCATATGCCGCGTCCCGCAATGGTGGACCATCCACACGGACGGCGCAACGGAAGCGCGCGGAGACGAGTTCAGCGTGCAGTTCGGCGATGTGCACTACACCATGCAACGCATCACTGAAGCAGTGGTGGGCGAACGCATCGTCTGGCGGGTTACCGAGAGCCGCCTGCCTTGGTTGAAGGATCCGGAGGAATGGAAAGGAACGGAGATGGTGTTCGACATGGCCGCAGAGGGCGATGGCACGCGCTTCACCTTCACGCACATCGGTCTCATACCACAGGTGGAGTGCTACCTGCAATGCGAGAAGGGCTGGGACTACTTCATCGGCACCAGCCTGTTCAAGCTGATCACGGAAGGCACCGGCATACCGGATACAACCGAACGCACACACATGGATTCGATCGGTCATGTCCGCGCCACAAACACTTGACCTTACCCTGCTCGCGCTGGCGGACCCCACACGCCGGGCGATCCTGCAACGCCTTTCCAGGGGCGAAGCACGCGTTACGGAAGTCGCACGGCCGTTCAGCATGTCGCTGAACGCGGTGAGCAAGCACATCCTCGTGCTGGAGCGGGCAAAACTGGTGAAGCGCAGGAAGGAGGGACGTGATCACTTCCTGTCTTATCGGCACGAGCCGCTCGATGCGGCGGCGAAATGGATCGAGGACACCCGCAATTTCTGGGCATCGCGCCTGGACACATTGGAACGTATCCTGCGCGAAGAGGATGAAGCGAAGAAACAGTGAACCAACAAAACGACCATGAGCACTATTGATTGGACAAGTTTCACCATCAGGATCCCGGTGAGAGCAACTATGAAGGGCCTCTATGCTGCATGGACCCGCGCATCGAACCTTGAGGACTGGTTCCTGCGCAAGGCGTCGTACACGGGTGCCGACAAGAAGGCCGTTCGCCGCACGGCGGCCATCGCCAAGGGTTGCACCTTCGCTTGGGAATGGTACAACTATGATGGTGTGGAAAAGGGGATCGTCAGGCAAGCGAACGGGAAAGACCATGTGCAATTCACTTTTGCGGGCTCCTTGGTTGACGTGCGCTTGAAGCAGGTGGGAAAGGATGTGATCGTTGAACTTGTCCAGAGCGCGATCCCCACCGATCCGGCATCGAAGAAGAACGTGCGGCTGGGTTGCCACGTGGGCTGGACCTTCTGGCTCGCGAACCTGAAATCCGTGTACGAAGGCGGAGTGAACTTGCGGAACACGAACGAAGAACTGACCGGCATGGTCAACAACTGAAGAACATGGAGAACGAAGCACGTTACGGCAAGCTGGTCGCACCGAACACCATCCGCTTCGAGCGGATCCTTCCAGGCCCCATCGAACGCGCCTGGTCCTACCTCACGGAATCGGAGAAGCGCGCGAAGTGGTTGGCCAGCGGACCGATGGAACTGCGCGTGGGTGGCGCAGCACGGCTCACGTGGTTGCACCGCGAAATGGATGCTGCGCCGGAGACCATACCGGAGCAGTTCAAGCAATTGGAGAACGGCCATACCATGGATGCGCAAGTCACGCGATGCGAGCCGCCGCATGTACTCGCGTTCACTTGGGGTAAACGGGTCGAGGCCCTGTCTGAAGTGGTCATCGAACTGAGCGAGCGTGGCGAGGAGGTGTTGCTGGTGTTGACGCATGAACGACTACCGAACCACAAAGACCTGCTCGGCATTTCCGGTGGCTGGCACACGCACCTGGATGTCCTCGTGGAGCATCTGAACGGCAGGACCTCCGAAGGTTTCTGGGGAAAGATGGTCCAACTGAATTCGGAATACACGGCGCGGTTGAGCGGATCTTGACGGACCACGCTGATGGTAGCAAGTGGAGCATCTTTGGCGCATGCTTCTCCGTTCCGCATTCGCTATGTTGCATTTGGTGCCGCTCGTGGGCGCGTCTCAGAACGATACGCTGACCGTACGCGTCCACCATTCCGGTGGTGATGCCAGGGTGACCTTCGGCGAAATGCGCACGCTCACCCAAAGGACCGCCACTATCGCATCGCACGATGGTGTTGAAGCCGCGTACGAGGGGGCTTGGCTGATGGACATCCTGAAGATGAACAGCGCCTCTATCGCTGCGATCGAGAAGCGCACAATGGTGAGGTCTTATGTGCGCGTTGAAGCAGCCGATGGTTACAACGCGATCATAGCCCTTGCCGAAACGGACACCAGTTTCCGGCAGCGGCCCGTGATCCTTGCGTGGAAGAAGAACGGACAACCGCTCGATAACCACGACGGGCCATTCCAGCTGATCGTTCCGGACGACATGCGCCATGCACGTGATGTACGACAGGTCACGGTATTGGAGGTGATCACGCCGTGAAGCGCTCTTCTTTCACCGTTGTGCGTGGGTTGTGGGCAGCCCATACACCCCTGCCGGTTGACGGATCCTGCGTTGCGCGTGGTGTGCGCGGGACCATACGCGGAGAGCGTAGGTCAACCGAACGGCTGTAGTTTGGCGGACCGCCCAGCCCAGGAAAATGAGCAACACTTCCCGTCCGAGATCCCTAGTTGGCCCGGCGCTGGTTTTGGTATTGCTGTCCGTCGGTGCTTGCAGGAAGGATGCACCCATCGTAGAGGAACCGACCGAACCGACCTTGGTATTGCCGGCGCAACTGTACAGCTACACGCTGCCTCCCATGCCGGCGCATTTCAGCCAGGTCCTGCTGCAGATCTGGGAGAGCACACCGGACAATAACCCGATAACGGATGCTGGCGCCACCTTGGGCCGCGTACTGTTCTATGATCACAACCTCAGCGCCAACCGCACGATCAGCTGTGGCAGTTGCCATCATCAGGACAAGGGTTTCGCCGATCCAGTGGCCGCTAGTATCGGCCACAACGGTGGGGGCACGCGGCGCAATGCCTCGCACCTGGTCAACCAGTCCTACTCGCGCCGCCAGTTCTGGGACCAACGCGCACCGAACCTTGAGGCGCAGGTGCTGATGCCCATACAGGATGCCGTGGAAATGGGCATGACCCTGCCGGAAGTCAGGACGCGTTTGGAGGGGATCGAACACTACGCACCGCTGTTCACCGAGGCCTTCGGTAATGACAGCATCACCGATGAGCGGGTCTCGCGGGCGCTAGCGCAATTCGTGCGGTCCATTGCCAGTTACCGCACACGGTACGACGCCGGTGAGGCGAACGGCTTCGCTGATTTCACCCAGCCGGAACTGGACGGCAAGGCGCTTTTCTACAATGGGGTCACCAAATGCAACCAGTGCCACATGACGGCCAACTTCCACAACCAGGAACCGCGCAACAACGGTTTGGATGTGGAGTACACCGACAACGGACGCGGGGAGTTCACGGGGAACAGCGAGGACAACGGGAAATTCAAGGTGCCCAGTTTGCGGAACACGGAACTCAGTGCGCCCTACATGCACGACGGTCGCTTCAACACCTTGGAGGAAGTGGTTGAGCACTACAACGGTGGCATACAAGCGCATCCCAACCTCGATGATCGGTTGACGGTGGAAGGCATGATCGGTGGAACACCGCTGCAAATGGGCCTTACGCCGTACGAGAAGCAGGCATTGGTCGCTTTCCTGAAGACGTTGACGGACGTGCCGCTGGTGACCGACGTGCGGTTCTCGGATCCGTTCGTGCGGTGATGCGTCCGGCGCGAAGGATGCTTCGGTCCATCTACCTCTTCTTCGCCTCTATCGTCACTGTACTTCTTCTTTGGGTGAGCATTGCCGTGCACACGGCGCCACCCATCGGGAGTGAGGAGGAAGTAGACGGGCTTCAGGCACAGCTCGCTTATTTGGAGCCCCGTGTACACGATGGATCGGCGCGTGAAATGCAGCGGCTCTTCCCCGAAGGCGAGGTTTTCACACAAGCTCTGTATGCCTTGGGCTGGTGCAACTTGGCCGCGCGACTTCCGCAAGGCGACACGCGGCGAGGGCATGCGATCGATGAAGCGCGGTGGGCCTACACGCAACTCGATAATAAGGGGTCCCGCGCGCAATTCCCGATCAGCACGCCATTGCCGCTGGGTGCGTTCTATGCGGGCTGGCGCAACTATGTACTGGGGCATATTGTGGGTCTCGGCGGGGCCGATACAACGTTGCGCAATGCGTTCGATCGGCAAAGCCTGGTGATCGCGGTCGCCTTCGCCGGATCGTCTTCTCCCTTTCTGGAATCGTACACAGGACAAGCATGGCCAGCGGATGCGTTGATGGCACTGGCATCGTTGCGGCTGCACGAACAACACACGGGTGCTGACCATTCCGCGGTCATCGCGCGTTGGGTGGAGCAGGCGCGTCAACGGCTCGATCGGAACGGCTTGCTGCCGCATGCGTGGTTCCCACAGCGCGACGCGATGCGCAACGCGGCCCGGGGCAGTTCGCAAGCGCTGATGAACGTGGTGCTGCCCGCCATCGACCCGGTGTTCGCCTCGGAACAGTTCACCCGTTTCCGCGATCTGTACTTCAGCGAGAGCTTTGGCGTTCCCGGTGTTCGCGAGCATCCCATCGGCGACGATGCGCCCGGCGACGTGGACAGTGGCCCGTTGATCTTGGGCTTCGGTCCTGCTGCCACCATCGTCGGTGCAGGAGCGTGCCGGACGAACGGCGACGCGCACCTCGCCATGGAATTCGAAGCCACGGTGCACGGTTTCGGCTTCCGCACCGGGGGCGAGCACAAGTGTTATGTGTTCGGTGCAATGCCCATCGCCGACCTCTTCATGGTGTGGTGCAGGTCCATGCCATGCAACGGGAGCTACACCGGTCCCTCCATGTTCAGACGCTTCCACATTTGGACCGCGGTTTTGCTTTTGCTCATCTGGTGGCCGGTGTTGTGGCGCTGGTGGCGTGCGCGCCGATGAGGTTCGCGAACGCCACACCTGTTGACAACTCATCCACAAGGGTGGTTCGTGCGGGTAGCTGTCGATCCTACTTTGGCTCCACACTCTAACACCGACCACCATGCCAGCTGTAGAAGGTTACTGCGTAAAGTGCAAAGCGAAGCGCGAAATGAAGGACGCCAAGGAGAACACCATGGCCAACGGCCGCAAGGCGATGAAAGGCACGTGCGTTAAATGTGGCACGGGCATGTTCAAGATCCTGGGCAACGCCAAGAAGTAGTCACCGGGCGACCAATGGAAAAGGCTGCCTGCGGGCAGCCTTTCCTGTTCTCAGGGGGTTGGTACTTCAACCGCGCGCGCTGGAGAGTTCGCGCCAGAAGTCGCGGAGCTGTTTGCGGAAGAGGAGGAAAAGCAGGATGTAAGGGATCGGGATCAACCAAAGGATCCCACCGTTGATGCCTGCCGCATCATCGCTTTGCTCCGAAACGGCCTTGCACATGGCACAACCTTGCGCGAAGAGATCCGGCGCGGCCGTGGCCAATAGCAGCAGTATGGCGAGCAAGCGTTTCACGGGGTGAAGGTAACCGGCCGAAGAGGCTCAGTAATAGTTCTTCATCATCAGGTACACCACCACGCCGGTGATGCTCACATACAACCACAGCGGCAGCGTGACTTTCGCGATCTTCCGGTGTTTGTCGAACCGCTGGCCGAGCGCCCTGTTCAACGTGATCAACACCAACGGCACGATCACAGCCGCCAGCACAATGTGCGTAAGGAGGATGAAGTAGTACACCCCGACAACGGGGCCACCATACTTGGCGCTTTCGAAGCTGGAATGCTGGGTAATGTAGAGGATGAGAAAGGCCGTGCTGAGCCCCACCGCCGTCAACATCAGCTTCTTGTGCCGTTGTATCCGCTTGGCCATGATGGCGCGCCAAGCGGCGATCAATACCATGGTCGTGAGCGCGTTGATCACGCCGTTGATCGCTGGCAGGGTGCCACGCGCAATGCCGAGCGAAAAGAGATCAGGACCCAAGTACAGGAAGGCCACTACGCCAAGCAACACAGCGCTCAGCGCCCAGATCAGCCAGCCGTTGTTCGCCTTCGCCGTTTCCATTCTGCTACTTCGTTCAACTTCCCTGTCACTGCGCTCACCACTCACTTCCCCTTGGCCTCCCGTTCCCGTTTCTTTTCCTCTCCTACCAACATCTTGGCATCGGTCACCAGTTCCTTTATGCTCGCAGGGTTCGTCCCGTCGTAAAAGCCACGGATGTGGTGGCGCTTGTCCACCAGTACGAATTTCTCGCTGTGCAGGAACCCGCCTTCAGCCAGAACATCCTCCTTGGCCGCCAGGAAGTAGCCTTCGCTGCCCTGTGTATAAAGATCCTCCTTGCTGCCGGTCACGAACTTCCAGCGGGCGGTATCGGCGCTGTACTCATACGCGTACTTCGCCAGCACTTCGGGGGTGTCGTGCTCCGGGTCCACGGTGTGGCTCAGGAAAACGATCTCGTCGTACCCATCAACGGTGGTCAGCGATAGGTGCAGTAGTTCGCGCATGTGCGCGCTCATGCGCGGGCAGATGCTCTGGCAACGCGTAAAGAAGAAATCGACGATGAGGATCTTGCCCTCGAGGGTTTTGTCCGTTACCAGCTTGCCGTCGATACCGGTGAAGGCGAACGGGGGCACTTCATGGTAGAGCGTGTCGCCGTTGGGGAGTGCCTCCCGTGGGCCCATGATGGGCAGTTCGCGGAAATGGCTGGTGCCCGTACCAACGAGGTAATAGATGATGGGCAACAGGATGAACACGCCTCCCAGCAACAACCATTTGCGCAGGGGCGAGGCCGGTTCCAAGACTACAGGAAGAGATTCAGCGCGCGCTCGACATAGTTGCTCTCCCCGAGAGCGATCCAGATCAAGTACATCACGAAGAGGCCGTACGGCAGAAGGATCATGGCCCGCACGTTGCTCCGTTCGTCGCCCAAGTGCATGAAGGTCATCACGATGTACGTGGCCTTCACCAAGGTGAGCACAACGAAGCCCCATTTCACCCATTGCCAAGCCTCGGCATGAACTTCAACGGGGAAGAAGTGCCGCCAGTAGGCACCGAGCACCACTTCGATCGTGGTTACCACGGCCAGGAGCAGGGTGATCATCCAGATCTTCTTCCGGATCTTTTTGCCCTGCTCTTCGCTATGGTGTCCGTCGAGGCTGTACTCGATCACATCGTCGCGCTCCATATCAGTTCAGTTGGGTTGCAGTGCGGTTGCTCAAACCAGGTAGAAGAAGGTGAACACGAACACCCACACCAAGTCCACGAAGTGCCAGTAGAGACCGGCCTTCTCCACCATTTCGTAGTGGCCACGACGGTGGTACACACCGCGCATGACCCCCATGAGGATGATGAAATTGATGACCACGCCGCTGGCCACGTGGAACCCGTGGAACCCGGTGATGAAGTAGAAGAAGTTGGCGTACTGGGCGGGGCCGTACTCATTGTTCACCATGCCCGTGCTGCTCCATGGGAAAGGGGCGCCGGCCACATAGTTGATCTGTTTGTTCCACTCGGCCATGGCTTCCTCACCCTCCAGTTCCTCGGTGCCGTGCAGGTAGCCTGTGCCATCGGCCTTCACCAAATGAAAGCCCGGGGCGTGGGTCGGATCGTGCGTGTCGTGCGTGTCGTTGTGTACCCAGTATTTGACACCCTCGCTCGTTGTGATGTAACCCCCGCTGCCATGCTGGAAGTGGCTCCACTCCCAAGCCTGCGAGCCAACGAAACCGGCGCCGCCGAGCACTGTGAGAAACAACCAGAACACCACGTTCTTCTTGTCCATGCGGTGGCCGGCTTCCACCGCCAGCACCATCGTAACTGAACTGAAAATGAGCAAGGCCGTCATGAAGGCCACGTACATCAACGGGAAGCTGCCGCTGGTGAAGGGCAGGGCACGGAACACGGTTTCACCCAAGGGCCACACGTCGCCTACGGGCAGGCTGTGGCGCACAAAACCGTAGCCCACCAGCAGGCCGGTGAAGCTGAGCGCATCGCTCACCAGGAAAAACCACATCATCAGCTTGCCATAGCTGACACTGAAGGGGCTGCGACCGCCGCTCCAGAGGACTTCGTTCGGTATCGCCTTGGACGCTTCTCCTGACATGCTTCTGGGATTGCGGCGGCAATGTTAATGAACGAAGGTCAAGAACAGAAAGAGGAATACCCACAGACCACCGAGGAAATGCCAATAGACCGTGCCGCTCCAGTGTCCAATGTGTTCCGTAGCGGTGTAGCGGTCCATGAACCCTTTAACCGCCATTACGAGCAGGGCGATCAACCCCAAGGCCAAGTGGGCCAGGTGAAGCAGGGTGAGCATGTAGAGGTAGCTGCTGTTGCCGTTCCACATCTCTTCGATCTCGGCGTTCAGCTTCGTTTGCCGGGCCGTATCGGTTCCCAGGTAATAGTCGCCGTTCTCAAGGACCAAGGGCACGCCTTTGCGGCTCATCGCGAAGTCCACGCCATAGGTTCCCTTGATGTTGAGCACACCGCCATCGCCGGCCAGCGAATTGCCGCGGGCATAGAGGTCCTTGAAACCATCGAACTGGAAGTAACTGAAAGCAATGCCCAAGCACAGGGTGAAGGCCGTTAGCCCCGCAGCCTGCTTGCCTTTGCCCTTTTTGGTCAATGCGTACGCGAGTTGCAGAACCGCGCTGCTGAGCACGATGGCGATGGTGCTGTAGAGGAAAGCCTGCGGCAGGCGTAGCCAGACCCAGTAACCGCTGCCGCTGCTCACGATGTAGGCACTGGTAAGCCCTGCGAAGAGCATCACGATGGCGAAACAGAGCAGTTTCACCAGCAACCGGCGGGCGCCGTGGCGCATGGCCAGGTCCTCGGCGGCGGTGTCGGTGGTGTTCATATGCGGTCGAGCACGTAGGCCAGTTGCACCAAGGGAAGGTGCAGGAAGCTGGCGAACATCAGGCGGCGGGCATCCTTCCTATCGCGGGTGCGGAACAGTTTGATCGCAGGCACAACCATAAGCAGGCCAGCGGCCACGGCCACCACCATGCTCCAACTGCCGCTGAAGCCGAAATACCACGGCAGCATGCCCGCGGGCACCACCATCAACGCGCTGAAAAGGATCCACGCGGCGGTGCGAGCATCGCGCCCACCTTTCGACGGCAGCAGGCGGAAGCCGGCTTTGGCGTAGTCATCATCCAGCACCCATGCGATCGCCCAGAAGTGCGGGAACTGCCATACGAACTGGACAAGGAACTGTAGTCCGGGGCCCAAGCCGAAATGCCCTTGCGCCGCCACGAAACCGAGCATGGGTGGGATCGCGCCCGGCAATGCCCCGACGAATACCGCCCAAGGGCTATAGCGCTTGAGGGGTGTGTAAAGCGCGGCGTACATGAAAAGGGCCAGCAGCCCAAGGATCCCGCTCAGGGGGCCGAACACCGCCCAAAGCGTTACTACCCCGATGGTGCCCGCAAGTACCGCGATCACGATCGCCTCGCGAGCGCTCAGCGTACCCCGTACCAAGGGCCGCTCGTTGGTGCGCGACATCAGGGCGTCTTGGTCCTGCTCGATCACTTGGTTGAGGGCATTGCTTGCACCCGTAACGAGGAAACCGGCTAGAGAGAGCAGAAGGATGTTAGGCCACGAGAACGCGCCCTCCGGCACGCCCATCAGGTAGCCCAAGGCCGCACTCACCACCACCAAACTGGCCAGCCGAAGCTTGAAGAGTGCTGCGACTTCCCGCAGCTTTACAGCCAGTGGGATCGAAGCGGTTGCGGTACGGGTCCGTTCCAAAGTGCGGCGAAAATATCCGTTCGGCCCATGTGCCGCGTAAGATGATTTTCAACCGCCCCGGACCACCGCCCTTTACTCCAGTCTGTACCTCACTTCTTGGTCTTGGTACCGCTGCCGCAAATTGGTGCTGATACCCACGCGGAACCAATTGGTAAGCTCGTTGGCGCTGCCGTAAGGTTGGCGGGAGCGCAGTGTATAGGCTGCCTCAACGCGCAGGCCGCTGCGCGGATCGATGGTCCAAGCGCCGGTGAGCTCCGTGTAGAAGATCGTCGTCTGCACCGGGTCGCCGAGGTAGAAGCCGTATTCCTCCGGGCGCACGCCATCGCGCAGGGGGCGGTCGGCTTCCGGACGGAAAATGTTGCTGCCCCAACTGTAGGCTCCGGTATCTTGTCCTAGGGTCGCGAGGCTCAGGTGCAAGCTCGCCATCCAACGTTCTTTTCGCCACTCTGCGTGCGCCAGCACTTCCCAGAAGTTGCTGCCGTAAGGATGCGCGAGCGGCTGCCCGGCGTGTGCATAGTTCTGCCGCGTGTCGCTGTGTGTGAAGATGAACGGCCGGGCGTAGTTGAACTCCACCCTGAGCATGAGCGTCTTCAGTTTGAAAGCATTGTAGGCCACCAACCCCATCTGGAATGCCTGCTTGTTGCCGAACCAGCCGCGCCCGGCGCGCACGTTGTCCAAGAGGAATTCATCGAGCATGAACTGCGTGTAGAAGAGGCTCTTCCTGCCGGGTTTGATGTTGAGCGCGAAGCCGAGCAACGCATTGTCGCCACTGCCCTGGCTGTATTCCACAGGCCGGTAGAAGATGACCGGGTTCAGGTAGTTGATGTCGAAGCCGCGTGGGAACTGCTTATCGGCACCCTGCCACACCACGCCTTCGAACACGGCGACGTTCACACGCTTCAAAGCGTTCCAGCTCAGGTAGTGGAAGCTCGCGAACTTCCGGTCGTACGCTGAAGGGGAACCGTGTGCACCGCGGATGTCGTCCAGGACGGTGAAGAGATTCGTGTATTTCACCTTCCAGAACTCTGTGGTGATGCGGAAGAAGGGATAGCTGCCGGCATTGTCGCTGAGGAAGAACGAGCGGTACCCTTCGCCGAAGAAGTGCTTGCCACGCCCTACGGTGAGGGTGAACGCATCGTCGGGGACGAAGCTGGCCCAACCGTTCCAGTCGTAGTGGCTGCGCGCCTCATCATCACCATAGGCGTAGCCCTCGCCGAGCGAGACTTGCTGTGCATCAACCAGCGTATCCAGGTAGTCGCTCCAGTTCTCGTTCCATGCCTGCCCATCCAAGTGGAAGCTCCAACGCTTGCCCGCATCGGCTTCCAGCCAAGCACCCGCGCCCGCGCGCCATGTGAAGGGGGAAGAGCTTCCCGCATCCAACCCTGCCATGGCATCCAGCAGGGGGCCGCCACGCCAGCGCAGGGCTACGGATGCAGTATCAAAAGCGTTGTTTCCCCAGCGCTCGAGCAGCCCGAGAGCTGCCGTCCCCTGCAACGTGTCACCACCCGGCAATGCGCGCAGGTCGCGGATCAAGTAGGGCCGCATTGCCGTATGCAGGGTGCTGTTGAGGTCGTGACTTTCCGCGGCCCATGGCGCTTCGATCGCACTGCTCAGTGGCAGTGTGGCCGGTTGCGCCAAGCATTGCCCGGCAACCAACAGCGTTGTCATGCCGAGCACAATCGATGGGCAACAACGAACAATAGGGGTTCGCATCACTTGCGCTGGCGCACGGGGATAATGAAGGGCAGGAGCGCCAGGAAGAACGCACTGGACCCGAGCAAGAGCAGGCCCTTGGTAGGAGCAATGTCGCGCGTGAGCAGGCTGATGAGGATGACGAAGATGGCGAAGAGGTAGAGCACGATCGTAGTACCGCGGTGGCCTAGGCCGTGGGCCATGAGCCGATGATGGATATGGTTCTTGTCGGCAGCGAAGGGGCTCACACCCCGGGCGGCGCGGCTCACGAACACGCGGAAGGTGTCCACGAGCGGGTAGGCCAACACGCCCATGGCGAAAAGCGGCGTTGGCACGCGGGCCAGCCATGGCGGCAAGCGGGTTATGTCATGGTCCACCAGGTTCATGGCGAGCACACTGAGGATAGCACCGATGATCAGGGAGCCGCTGTCGCCCATGAAAATGCGCGCTGGGTGGTAGTTGAAGACGAGAAAGCCGATGAGGGCCCCGGCCAGGACTGCACTGAGCAGGGCCAAGGGCACGTCGCCGGCCAGATAGAACCAACAGCCGAAAGCCAGCGCGCAAATGGTGCCGATGCCACCGGCCAAGCCATCCACACCGTCGATCAAGTTGATCGCGTTCACCAGCACGATGTAAACGAAGAAGCTGAACGCGATGCTCCATTCATCGCCCAGCTCATAGATGCCGAAAGTGCCATGCATACTGGTGATACGGATGCCCGCCATGATCACGAGTATGTAGCCGACCACGATGTGGCCCACCAGTTTCTTCACCGGGCTGAAACCGATGATGTCGTCTTTCACGCCGATGAAGAAGAGCAGCACCATGGCTGCGATCACGAACTTGAACTCCTTGTAATACTGCCCCATGGAGCTGTACAAGGCCTTGTAGCCCAGATCGGGCATTTTCAGCTGCCCCGACCCCGGGAACCAGAGCGCGAAAGCGAAGATGATCGCCGCGAAAAGGATGATGCCACCGATGGTCGGCACGCTGCGCCGGTGCAGTTTGCGCGCATCGCCGGGTTCGTCCACCAAGTGTTTCAGCCGCGCCACTTTGATGAGGCTCGGCATGGTGAAGAGGACCACGATGAGGGCGGTGAGGAAGCCGAACAGTATGGTGTACCCGTGTCCCAACGTGCCTCTCTTTCAGATGTCGTAATAGCGGTTGAAGAGCCCGGTCCGCAGGGCCACGTACAGATAGCTGGTGTTGAGCCGGTCTGCGGCGAGGCCCAGATCGCGGCCGTACCAGCCGAGCACCAAACGCATGTTGCTGTTCTGGTTCATCAGCCAGCCCGCGCTGAGGTCCAGGTGGGTCAACTGGCGATGGACTTCGTCCACGTCCACCGGTGTATTGAAGTCCTCGACCAATGGGTCGTTGCCGAAGTTCGTCCCGAGGGTGTCTTGGAGGATCACCTGCGCAACGTTCACCTTGCCGGTGAAAAACCAACGCTTCTTGCGGAAGTCGAGGATCGCAACGGCCTCCGTGAAATTTGCCCCGAGGGGGTGTGCCATCGGCTGGTTGTAATGCACCTGTCCCAGATTGGGACTGTGTGTGGCGTAGGTGAACGCGTTGGCGCTGTTGTACTCCAACAGCAGATGCAGGTCCTGCCGGAAAATGTCGAACAAGCGGAGGCCTGCCTGCCAAGCGATCTTGCTTTCCGCTGGATCATCCACGGCGACCTGCCCATACACAAAGAGTTTGTCGGTCAACGTCAGTTTCAGGTCCACACCGAGCATGCTGTTCACGTTCTCGCCGTCGAAGCCGTATACAGCCGTGTTGAGGCCCATGACAGGGTTCAATTGCATTCCATTGAAATCGCGGGTGCCGCCCTGCTGCACCGTTTTCCAATGCGTGCTTTCGAACAGCCCCACTTGCGCTGGCCCGAGGTTGATGCTGAGGTGGTTGAAGGTGGCGCGTTTCCAATAGAAGATGCTCTCGCTCGACTCGCCGGCACTAAGGCGATTGTCCTCACCTGACATCTGGAGCTTGGCATAAATGGTGGAGTATTGCACGCGGTCCTTGAACAGCAGCCAGCTCATTTTCAAGAACGGGTAATTGAACGAATTGTCGCTGAGCAGCACGCTGCGGTAGCCGTTGCCCACGAAGTGCTTGCCGTGCCCGAATTGCACGTTCACGAAGTGTCTTGGTGTCCAACTCACGTTGCCGCCTGCCCAGCTGAAATCGAAGCCGCGTTGATCCGTGGTTTTTATGCGGCCCTGTCCCGGCACCACGCCGTATTGCTGCACGAACTGGTAGATGTATTGCGGGTAGACGGCTTGGGTCTCGTAGAACGTGGTGTTGAACGACACGCGCGGACCGATGTCAACAGCGAAGCGGTAGCCCCGGCTGTTCACATAAAAGCGAGTGGTATCGGCGAACTCGCTGGGGTCACGGAAGTCCTGCCCGAGTTCGAAGTTGAACACACCATCGCCGATCACCCGGAAGCCCTTCTTGCGCACATCGAGCAAGTGCGTTTTGAAGAGCACGCTGGTGAGGATGTAGTACTGGCGGCTGCTGTCGGGCCGATGTCCCAGAACGTTGTTGAGGTCCACACGGCTTTCGATCATGGGCCGCAAGCCGGTATGCACCCTGCTGGAGCGGCAGGCGTGGTTGCGGTCCAAGTCCAAGTAGATGTCGCGGTTCAGCGGCACATCGTTCTGCTGGGCTTGCGTGCAAAGCACACCCAGTGCGAAGAGCAATGATGCGAAGTGGCGGCCCGGCATGCGTTCTGGGAAAGGCGGCCCAAGGTAACGGCATCGCTCGGCCGCTGCGGATGGCTCAGGCCAGCGGCACGTCGATCGTTACGATGGTGCCTCGGCCGGGCACGGAGTCGAACTGCACTGCACCGCCAATCTCGGCGGCGCGCTGGCGCAAATTGCCCAAGCCCATGCCTTCGTTCACGCTTACGGTATCGAAGCCTTTGCCATTGTCCTCAACGATAACATTGAGCATGGCGGTGGAGCGGGTGACCTGTATGCTGATCGACGTGGCCTTGGCATGTTTCAAGGCGTTGCCAACGCATTCCTGCACCATGCGGAACACCGCGATCTCGATTTTCTGTTCCAGCCGTTCCTCCAAGCCGAACAGGCTCATCTCCACTTCCAACTTGCCGGGCGCCGAAAGGGCTTCGCGCAAGTCGTCAAGCGCACCGGCCAAGCCGAACTGTGCCAGGGAACTCTTCAGCATATCGTGACTGATGCGGCGCACTTCGCCAACGGCATCATCCAGCATGGAGAACACGTGATCGTACTGCACCTTGTTCTCCTCCCGCACCTTTTCCACTTTGCTCTCCAACGCGCTGAACTGGAGTTTGATGGCGCTCAGCATGCTCCCGAGCCGGTCATGCAGGTCTTTGGCCACGCGCTTGCGTTCCATTTCCTGTCCTTGCATCAAAGCATCAAGCGATCTGATCTCGCTCTGGCGCATCACATCGCCCATCTGCTGCTCGTACAATTCCCGCTCCTTCTTGGCGAGACGTTTCCGGTGTCGGAGGTTCCGGTAGAGAAAGAACAATAGGAAGATCAGCAGTAAGGTGATCGCTGCCGTGGCCAGCAGCTGTATCCGCTTCTTGCGCGTTTCGGCGCTCAAGGCTTTGTTCTCCGCAGTGAGCGCAGTATTCACCAGTTGCTTCTTGCGGCCCTCAAAAGCCCCCTCCATGCGCGCCAGTTCTTCGCTCATGCGCATTTTCTCCAACGAATCGCGCATGACGGCATAGCCCCGGATGTGCCCTTCAACAGCAGGGTCGTGTACCGAAAGAGTGGCGATGAGCAATTCACAATCCGCAACGCGCTCGTAGTCGACCACGGCAAGCCCTAAAGCAAGGCTCTGGCGCGCGTATGCGAGAGCGCTGTCCGTGCGGTCCAGCGCCGACCAGGCCAAAGCCATATAGTAGTACGGGTGCAAGAGGTTTGTCGTATCCCCCTGGCTTCTGTAGTAATCTACCGCTCCCCGGATCTCTTCAAGGGCGCTCATTGGCAAGTTCGCATCCACCATGACCTTGCCCATGTTCGCCCGCCAATCGGCGGCCAAGTCATTGTCGTTGGTCTGCTCCGCGACAGCGATGGCCTCCTTGTACACCTTGATGGCTTCCACCAGACTGTCCTTGTCGGTCTGGATCGCAGCGGCGAGGTTGCCCCCGATCAATTTGACCAGCTGCGCATAGCCGTGTTCCCGAGCGAGCGCCCAAGCGGATCGGTAATTTGATTTTGCGTCGGCGAAACGTTGTTGGTCGAAGTAGATATTGCCTCGGTTGATATTGATCTTGCACAGCCCGGCAGCATAGTCCAACGGCCCCGCAAGTCTCTCGGCCTGGATGTAGAGGTCGAGGGCCTTCACCAGATCGAATTGGCCCCGCTCAATTGCAGCCAGCAGGTTCAAGGCATCCACTTCTTCTCTATCAAGGGAGAAGGCCCGTGCATACTGCAACGCCGCTTTGGCTTGCTCGGTCGCTTTTTCCCAGTCCCGAACCGATCTGTATGTCGCGGCTCGCACTTCTGCCTGCGCGTACGCAAGAATGTGGTCACCATGATCCGCATCATGGGCCGTGGCGTCCAATAGTGTCATCGCCTCCTTTTTCGAGCCCTGCACCATCAACGTTCGGGCTTGGAGGATCCTGGCCAACGTATGGGCTTCACTTCCCGGTTCGGACGAAGCGATCAAACTGTCCAATAGCGACTTCTGCTGGGTCGCTTCGTCGCGCCAAGAATGTTCCAAGTAGCGCCAATAGAACTCCCTTAGGTCGCTGCCGTGTGCCCCGGCAATCAAGAATACACAACCAAGCGTATTCAGGATCCGGTGTATCATAGGCATGGCAGCAGCGATCAACCCATGGGGTTCCGGTCAGTTGCTCATACGGCGTCGTGTACCGTGACATTGCCACCACCGATTCGGCGCCCGCCGGAAACCGCGTTCAGGGTTATGGCATCCAAGTTCGCCGAGCCCGTGCAGACCAAGGGAAGAGTGAAGCGGTGAAGGAAATCCGTGTTGCCGGCAGGCGCCTTCTTGTAAGGAAGGGTGTAAGTGAGCGGTGCAGTTCGGATCGCAGTGGTGCCATCCGGAACGTTCAACGCATCTCCGCGCACGGTAACGGTATAGGCGTTTCCCCCACCGGGGTGTCCATCCAAAGTTGGGTCATAGGCCATGGTTCGTTGGTGTTGTGGCGCTTGGGGCCGGTTGCGTTTTCAATTGTGCATGCGTTCAACAGGTGGCACCGCCGCAGGGTCGAGGCCCTCAACGCACACGGTCAAGGGTTCGCTGAGCGGGGTGCCATCGGTGGTGATGGCCTTCACGACGAACTCAAAGGAAGCCGTGCCGAGTTTCAGCGGCAAAATGAAATAGGTGATCGACTCGCCTTTGCCTCCGCAGTGCTCGAAGGGTAGGAAGATCCCCTCTGCGGTGACCACCGCGTTGGAAGTGGCTTGGGCGTAGCGGCTATCGCCGCTGACACGGAACACATGGTTCGGCGTGCCGCCCAAGGCGGGAAGAAGTTCAATGGCGAATTTCACGGTACGCTCGGTGTATCGGTTCAGTTCATTTCACCCCAGCCCCGTTCCATGGCATACTTAACGATGCCCGCGGTGGTGTGGATGTCCAGCTTGTTGAAGATGTTCTTCCGGTGCGTATCCACGGTGTCCTTGCTAAGGAACAGGCGGTCGGCGATCTGTTGCGCGGTAAGCTCTGCCATGATCAGCTTCACCACTTCCTTTTCGCGCTTGGTAAGGGCGGCATAAGCACAGCCCTCGCGCACTTTTGCCAGTGGGCGCAGATCGGCATCCAGCGTGGCTTGTACTCCGGGTGCGAGGTACCGCCTACCGCTGGTGGCCAGCTGAATTGCGTTGTACAACTCCGTACGGTCGGTGTTCTTGAGCACATAGCCGCAGGCCCCCGCATCCATCAGCTCGTGGACGAACTCAACGTTGTTGTACATGCTGAGGATGAGCACCCGGGCGTCCGGCCGACGCTTGAGTATCGCGCGGGTGGCCTCGATACCGTCCATCTCCGGCATGTTTATGTCCATGAGCACCACATCGGGTTTCATGGCCCCGGCCATCTCAACGGCCAAACGCCCATTGGTTGCGCGGCCGCAGACCACGAGATCGTCATACTGTGCCAGCATGGCCTCGATGCCATCGAGAATGATGCCTTGGTCATCGACCAGCAGGATGTTCGTGGTTGCCATGGTATCGTCGTGTCCGTTAAGTGGACCACCGACAGGGCAAATCTCCGACGATGATATGGCTCCAGAAATACCCTGTTCAGGGTATTTTCACGGGGACCCCGGGCAACGTTTGCTCACGGGGCCGGTGTTAAGGCAATGCCCCGGCTCATGCCGTGGCCACCTCGTTCCCGTTCTACGGGACTTGCAGCTTGACGAACTCCGCGTAAACACTGGTGATCCCCTCGCGCAGCCCGATCCGGTGTTTCCACCCGAGGTTGTGCAGACGGGAAACGTCCATGAGCTTGCGCGGCGTGCCGTCGGGCTTTTCGGTGTTCCACTTCAACTCGCCGCTGTAGCCCACGATCTCCTTGATCATTTCGGCCAGCTCCTTGATCGTGAGATCGACACCGGTGCCGATGTTCACGAACATCTCCTCGTCGTAGTTCTGAAGGAGAAAGAAGCAGGCATCGGCGAGATCATCCACATGCAGGAACTCGCGCATGGGGGAGCCCGTGCCCCAGACTTCCACCGCAGGCTCGCCCGTGACTTTAGCCGTGTGGAATTTGCGGATCAGCGCCGGTAGCACGTGGCTGTTGTTCAGGTCGTAGTTGTCGTTGGGCCCATAAAGATTCGTGGGCATGGCGCTGATGTAGTTCACGCCGTACTGGCGGCGGTAGCTCTCGGCCATTTTGATGCCTGCGATCTTGGCGATCGCATACGGCTCGTTGGTCTGCTCGAGCAGGCCCGTCAGCAGACTCTCTTCCTTCAGCGGCTGTGGTGCCAGCTTCGGGTAGATGCATGAAGAGCCCAAGAACAACAGCTTCTTCACTCCGTTGTTGTAGGCGCTGTCGATCACGTTGTTCTGGATCATCAAGTTCTCGAAGAGGAACTGCGCGCGGTACACATTGTTGGCGTGGATGCCTCCGACTTTCGCGGCGGCAAGCACCACCACGTCGGGCTTCTCGTTGCTGAAGAACTGACGCACGGCGCTCTGCTCCTTCAGGTCGAGTTCCTTGCTGGTGCGCGTAACGATGTTGTTGAATCCGTCCTTCTGCAGACGACGCACGATGGCGGAGCCCACCATGCCGCGGTGGCCTGCGACGTAGATCTTGTCTGACTTGTTCATGATCTCCTTTGTTGGGGCGGGGAATTCTCCGCCCTTACCCGAGTGATCGCCAACGCGATCACTCCTGTTCGTGCAGGATCTTATGTCCTCCCTTCTTCAAGTACACATCGCGTTTGAAGAGCTCCACATCGCTCTGCACCATCTCCTTCACAAGTGCCTTCAGGTCGTATTTGTGTTTCCAGCCGAGAACGCGCTGTGCTTTGCGGGGATCGCCCTCCAAGTGGTCCACTTCCGCAGGACGGTAGTAGCGCTTGTCTATGGCGACGAGCGTTTTGCCGGTCTTCTTGTCGATGCCCTTCTCGTTCACGCCCTTGCCCTTCCAATCGAGCTTGATGCCCACCTCGGCGAACGCGAGATCGATGAAGTGGCGCACGGTGTAGGTCTTGCCGGTGGCGAGCACGAAGTCGTCGGGTTTCTTGGCTTGCAGCATTAGCCACATGCCTTCCACATAATCCTTGGCGTGGCCCCAATCGCGCTTCGCGTCGATGTTGCCGAGGTAGAGCGCATCCTGCAGGCCGAGCTTGATCTTGGCCACAGCGCGGGTGATCTTCCGCGTTACGAAGGTCTCGCCGCGCAAAGGGCTCTCGTGGTTGAAGAGGATGCCGTTGCATGCGAACATGCCATAGCTCTCGCGGTAGTTCTTGGTGATCCAGAAGCCATAGAGCTTGGCCACGCCGTAGGGACTCTTCGGGTAGAAAGGTGTCTCCTCGTTCTGCGCGCGCGGTAGCACACCACCATACAGCTCGCTGGTGCTGGCCTGGTAGAAGCGAGTCTTCTTTTCCATGCCCAGGATGCGGATGGCCTCCAGGAAACGGAGCGTACCGATACCGTCGGCGTTGGCCGTGTACTCGGGCAGCTCGAAGCTCACCGCCACGTGGCTCATGGCCGCGAGGTTGTAGATCTCGTCCGGTTGGATCTCTTTCACCAAGCGGAGGCAATTGACACTGTCTGTGAGATCGCCGTAGTGCAGGTGGAAGGGACGGCCCTTCTCGTGCATGTCGTGGTAAAGGTGATCGATGCGGTCAGTATTGAACAGCGAACTGCGGCGCTTCACGCCGTGCACTTCGTAGCCCTTGTTCAGGAGCAATTCGCTGAGGTAAGCACCGTCCTGTCCGGTAACCCCGGTGATGAGGGCCACTTTGCGTTTTCCTTCCGCCACCTTCTTCTTCTTTGCCATTTGAGGTTGTGTTGGGACGATACGATCGCCCTTTGCTATTGGACGATGAACCAATTGTTCACCAGTTCGTTCTTGTTGTAGCGCATGCTTTTGCCTGTGCTCACATCGGTGATGTCGCGGCCGGCTTCCAATGCGATCGCATGCCCGGCGGCCGTGTCCCACTCCATGGTGGGGGCATAGCGCGGGTAAACATCGGCCGCTCCTTCCGCCACCAGGCAGATCTTCAACGCGCTGCCGATACTGGCCAGTTGCACACTGCCGTGTTCCGCCTCCTTCTCTTTCACGAAAGCTTCCGTTTCCGGGGTGCTGTGGCTACGGCTGGCAACGATAGTAAAGGTCTCTCGTTCGGTTTGCACGGGTAAGCGTTCCGCAAGGGCGGCGAGTTCATACGCCGACTTTCCAGCGAAGGTTTTTGCCTCTTGGATGCGGTAGGCGCCACCACCATGCCAGGCGAAATACAGCGTGTCTTTCACCGGTACGTAAAGAGCACCGCCGATGGGGGTGCCCTTGTCGATCAACGCGATGTTCACAGTGAACTCGCCGTTGCGCTTGATGAACTCCTTGGTCCCGTCCAACGGGTCCACGAGCCAATACCGTTTCCATGCTTGGCGTTCCGCAGCGGGCATGGCGCGGCCCTCCTCGCTGACCGTTGGAAGCCCGGTGCGGTCAAGTATGACGGCAATGGCTTTGTGCGCGCGCTTGTCGGCTTCGGTGAGCGGGCTCTTATCGGCCTTTTGTTCCGAAGTGAAATCGGTTCCGTAAACGGCCAGTATCTCGCGGCCAGCGGCGAAGGAAGCCTCAATGGCGGCGTCCAGCAAGGGGAGCAATTCGTTCTGCACGCGGCGAAGGTATCCGCCGGTTTTCCGGTGCGTTCCGGGCTCCCGCGCGGTTATCAACGCCCCGCCCTTTGCAGCCCAAGGCGCTCTTCTCGGCCTGCGACGTTACATTTGGCCACGTTCTTTCCGGTAACGCTTATCAAGAAAGGCTGAGGGTATGGCCCTTTGAAGCCTTGACAACCATCCATCCACCGTATGGCGGACGGACAGGTGCCAATTCCATCCCGACTTGTCGGGGAGAGATGAGCTGCGATCAGGTATCACCGACGTGCTGGCAACAGGCGTTGTGCTGTAACCTCATCCTGCTCGATACGCGGAGCGGGGAGGACCGATCGAAAACGGGAAGCAATGAAGACCATCGAACAACTTGCCCAAGAGCGCATACTCGTGCTCGATGGTGCCATGGGCACCATGATCCAACGTCTCGGACTTGCCGAGGAGGACTTTCATCCGCAGGGGATGGAGCAGCATGACATCCTGTTGAAGGGCAACAACGAGTTGCTCTCGATCTCGCGGCCCGAAGCGATCAAGCTTATCCACGAACAGTATTTGGAAGCGGGTGCGGACATCGTGGAGACGAACACCTTCAGTGCGACGAGCATTGCCCAAGGCGAGCACAAGTGCGAGCATCTGGTACGCGAGATGAACCTCGCTTCGGCGCGACTTGCCAAGGCGGCGTGCGCCGCGTTCACGGCCAAGGATTCCGGCAAGCCGCGGTTCGTTGCCGGTGCGCTCGGTCCAACGAACAAGACCGCATCGCTTTCTCCCGACGTGAACGACCCCGGTTTCCGTGCGGTGCATTTCGACGACTTGGTGACGGCCTACGAGGAACAGGTGGAAGCGCTGCTGGACGGTGGCGTTGATCTGCTGTTGGTGGAAACCATCTTCGACACGCTCAACGCGAAGGCTGCATTCTATGCGATCGAGGAAGTCTTCGACCGGCGCGGCGAACGTGTGCCGTTGATGTGCAGTGTAACCATCACCGATGCGAGCGGCAGAACGTTGAGCGGCCAGACCATCGACGCGTTCATGATCAGCATGGGGCACGTGGAACTGTTCAGCATCGGCTTGAACTGTGCCTTGGGTGCGGCGCAGATGCGGCCCTATCTGCAAGTGCTTGCTGAGAACGCCCCGTGCCTCACCAGCGTCTATCCGAACGCCGGCCTGCCAAACCAGTTCGGTGAATACGATGAGACACCGGAGATGACGGCGGGGCTAGTTGGCGAGTTCATGCGCGATGGTCTGGTGAACATCGTGGGAGGTTGCTGCGGCACTACGCCGGACCACATTGCCGCGCTGGCGAAAGAGGCCGCGCATCATGCACCACGCAAATTGCCTGTCGTCGCATGAGCATTCCCACCTACAGCGGTCTTGAGCCGCTGCGCATTTTCCAAGGCAGCAACTTCGTCAACATCGGTGAGCGTACCAACGTCACCGGCAGTGCGGCGTTCCGCAAGCTGATCAAGGAAGGCAAGTACGACGAGGCCGTTTCCGTAGCACGGCAACAAGTGGAGAACGGCGCGCAAGTGATCGACGTGAACATGGACGAGGGCCTCATTGATGGGGTGGCAGCCATGCGCAAGTTGCTGAACCTTATCGCCGCTGAGCCCGACATCGCGCGGGTACCGGTGATGGTGGACAGCAGCAAATTCAGTGTGATCGAAGCAGGCTTGAAATGCTTGCAAGGCAAAGGCATCGCCAACAGTATCAGCCTGAAGGAAGGAGAGCAGGAGTTCTTGCGCCAGGCGCGCATCGTGAAACGTTTGGGCGCGGCCGCGGTTGTCATGTGTTTCGATGAGCAAGGCCAGGCCGACAACTTCGAACGGCGCATCGCCATAGCGGAACGCGCCTACCGGTTGCTGATCGAGCGCGCGCGCTTCGTACCGCACGACATCATCATCGACCCGAACATCCTCACGGTGGCCACGGGTATGAGCGAACATGACCACTACGCGGTGGACTTCATTCGGGGCGTTGCTTGGATCAAGAAGCACCTGCCCGGGGCCCTCACCAGCGGTGGTGTCAGCAACGTGAGCTTCAGTTTCCGCGGGAACGATCCCGTGCGCGAGGCCATCCACACGGCCTTCCTCTACCACGCGATCAAGGCCGGGCTCGACATGGGGATCGTCAACGCCGGCCAGATCGGTGTTTACGACGATATACCGAAGGATCTGCTGGAACACGTTGAGGATGTCCTGCTCGCCCGCCGCCCCGATGCAACGGAGCGCATGGTGGTTTTCGCGGAGCGGTACAAGGGTGCGCCTTCAGCGGAGGTTGTTGCACAGCAGGCAGCATGGCGCGAGGGCACTGTTGCCGAGCGATTGAAACACGCGCTGGTCCATGGTATCACGGAGTTCATCGACGTTGACACGGAAGAGGCGCGAGCGGCCTTGGAGGATCCCGTGAAGGTCATTGAAGGCCCGTTGATGGCGGGCATGAGCGTGGTTGGCGATCTCTTCGGCGCGGGTAAGATGTTCCTGCCGCAAGTAGTGAAGAGCGCACGGGTGATGAAGAAGGCAGTGGCCTATTTGGAGCCGTTCCTGCTGGAGAAGAAGCGGACGCTGCCCATCGCGCAGCAAAGCACCGGCGCCAAGAGGATATTGATGGCCACGGTCAAGGGCGACGTGCACGACATCGGCAAGAACATCGTTGGCGTGATCCTGGCGTGCAACGGTTGGGAGGTGATCGATCTGGGAGTGATGGTGCAGTGTGAGAAGATCCTTGCCGCGGCGAAGGAGAACAGCGTGGATATCATCGGGCTCAGTGGGCTGATCACGCCATCATTGGACGAGATGGTGCATGTGGCCAAGGAGATGGAACGCCAAAGCTTCACCACGCCGTTGCTGATCGGTGGTGCAACAACGAGCCGTGTGCACACGGCCGTTCGGATCGCCCAGCACTACAGCCATCCGGTGGTGCATGTGATCGATGCAAGCCGGAGTGTGCCCGTAGTGAGCAACTTGTTGAGCGATACCGAGCGCGACGCCTTCGCCACGAAGGTGAGGGACGAATACGCCCATGTGCGGGCGCAGTACGAAGGCCACGAGCGCACCAAGGAATACCTGCCCATTGCCGAGGCCCGCGCAAAGCGCTTCGCCATCGACTTCAACAGCGAGCCGCCCGTGAAACCCGAACGGACGGGTGTGTTCCCTTATCGCGACTTTCCGCTGGATCAGCTCGTGCCATACATCGACTGGACACCATTCTTCCAAGCTTGGGAATTGGCAGGCCGTTACCCGAAGATCCTGACCGATCCGGTGGTCGGGAAGGAGGCTACGCAGCTATACGAGGATGCCCAACGGATGCTGAAGCAGTTGGTGCATGAGAAGTGGTTGCGGGCGCACGGCGTGGCTGCGATATGGCCGGCCAACTCCGTAGGCGACGACATGGAGGTATATGCGGATGCTCCGGGAGGAGAAGTGGTCGGCCGCTTCCACGGAATGCGCGCACAGTCGAAGAAGGCCCAAGGAGTGGCGTACAACTGCCTCAGCGATTTCCTTGCCCCGAAGGAGACGGGCCTGGCCGACCACATCGGTGGGTTCGCGGTTACCACCGGCCACGGGATCGAGGCTCATGTGAAGCGGTTCGAAGTAGCCCACGATGACTACAGCGCCATCATGTTGAAGGCGCTGGCCGACCGCCTGGCGGAAGGTTTTGCAGAAAAGCTGCACGAGATCGTGAGGCAGGAGCTTTGGGGCTACGAGCAGGCCAAGACCTTCACCAACGACCAGCTCATCAAAGAGGAATACCAAGGCATCCGTCCCGCGCCCGGTTATCCGGCTTGTCCGGACCACACCGAAAAACCGGAATTGTTCCGTCTGCTGCGCGCCCAGCAACACACGGGCATCGAACTCACGGAAAGCCTTGCCATGCACCCGGCTGCTGCGGTAAGCGGATGGTACTTCGCGCACCCACGCAGCAAGTACTTCGGTGTGGGCCGCATCGCAAAGGACCAAGTGGAAGACCTGTCGCGCCGAAAGGGCATTACCATTGCGCAAGTTGAACGCTGGTTGTCGAGCAACCTGGGGTACGAAACCGGGAGTGGCAAGTGAGCGTTGAACCGCCACTTGGTGATGCAGCTCCCCCGCTCCGCATTCCTGTTGGTCATTGGCCTTGCTCTCGTGGTTACCACCGCGAAGGCCCAACGGCTTACGCAGGACAATGGCGACTGTACCGGCGCTCTTTTCATCTCGGATAGCGTTTATGTGCAGGACCAAGCCGTGCGCGGCTTCGGCAACATCTTGGAGATAAAGGAGAACCCTTCCGAGGACAAACAATGGTTCGAGCGGGAGCACCACACCACCTGGTACAAGTTCCGCGCGCCGAACTCAACGCTGCTCACCTTCGATATCGAGCCGAAGAACATCGACGATGACATCGATTTCCTGGTGTTCGAGGGCGCCATTCCGGGCATCTGCGACAAGATCCAAGACAAGCAGGTAGCCCCCATCCGCGCTAACATCAGCCGTAACGACAAGGCTAATCACAGCGTGTGCGGTTTGCGGAAGGATGCGCCCGATGCCTTCGTTCGATCGGGGCTGGGTTCTTCTTTCAGCAGCGCTATCCAAGTGAAGGGAGGTGACCTCTATTACTTGGTGATCGACTATCAGGACCGGCCGCTGGACGGGTATACCATCCGCTTCCGCTATGACCCGCCGCCGCCGCCGCCTGTGCCCGAGAAACCAGAGAGTGCGCAGCAGACGTTGCGCATCAAAGTGACCGATGCCAAGACGGGCAAGCCGGTGCAAGGCGTGCTTACGATCGAAGGGATGGTCTTCGACAAGGTGATCGAGGCCAAGGGCAAGAGCACCTACGAATACCAAATGGACCAGTACCGGACCTTGAAGATCGGTTGCGTACAGAAGGGCTACATGTTCTCCAACACCAAGGTGAAAGGCAGCACGGACAGTATCGTTACGGTCGATCTGAAACTAACGCCCATCGAGGCGGGTGCGCATGTGGTGCTCGAGGACATCCGCTTCGTTGGTAACGATGTGCAGGTGATGAAGAGCAGCCAAGGTTCCTTGTTGCAGTTGCTGCGCTTCATGCAGCAGAACACCGCCACGCGGATCGAGATCGAAGGGCATGTGAACGGCCCCACGTACAAGAACACCAAGGAGTTCATCGAGTTGAGCACGGGCCGGGCGAAAACGGTCTATGACTTCCTGTTGGTGAACGATGTTGAACCCGAGCGCCTTACCTACAAGGGGTATGGTAACAGCCGAATGCTTTTCCCTGAGCCGAAGAACCAGGACCAGAGCGAGGCTAACCGCCGGGTTGAGGTGAAGATCCTTTGAAGACCATGTGAAGATGTGGAAATGAAAACGGCTGTGTCCTTTCATCTTCGCATCCCCCACATTTCCACATCCCGCTTCACTGCGGACCGCATCCGTCGCCTCGGCGGTGCACCGTTCACCCCAAGAACCTCCCGTTCATCCAAGGTAGGTAGTTGGCCAACTTGGGCCGGATAGTTTTGGCCGGTACAGAACCTTCCGATCATGCGGTTTTCGATTATCCTGCCGTGCCTCTTCCTTTTAGGATCAGCCACCGCTCAACAGCAATGGACGCTGGAGCAATGCCTGGAGCGCGCAGAACAGCAGAATCTGGTTTTCCGCAATGTGCAACTGGAGACGGAACTAGCCCGGAAAGTGAGCAAACAGAGCCGTTGGGCACTTTTGCCTGATCTGAATGCCGGTGCCACGCACGGCTACAACTGGGGCAAGGCGGTGGACCGCTACACCAACACGTTCGCTACGGACCGTGTGCGCACCAACAACCTTTGGCTGAGCAGCAACTGGATTTTGTTCCAAGGGCTTCGTCTACAGAACGAACGGATCAAGGCGGACTTGGACACGGATGCCTCTTCCAAAGGCCTCGAAGCACAACGCAACAGCATTAGAAGGGATGTGGTAAGCGCCTATTTGGATGTACTCAGCCTGCGCGAGGGCATCAACGCTGCGAAAGCGCAAGCGTCCAGCACCCAAGGGCAGGTCGATGTTATTAAGGCGTTCGTGGATGCTGGCCGCGTGGCTCGCTCCCAACTCCTCGACCTCGATGCGCAGCTCGCACGGGAGGAGTTGACCGTAGTGCAGATCGAGAACCAATACACCCAGACCTTGTTGCAATTCGGGCAGCTCCTTTTCCTTTCACCGGAAGAGCAGCGGACCTTCGATATTGTTGCACCAGCGATCGCAGCCATCTCGATCACGGAGCCGACCCGAACGGTTGAGGAGATCATGCCAGCTGTTTTGGCCTCGGACCCCGCGTATTCCCGTGCGCTGCTCAACGTGGAGAGTGCGGAGAAAGCGGAAGCCATTGCCAAGAGTGGGGGCATTCCATCAGTGAGCTTTAATGCGTCCGTGAGCACAGGCTACAGCGGACTGAACCAAGTGGCAGTGGGGGAACCCATCCTGCAGGATCCGATCCCCATCGGTGCTACGCAAGGCGGCGAACTCGTTTACGCGCCCAACTACAACTACAATACGGAAGTCACGGACTTCGGCACACAGCTGGATGACAACCTGAACGAGTCGGTCGGCTTCACCCTTAGCGTTCCGATCTTCAACAACATGCGCAATCGCTTGGCGGTCGACCAAGCTTACGTATTGAAAGAGCAGCGGGAGATCTTGCGCGGGATCGAACAACAGCGCGTGCAAAGGGATATTCAAGAAGCGTTGAACCAACAGCGGTCCGCCTACCGGGAATTCCATTCAGCGAGCAGGGCGCTAGAGGCATCGACCGAAGCGCTGCGGTACGCGCAGGAGCGTTTCACGGCCGGTGCGATCACCTCTGTGGAACTGAACACCGCGAAGAACAATGTGGCTCGCACGACGGTCGATGTGATCACGGCGCGGTACTCATGGGTCAAAGCAGCTAAGAGCTTGGAGATCCTGCAAGGGTTGCCCGTGTCGCTCTGAGCGCATGGCGCACATCCTGCATCTGGAAACGGCCACGCATCTGTGCAGTGTCGCGCTCGCACGCGATGGTGTTGTTCTGGCAACGCGGGACTTGATGAGCGCAGGATTCAGCCACGCGGAGAAACTGAACGTGTTCATCGACGAAGTGCTGAAGGAAACGGATGTTACGATGAAGGAGTTGAACGCAGTGGCCGTTGGCATCGGCCCTGGATCCTTTACCGGACTGCGCATCGGCCTAAGTGCCGCCAAGGGTTTGTGCTATGCGCTGGACATGCCGATCATGGGTGTTGGAACGCTGGACACGCTGGTGAGCGCGCTTCGGGCTTCAGGCCATACGCAGGCTGGCCCCGTGTTGTGGCCCATGGTGGATGCGCGGCGCATGGAAGTGTTCACGCAGTGCATCGATGGCGCAGAGAAGTCCGGTCCGATGCCGCTGTTGCTCTCGGCGGAATGGGTCGCAGGCCTCGACAAGTCGAAAGAGCATTTTGTTTTCGGTGACGGTGCCGACAAGGCCGCCGACCTTTTCGCGGGCGTTCCGCATGTGAAGCACCTCGCTGGGATCAGGCCAGTGGCCTCGGCCATGTGCGGTCTGGCAAGCGATCGCTTTCAGCGCGCCGCGTTCGATGACCTGGCCTATCTGGTTCCGTTCTACGGCAAGGAAGCCGGCGTCACCATGGCGAAGAAGTCCATTTGACCTCAGAGCCCGGCAAGGATCGCAAGCAAGGCCAGTGTCGGCACCTCAGCATCCATCTGCAGGATCGCATCGCCCTTCAGCCCGAACGGTCCTTCGGCCAAGTAGATGGTATTGCCCTCGATCACGAAAGCACCTTCGGCCTTGTTGCAGAACGGACCATCGCCGCGGTACACTTTGTTGCGATCCAGGATGAGCGCGCAGCCACCCTTGCTGCACAGGGCACCGCCGCAGCGGTAGAATTTGTCGACTTCCAAATAGTAGGCACCGAACCCACGACGGCCGAACGAGTCGGATGCGTGGAAGACCTGGTCCTCCTCCATGGTGTAGATGCAAGGCCCCTTGTTGCCGAAGGGCCCGCACGCTTGGTAAATGCGATCGCCATCAACGATGTACGCTGCATCGCCCGGTGTGCTGAAGGGTCCGTAGCACCAACGCACCACGATCGGCTGGGCGAACGTTGCAACGAATGCAAGGGAGAAGAAGAACAGGAGGGAGGGACGTTTCATGGTGTGCCGAAACTACGGGCCGTCATGAACTCAGCGCCCGACTACCTCGTAGCGCACAACACGGATCGTTCCCGTGGCCATGTCTTTGGTGAGCTTGGCTTTGAGGTGGAGGGATCCATCGGCGTAGACATACTCCTCCTTGGTCACCAGCTTGTCGCTCTGCCAGGTGTCCATTCCAAGAAGGTTGTCCGTCGCGTCGTACGCATAGGTGTACCGGGTGGTGCGCGGGTCGGCGAGGTCGGCGTGTTCGGTGCGGCTGGCGAGCAAGCCCTTTTCGTTATAGGTGAACGTGGTGCGGCCCATGCGACCGGTAACGATGTAGCGGTCTTCGATGGTGCGCAAGTAGCCGTGGTGATCGCTGATGAACAAGCGCTCACGATAGGGCAATGCAAGACTGTTGTAAAAAGTGGTGCGCTGCGTGGAGTCGTTCAGCGCATCGTAGCGGAAGCGCTCGTCGCTCACTTCGGTGCGCGTACCGGGCACAAGGTTGTAGCGATCGGTGCCCAGGTTCTCGATCCTCACGTGCGTTTCGCGCAGCGGACGGCCCGCACTGTCGAGTTCGAACTCCTCGCTGTAATGGCCGCTCAGGTCGAGGCGCATGCGTTGCAGCAGATCCCCTTTCGCATCGTAGCGGTATCCGGTGCTGGCCGTGTCGCGCCCGCTGCCCGGCTGGCCGAAGGAGTTGTTGCTGTACCACGGTAGCCCGTTGCTGTCGAAGCGGTACCAGTAGCGTTCGTTCCGGGCCACCATGGGCTCGCCTTCACGTTTCACATGCAACTGCCCCTTGATCTCCGCCACGCGGTTGCGCGCCATGAAGACCGGGTTGAAATGCGGCTGTTGCGGTGAGCCGGTGGGAGGCACGAGGAGCGTTTGGGAATGGAGAGAGAGAGAGAAGAAGAAAGCAGTGGCCACCAGCGAGTGGCGAGTGGCGCGTGAAATGCCGGAGATGCGTGGTGAGCGGCGAGCGGTGAGCACGCTCGTCGCATGCGGCTCCCGGCTCCCGGCTTTTGCGGAATGGATGGCGTAAGCGGAATTCACTTCAGTTGCTTCAGCGCTTCTTCAACCGAGGTGACCGGAAGCTGGCAGGCCTTGTTCTGGCAAACGAAGATGGTAGTGCCCTCCATCAGCTTGTCCTCGAGCAAGGGCAGCTTGCTGGCTTGAGCGCTGCCCATGAAGAAGCGGTTGGGGATGTAGTATGGTGCGAAGCCCGATCTTGTCTTCAGCGCATCGGGGCCGGTGATGGCGATCTCGTGGAACGGATGGACTTCCGCCAGCATGAGTTGCGCCCAGTTACTGTAGCCGCTGGGGTAGGTGGTGAAGTGGTCCTTGACGTTGTTGAGCATGGTAGCGCTCATGTCCAACCAAGCTTGGTTGTCGAACAAATGGCCGAGACTGAAGAGCACATTGGCCATGGTGCTGTTGCTGCTCGGGATCACGTTGTCGGTGGTTTCCATTTTGCGCGCGATCAGCGCCGGGTCCAGGTCGCTGGTGAAGTGGAACATGCCGCTCGACTTGTCGTGGAAGTGGGCGATGGCATACTCCGCGAGCCTGCGGGCGTCGTTCAAGTAACGCTCGTTGAAGGTGACCGAGTATAAGGCACACAGCGCTTCCGCGGTGAAGGCATAGTCCTCCAGGAAGCCGTTGATGGTGGCCTTCCCATCCTTGTAGCTGTGGTTCATGCCGCCATCGGGGCGTTTGCACTTTGCGAGCATGAGTTCCATGTTCTTATCCGCCAGTTGCAGCCACGCTTCTTCCCCGAATACTTCGTAGGCATCGCAAAGGCCGGTGACCGTTAAAGCGTTCCAGCTAACGAGACTTTTGTCGTCGAGGCCGGGGCGTGTGCGCTTGTCCCGGGCGGTGAGCAGTGCTGCATTGATGCGGGTAACAGCCGCCTCCAATTCGCTCCCGGTGAGGTTGTGCTTTTTGGCGAACTCATCGTCGGCAGACTTCCGTAGGAGGATGTTGTTGCCGTGTTCCCACAGCGCGGCGCCACCGATGTTGTAGTAGTCCTTCGCCAGCGTGTAGTCGTTGCCGAGCGCGGCTTTCACCTCTTCATCCTTCCACACGTAGAACTTGCCTTCCTCGCCCTCGCTGTCGGCATCGAGGGCACTGTAGAACGCGCCTTCGGGGCTGGTCATTTCGCGCTGCAACCAGCCGATGGTGCGGCGCACGGCATCTTCGTACAACGGGTCCTTGAAGGCTTGGTAGCCTTGGCTGTAGAGCGAAACGAGCTGCGCGTTGTCGTACAGCATCTTCTCGAAGTGCGGCACTTTCCAAAGCACATCGGTGCTGTACCGCGACCACCCACCACCTACTTGATCGAAGATGCCGCCGAGCGCCATCTTGTCCAACGTGAGCGCAACATGTGCTTTCAGAGCAGCGTCGTTGGTGAGGAAGGCTTGGCGCAGCAGGAAGCGATAGTTGTTGGGCATCGGGAATTTCGGCGCGCGATCGGGACCGCCTTCCTGGTGATCGAACGAGCTGTCCCAAGCGCCCACGTAACGGCGCAGGTCCTTCTCCGTGAAGAGCGGTGGATCGCTGTTGAGGTGTACGAGGTCGGCACCGGCGATGCCACTGTGCACTTGCTCCGCCTGCGCGCGCATGCGCTCGGGTTGCATGGTCCAGGTGGCTTGCAGGTCGTTGAGCAGTTGCTTCCATTGCGCCGGCGGGAAGTAGGTGCCGCCGTAAACGGGCTTGCCATCGGGCAGTGCGAAACAGTTGAGCGGCCAGCCACCGCTGCCGGTCATCAATTGCACGGCGGTCATGTACACTTGGTCGACATCGGGGCGCTCCTCGCGATCCACTTTGATGCAGATGAACTTCTCGTTCATGATCTGCGCGACGCTGTCGTTCTCGAAGCTCTCGCGCTCCATGACGTGGCACCAATGGCAGCTGCTGTAGCCGATGCTGACGAGCACGAGCTTGTTCTGTGCCTTGGCGCTATCGAACGCTTCGGGGCTCCACGGCCACCAGTTGACCGGGTTGTGCGCGTGCTGCAACAGGTAGGGGCTGGTCTCGTTGATGAGCCGGTTGGTGTGGGCGTGTTGCATGTGGTCGGTGCCGTTCGTTCCTTGCGGCTGGCAGGACGCCATGATGAAGAACGCGACCAAGCAAGTGATGGCGGCGTTCGCTTGAACTTTCGGCATGATGGAGCAAAGGAACGGGGAACTAGGGCGCTGGGTGGGCCGGGCACGGGAAGCCGATCAACGCGGCGTTGTGAAGGAGCAACGTTGGCCGGGCACGTTGATGGCGTTCGGTGTGATCGTTTTCCTTGTTACGCTGTGGCTATCGATCAGCATGGTGTACCTCACTTTCCTGCAGTTGTTGCAGTGGTTCGCGTTGTTCGCGTTCATTGGGAACCTGTTGCCGTACGTGCGGAGCGGGCTGAGCTTGGGCATGGAGCGATTCGAGTGGTTCCTCTTCAACCTGCTTGCGGTAGGGCCTTTCCTGTGGAGCACCATGCTGCTGTTGAACATGACGGTGCATGGGCCTGAGCGCGTGTACGTTTTGCCCGTGCGCGGCTTGGACGCGGTGCGTTACTGGCGCGAGCATGATGCGCGACCGACGATGAACGAGATCAGCTTGGAGCGCGCGCGGACCGGCGAGTTCGGCAAGGGTGGGCCCGGTGGAAGTGAGGTGCTGACGGGTGTGGCGGAGGGATGTTTGGGATGGGAGGTAAGGACTTGGCCTGGGGGGGAGTGAGAGGGGATGAACAGGCCACACACTTCGCGGACGCGCTCACTGCAACCCGACTTCCTCGGTAACCTCGAACGGGAAGCGCTTGCGCAACAGGCCCACTTGTCCGACTACGGTGCCGGAGGCTTTCAGTTCGGCTTTGCCGCTGAGAAGGCTGCCAAGCCCACCGAGGAGGATGGGGCCCAGCGCGCCGTTGGTGGTGGTGCTGAAGTGGACGGGGTAGGTGCGCACCGTGTGCTTGTCGAGCGTTACGCTGCTGTCGAGCACCGCTTTGCCCAAGTGCTGGCCGTTGAGCCAGAGGTCCACGTCGGGGTTCTTCAGTTTGATGCGGTAGTTGTTGGGATTGTCCACCACCGCATCGATGGTAAGCGCTACGCGGTCGCCGGTCATCTCGCGCACATGCACGTTCTCGATGCCTTTGAATGCAACGTCCTGGAAGTTGACACAGGAGGAAAGGAGGGTGGCTGCGAGCAGCACCAACGGAAGGTGAGGTGACATCACTTCAAGAACGATGATCAGGGTAGATCGTTGTTGATCGGTAGCGCGGCCTCACCCTGCCGCTTCTCGATCCCCTCGGTCGCTTTGCGCCCTGCGGTCCACGCCCTCGGCGTTGCTCGAAGTGACAAGCCAAGGAGAGGGTGATAAAGGGATGGCCGGTCCTACTTGCTCATTTCGGCATAGTGGTGGAAGAAGCGGGGGATGGTCTGTATGCCTTTGATGTAGTTGAAGATGCCGTAGTGCTCGTTGGGGCTGTGGATGTTGTCGCTGTCCAAGCCGAAGCCGAAGAGGATGGTCTTGAGGCCGAGCTCCGCTTCGAAGAGCGCGACAATGGGGATGCTGCCGCCACCGCGTGTGGGGATGGGTTTCTTGCCGAAGGCTTCTTCCATGGCCTTGCTGGCGGCGCGGTAGGCCACGCTGTCGGTGGGTGTAACGGCAGCTTCGCCACCGTGGTGGGGACGCACCACAACCGTGACATAAGGCGGTGCGATCTTCTCGAAGTGCTCTTTGAACATCTTGGTGGCTTTGTCGCTCTTCTGGTTCGGCACCAAGCGCATGCTGATCTTGGCGAAGGCCTTGGCAGGAAGGACGGTCTTGGCGCCCTCGCCGATATAGCCGCCCCAGATCCCGTTCACGTCCAAGGTCGGACGGATGGTGCAGCGTTCATCGCTGGTGTAGCCTTTCTCGCCTTTCACGGCGTTGATACCGAGGTCCTTCATCCATGCCTTCTCATCGAAGGGTGCTTCGGCCAAGGCCTTGCGATCGGCTGCGCTGAGATCTTGTACATCGTCGTAAAAGCCGGGGATGGTGATACGGCCATCGGCGTCGTGCAGGCTGGCGATCATGGCGCAGAGGGTATTGATGGGGTTGGCCACGGCACCGCCGTAGACCCCGCTGTGCAGGTCGCGGTTGGGCCCCGTCACTTCCACTTCAACATAACTGAGGCCGCGCAGCCCCGTGTTGATGCTCGGTACGTCGTTGGCGATCATGGAGGTGTCGCTGATGAGGACGACATCGGCTTTGAGCTTGGCCTTGTTGTTCGCCACGAAGGTGCCGAGGTTGTCGCTGCCGACTTCCTCTTCGCCCTCGATCATGAACTTGACGTTGCAAGGCAGGGCGTTGTTCTTCACCATCACTTCCAACGCCTTGACGTGCATGTAGAACTGGCCTTTGTCGTCGGCGCTGCCGCGTGCATAAATGTTGTCGTCCTTGATCACGGGTTCGAACGGCGGGCTGGTCCACAGATCGAGCGGATCGGGCGGCTGCACATCGTAGTGGCCGTAGACCAGTACCGTTGGCAACTTCGGGTCGATCATCTTCTCGCCATAAACGATGGGGTGCCCGGCCGTGGGACAGATCTCGGCGAAGTCGACGCCGGCCGCTTCCAGGTTCTTCCGCACCGCATCGGCACAACGCGCCACATCGGCCTTGTACTTGGGGTCGGCGCTAACGCTGGGGATCCGCAGCAGATCGAGCAGCTCGTTGAGGAAGCGGTCCTTGTTGGCCGCGATGTAAGTGTCCAGTGGGCTCATTGAGATATGATCGGTTGATGTGCTGGGACGTGGTGCTTCTTGATCGCTTTCCAAGCGCGCCTCGACCAGCAAGGCTTGCGCAGTTGCCGAAAGTAGTCGCGGCCGCCCAACGCACCGGCACCGACCGGGCAACGGGCTTCCGGGACGGGCCGTCCTATGGCCGCTGAGAAGGCCTACTTTTCCGATCCCCGAAGCATTCCCTGACCCATGGCCAGATCCCTCCCTACCGCATTGGCATGCATGGCTGTTGTAGGCGCGGCGCAGGGCCAGCTGACCATTGACCAGACGTTGACCCCCGAGCAGTTGGTGCAGAACGTGCTGCTGGGCAGTGGTGTGTCGGTATCGAACGTCACCTTCAACGGATCCCCCGGTACCACGCTGAACATCCAAGCCTCTTCGTTCAACGGGTCGGCATGCAACGTTGGCATGGGTGCCGGGGTATTGCTCAGCACCGGCGATGGCTTGGCGTCCATAGGCCCCAACAACCAAGGCGGGCTCAGTCTCGGCACTCCGAACGGCACCGGCGATGCGGACCTGTCCCAGCTCTGCGGCTATAGCACCTTCGACCAGGCGGTGCTTGAATTCGATTTCATCCCGAACGGCGACACGCTGCGGTTCAACTATGTGTTCGGATCCGAGGAGTACATGGAATGGGCGTTCCCGGGATCGCAATACAACGACGTGTTCGGGTTCTTCCTGAGCGGCCCGGGCTTCAATGGTCCCTTCAGCAACAACGCGGAGAACATAGCGGTGCTGCCCGGCTTGGGTATCCCGGTGACGATCCAGAACGTGAACCTGAACGTGAACCCGAGCTTCTATGTCGACAACGGGGACGGTTTTACGCCACCCATGAACGTGGACTCCACATACATCCAATACGATGGCTTCACCGTTGTGCTGGAGGCGTTCGCGTTGGTGCAGTGCGGGTTGCAGTACCACATTAAGCTGGCCTTGGCCGATGGCAGTGACCCGTCGCTCGATAGCGGCGTTTTCCTGGAAGCGGGCAGTTTCACCAGCACGGCAGCGGTTACCGCGTCGCTTTCGACCGCGGTGGGCCTAATCGACAGTACGCTTTACGAAGGCTGCGCAAGCGCAACGCTCCAGTTCGAACGGTACGCCGGCTTCAGCACCACCGATACGGTGCAATTGGCCGTTGGCGGTACAGCGGTCGGTGGCGTGGATTACTTCCCCATCCTGCCGAACGAGATCATCTTCCAGCCGGGCGACACGACCATTTCCTTCACCCTGACGGCGCCGCTCGATATCGACTTGCTCGAGACCGTGCAGATCACCATCAGCAATGTGGCGCAGTGCAGCGGGCAGTTGGTGGTAACGGATTTCGTCTTTTACATCAACGAGGCCCAGCCGATGTACATCACGGTGTCGGATACGGCGATCGGCTGCGATGATATCGTGACCATAGGCCCGAACGTTTTTGAGGGCTATGGCAACTACCAGTACAGCTGGAACACGGGCGATACCACGGCGACGCTCACCTTGTCGCCACCGGTGACCACCACGTACACCGTTACGGTTTCCGATACCTGCGGCCAGGTGCCACAGGTCGGCACCATAACCGTTACCGTGCCCGTGTATCCGCCGGTGCAGATGACCGTTACCAACGACACGGCGTTGAGCTGCCCGCAGGCCGCTGTGCTGCAGGTGCTGAGCACTACGGGTGGCGACGGCAACTACACCTACGAATGGACCGACGGGAACGGGACCGTTCTGAGCACCACTACTTCGCTGGCCATCAACAGCGGTCCGTTGGCCACCTACTATGTGTCGGTTGAAGCGGGTTGCGGCATGGGCGATGCGGATACCATTACGGTTTCGCCATTGCCGTTGCCGCCGATCGTCGTGTTGACGAACAACGATACCACGGTGCAATGCCCCGGCGATAGCGTTGATCTGGTCATCGCGTCGCTCACGGGTGGAAGCGGTGTTTACACATTGGCTTGGAGCGACGGGTCCAGCGTGCTGAGCACGAACGATACGGTATACGATGTGGGCGTGAACGGCACGGCCACGTACTACATCGCCATGGCCGATCAGTGCGGCAACACGGGCGCCGATAGCATCACCGTGCAATTGCCGGTATGGGACCCTTATGCCTTGTGGATCCTGCCCGATACGGCCATCTGCCTTGGCACCGAGGGACAGCTGAGCGCTCTCGCCACCGGTGGCGCGGGTGGTTATGAATACGTGTGGTCGCCGATCGGCGGCACCTCGCCCGATACGAGCATCGCCCCCACGGATCCGGGTTCGTACGTGGTGAATGTGACGGACGCCTGCGGATATGTGCTCGCGGACAGCATGTTCATGGACGTGCAGTTCGTGACGGCCGATTTCAGCGTGAACTACATCGGTGAGTTCGATGTGACTTTCCTGAACCAGAGCAGCGCTAATACGACCGAGTGGTTCTGGGATTTCGCGGATGGGGAAACGGACAGCGCGCAATTCACGGCGCACCGGTACCTGAGCACCGACGATCATGATGTATGGCTGTGGGTCTGGAACCCGATCGGCTGCGTGGACAGCACTAACCTGATCGTGCAACCGCCCTCGCACGTGTATGTGCCGAACAGCTTCACGCCCGATGGCGATGGCATCAACGATGGTTTCGCGCCGATCGGCCACGACCTGTCGGACTACGAATTCAACGTCTTCGATCGTTGGGGCCAGGTGATCTTCGCCAGCACCGATCCGAACGAAGTGTGGGATGGGAAAGTGAGCGGTGCCGAACCGAAGCAGGATGTGTACGTGTGGAAACTCCGCACCAAGGGCCGTAGGTTCGGCCCCGTTGAATACCTGGGTAGTGTTACGCTGATACGATAACGAAAGCAAGCAAGCATGGGAACGTTCGGAACACGGAAGATGTTGGTGGCTGTTGGCGCATGTTGGGCCATCGGCACGCAAGCGCAGTTGGTGGTGGACAACACGACCACGGTCGAGAGCCTTGTACAGAACGTACTGCTGGGCGGCGGTGTGAACGTGTCGAACATCACCTTCAACGGACTGCCGGCGAACTTCATCACGGAGCAGGCCGGGTCGTTCAATGGAACGGCCACCACACTGGGCATCGGCACGGGCATGATGCTGGCCACGGGTAGCGTGTTCAACGCCATCGGTCCGAACAACGTCGGTTCGTCCAGTTTGGGCGGCGGCAATATGAACAGCGATCCCGATCTGGCGATCCTCTCTGATCCGCAGACGGTGAACGATGCCGCCGTACTGGAGTTCGATTTCGTTCCGGCGGGCGATTCGGTGAGCTTCAAGTTCGTGTTCGCCAGCGATGAGTACCTCGAGTTCGTGAACGGCGTGAACGACGTCTTCGGCTTCTTCGTGAGCGGCCCCGGCATCAATGGCACTTTCAGCAACAACGCCATCAACATCGCCCTCATCCCCGGCACCAGCGATCCCGTCACCATCAATACCGTGAACGATGTGGTGAACTCCGCTTACTATGTGAACAACGGTGATGGGTCCAACGCTCCCTACAACAGCGACCCGCAGTATTTGCAATTCGACGGGATGACCGTGGTACTTACGGCCAGTGCGTTGGTGCAATGCGGGCAGACCTACCACATCAAGATCGCGATCGGCGATGCGAGCGATACGGTTTGGGACAGTGCGGTGTTCTTGGAAGGCGGCAGTTTCAGCAGCCCCAATTCCATCGACCTTGAAGTGGTGACGGCCAGCGCCGACGGTACGCTCACGGAAGGATGCACCGATGCCGTGTTCACCATCACGCGGCCCGGCTCCGAGGACGATATCGATGTAACGGTCACTGTTGGCGGCAGCGCAACGAACGGCACCGATTACACCAGCATACCAACGGTGATCACCATCCCCGATGGGCAGGACAGCATCAGCTTCCCCATCGAAGCGTTCGAGGACAACATTGTTGAGGGGCAGGAAGAGATCATCCTCACGGCCACCTTCGTGAATGCCTGTGGCGATACCAGCGTCAGCAGTGCTTCCGTGCCGATCGTGGAGTACGTGCCCATGATCCTTACCACGCAGAACCTGGTGCTGGAATGCGAGGACGATACGGTGCTGATCAGTGCACAGGTAACAGGCGGCTTCGGTAACCTGAGCCCCGTGTGGGACAATGGTGTCAGCGGCCTTATCCAATGGGTGCCCGGCATGGCGAACGGCAACTACACGATCACCGTCAGCGACGAATGCGAGCACGCGGTGAGTGCCATTGTGAACGTGGAGAGCGGCTGCCAGATCGTGATCCCCAATGTCTTCAGCCCCAACAACGATGGCGAGAACGACCGCTTCGTCATTGAAGGGATCCTTGGCACCAACAACACGGTGAAGATCTTCAACCGCTGGGGCCAGGTCGTGTTCTCCGCATCGCAATACCGCAACCAGTGGGATGGCGACGATGTGAGCGACGGCACCTACTTCTACGAGGTGACGGTAGAGGGCGAACCGAAGCCCTTCACCGGGCATTTGACGATCCTGAACAACAAGCGCTGATCCTCACCCTGCCGCTTCCCGTCCTCGCTCGCAGAGACGAGCCAAGGAGCGGGCCGCGGGCGGAATGTCGACTTTGGGCGTCGCGGATAACTTGCCCCTCCCGAAGCATCGGGATGAAGACACATGCGTTCCCCGCTCTCGTACCACAAAGTGCAACTGGCCTTGTCCTGGATCATCCGGGGCAATCCGTTTTTCATCGATCGCCGGAAGTACGGTAAAGCGCGGCTGCTGAATTTGGGTTGTGGCATCTACCCGAAAGCCGATTTCATCAACCTCGATTACCACTGGTTCCCCGGCGTGGATATCTGCTGGGACCTTACACGCGGTGGCCTGCCCTTGCCCGATGGAAGCATGGACGGTGTGTTCAGCGAGCATTGCATCGACTGCATCCCGCATGAACATTTCGTCCGCACCGTGGCAGAGGTCTACCGCATCCTGAAACCCGGCGGCGTATTCCGCTTGGTGTTGCCGGATGGCGAATTGTATTTGGATCTGTACCAGAAGCGCAAAACCGACAAGAGCGTAGTGTTCCCGTACGGCGAGCACGAGGCCACGGGCATGATCAGTGTTAACCGCTACGCTCGCGAGGGAACGCACCAATACAGCTACGACCGCGAATCGCTGGAGTTGTTCCTGCGGAAGGCCGGCTTCGGTGCGGTATCGAAATGCAGCATTGGCCAAGGTGCTCTACCCGCCCTGCAAGTGGATCAGCAGGAACGCGCGGCCGAGAGCTTGGTGATGGAAGCGGTGAAGTGAGTGCCGTTGCTCACTGCGTCAAGAGGGATTTCCCGGTCATTGCTCCGGGCTGTGCCAATCCCATCAGCGCCAAGAGGGTCGGTGCCACATCGGCAAGAATGCCACTGCGCAACCGGTACCCGCGATCGTCTATGAGGAAGATGGGGACCGGGTTGGTGGTATGCGCGGTGTTCGGCGTTCCATCGGGGTTCATGGCCTTGTCGGCATTGCCATGGTCGGCGATGATGATGAAACCGTAGCCGTTTTTCCTGCCTGCCTCAACCACTTGTTGCGCGCAATGATCGGTGACTTCCACGGCTTTCACGATCGCCGGGAACACACCGGTGTGCCCGACCATATCGGGGTTGGCGAAATTGAGGCAGACGAAGTCGGGAGCTGCGGGTGAACCCATGGCATCGGCAACACGTTGCGCCAGTTCGGGAGCGCTCATCTCCGGCTGCAGGTCGTAGGTGGCCACCTTGGGCGAGGCGACCATGATCCGTTCTTCGCCGGTGAAGGGTACCTCGCGTCCGCCACTGAAGAAATAGGTGACGTGCGGGTACTTCTCCGTTTCGGCTGCGCGCAACTGGCGCAACCCCGCGTTGGCCACAACCTCGCCAATGGTCTGTTCCAGGTCATCCTTGCGGAAGAGCACATGCACGTCCTTGTATGTGCTGTCGTACTCGCTCATGGTAACGTAGTGCAAGGGCAATGTGTGCATGCCCTGCTCGGGCATGTCCTTCTGCGTCAGCACCACGGTGATCTCGCGGCAGCGGTCCGTGCGGAAATTGAAGCAGATCACCACATCGCCTTCCCGGATGCGGCCATCCACTCCTGCGATCCTGTGCGGAAGGATGAACTCGTCGGTAATGTTGGCTGCGTAGCTGTTCCGGAAAACCTCCGCAGCTTCCGCTACCTCCTCGCCCTTACCGGCCACCAAAAGATCCCACGCGCGCTTGATCCGTTCCCAACGTTTGTCGCGGTCCATGGCATAATAGCGGCCGCATACCGTGGCTACGCGGGCGCCGGTGCCTTCGACAGCGTGCCGCAGTTCTTCCATGTAACCGAGCCCACTGTTCGGCGACGCATCGCGCCCATCGGTGAATGCATGGATCAACACATCGTGCAACCCCGCCCTAGCCGCCATGTGGCACAGGGCTGCGAGGTGGCTTTGCATACTGTGTACGCCGCCCTTGCTCACCAATCCCATGAAGTGCAAACGCTTGCCGGGCTTTCCCGCCTCCGCGAAAGCGGCTTGCAACACCGCGTTCTTCTCCAGCGAACCATCGGCAATGGCCTTGTCAACGCGCACAAGGTCCTGGTACACCACGCGCCCGGCGCCGATGTTCAAGTGACCCACCTCGCTGTTGCCCATTTGCCCATCGGGCAAGCCCACGTGCAAGCCATCGGTGCGCAATGTTGCGTGCGGTGCGGTTGCGGTCAGCCCATCAACGAACGGTGTTCGGGCTTGGGCAATGGCGTCGGTACGATCGCCCGCACCGATACCCCATCCATCCAGGATGATCAGTGCGACCTTACGGTGTGTCATGTGTGCAGCGGAAAAGCCGCGGCGAAAGTAGACCCGCCCCCGGCGTGCGGTTCCACATGCACGCTGCCGCCCATGGCCTTCATCAGGCGCTGCACGATGTAGAGGCCCAATCCTGTTCCTTTCACGTTGCGCGTTTCCTCGTTGCCACCCCGGAAGAACTTGGTGAAGATGGCGTGGCGATCACCAACGGGCACCCCCGGTCCTTCATCGCTCACGCGCAGCAGTGCATTGGACCCCACGATCCCGAGGTCAACGGTAATGGTGCTTCCGATGGGGCTGTACTTCGCGGCATTCTCCAGCAGGTTCTCCAACACGCTGCGGAAGGCTTGCGGGTCGATGCGCAACTCCACGTTCCGCGGATGCACTTTCAATGCGTGGTCTTTGGCGTAAGAGCCGCGCGCTTGCACGCACACGGTATGGGCAAGTTCATGCAACCGCTGCCAACTGGGCTGGAGCGGGATCTCCGTTTCCTCCAAGCGGGTGGCCAACAGTACTTTCTCGGCCAGCCCACCCAGCCGGTGCACATCGTCCAAGGCGCGGCGGTGCAGTTCGCCCCGCTCTTCGTCAGCGATACCCGGCCGGGCCATGGTCTGTAATTGCAATTGCAGACTGGCGATGGGAGTGCGCAATTCGTGGCTTGCGGCCAATAGGAAGTTGCGTTGCAGGCGCGCCGCCGCCAGCTCGCGCCGCAAGCCACGGTAGAGCAGCCAGAGGGTGATGCCGATGAGGGAAAGGAAGACAACCCCTTCGCCAACGATCATCCAACGGGTGCGTTCCACATGCGCGCCGACCGCACCGGCGCGCTCCAAAAGCACCTCCTTGCGGACCAGCAGTACACCCCACCACGTGAACTGCAGTGCGATGTACAGTCCGATCAAGATGATGAGCAGGAGCGTTCGGCGCTGTGCGGCGGGCATGGGGGCTGGGCAAACATAGGCGGGGGCTGAGGGGTGCGGGCAGCCCGGTCGTCCACCGAACTGCCCTCCTCATCATTCCGGACGATTGCGCGGAACGGGGATTTCACTTGCTTCGCATCACAACCATGGATTACGCGGCCGCCAAAGCATTCATCCTCGGGCAACTGCAAGCCCAATTGCCCTACGACCGCACCTATCACAGCTACGGCCACACTCTCGATGTGCACCGCGCTGCGATAGACATTGCACGCCAAGAGGGTGTGAACGGCGAGGACCTGATGCTCCTGAAGACAGCCGCCCTGTACCACGATGCGGGTTTCGTGCGGGGTAATGAGCACCATGAGGAGCTGAGCTGCGCGATAGCAAGGGAAGCGTTACCGGGCTTCGGCTATTCAGCCGAAGACGTGGAACGGATATGCGCCATGATCATGGCCACCCGCGTCCCTCAGAGCCCTTCGGACCGCCTGAGCGGGATCCTGTGCGATGCCGACCTGGATTATCTGGGCCGTGAGGATTTCTTCACCATCGGTAGCCATCTCTTCCGCGAGTTGAAGGAGTACGGTGTGCTGAAGACCGAGAAGGCTTGGAACGAATTGCAAGTGAAATTCCTGAGCCAGCACCATTTCTTCACCGATACCAACCGCCGGGATCGCGAGCCCAAGAAGCAGCAGCACTTGGAACGTGTGCGGCAATGGTTGCGGGAGAACCAGTGAGCACGGGGGTCTGACCCCTGAAAGAAGAAGTCCCGACCATGTCGGGACTTCCGTTGGTGGTGCCTCCCAGAATCGAACTGGGGACACACGGATTTTCAATCCGTTGCTCTACCAGCTGAGCTAAGGCACCAAGCTGTTCCTTTGGCGATACGGAAAGACGTCCCGCCGGAAGGGCCGCAAATATAGACGCGCACTCCAATGGCCCTCGCCCCACCGGACCTCGTGCTCGACATCGGCAACACGCGCACGAAAGCAGCGCTGTTCGTTGATGGATCGATCGTGCGGCACGGCACCTTGGTCGGCAACGATGGCATAGCGCTCGGATCATGGCTGGGTGACGCCCGCCCGGTGCGCGTGGCGTTGGCCAACAGCGGCGCCGAGGATCCGTCGCTCCTGACTTTCGTGCAGCAGTTGGCCCTGGTAACGCGGATCACGGGTCAAAGTCCATCGCCGTTGGCAAGCGCGTACACTACCCCGCACACCTTGGGCACCGATCGGCTGGCGAACAGCGTGGCAGCTTGGCGCATGTTCCCGCAACGCGCGTCCATGGCCATCGATATGGGCACATGTATTACTTACGATGTGGTGGATGAAGGCGGCACGCACAGGGGCGGTGCCATCAGTCCGGGCCTGCGCATGAGGGCCGAAGCCATGCACGAGCACACCGCAAAGCTTCCGATGGTGGAGATCGAAGGGATGCCAGCGTTGCTGGGCACCGATACCGAAGGAGCTCTCCGGAGCGGAACCTTTCACGGCGTCCTGGCCGAACTGCATGGCTTCACGCGCGCCTGCTGGCAACAATGGCCCCACCTGGCCGTTGTGCTCACCGGCGGCGATGCTCCGTTGTTCGTGGCGGCCCTTGGAACGCGCATCTTTGCCGACCCTTTACTGACCCTACGAGGACTGCATGCATTGTTGGAACATGAACACGCTTCGGGCGTTGGTGCTGCTGGTGGTGGCCAGTGAGGTGCAGGCCCAGAACGTGAGCGACAGTCCTTATTCCGCCTACGGTTTCGGCGATCTGGTGAACGCGGCGCAGATAGGGCAGATGGCCATGGGCGGCGTTGGTGTTGCCGTAATGGACCCGTTCAGTGTTACCTCCGTGAACCCGGCTTCCTACACTACCCTGGGTTCACCGGTTTTCGAAGCGGGAGGCTCATGGCGGAGCGCCACCCTCACCACGGAAATACGGGAGGAGAAGCGCAGCGGTGCGCAGTTCACGGGACTCAGCCTCGGTGTTCCGTTCGGTGGCCGGAAATGGGGTATTGCCATGGGGCTTCAACCCTACACGAGTGTCGGTTACTTGATCACGGAACAAGGTGCTACCAGCAACGGCACGGCGGTCACGTACGAGTATTTGGGTTCCGGCGGTATCAACCGCGCGTACCTCGGCCTCGGCCGGGTGCTCTGGCATCGGCGCGATAGCATCGGTACTGAAAACCGGCGCAGGGACACGCTCTCGTTGGGCAACAAACTTTCCGTTGGGCTCAACTTCAACTACCTCTTCGGCGGCATCGAACAAACCAGCCGGGCCATTTATCCGCAATCGTCCGGTTTTTACAGCACGAAGAATTTCACATCGTTGGTGCTGCGCGATCCCAGTTATACGGTCGGCTTGTTGTACAGCAGCGAGTTGGTGTCGTGGGGCCGTGAGCATGCCCGCTTGAAACGGCGGGGTATGCGGATACGTGAACGCCTCGATGCCATGAACGCCGGTGTGGCCGACAGCCTGAAAGTGCTGGACAATAGTGCGCGACGCGATACGGTGGCGTGGGGATTCCACTTCGGTGCCACCTGCGAGTTCGGGGCTGACCTGGGTGCGCGTTATACCGGTTTGCTCAGTACGTACACCTTGAGCGGCGGGGTGGAAGTATTGCGCGATACCATCGCCAGCACCGATGGCGTTCGCGGCAGTGTTTCGTTGCCACCCTCCTACGGATTCGGCATCGCCTTGACCCACGGCAGTGCGCTCACCATCACCGCCGAAATGCGCCAACGCGATTGGCGCCAACTGCGTTCCGATGTCGAGGGTTGGTCGTTGCCCGAAAACCTTGGCCTGCAGCGGAACTACGCGTTGGGCTTTGCTTGGCGACCCGCCGGATCGCGGATCGACGACAACCTGTTGCTGAACACCGTGTACCGCTTGGGTGTGCGCTATGCAGATGACTATCTGGTGGTAAGGGGCACGCAACTGAATGAGATGGCGGTTTCCGCAGGCCTATCGCTGCCGGTGCTTGCGAAGTTCTCGAGGAGCCACATTACGATCGGTGGCGAGTACGGCCAACGCGGCACAACGGCCGATGGCCTGATCAACGAGCGGTTCACAACGGTGTTCGTTGGCATCACCATTGCCCCCGACCCCCGCGAAGCATGGTTCGTGAAGCGACGGATCGATTGAAAAGCCTCATGGCCGGGACCGGTGGCCCGGAGCGCCGGTGCTTTGGCTGGTGCGCCATGGTCGTCAGCGTGGTTTGCGCGTTGTTTTTCACTGCTTGCAAGAACGATCTGGACAGCGTGGCTGCCGTGGACCTGCACGCCGATGGACCCGACCGCACCACCACCAACGCGGAGTACCTCTACAGCGATAGTGCCATTGTGCGGAACCGCTTGCGCGCAGGCACCGTGGAAGAGTACATGGGGAAACCCAGCCGCACCGAGTTGAGCAATGGCGTTGAGCTGGTTTTTTTCACCCCGGCCGGGCAACAGGGCAGCATCCTTACAGCGCAGCGCGGCACCGTGCGTGGCGATGAACGCTTGATGCGCGTGGCCGGGGACGTTGTCTTCGTGAACGCCAAAGGGGAAATACTCAAGACCGAAGAGTTGCATTGGGTGCAGGACAGTGCCTTGGTCCACACGGACAAGCCGGTCACCATCATTCGGGAACGGGACACGATCCGCGGCGAAGGGATGCGGGCGGCGGAGGATTTCAGCCGGTACACGATCCTGCGCCCCCATGGCATCTTGGCGGTGCCGGCCGACGATACCTTGCACGCCGAATGAGAAAGGTCAATCGCTTCATGGAGATCTTCTGGTTGGTGGTGGCGGTGGTCACCTTCGGCATAGCTATCTGGGTCATTATCAAAAGCAGCTTCGCACAGTCCTGGACGTGGTTGCTGTTCCCTGTTTTCAGTGTGGGCATGTTCCTGGTTCGGCGTTTCATGCGCGGAAAACTGGAAGCCATGGAGGCGCGGGACGCAGCAAATGGGAAGTGATACCGCGAAGCTGATAAGCGCCCGAAGCGCATACCAAGCCGCCCTGCTGCTCCCGCTCCACCAGCACATTCGCCACATCTTCGCATCTACTTGACCCCCACCGACCTCACCCTCCTCATTGCGGCCGTGCTGCTCTCCGCCTTGTCATCGGGGTTGGAGATCGCCTTTGTGAGTGCGAACAAGTTGTATGTGGAATTGCAGCGCAAGCAGGGCGATCTGGGCGCCCGCATGCTGGCCGGGCTGTACCGTCGGCCGCACCGGGTGATCGGGGCGCTGTTGGTGGGCAACAACATCGGAGTGGTCGTTTACTCGCTCATGCTGGCCAAAGTGCTGGACCCTTGGCTGCGGAACATTTACCCGCACGAATGGTTCGTTCTGGCCGGGAGCACGATCATCAGCACGTTGCTCATCCTGGTGTCGGCCGAGTACCTCCCGAAATCGGTGTTCCGGATCGACCCGAACGGCATCCTCGGTGTTTTTGCCGTGCCGCTGCAACTGCTGTACGTCATCCTTTGGTTGCCCATGATGGTCTTTACCGGGCTGAGCGAACTGGTGCTGCGGCTCATAGGTGTCCGTACCAAGCCCGGCCAACCTGTCTTCGGCCGCATCGATCTGGACGAGTTCCTGAAGCAGGTAAGTGAAAGCACCCCCGCCGATAAGGACATGGACGCCGAAGTGGGCTACTTCCGCAACACCCTTGAGCTGAGCAACACCAAGGCCCGCGACCGCATGGTACCACGGGCCGATATCGAGGCCATCGATGTGGACAGCGAGGTGCCCCAACTGCAAAAGCGGTTCTCGGATACCGGCCTCAGCAAGCTGCTCGTTTACAAGGACGGCATCGACAATATCATCGGCTATGTGCACGGATACGAGATGTTCCGTCGGCCGCGCACCGTGCGCAGTGTCATGCGCCCGGTGAACTTCATACCGGGTACCATGCCCGTGGACCAAGTGCTGCAACTCTTCACGAAACAGAAAGCCCACGTGGCGGTGGTGGTGGACGAGTTCGGTGGTACCGCAGGCATGCTCACCATCGAGGATGTGGTGGAGACCATCGTCGGCGACATCAACGACGAGCACGATCTGGGCGAGGTGGTGGAGGAAAAGCTCGGGGAACACGAGTACCTCTTCAGCGGCGGGGTGGAGGTGGAACACCTTGTGGCCCAATACGACTTGGACATTCCGGTGGACGAGGATTTCGGCACGCTGGCGGGCTGGATCCTGCACCACACGGAGGAATTGCCAGAACAGGGGGCGGTGCTGGAGATCGGCCCGTTCCGCCTCACCATTGCGCAGGTCGGCCACGGCCGTATCGATCTGGTCCGGCTTCTTGTTGCCGACCCGTCCAGCGGGCTGAAGCGGTAAGATCGCCCTTCTATATTTGCGGCCCTTTGCCCGCAATGGCCCCGTTTTAGTGGCCTTGGCAGTATTCACAACCCTCCTCTCATGGCAGTCATTGGCAGTATCCGGAAACGCGGTGGTCTCATCGTCTTCTTCGTTGGCGGCGCCCTCGTCCTCTTCATCCTCTCGGCCCTGTTCGAGAACAGCAATGGCTATGGTAGCGACCAGACCATCGGCGATGTGGGCGGCAACGAAATGAGCCTGAAGGAATTCAGCTTGCGTGTGGAGAACGAAGCGAACAGCCTGCGCAACGATTTCGGCCAGCAGGTGGACAATGCGCAAATGGAGCAGCTCCGCAACCGCCTCTGGAACGAGATGGTGAAGGAGCGGTTGATGATGCCGCAGATCGAGGCCGCAGGCTTCGGGAACACGCTCACCATAGGCGAGTACAACGACATCCGCTTCGGCGACAACGTGCTCCCCGATTTCAAGAACCAGCCCAATTTCCAGAACCCGGACGGGTCGGTGAACAACGAGGCCCTGAAGATGTACTTCAAGAACGTATACGAGCAGGCACCGGTTTACCAGGAGATCCAGAAGAACCGCCTGGTGCACGAGCGGTTGTACACCAAGTACAACACCTTGGTGAAGAAGAGCGTGTTCGTGAACAGCGCCCAAGCGCGGGACGAAAACGCCATCGCCAACCACAAGGCCACCTTCAACTTCATAGCGAAGCGGTACGACAGCGAAGCGGACAGCCTCTACACCCCGAGCGAGGAGGATGTGAAACGCTACTACAACGAGCACAAGAACGATCGCAAGTACCGCCAGCAGGCGTCGCGCAGTTTCGACTATGTCGTGTTCGAGGTGAAGCCCAGCGACGAGGACATCAGGGCCATGGAGAATGACATGAGTGAAATGAAAGCGGCCTTGGAAGCGAGCACCAACGACAGCGCATTCGTGATGGCCAATGCAGATACGAAGAACGCTGTAGCGGTCGCTTACGCCTCAGGCACGGCCGATGCGCTCACGGACAGCCTTATCCTGCATGCCGACACGGGCGCAGTGGTAGGCCCTTACCGCGACGGCGAGAATTGGAAACTGGTGAAGATGACCGAGCTCGCGAAAGTCGAAGAAGCCCGGGTACGCCACATCCTGTTGAGCACCCAGGGCAAGAGCCCGGAGGAAACGGAAAAGATCAAGCAGCGCGCTGACAGCATCCTTGCCGTGGTGAAGAAGAACAAGGGAAAATTCGAGGAGATGGTGACCAAGTACACCGAGGACCCGGGCAGCAAGAGCACCGGCGGCGTTTACGAGTGGTTCGATCGCAAGCGCATGGTGCCGGAGTTCACCGCCGCCAGTTTCGATGAGAAGGTGGGTGCAACCACGATCGCGAAAACGACATACGGCTTCCACATCGTTGAGGTGCTCGGCCAACGTGATCGCGACGAGCGCCGCATCATCACCGTTGATCGCAAAACGCGCCCTAGCGGCGACACTTTCAAGAAGCGGTTCAAGGAAGCCAATGCTTTCCGGGGCAACCTCCCCGACAGCGCCGCTTTCCACAAGGCAGCGAAGGAACTGGGTGTTGAGGTGCGCAACGTGCCAGAACTGCGCGGCGACATGCGCTACGTGCCGGGCCTGCAGGAGCCTTACCAATTGATCACATGGGCGAACAATGCCGAAGTGGGCAACCTGAGCACGGTGATGACCATCGGCGACAACCATGTGGTGGCCATGCTCACCGGTATCAAGAAGGAAGGTGCGCCGGAACTGGAGGATGTGCGCGAGAAGTTCACGGCCGAAGCCCTCAAGCACAAGAAGGCCGAAACGTGGATCAAGAACATGACCGGCAAAACGGACTTGAGCGCGTTGGGTACCGAGTTGGGTATCAGTGCCAGCACCGCCACGGATATGGCGCTCAATGCGTCCTCCATTCCCGGGGGCTACAGCGAAACGGAATTGATCGGTACCATCTTCAGTCTGCAGGATGGTGCTGTGAGCAAGCCTTTGCAGGGCGACCAAGCCGTCTACGTGGTGCAGATGACCACCAACACCCCAGCGCCCGAGGCTACCGATGTGAGCGCGGAGAAAGCCGCGTTGAAGCAACGTGTCGAAGGCCGTGTGGAGAGCACCGTGTTCGGAGCGTTGAAGGAAGCCGCCGGTGTGACGGACGAGCGCAGCAAGTTCTTCTGAGCAGGCTCGTTATCCGATGAAGCCCCGTTCCGCAGTAATGCGGAACGGGGCTTTTTTTATCGAGCCCGATCAGCGCAGGGTCGCCAGCCGCTCCGCATCCAACCGCAACAGGATCCCGATCAGGATGCTGAAGCCGATGAGCGAACTGCCCCCATAGCTGAAGAAGGGCAATGGGATGCCGATCACGGGGGCCAAGCCGATCGTCATACCGATGTTGATGGCCAAGTGCAGGAAGAAGATGCAGGCCACGCAGTAGCAGTAAATGCGCGTGAACCGGGATCGCTGACGGTCGCCGATGAAGATGATGCGCAGGATCAACGTGGCGAACACAGCGATCAAAACGATGCTGCCCACGAAGCCCCATTCCTCGCCCACGGTGCAGAAGATGAAATCGGTGCTTTGCTTGGGCACGTACTTGTATTTGGTGTGCGTGCCTTCCAGGTAGCCCTTGCCGAGAAAGCCGCCGCTGCCGATCGCGATCTTGCTTTGCTCCACGTTGTAGCCCAGTCCCTGCAGATCCTCCTTTTGGCCCAGCATGTCCAGGATCCGGTCGCGCTGGTGTTCCTGCATGATGTTTTCGAAAGCGTAGTCCACGCTGCCGATGATCGCACCGCTGGCGATGAACGTGAACACGATGAGCCGGAAGTAACGCGGGCGTTCGCGGCGCACCACCATGCGCCGCACAAGCCATGCGCAGATCAGCAGCACGGCTGCGATCATGGCGATCAGGAAATACTTCCCAGTGAGCATCACCTCGGTGAAGGGCAGGTCCATGCTGCTGTCCTTCGTGAGCAGGCTCAGGATACCGAGCACCAAGGCGAGAATACCGAGCAAGAGGACGTTGCCGGAAAGTCCTTCGCGGTAAAGCACGAGGATGAACGCAAGACCCACGAGTGCGGTGCCGGTATCGGGCTGCAGCAGTATCAAGCCGGCCGGAGCTGCGATGATCAGCGCGCTCACGATCCTCGAGCGTGCATCGGCAAGCGCCTTCAGTCCGCTCAGGTAACGGCTCAGCGCAAGGGCCGTAGCGAACTTGGCGAACTCGCTGGGTTGAATGCTGAAGCTGCCGAACTCGAACCAGCCCCTTTGCCCGTTCACCAGCTTGCCCACGACGAGCACGAGGATCAGCAACAGCAACACGCCTGCGTAGATGGCATAACTGAAATCGCGCAGGAATTGCCCGCGTACGAGCATCACGGCCGCACCAAGGACCACGCTGATACCGATCCACAAGGCCTGCTTGCCATGCTCCGTGGCCTGATCGAAGAAGTGCGGATGATCGGGATCGTAAGAAGCACTGTAGATGTTGGCGAGGCCCATGACCATCAGCAGCACGTATATGCCCAGGATCACCGGATCCAGATTGCTGACGATGTTCTCGCGCTTGTTCACCGCTTGCGTCGTTTGCTGATGAACTTCACGTAGTTCTTCTCGGTGGCGATCAGATCGGTCTCCATCAACTCCTTCGCCACTTCCGGCCGGCTGATGCTATCGGTGAGGAACTGCTCCATGCAAAGGCTTGCGATCGGCGCGGCCCATGTACCGCCGGCCCCGGAATTCTCCACATACACGGCGATCGCGATCTTGGGGTCCTCCATTGGCGCGAACGCGATGAACACTGCGTGATCCTTCCCTTGCGGGTTCTGTGCCGTACCGGTTTTCCCGCACACCGTTATGCCCGGTATGCGCGCCTTGCGCGCGGTGCCCCCGGCTTCTTCCACCACCTTCCGCATGCCTTCGGCCACCAGGTCGAACCACTTGTCGTCGATCTTGGTGGTGTGCTTCGCGATCCCGGTCTTCAGACTGTCAGGGTTGCCGATCGCGCGCACCACATGGGGGTCGTAGTAATAGCCACGGTTGGCGAAAGTCGCGGCCAGGTTGGCCATCTGCATGGGCACTACGAGCACCTCGCCCTGGCCGATGGCCAATGAATAGATCGTGCTGAACGCCCAAGCCTCCTTGCCGTAGACCTTGTTGTAGAAGTTCACCCCGGGTATGCTACCGCCTTTTGCTGCCGGGAGGTCGATCGCCGGCCGTTGTCCCAAGCCGAAACTCAACATGTAGTCCTGCCATTGGGCCAACCCCAACGCCGCATCCTTGAAACGGTTCGGGTCCTTGCCTTGTTCGATCTCCCGTTTGAAGACCTGGTAGAAGTAGGGGTTGCAGGACATCTGGATCGCCTGTTCCACACTTCCCGCGTTGGGGTGGTTATGGCAGCCGACCAGCGCCTTGTTGCAGGCGAAACCGGTGCTGGGTGTGATCACACCTTCCTGCAGGGCCGTGAGCGCCTGAACGATCTTGAAAATGGACCCGGGCGGATATTGCGCTTGCAGCGCACGGTCGAACAGAGGGACGAGGGAGTCCTTCTGCAACATGCGGTAGTTGGTGTTGCGCACGCGGCCCACCAACAATTCCGGGTCGTAGGTGGGCGAGGTGACAAGAGCGATGATCTCCCCGGTCCTCGGGTCGAGCGCCACGATGCTTCCTTTCTTGTGCTGCATCAATCGTTCGCCGAGTTCCTGCACCTTCAGGTCGATGCTGGTATAGAGGTCCTTGCCGTCAACGCTCAGGGTGTCGTACGCGCCGTCCTTGTACCGCCCCTTCACGTTGTTGTGTACGTCCACCAGCATGTACTTCACGCCGCGTTTCCCGCGCAGTTCCGGTTCGTAGTAGCTCTCGATGCCACCGATGCCGATCACATCGCCGGGTTTGTAGTACGGGTCCTGTTCCACTTTCCGCGCGTCCACCTCGCTCAGGTACCCGAGCACGTGGGCGCCAACGCGGGGCGGATAGGTGCGCAGGGTGCGGCTCTGTCCGTAGAACCCCTTGAAGGTGTGAAGGTGCACCGCTATGGAAGCGTACTGGTCGGCCGGGATCTGCTTCTCGAAAATGCTCGGCTTGTAGGTGCTGTAGTCCTTGGCTTCCTTCAAACGCTTGCGCACTTCTTCCATCGGTACGCCCGTCAGTTGCGCCAGTCCAACGGTATCGAGTCCCTTCACTTCGCGGGGCACCACCATGATGTCGTACACCGGCGTGTTGGCCGTGAGCAATTGGCCGCGGCGATCGTAGACCAACCCGCGGCTGGGGAACACGGTCACCTTGCGTTCGCTGATGTTGGCGGCTTTCGCCTTCCACTGATCATCGACCACCTGCACATAGAAGAGGCGCAATACGAACACCGCGCACACGAAGAGCACCGCCGCTATCAGGACGTATTTACGGTCGTCGAAGTTCATGTGCGCTTGCGGTCCTGGCGCCAGGTGAGCATTTGCACAAGCACGATGAGCGCGATGGTGAGGGCTGCGCTCAATAGGCTGCGGCCAACGGTTTCCAGGAAGCGATCGAAGCGGAACACCTCGGTGAAGAACAGCCACAAGTGATGGACCGGGACCAGCAACGCGGTGTACGCCAAGAACCACACCAAGCCCATGCCTTGCATGGTCGGGGTAACGCCGAACTCATACCCGTCGCGTGGTGAAAGCAAACGCAGCACACCCGTGCGTGCGAAGGCCATCACCGTGCATGCCCCGGCATGCATGCCGGGCGTGTTGCTGAAGAAGTCCATCAGCGCGCCCGTCGCGAAGCCCATGAGCAGGACGCTCCAAGTGGGCAATTCGAAAGGAAGCATGAGGATGAAGAGCACATAGAGGTAAGGCACTACCCAGCCGTTCGCGAGATCGAGATGATCGAACAGGAGTACTTGCAGCGCGATGAGCACCACGAAACGCAGCAGGTTATTGAACACGACGCTCATGGCACATCGAGCTTTTGCTCCAACGTGTCGCGCTCCAACTTCATCAGGTCCGTCACCACCCAGACATGTCCGCTGCGTGTCATGTCCTCGCTCAGGCGCACGATGATGTCCAGCGCCACGGCGCCGTCTTCGTTCACCACGCTTTCCACGGTGCCCACCATCACGCCGGCAGGGAAAACCTTGTCACCGCCGCGGGTCACCACCGTGTCGCCCTGCACGATCCGTGCATGCTTGGCAATATCCTTTACGCGCGCCGTGGTGGGATCGGCGGTATCCCAGTTGAGCAGGCCGAAATGGCCGGTGCGCCGCACCATCACGCTGGTGTTCAGGTCACTGTTCAAAACGCTCGTGACCGTACTGAAATGCGGGCTGCATTCGCGCACCATGCCCACGATCCCGTTCGGGCCGATCACACCCATGCCAGCGGCCAAGTGAGCACTGCTGCCCTTGTCGAGCGTGAGGAAGTTCTTCTGTTTGGCCGTTGTGCTGTTCAGCACCCGGGTTTCGATGTACTTGTACTGCTGCTGGAGCATGCTGTCGTTCACCAGTACGATCGGGGCGGCTGCGTTCAAGTAGCTGCTGCGCCCGCGGTTCATGAGTTCTGCCTGTACGGCAGCAAGCCGCTCGTTCTCCCCGTCGAGGTCGGTGTAGCGCACCACCCTATCGCGCCAGCCGTACACGGCGCCGATGGCGGCTTGGCTGCTGGTGAAGGTCTGCGCCCGGTGGTGGTCGTTACCGTTGGCCAGCCACACGAACGAAAGCACCATGAGCCCGATGAACAGCAGCGTGCTGCGCGATCGCCAGAGGAAGCGGAAGAGATCTCTCATGGTCGTTCCGCGCTGAGACCGATGGATGCCGCTGGAGGGGCGAACGGTCGTTCGTCCCTACGGGGCATCAATCCCGCATGAGGAATTGGAAGCGATCGATGTTCTTGAGCGCGATGCCGGTTCCACGCGCCACCGCGCGCAGGGGATCCTCGGCCACGTGCACCGGTAGCTTGGTCTTGATGCTGATGCGTTTGTCCAGCCCACGCAGCAAAGCGCCACCGCCGGCCAAGTAGATCCCAGTGCGGTAGATGTCCGCGCTGAGCTCGGGTGGTGTCGCCTCCAAAGCGCTAAGGATCGCCTCTTCGATCTTGCTGATCGACTTGTCCAGCGCTTGGGCGATCTCCGAATAGGTGACGGTGATCTCCTTCGGGATACCTGTCATGAGATCGCGCCCGCGCACGGCGTAATCCGGCGGGGGATTGTCCAACTCGGTCATGGCCGCGCCCACCTCGATCTTGATCTGTTCGGCGGTGCGTTCACCCACCAGGATGTTATGCTGGCGCCGCATGTATTCTTCAATGTCCTGCGTCAGTTCATCGCCCGCCACGCGGATGTTCTTGTCGCAGACGATGCCGCCCAGCGCGATCACCGCGATCTCGCTGGTACCACCACCGATATCGATGATCATGTTGCCCATGGGTTCCTCCACATCGATACCGATACCGATGGCGGCGGCCATGGGCTCGTGGATCAGGTACACCTCCTTGGCTTGGGCGTGTTCGGCGCTATCGCGCACGGCGCGCTTCTCCACCTCGGTAATGCCGCTGGGGATGCAGATCACCATGCGCAGTTGTGGTGAGAAAAGTTGGCGGCCGGGGTTGATCATCCGGATCATGCCTTTGATCATCTCCTCGGCGGCGCGGAAGTCGGCGATCACACCATCGCGCAGGGGCCGCACGGTCTTGATGTTCTCGTGTGTCTTGCCGTGCATCTGTTGCGCCTGTCGACCGATGGCGATCACCTTGCCGGTGGTGCGGTCCATGGCCACGATGCTCGGCTCGTCCACCACCACTTTGTCGTTGTGGATGATGAGGGTGTTGGCCGTTCCGAGATCGATGGCGATCTCCTGGGTGAAAAAGTTGAGCAGACCCATGGGTTGTCGTTCAGTGTTTGAAGTGGCGGTTGCCGGTGATCACCATCGCTTGTCCATTGGCATCGCACGCGGCGATGCTCTCGTTGTCCTTGATGCTGCCACCGGGTTGTACGATCGCTGAAATGCCGGCGGCGTGCGCTATGCCGACGCAATCGGGGAAAGGGAAGAAGGCATCGCTGGCCATCACGGCCCCTTTCAGGGGGAAGTTGAACCGACCTGCCTTGGCAATGGCTTGTTCCAGGGCATCAACGCGACTTGTCTGGCCGGTACCGCTGGCGAGCAACTGGTTGTTCTTCGCCAGGACGATCGCATTGCTCTTGGTGTGTTTCACCAGGATGTTGGCGAAAATGAGATCGCTCAGTTCCGCAGGCGTAGGAGCTTTCTTCGTCGCGGTCTTCATATTGGCCGCGCCATCCACAACGTTGTCAGGTGCTTGCTCCAAGATGCCGTTCAACGCTGTGCGCAGTTTGCGGACAGGGCATGCCGCGGGTTTGCGGACAAGGATGATCCGGTTCTTCTTCCTGCGCAGCACACCCAGTGCTTCTGCGCTGTACCCGGGTGCGCATACGATCTCGAAGAATATGGTGTCGATCGCCTCAGCCGTTGGTTCGTCGATCGGCGCTGTGGTGATCAGCACGCCACCGAAAGCGCTCACCGGGTCACCGGCCAAGGCGGCGTCCCAAGCCTCCTTCACTGAGGGTCGGATGGCGCAGCCACAAGCGTTGTTGTGTTTCAGGATCGCGAAGGGGACCCCCGGGATCGTCGCCAGATCGTCGATCAGCTCCACGGCGTTGTCCAGATCGAGCAGGTTGTTGTAGCTCAGTTCCTTACCGCTCAACTGCTCGAACATCCCACCCAGATCGCCATGGAAAGCGGCCGGCTGGTGGGGGTTCTCTCCGTAGCGCAGCGCCTGTGTTCCGCCGGTGAACCAGCGTTGGATGGCACTGTCGTAGCCCGAACTGATGGCGAAAGCGGTACCCGCCAGTTTCTTCCGTTCGGCCAGTGTTGAACTGCCATTGCCTTGGTCCAGCATGCGTTGCAGGTCCGGGTACTGTGCCATGGTCGCCACGATCACCACATCATTGTGGTTCTTGGCCGCTGCACGGATCAAGCTGATACCGCCGATGTCGATCTTCTCGATGATCGCCTCCTCGCTCCCCCCGGCCGCAACCGTTGCGTCGAAAGGGTAGAGGTCCACCACCACCAGGTCGATGGGCGGGATCGCGTATTCCTCCAACTGCGCAACGTCGCTTTCCAGATCCCGACGACCGAGGATACCGCCGAACACTTTCGGGTGCAGTGTTTTCACCCGGCCGCCAAGGATGCTGGGGTAGGTGGTAAGCTCTTCCACCGGCGTTACCGGTATGCTGAGCTGCGCGATGAATTCCTGCGTCCCTCCTGTGGAATAGAGGTGTACGCCAAGGCGGTGCAGCGACCGGACGATGGGTTCAAGACCGTCTTTGTGATAGACCGAAAGGAGCGCGCTGGTGATGCGCTTGGTACCGTCCAATGGAGTGTTCGCGTGCGTGCGCGTTTTGGCTGCGCAAGTTTACACCGACGGAACACGGATCACAGAGAGGTTGTCCGCACTTCCAGTGCGCGTTACGAACATAATTCTGCACGGGCCTCACCCTGCCCTCTGCGTTGGAGAGGGTCCGACCGGGAGGGCCAGGTCGTAGTAAGGGACCCGCCTGCTGAAGGGCATTTCAGAAGTTGAAACCGATACCAACGTGTATGTTGATCAGGTCGCTGCTGCTCGTGAGCGTGCTGAAGCCCACCACACCTTCCGGACTTATCGAAATGCTGTTCGGATCGACGTAGCTCACTTTCGTGCCTTCCAGTTTCTGGAAACCTGCTTCCACGTTGATGGTGTTGTTCAACTTCACCATGAGGCCCGCTCCCCAACCGTAGCTGAAAGCGGCGTCCATGGCGTTGCGTTCGTTGCTCAGCGGTTCCTCCAGCCCGTCAACGCGGATCTTGGTGCGCGCACTGAAGGTGCGCACACCGACAAAGGCATCGGCGTATGGGCACACACGGCCGCGCAACGGTTTGAACCGCACGAAGGTGTGGTAGGCCCACATGTCCGCGTTCATGTCCAGGTCGGCTTCGGTGGCGTCGATGAACTCTTCGTTGATGGCCACGGTGGTCTCGGTGCTGCCCATGCGTTGCCAGCCGATATCGAGGCCCCATTCGAACGGCAATCGGCGGAAGGGAACACTGAAGTTGCCACCCAGTCCGAAGAGTTCCCGGTCGTAAGCCAGATCGAATTCGCCCTGCGGGATCCCCAGCCGCATACCGATGCTCACCGTCATCGGACGGCGCTCGTTGTCATCGCTTGATCGGCTAGCGGTGCTCTGGGCGCTCAAGGACTGCGCACCGATCACGAGCAGGAACAGGGGGGTAAAGGATCTCATGGCCATGGTATTGCTGCCGGCGCAAGGCCAACACTGTGCCGAACGCTTCCTTTGGCCGCCGTAGTGCACACCTTTCTTTCCGACCTGCTTCATAGTCCCGAGGTATCGGGATCCGGCGCCGGCCTTTGGGGCTTGTTCTTGGCCACCTTCTTGGCCGCCACCATTCTTCCCTTCAGCAGCGAGGCGGTATTGGCGGCCATGGCGTTCGGTCCCTGGTCCAGCTTCACCTTGCTGGTGGTGGCATCGCTCGGCAACTGGCTCGGCGGCCTCAGCACCTTCGGGCTGGGCTGGTTGGGCAACCCGGTTTCCATTGCGCGGTGGTTGCGTATGGACCCCGCTAAGGCGGTGCGGTGGCAGGCCATGATCCAAAGGCGGGGTGCATGGCTTGCGTTGCTGTGCTGGGTACCGGTGATCGGTGATCCGATCGCGTTGGCATTGGGTATTTACAAGGCCCACCCTGTGCGGGTGGCGGCGCTTATGCTGATCGGAAAGGCCGTGCGCTATGCGGCGGTGATCGCAGTGCTGCGGGAAGTGCTGTGATAATGCCAACGGGCCGGCTTTTCTGTGCCGACCCGTTCAAGATCCATTCCTGCACGGGCTATTGCACCAACACGCGGCAGTAGCCGATCCGTTCCTGTTGGCGCAGGACCTGCACCACGTACATGCCGCTGGGCAAGTCGCGGCGTTCCAGTGCGAGCGAGGTGCCTTGCCGCATTGGCGCTTCCGAGCGCACGTTGCGGCCTAAGGCGTCGGTCCAGATCAGGTGATCAGGCACGGCTGCGTTCATTGGCAGGTGCAGCCATGCATAGCCCTCCATCGGGTTGGGGTGAACGCTTAATTCCACTGCTCCTGTGGGCGGTTCATCTACACGCAACCAAACCGGTTCGCTGTCGTGGTAGCGCTTACAGAAGTTGGGGAAGCCAGCAGTGGTGTCTTGCGAATTTGGAAAGAGCGCGCTCTGGACGATCGTGCTTCCCAGATAGTCCGGTAAGTTCACCAACCAACCCCACCGTCCTGGATAATAGGAGTGACGGAAGAAAATGCGGCCATCCGGCGCCAGTTCCAATGATGATCCGCGGTTATCGAAGGTGTACAGGGCGACCGGTCCATTGAACACGAAGATCGTGGAAGTCTGTATGGGGTCATCGGCCAGTACATCAAGGTTACTCTGGAACAGACCATCGTATTCCTGCGGAGGGAGGCAGTCCCATGTGAACGAATAAAGATGCGTTCCGCTAGCGTCGAACTCGAGGCCGCCTGTCTGGCGTCGATAGTTGTAATAGACCACTGGGTTACCACCCAGCAGTTCGGTGTATCGGTGATCAATGGAAGCCAGTGAGGTGACAGTACCCGACAGATCATCGAACCTGAACAACTGGATCTCGGTGGCGGTATCGGTCGCAAAGGGGTCCATGTTCGCCATGGCGATCATATCGCCTTGCACATTGAATTTCATCGGCCCCCAGAAGTCAGCGTTCGCCGCGCTGGTATCAGAAGGCTGGAACGGAGTTCCAACATGGCTGATCACGGGCGTGGGATCGACGCCTGTGGTGGTAAGTTGGTATGCGTGGAATTCATTCGTGCCATCCTCGTGTTGCAGGATCCAATAGTCCGTGCCGTTACCGTGCGGCGTAGCGGCAAGTTTGGCGGTGGTACTGTCCATGTACCATTGCAGGGGCATGCTCACCGCGCCCAAACCACCGTTCAGGCTCATGTTCACCTCAACGACACCTGCACGCTTCAGGTCCTCCCGGCTATTCACCATCACTACGTAACCCTGCGGATCGCCGGGCTTGGGCAGCACTAAGTAATTGCCTTGTTCGCCACTGTAACCAAGGTCGGCCGCAGTGCCATTGGGCATAAGTCCGAACGTATTGTCGCGCACACCGTTGTCGTCCACTAACAACAAGAAGTTGCCAGCAGTATCGCTTATGCAGGCATTTCGGAACGAGGGGTGGTAGGCCAGTGGCGGCAGCGTGGTGGTGTCGTTGTTGAACGACAGCCATTTGTTCGCAAACACCCAATTGTTGTTACGGGCCTGCCCCTGTGCCAGCATGCAGCAGCCCACAAGACAAGTGATCAATAGCGTGCGCATGGTCAGCAACCAAAGGTGCAGGTGAGAACGAAAGCTACGGTCGCAATGCAGGTATCCTTCTTTCGGCGTTCGTGGGTTTGCGACTTGTCCGCGCCGGAGGGTCAATGAACACGCAAGCCCCGACATGTCGGGGCTTGCGCTTCCATCTGCGGCCAAGTGCCGCCACGTCAAAACGGCTCAGTAGTTCGTGTTCTGTGGATCCCAGTTGCACCAGCCGTTGGTCCAATCGGTGTCACCGAACGCACCACGGTAGCTGGTCACTTCGAAGAAGGGGTCCATCACATCGCTGTCGTTGAACGCCGCACCGGCCAACAGTGGGCTGCCACCGTTCGGCAGGAAGTTCGGATCGGACAGGTTGAAGGGGTCGGCCACGAGCAGTGCGCTGTTGTCGGCCAAGCTGGTGTTGCCGTTGGCGTTGAACCACGCGTTCACATCCCATAAGCTTCCGCTGGCCACGGCGGTAAGGGTACCCATGGCTGAGAAGACGCAGTTCCGCAGCTTCAGTTCGTTCGCATCGCAGTTGGCTTCGCACAGGCTGCCATCGATGAGCACGCCGGTGGGGAAGCCCGCGAAATTGCTGTTGAAGACGCGCGAGTGTGCATTGCGGCGCAGGTGTGCGGCGCGCTTGAAGTTGCTGTTGATGCTGGTGCCGCTGGTGGCTTGCGGACCGTAGATGCTCACATTGCTCAGCACGGGCGTAGTGTAGGGTGTTGCCGTGGTACCGCTGGCATCGTTGTCGTGCTCCAGGCCGTTGCTGCCGCTGGCATCCGCTTGGTTCGGGTCGCGCAGTGCTACGAGGAATTGTCCGCGACCGCTGAAGCCGTAGTCCATATCGAAATCATCGTCCAGTCCACCGAACGCGACCAGGTTCTTCACGTTCACGTCGCCGCCGAACCATTCGAAGCTGTCATCGCCGCTGTAGCTCACTTGCACATGGGCGATCTCCGTTCCGCTACCCACTGCGGCCAGTGTAAGGCCGTTGATCTCCTGGTTCGGTTGCAGGGCGATGCCCGGGAATTCGATGCGTACATATTTGAGCACGCCGCTGTTGTCCAACGCGTCCGTGCCACCGTACTGGGCATCCGGTCCACCTTCCACGGTGGCCTCACCACCCGCTGCATTGATGGGGGCTTTGCCGCACAGCACCACACCGCCCCAGTCGCCCGGCGCACGTTGGCCCGCAGGCTGGCTGCTGGTGAAGACGATCGGCGCGCCGCTGTTGCCTTCGGCCATGATCGCCGCTCCGCGTTTGACGATCAAAGTCCCCTTGCTGTTCTTGTCGCCCATGATCACCGTACCGGGTTCGATCGTGAGGGTTGCGCCGGCTTCCACATAGACGAAGCCGGTGAGCAAGTACTTCTTGTCCGCCGTAAGGGTGGTGTTGGTCGTGATGCTTCCGGAGAGGGTCGTGGTGTTCGATGGCGTGGCGTACGTGCAGCTACCGTCGTCGTTATCGGCATCGGCATCGTAATTCAGCGCTGAGGGATCCGTGCAACCTTCCTTCTTCTTGCAGGCGGGCATCGTGGCCATCAATGCGCTCAGTGCGATGACGGAGAACAGTTGTGTCTTGGGCAGTTTCATGTCGTTCGTTTTTCTGGTCGCAAAGGGATGACCGCGCGATCAAGCCATGTTCATCCTGATCTTATCGGATCGTCATGAGGTGCGCACGAACGTTAATTCCATTGCACCTCCGTGCGGCTTCCAGGAGCAACCCGTTACGCATGGACATTGTGCTCCCCGCATTCTTGCGGAACAGATGGATCAGGAAAGCAGAGAGGATCAGAGCTTGAAGCCGACCGATGCGCTGAAGTAGGTGCCGCGGCGGTAGCTCAGCAATTCCTGGTCGTTGGCACCGATGGTGCCGTCCTCGTTGCTGTCTTGCTGCAACAGGGTACGCTGGTTCAGGATGTCCTGTGCGCTCACCTTCACATCCCAACGCTTGCCGAAGCCCTTGGTGATGGTGGCATCCAGCGAGTTCCTCGGCATCTCGTACAGATCCCCGGTGCCAACCGTGCCCACGGCGAAGAGGCGTTTGCCGAACACGTTCCATTGCACGTTGTACTGTACCTGCTTCTCCGTGTTGGTATAGTAGATGCCCGCGTTCACCACGTACGGGCTTTGCCCCATCATCGGCCGGTTGCGTGCTTGGCCAACGGCATCGGCACCCAGATCCACCGTGCTCCGGATGATGGAGGCGTTCAGTGAAACGCCCAAACGGCTCAGGTAGCCCTCGGTGAAGAGGCCGCTGAGCGAGCGGCGCACTTCCAGTTCGGCACCCGTGCTCTCTCCGTTCTCCGCATTGCGGAAGCTGAAGTTCCGAGTACCCCCGCCGCCGCCGCTGGGCACAAAGAACATTTCGATCGGATCGCGGAAGATCTTGTGGAACACGCCCACGCTCACCACTTCGGTGTTGCTCGGGTAGAACTCCCAACGCAGGTCCATGTTGTTGATGGTGGCCACGCTGAGTTCGTCGTTCCCGTAGAGCACGTTGTTGAAGGTGAAGTCATAGAAGCTGAACGGTGCGAGCTCGCGGAATTCGGGACGGTTCACCGTGGTGCTGTACGCGGCACGCACCAACGCCCGGGTGCTGATGTTGTAAGCGATGTTCACCGACGGAAGCAGACTTGTCACGGTCTTGTCCACGTTAACGGCTTCGCCGCCGTTGCGCGCGCTGTTCAGTTCCTGGCGGTTGTGTTCCAAGCGGACACCACCGTTCACGTTCACCTTCTTGTTGAAGTCGATCCCCGTGCCCACGTAGGCGGCCAGCAGCGTGTTGGCGGCGTTGTAGCGATCGCTCGGGTTGGTGCCCTCGCTCAACTTGAAACCGGTGGTGCTGTTGATGTTGGCATCGGCGAACACCGCGCTCAGCGGTTGGGAAAGGAGGCTGTTGTCGAACTGGGCGATGTTGGCTTTCACAAAGCTCATCCAGCGTGCCTCGAAGGTTCGGTCCTTGCGTTCCACGAAAGCACCCACGCGCAGTTTGGGCACGATGCGGCGGCCTTCCTTTTCGAAGGTCTTCACGTAATCCAACTTGCCGCTCATCGCGTTCTCATGAAGTTCGCTGAAGAAGCGGCCGGCATCATCGCGCGAGGCGCCTGGGGGTACGACCACAGTGTATGGTGTGCTGCTATCGCTCTGGCCCAACGCACGGAACGTGCGCACACGGCGCGTGTCGGGTTCGATGCTCCTGGCCAGCGCATAGCCGAGCGTCCAATCGAGTTTGCCGTTGGTGCCCATACCGTGGCTTCCATGCAGTTGGCCGTTGTAGCTGGTGCGTTGCTGGTAGCGGAAGGAGTAGTTCTGCACCTCATTGCCGCCCTCCAGGTCGCGGCCGGTGCGCAGGGTGGTGCGGTCCTCGCCGATCTGGTTGAAGAGGTTGCGGAACTCGAGCTTGCCTTTGCTGCCGAGCAGTACGCTCCAATTGTGCAGCACGCTTGCGCGCACGGTGTGCAAGTTCTCGTTGTCGAGGTAGTTGTAGATGGTATCGCTGCGCCCCGTGGTCTGGTCGTACGCGTTGAAGTTCAGGTTGCGGGCATCGTAGGAGGCGCGTGTGTTGCTGTAGTCGATCGCGGTGATGGTGCCGATGTTGTTCCTGTCCCCCTTGCCGAAGCGGCGTGCGATCATGAGGCCGAACCGTTGGTCGGGCATGCTGGTGCTCTCATCCGCCACCCAGTTGTTCTCCAGGGATCGGCCTGCTGCGGTGAGTTGTTCGGCTGAGGTGTTCGTGGTGATGCGGCTCGGGAAGGCATCGGGCAAACGACGCACGCCGTTGTCGAAGCCGAGCGCATCGGTAGCACTGCCCTTGCCACTGAAGAAAGGCTGAAAGGTGCTGCCGTTCCGGATGCCGGTGCCGTAGCTCACCTTGGTCTCGTTCTCAGCGGGCACGCTCACCGTTGTAATGGCGATGGCGCCGCCCGCGAAATCGCCGGGCAGTTCGGGGGCACCGGTCTTGTAGATCATCACGCGATCCAGTGCTGCGCTCGGGATCAGGTCGAAGCTGAAGGCCCGCTTATCGGATTCCATGCTGGGGGCGCTGGCATCGTTCAACAGCACCGTGTTGTACCGGTCGGCCAACCCGCGCACCATCACGAACCGGTCGCCGATGAGCGTTACACCGGGAATGCGCTTCACCACATCGCCGGCGGTGCGGTCTTGGCCTTTGGCTATCTGCTGCCTGCCGATCCCGTTGGCCACCTGTTCGCTGTTCTTCATGTCCATCATCACCGCGCCTTCGGTATCGCGCTTCCGCTCCTTCACCTTCTTGTACTCCACCAGTTCCCGACCACTGCTTTCCAAACGCACATCCATGGCAGTGCTGTTGCCCGCCGTTACCGCCACCTCGCGTTCAACGGGATCGTAGCTCACGAAACTGACTTGGAGCGTATGCGTGCCTGCCTCCAACGGAAGACTGAACTTGCCATCGAGATCGGTGCTGGTGACGATGGTGGTGCCTTTCACTGAAACGTTCACGAAGGGCATGGGCTGCACCGTGCCGTTCTCAAGCGCCGTAATGGTGCCGGTCACCGTGCCTTTCTGCGCGAGCGCGATCGTCGCGACCAGAAGGGTGATGAACGTGAGCAGGTTGCGGAGCATGCGGCGGGGCGGAAGGATGGTTCCTTTTGCGACGGCAAAAGTCCCCGGGGGCGGTTAGCGGGATCTTGATCCCGTGTTAACAGACCGTGTGCTCAGGGTTGCGATCGTTAACTCCATGTCAACTCCGGTCGAACCTCTTTCAGCGGATGACGGGTCCGGACCGGTCGCACCAAAGGGCCCCCACAGGAGGTCTTGTGATAAGTTCACGGCCCCAACCCATACCCGCAGCTCATGAAGTCCATCGTTATGCTCACTGCCACCTGTTGTATCACATTGTCCGCAATGGCCCAACCGCAGATCCTGAACTCTGGTTTCGAGACATGGACCGGCCTCGGCACCGGCACGGAGGAACCGGAGGAATGGAGCTCCATCAAGACCAGCGACGGCGGCACCTTCATCAACAACTTCGCTCCGCAGGTGTGCTGGCAGAGCGGCGACGGGCACACGGGTTCGTACTCCGTGAACGTGCGTACGGTGCAATCGCAGATCGGGCCGGCCAACGGCATTGTTACCTGCGGCCGCGTGCATGCCGAACTGAACCCCGCCAATGGCCGCGTCTTCACCGAAGCAAGCGATGCCCAGTGGAATCAGGTCATGACCGGTCGGCCGGACAGCTTGGTGTGTTGGTACAAGACAACGGTGATGCCCGGCGACTACCCAACGCTGGATGCCATCCTGCACACTGGCACCGGAAGCCTTCCGGAGAACGGCACCATGGGCAACTGGGTGGCGCGTGCAACTTGGGCAGGACCATCCGTTACGGTAGGCGCGTGGACGCGCTTCTCCGTTCCGTTCGATTACGTTAACGGCAACGCACCGGAGTACGTGCTGGTTGTGATGACGAGCGGCGATAGTCTGATCAGTCAAGTGGGTACGCAGAGTTTCTACGATGACATTGCCTTGATCTATAACGTGACACCGGTACCCAGCGACAACATCGCTTTCGTAACGAACAACTTCGGCTTCCCCATGACGGTTGATTTCAGCACGGGCGGTGTGCCCGTTGCGGCCACCGATTTCGTGGCCGAACTGAGCGATGCGAGCGGCAGCTTCAGCAACCCCGTGGTGATCGGCACATTGAACACCGCCTCGAACAGCGGTACCATCGTTTGCGAGGTCCCGGCGGGAACCACATCGGGGCTCGGCTACAAGATCCGCGTTACCAATGCGTCGCCCTTCTATGCGCCGTTGGAAGTCGGGATCATCGTGGACTTGGGCACCGCCGTCGCGGATGCGGCCGTGGGTGAAGTCGCCGTGCACTTTGCCAGCGACGCCATGGTGGTGGATCTGCGCAGCGCGCTCTTGAGCAATGTGCGGTACGAGTTGCTGGACGTGCGCGGGGCCATGCTTGCTTCAGGTCCGCTCAGCAGTAGCGCATTGAACACGATCGCGGTGGATGTCGCGCGCGGTGTGTACATGGTGCGCCTGCAGCATAGCAATGGGATGCTGACGCGCCGCTGCGTGCGGTATTGATCCGTACGGAACGATCGTGGTGCGCTGAGCGATCAGTACGCCACAACGCGCTGCGCCGAGAACGCGCCCATTGGTTCGGGCATAACCATGTAGGTGCCAGCACGCGGCAACTGCAGCGGTGCGGTTCCGTGCGCGAATGAGCCCGTCGCAATGGTGCGACCGGTCATGTCCGTAACGCGATAGGAGCGGACCGAGGCATCGGTGGTGGATATGGCGATCGGGGTTCCCACTTCGGTCAGCGATGGCGCTATGCGCAGAGGACTAACGGGCGAATGCTCGCCAATGCCCGTGATCAGATCGCATTGTGGGACCTGCGGGTTCAGCCAAGTGATGTCGGGATCTTCGTAGCAGCGGAGCGTGGTGATGTAATCGCCATCACATGCACCCGTGCCCCAAGGGAAGAGATAGCGGAGATCGCCGAGGCGCTCGATCACATTGCCGGTGCCGAAGTAGGCCATTCCGGGCACGTCAACGCTTTGCGACTGGGTGCGTAGCGTAAGGCCACTGATGACCGTGGTTGAGACGGCGTTGGTGGTAACCCCGGCCACCATAGTCAGAGCGAAGTTCGGCGCCGAAACCCACATATCCCATTGCTGGCCGGGTACAGCGTTCATGATGTGGAGCACGGAGAAGAGCCCTGCCACGGGTTCCCAGAAGAAGACCGTGTCGTTGGAGGCGTAGACATACCGGTAGGACGGGGTGCAGTAGATATCGCCGGTCACTTCGAGCACCTTACACGTTCGGCCCAGCATCACCGTATCGGCAATGCTCTCTACGACCACAATGTTGCTGTCGGGGATGAACGCGTAGTGCTCTTCGTAGGTCCACTTGGCGCCGAGGGGTGCGAAAATGGTTTGGGCGTTGAGCGATGCGCAGAGCAGGAAGGGCAGGGGTATGAATGGACGCATGGTTGCTTGTTTTCGGGGCTGCGCTGATCAGACGCTGCGTCTTGGGCAAAAGCTGCCCACGCGCTTCGTTCGGTTCGATCATCTTTGAGCACAAGCCATCCACCTCCATGGTCCGCTCTTGCCGCTTTGTTGTTCCGATCGCGTTAGCGATCGGCTGGGTTCCGTTCGTGAGCCACGCCCAAACGGCCCTTGCCGTTTTCGACACGCTCGACATACGGCATGACTTGTCCAAGTCAGCGACCACGCGGTTCCAAGCCGCCCGATTTCATGTCACGGCGTGCATGTATGCCGGACAAGTGGACGAGCAACGGCGAACGGCACTGCTGATGCTGGATCTTGCCAATGAACTGAAGCAGGATACGATCCTGGCACACGCCAATGTGGTAGTAGGCTACACATTCAGGCAGGGGAACGATCAGAGCAAGTCCTTGGAGTACGACTACAAAGGGCTGGAGTACGCTGAACGCGGCGGGGTTCCTGATCAGATCGGCTGGGCAGAGAAGGAGATCGGCATCCTCTTCAAGCAGCTCGGACAATTCAGGGAGGCGATCACTTGGCTGAAGCGCGGCGAGGCGAAGATCACGCGGATCGCCGAAGTGAACCGTGTGCATTGCCACCTGAGCGAAACGTACAGTGGCTTGGGCATGATCGATTCCGCCTTGTTCCATGCGCAACGCTCCAACGTGATCACCTCGGCGGCAAGCGATCCTTATGGCTATGCTCGCTCACAACTCACCATCGGCAAGGCCTATTCGGCCAAGGGTGAGACGGACATGGCAGAACTTTTCTTCAAGAAGACCATTGCCGTGTGCGATTCTTTCGACCTGGGCTTGGTAATGCCGGCCGCGCTGGTGGCCCTCGGCCGCGAGCGACTTGTGGTGAAGGACGCCGATGCTGCCATAGCACTTGGTACGCGGGCCTTGGAAGTTGCGAAGCGCACGGCCAACCTGCCGATCTCGCTCGAAGCCACCGACCTGCTGGAGAAGGCGTATCACGAAGCGGGCAAGGAGGACAGCGCCTACGTGAGCTTGAAACTGCACTCGGCATTGCAAGACAGCATGTTCAATGTGGAAGCGCTCAGCAAAGTGCAGAACATGCGTTTCGGGGAACAACTGAAGGAGAAGGAGGAAGAAGTCGCACTTGCGGAAGCCAGCGCCGCCCGTTCCCGCAACATCCAGTTCGGGATCATCGCCCTCATCGTCATCACGCTGGGCATCTTCCTGCTCATCTTCAGCCGCACGGCGGTGGTGGGCGCCAAGGCCATCAAGAACCTCTCGCTCATAGCGCTGCTGCTCTTCTTCGAGTTCATCAACCTGCTCTTACATCCGTTCCTCGATCGCATCACGAACCACTCACCGATCCTGATGCTCTTGGCCATGGCCGCCATCGCCGGGTTGCTGATCCCGCTGCACCACCGCATGGAGAAGCTGATCACCAACATGCTGGTGAGCAAGAACAACCGGGTGCGATTGGAGGCGGCGCGGCGGACGATCGAGGAGTTGGAGGGTGCGAGAGGAGAAGCAGAATGAGTGCGATGAAAGAAGTTGACGCCATGACCCTACGCACGAACTCCAGTTTCATCGTTGCGGCGCGGTGTCTCCTGTTCGCACTCGGATCACTGATCGTCCAAGGCGCAAGCGCGCAAATTCCCGAACGGGCGGAACTGGACACCCTGGATGCACGGCACGACAAGTCGAGGCCGTTGCGGGATCGTTTCCGGATCCTGGCGAACCATGTTTGGGCGGAGTGGAACGCGGGCGCTATGGAACAGGTCCGGGTACATTCTCTGGAGCTGATTGACCTGGCCCAAGATGCCAAGAGCGATTCACTTCTTTGGCGCGCGAATCTGTGGGTGGGCGGGAATTTGGGCCCCGCGGGTGATGTGGGAGGCCAATTGGAATACGCGTTCAAGGCAAGGGCACATGCGCAGGCAGCGGGTGATGCGGAAGGGCTGGGCGCCACCAACAAAGAGATCGGGATCTGCTACAAATTACTGAAGGACTATCCCCAAGCGATCTCTGCTCTGCAACGCGCTGCGAGCTATACACCGCCCCGGGTCGAAGAGAACCGGATCTGTTGCCACTTGAGCGAGGCATATCGGCTGATGGGGTTGCCGGATTCGGCCCTTTTCTGGGCACAAAGATCCAACACCATCACCGATCCAGTGGAGGACTCGTACGGTTATGCTCGTTCACAATTGGTACTGGGCCGTGCCTATGCAGCCCTAGGCGATCATGCGCAAGCAGAATTGTTCTACAAGCGTTGCATCCAAGTCTGCGACTCGTTCCATGTGGTTCTGCCTTTGGCACAAGGGCTGGTCGCCAAGGCTGAGAGTTCCCTAAGCCGTGGGCAGCCGACGGATGCGATCCATGATGCGAAGGCAGGCTTGACCGTGGCCCTCGAGGCTGGGATGTTGCCCGAAGCCATCGCCGCAGTGGATGTCATCCAGCGCGCATACTGGGCAACGGGCAACGGTGATAGTGCATACATCCATGTGACGCGGATGGTGAGCTTGCAGGATTCGCTCACCTCGGCCAGCGATCTGGCCAAGATCAAGAACGTGGCCTTCAAGCAGGATCTAAAGGAACGCGAGGACGCCAAGCTGCAGGAGGAAGCCGCTCGAACTCGTTCCAAAAACATCCAGTTCGGGATCATCGCCCTCATCGTCATCACGCTTGGCATCTTCCTGCTCATCTTCAGTCGCACGGCGGTGGTGGGCGCCAAGGCCATCAAGAACCTCTCGCTCATCGCGTTGCTGCTCTTCTTCGAGTTCATCAATCTGCTGTTGCATCCGTTCCTCGATCGCATCACGAACCACTCACCGATCCTGATGCTCTTGGCCATGGCCGCGATCGCCGGATTGCTGATCCCGCTTCACCACCGCATGGAGAAGCTGATCACCAACATGCTCGTGAGCAAGAACAACCGGGTGCGGTTGGAAGCGGCGCGCCGGACGATCGAGGAGTTGGAGTCGAAACCGGAAAAGTCATGACGACACACTTGATCGCAACTGGTCGGACCTTGGCAACGACGTTAGCGTGGTTGATCAGCCTTGCTGTCGCGGCACAGACCTACATCTTCAAAGCACGGTACGATTCACTTGATACGCGCCACGACCTGTCGCGCCCGTTGCTCGAGCGCTATTGGATCACAAGCAACCACCACTGGGCCTGTTTCAATCGTGGGCTGAAGGCGGAGGGGAGAATGGCCGCCAAGGAAGAGTTGGAACTGGCGGAGCAGCTTGGCGTCGATAGCTTGATATCGACCGCCTCGAACCACATCGGGGATTCCTTCAACGGGTCTGCCGATGCGGCCTTGCAGTTGAAGTACTTCTATCAGGGGTTGGACTACGCCCAGCGGTCCGGCAACCTGAACACCATAGGCGTTGCGCAGAAGCAGATCGCGACGGTGTACAAGTCGCTTGGCGACCTTCCACGTGCGCTCGGACTTCTGAAGCTGGCCCTTGCCAATGTCAGTTCACCCGCCCAGGTCAACCGCACCAGTTGCCACCTGAGCGAATGTTACCGGCTCATGGGCCAGCCGGATTCCGCGCTCTATTGGGCGCAGCGGTCGAACATCATCCCGCGGCCGGAGGATGACGACTATGCCTATGCCCGCTCCTACTATATGCTGGGCGAGGCATACGCTGCCAAAGGCGAGCGCGAGCTGGCCGAGGTGCATTTCGCGCGCGCCATCGAAGTGGCCGATTCCTTCCACGTGATGATCCCACTGTATGGTTCGCTGATCGCGCGTGGACGTATGGCACTGGACGCAGGTGACATGCAAGCCGCACTCGCTGATGGACGACGCGCCTTGCTGGTGAGTAGCGAAGGAGGCGCCCTTGAAGGATTGATCGGCGCATCGGACCTCTTGCGCCAAGCCCACAAGGCCAGTGGGCAGAGCGACAGCGCTTATCACTACTTCGAACAACGCGTGATGTATTCAGACAGTTTGATCAACGCCACCAACCTGAACAAGCTTCAGAACATGGCTTTCGCGCAGGAGTTGAAGGAAGGCGAGGAAGGGAGGGCCAGGGCGGAGGAAATCGCCGCCCGCTCCCGCAACATTCAGTTCGGCATCATCGCCCTCATCGTCATCACGCTGGGCATCTTCCTGCTCATCTTCAGCCGTACGGCGGTGGTGGGTGCCAAGGCCATCAAGAACCTCTCGCTCATTGCGCTGCTGCTGTTCTTCGAGTTCATCAACCTGCTGCTGCATCCATTCCTTGATCGGGTCACCAACCATTCGCCGATCCTGATGCTGTTGTGCATGGCCGCCATCGCTGGGTTGTTGATCCCGCTGCACCATCGCATGGAGAAGCTGATCACGAACATGCTGGTGAGCAAGAACAACCGCGTAAGGTTGGAAGCAGCGCGGAGGACGATCGAGGAGTTGGAGGCACGGCCAACGGATACCAACGCGGGATGATCGCTATGACCAGAACGACACTTCGCCTGCAGACTTTACCGATGACCCCGACCTTCCGAGTACTTGTCCTTGCTGTTGGCTTGCTCGGTCTTGGTCCGGTGCATGCCCAGCCGCTCGATACGCTGTACGTCCGGTACAGCCGACTTCCTATGGACACCTTAATCCAGCGCGAGAAGGCCGCCATAGATCCACGCGATAAGGTCGCGCTTCTCTGCCGCCTCGTGATGAAGCAGCTTTACCTCGGTCGCAAGGAGGAATGCATGTCAATGTCGATCCGCGCACTTGAGATCGCGGAACCCACCAAGAACGATTCACTGATCGGTAGGGCGCAACTCGCGATCGGGTCCGCTTTCACGATCGGCAATGATGTGAATGCGGCATTGAAACATTACAACCTTGCGCTCGATCACTTTACAAGCGCCAGGGACAGTGTATGGATGGGGGCGGTCTGCAAGGAGATCGCCGTGCTGTACCAACGGATCGGGGACAATACAGGCCCCATGCGCTACATGCGGAAGGCTCTGATCTATGGTATGCCACCCGGCATCCGCTCACGGGGCATGGGCACGCTCGCGAAGTATTACTTGGACAAGGGCGATCTGGATTCAGCCCTCTTCTACGCCCAGAAGATGGACATGATCGCATCGCCCGAACTGGACTCGTGGGGGTACGCCTTTTCAAATGGCGCGTTGGCCACCGTGTATGCTGCTCGCCATGAGCAGGACCTGGCCGAATTGCATTTCAAGCGTGCTATCGCTGCGGCCGATTCGTTCGACCTACCCCAGCCGCTTATCCAATATGGGGCTGGGTATGCTGCATTGCTGTTGCAACAGGGCCGCACCGCAGAAGGACTGGCCATTGCTCAGCGGTGCTACAGTGTCGCCGAAGAGGTCCGTGCGCCGACCGTTCTTGAGCAAGCTGCTGAAGCATTGGCCGATGCTTACCACGCGAACGGAATGACCGATAGCGCGTTCGTTTATGCGAAGCGCTGCATCGCCTACCGGGACAGCTTGACCGCGACACAGAACCGCAGTCAGTTGAAGGGCCATCTGTTCACGCAGCAGCTGAAGGACATCGAGGACGCCAAGCTGAAGGAGGAAGCGGCCATTACCCGGGCCAACAACATCCAGTTCGGCATCATCGCCCTTATCGTCATCACGCTGGGCATCTTCCTGCTCATCTTCAGTCGCACGGCCGTGGTGGGTGCCAAGGCCATCAAGAACCTCTCGCTCATTGCGCTGCTGCTCTTCTTCGAGTTCATCAACCTGCTGTTGCATCCCTTCCTTGATCGGGTCACGAACCACTCACCGATCCTGATGCTCTTGGCCATGGCCGCCATTGCGGGCTTGCTGATCCCGCTGCACCACCGCATGGAGAAGCTCATCACCAACATGCTCGTGAGCAAGAACAACCGGGTGCGGTTGGAGGCGGCGCGGCGGACGATCGAGGAACTTGAAGCACGAACGGATGGAACCAATACTCGTTGATCGCGCGATGATCCTGAACACAATTCCAAGATCCGCTGCCGTGGTCACCGGATATCGGAGTATTCGATCCACGGCGCCGAGTTTCTTTCAGGCGGTCGCTTTGGTCCTCGGCATGGTGGCTACCGGACAGGTCCAAGCCCAGTCGTTCGATACGATCTACGCCCGCATCGATGGACTTCCGCTGGACACCGTGCTCCTGCGCCAGAGCACAGCAACTGATCCCCGATGGAAGTTCGCTTTCGCCACCACGTTGGTGGGCAAGTACCTGTACCTCGGCCGCCAGGAGGAGTGCATGCGCGCGGCAATGCGCGCACTTGAGTTGGCTGAACCGATGAAGAACGATACGGTGACCGCCAGGGCCCATTACACGCTCGGAGTGGCCTTCGCATTGGCCAACGATGTCAATGCTGCTTTGCAGCACTACAACACCGCGCTCCGCATCAATGAGCAGACCAAGGACAGTTTGCGGATGGGCGCCGTGTGCAAGGAGATGGCCGTGCTGTACAATCGACTCGGGGACACGCAAGGATCCTTGCGATACATGCGCAGGGCCTTGGCCTACGGAATGAAGGACGGCGTTCGCGCACGCGGTATGACCGTGATGGCCCGGTGTTACATGGAACTGGGCAACCTGGATTCCGCCTTCTACTGTGCCCAACTGGCGAATGTCCTCAAGGAGCCTGGTAAGGATCCGTACGGCTATTCCAGCTATCAGGGCACCCTTGCCTCCGTGTATGCCGCGCGCCATGAACCGGACCTGGCGGAAACCTATTTCAAGCGTGCGGTCGCCGTAGCCGATTCGTTCGACCTGCCACAACCGCTCAGCAGCGCGGCTGCCGGGTATGCGAAGTTGCTTATGGAACAGGGCCGTAAAGAGGAAGCCTTGACTTGGGCGCGCAAGGGTTTCGTAGCTACACAGGGCACCCGTCAGCCGAGCTTTATCGTGAAAGCCTCGAGTGCCTTGGCCGACGCCTTTCAAGCGAACGGAATGACCGATAGTGCCTTCGCCTATCTGAAGCTGTGCAACGCCTACCGGGATACCGTGACCAACGCGCAGAACCGTGGCCAGTTGCAAAGCCAGTTGTTCGCACAGGAGCTCAAGGACCGGGAGGATGCCAAGTTGAGGGAAGAGGCGACCATCGCCCGCGTCAACAACATCCAGTTCGGCATCATCGCGCTCATCGTCATCACACTGGGCATCTTTCTGCTCATCTTCAGTCGCACGGCGGTGGTGGGTGCCAAGGCCATCAAGAACCTCTCGCTCATCGCGCTGCTGCTCTTCTTCGAGTTCATCAATTTGCTTTTGCATCCCTTCCTTGATCGCATCACGAACCATTCTCCGATCCTGATGCTATTGGCTATGGCCGCCATCGCAGGGTTGCTGATCCCGTTGCACCACCGCATGGAGAAGCTGATCACCAACATGCTCGTGAGCAAGAACAACCGGGTGCGGTTGGAGGCGGCGCGGCGGACGATAGAGGAGTTGGAGGCAAGGCCGGGAGAGGGCGGCGCGCGCTAGGTCACTTTCACTTGCTCAACGGTCACATCGTGATCACCAAGTTCCCGCGTTTGTGACCGCTTTCCGCGAGGGCATGCGCTTCCGCGATGCGCTCGAGCGGATAGGTCGTATCGATCACAGCACGCAGTTCGTTCCGTTCGATCAGCGATTTCAAGTGGCGCATGTCCTCTTCGCGTTCCCTGACCAGGCCTTGGACCACCTTGGGTTTCTTGCCGTCTTTGCTCCTGAACGGACGCCTTAGCGTATCGGCTGGCATCTCGGAACCCAGCACGATCACGCCACCCGGCTTCAGCAAGCCTAGGCAGGTGGCAAAGGGCAGCTTGCCCACCGTTTCGAACACCACATCGTAGCGGTCGCGGATCGCCGTGAGATCATCCTTGGTGTAGTCCAGGACCGTGCTAGCACCCAATGTGCGCACCAACTCCACGTTGCGCGTGCTGCATACACCGGTTACCTCGGCGCCCATTTGTCGCGCCAGTTGCACCGCTGCCGTTCCTGCCGCTCCTGAAGCGCCATACACGAGCACTTGCTGGCCTTTCTTGATCGCGGCCTTTCTCAGGAGGTCCAGTGCAGTTGCACCGCCGAAGGGAATGGCGGCCGCGTCCGCGAAATCCATGTTCGTTGGCATCAGCGTGAACGGTCCGTCCTGCGGAAGGCAGATGTACTCGGCATGCCCGGCCATCCTCTTGAGCCCGGTCCAGCCGAACAGGCGATCGCCCTTCGCGTACTTCGTCACATCCTTGCCGATGGCTTCCACCTCGCCGGCGAAGACCACGCCCAAGATGGGCTTCTTCGGCTTGAAGAGCCCGAAAAGGAGGCGCACCATCCACGGATCGGCCCTGCGCAACCGCCAGTCCGCAGCGTTAACGGCCGACGCACGGATGCGCACAAGCACCTCACCGCTACGCGGCTCGGGCTTCGGTACATCCGCGATGCGCACCACTTCGGGTCCGCCATAGGAATAGTAGACGGCTGCTTTCACGGTGTTCCGGCTTTTTGGTCTGTGGGCAAAGCTCGACCCTTGCCTATGCACGGGTACTACCGGTCACACGACGGCAGCGCCGCGCACCACGCTCGTCAACGCCATATTCGCGCTTGGAGGCGGCGCGGCGGACGATCGAGGAGTTGGAGGGACGCCGGGAGGAGGGCAGCGCGAGCTAACCTTGGATCCTACGCATTCACTAGCTCTGGCGATCCTCCGTGTGGAGGAACCACGCCCAACCGATCAGCACGAATTGGATCGGTAGCCGCACATATGCAAGCAGCTTGCTGCCGATGACCGGTTCATCCCGGAAGGCATCGACGACATGCAACGGCAGAAACGCGACCATCAGGATGAAGATGCCCAACGTCGCCAAGTACCGATAGCGAGGGAAGAAGACACCAACGCCCAGTGAAAGCTCCAGCGCGCCGACCAGGTAGTTGACCAAGCGCATGGGCAGTGCATCAGGAATGAACGACGCGTATAGTTCCGGTTTCAAGAAGTGCGCAATGCCTCCGAGGATCATAAGGGCGCCGAAAGCGGATCGCAGAATGGTGGTGCTTCGTTTCATTCGAATGGGCCAAGTGTTTGTACGGTCGATCAACATCGAGGGGATTATCCGTACGCCGGAGTCCTTGCTAGGCCGCCACCCCCACCACACTCTCCAACGCCCCCTTCGCCTCCCTCACGTTCTTCACATCCTGCACGCTAACGCGCAACGTGCCGCCCTTCTCATACACCTTGAACTTGCGCGGCTGCCGTTGCACCGCATGGAGCAACGCGGTGAACGTCTCGCTCTGGAAGAAGCTGTGTTTCTGGTCTGCGATGAAGGTGCCGATGAGCGTGCCCTTCTTCAGCACCATCTTCTCCAGTCCCATCCGCTGGCCGAGCCAGCGCAGGCGGATCGCTTCCATCAGCTCGACCACTTGTTGCGGGATGGGACCGAAACGGTCGGTGACTTCCGTCGTGAACTTCTGTAGCTCCTCTTCGTCCTTGATGTCGTCGAGCTTGCGATAGAGCGCGAGGCGTTCTGCAGTCTCGCTCACATAGCTGTTCGGGATCAGCATCGTCAGGTCGGTCTCGATGATGCAATCGTCGCTTTGATCGCGCGTGCCGCCGCGTGAGAGCTGCCGGTCCTCGAAGAGCTCTGCGAAGTGTTCGGACTTCAGTTCGCGCACGGCCTCCTCCAGGATCTTGTGGTAAGTCTCGAAACCGATGTCGTTGATGAAGCCGCTCTGTTCCGCGCCGAGCAGGTCGCCCGCACCACGGATGTCGAGGTCCTTCATCGCGATGTGGATGCCGCTGCCGAGGTCGCTGAACTGTTCGATGGCCTGCAGGCGTTTGCGCGAAAGGTCCGGAAGCAAGTGCATGCTCGGGGCGAGCAGGTAGCAGTAGGCTTTCTTGTTGCTGCGACCCACGCGACCGCGCAGTTGGTGCAGATCGCTAAGGCCGAAATTCTGCGCCTCGTTCACAATGATCGTGTTCGCGTTCGGGATGTCCAGCCCGTTCTCCACGATGGTGGTACACACGAGCACGTCGCTGTTGCCTTCGATGAAGTCGAGCATCTGCTCCTCCAGCTTGTGACCTTCCAGCTGGCCATGCGCCACACCCACGCGCGCACCCGGCACCAGCTTGCGGATCATGCCCGCCACGAACTCTATGTTCTTCACCTTGTCGTTGATGAAGTACACCTGGCCGCCGCGCGACAGTTCGTGCTCGATCGCGCCTTGGATCACCACCTCATCATATGGATGCAAGTTCGTTTGCACCGGATAACGGTTCGGCGGCGGCGTGCTGATGATGCTCAGGTCGCGCGCGCCCATGAGGCTGAATTGCAGTGTGCGGGGGATCGGTGTGGCGGTGAGCGTCAACGTATCCACGGTGGCGCGCAGCGTCTTTAACTTGTCCTTCACGTTCACGCCGAACTTCTGTTCCTCATCGATGATCAGCAAGCCGAGATCCTTGTACACCACATCCTTGCTCACCAGTCGGTGCGTGCCGATGATGATGTCGATCTTCCCGTCCTTCAGGTCCTTCAGGATCTGCGTTTGATCGGCGCTGCTGCGGAAGCGGTTGATGTAGTCCACCCGCACCGGCAGTCCTTTCATCCGCGCGGCGAAACTCTTTGCGTGTTGCAGTGCGAGGATCGTAGTGGGCACCAGCACCGCCACCTGCTTGCTGTCGCACACCGCCTTGAACGCGGCGCGTATCGCGACTTCCGTCTTTCCGAAACCCACATCGCCGCAGACCAGTCGATCCATGGGCACGCCCTTTTCCATGTCGCGCTTCACATCCTGCGTGGCCTTCAGCTGATCGGGCGTGTCCTCGTAGATGAAGCTCGCCTCCAGTTCGTGCTGTAGGTAGTTGTCCGGCTGGAACGCGAAGCCAGGCTTGCTCTTGCGTTGCGCATACAGCTTGATCAGATCGAAGGCGAGCGCTTTCACTTTCGCCTTCGTGCGTTCCTTCAAGTTCCTCCACGCCGGACTGCCGAGCTTGCTCACGTTCGGCGCTGCACCACCTTCCTCGCCGCTGTACTTGCTCACGCGGTGCAGGCTGTGGATGCCCACGTACAGGATGTCGCTGTCGCGGTAGATCAGGCGGATCGCCTCCTGCAAACTGCCGCCGGCGTCGATCTTTTCCAGCCCGCTGAAGACACCGATGCCATGATCGATGTGTACCACCAGATCGCCGGGCTTCAGTTGCGTCAGTTCCTTCAGCGTCAGCGCCTGCGAGTTCTTGCGGAACCCTTCCTTCAGCCGGAAGCGGTGGTAACGCTCGAAGATCTGGTGGTCGGTGTAGAGCGCGATCTTCAGTTCGGGGTCGATGAAGCCTTCGTGCAGATCCAGAACAAGAGGCGTGAACGCCACCTCGTGTTCCATGTCATTGAAGATGGAGTAGAGGCGCTCGCTCTGCTTCGCGCTGTTGCACGCGATCAAGTTGGTGTAACCCGCGTTCTGCTTGTAGTGCAGATCACCGCTGAGCACCTTGAACTCCTTCGCGAAGGTTGGCTGGGGGCGTTGCTGGAAATCGACGACGACGTCCGCATGCTGTTTGGTGGTCTCCGGTGCAACGGTGCTTTTCCAAAAGACTTTCCGGAAGCCCAGCAGCCCCTTGATCAACGCACCATCCGTCGCGAGCAGATCACTGGGCTTCGCATGCTTCTCCTTCTCCGGTAGTTTCTCGTACGCTTCTCCGAGCAACTTCAACTGCTTGGTCGCCGCATCACCGATGGCTTGCATATCGCCCAGCCAGATGACGGTGTCCTGAGGCAGTTGCGCGAAGAAGAGCTGCTGCCGCGCGGCATCTTCATCCTGTAGATCGGGTACGATAACCGCTTCTGCGAGGCGTTCCACGGTCAGCTGATCCTGTGGATCGAAACGGCGTACGCTCTCCACAGTGTCTCCGTAAAGTTCGATGCGGTAAGGCTTATCGCTGCCATAGCTGAACACGTCCACGATGCCGCCGCGCACACTGAACTGCCCCGGCTCGTAAACGAACTCCACGCGGGTGAAACCTGTCTCGTGCAACCACTCCTCCAGCGTATCGATCGGTAGCTCTTCGTTGCGTTTGATCGCCAGTGTGTTCTTCTGCATCGCTTCCTTGCCGACCACCAGCGGCACCAGCGCTTCCGGGTAGGTGACGAGGATCAGTTGCTCCGGCTTCTTCATGAGCACCTCCAAAACCTCTGTGCGGCTCACACGCTCGCCATCGTGGTGGCCATCCGGGTCGTAGGGCGAACGCGATGGTGCCGGATAGAAGAACATGGTTTCGTCCTTCACCTTCCTCACATCCTTTCCCTCCTTGTCCTCTTTCCCGCGCAATGCTTCCAGGTCGTTCATGAAATACGCCGCTTCTTCCTTGTCGGTTAGCACGAATACATGCACGCCCGTGTGCTGACTTGTCACGGTGCTCGCAATGAGCGCTTGCGATGAGCCGATGGTGCCGCTGATCTGCACACGCGCGGAGGCGGGCTTCAAACCTTCGAGGATGCGCGCAACGCGAGCGTCGGAGCGGAACAGGGTGAGGAGGTCGGGGAGGGAGGTCATTAATCGTCAGTCGATGTTGCCAAGCCGCAGTTTGTTTTTTTTCGTCCCACGGCTCAGCGTAACCAAGGGAGAGTATTTGCCAAGGTCGAATACCACTCTCTCAAGAAGCATTATCTCTTCGGTAGAGGGATCCCATTGAGTGCCATCCTCCAAAAAGAATTCCCACGTAGAAGGATCGATCTCGCCGAACCAGAGCCAGTCTCCACCCCTACAAGCGGTGTCGAGATTGCGTCGTTTGGGAATGAACTTCCCTTGAGCTCTGATCTGACCATTGGGATACCAGAAGGTCCATGGTCCCAAGCGGTAGTTGTAAAAGTCGGAGCACGGGCCATGAGCACAACAATTCACGTATCGTCCAATTCGGTATTCACCCTCTCGAAGAATATTTCCGGCCTCGTCAAAGTCCTTCCATGGCCCAATGCGGAGAAGACTGGCTTTTCCGTTTAGGTCCATAGCCACCCTCCCATCCACTCGTGTAGTGACACTGTTGTATGTGTACACCGTCCACGATGTATCTCTCCCAGTGAACCCGATGCTGTCCTCAAACGCGAAGCGCCATCCCGTTGAGCTTCCATCCAGCCCGGAACCATATCCAGGAACAACTTTGCACTGTGAGCAGCTAGTGAGCATCACCACCACCAGAATGACGGTTGCGAAGCGATAAGGAGAATGGGTCAAACACATGGATGCCTAAATGCCCGAAACCCGGTGCCGCATCTTCGGGGCATCGGGTTCGGGAACGGGCGTAAAGCTACGGGCCGCTGCACCTACACCTTCCGAATGCGCAGGCTGCGCTCGCCAATGACGGTGAACGCATTGGACAACTGGTGCTCTTGTTCCCGAACGGCCTGCGAAACACGCTCGGCTTGCTCGGCACCCAGAAAACCATGCAGCCGGATCAGTATCACTCCGGCATGCGCCGCACGAAGCCGGAAGATCAATTCGCCAAAATCCTTGTCTTCAGTAATGAGCACGCATCCGTTGTCGTTCGCTGCGGCCAGCACCACGGGATCCCTCTGCCCGTTGAGTGCAGTACGCAGGATCACCAGTTCATGACCATCGGCGATCAACCGCTTCACCACGCGGCCGTCCACGCTTTCATCGGCCACGAACCGCATGGATGATCAAGAAGCTTAAGGCAGGTCAAGGTCGTTGCGCACGGAAGCAGCACCAAACCGCAGACAAGCTTGAATATCGGCAAGGGTCAGTTGCGGGTAGCCGGCCAACAGGTCTTCCATCGGTTGCCCGGCAGCAAGCTTGTCGAGGATCAGGTCGACGGGGATGCGCGTGCCCTTCACGCACGGTTTACCGTACATGATCTCCGGATCGGCAGCGATATGCTGGTGCCAGTCGAGCATGAAACCAAAGATAGGCAGCCGGGGACGGGTTGAGGTTTCAGCTCTTCATCGCCGCCTCCACCATGCTCTTGCTGCCGATGTACAAGGGGCAACGCTGGTGCAGTTCGGTCGGCTTGATGTCAAGGATCCGCGCGCCGCCATCGGTCGCCATGCCGCCTGCTTGTTCGGCGATCATGGCAAGCGGATTCGCTTCGTACAGCAGGCGCAATTTGCCTTTGGGTGCCTTGGTCGTGGCGGGGTAGAAGTAGATGCCGCCCTTCAAGAGGTTCCGGTGGAAGTCAGCTACGAGGCTGCCGATGTAGCGGGCGCTCATCTTCTTCCGCTTGCACGCGTCGATGTAATTGCGGACGCCGTCCGTGAACTCGAAATAGTTGCCCTCGTTCACGGAGTAGATGGTGCCGTCGAGGGGTGTCTTCATATCCGGGTGGCTCAGGCAGAAGGTGCCGATGCTGGGATCGAGCGTGAAGCCATTGACACCGTGGCCAGTTGTGTACACCAGCATGGTACTGCTGCCGTAAACGATGTAGCCTGCCGTCACCTGCGCCGAACCGGGTTGCATGAAATCCTCCATCGTCGCCTTGGGCCCCGTGCTCAGACGACGGTAGATGCTGAAGATGGTGCCGATGCTCACGTTCACATCGATGTTGCTGGATCCATCGAGGGGATCCATCGTCACCACATACTTACCACCGTTGTCGAAGTGCACGATGTCATCGTTCTCCTCGCTGGCCACGGCGCACACCATGCCTTGCGAACGCAGCAGGCGGATGAAAAGATCATTGGCATACACGTCCAGCTTCTGTTGCTGCTCGCCCTGGATGTTCTCGCTGCCTTGCGCACCGATGATGTCCTCGGCGAGACCCGCTTTGTTTACCTCCCGGTTCACCATCTTGCCCGCAAGGCGGAAGCTGGTGAGCAGTTGGCTGAGTTCGCCAGTGGCGTAAGTGAATTCGTGCTGGCGCTCGGTGATGAACTCGGCGAGGGTGGTGATGTTGGCCATGTACGGATGAAGAGGATCAGAAGATCAGAGGAGGATCCCTGCGACTGACGTGGCACAAAGATGCGATGTGCGGTTGGCTTTCTTTGCGGCATGGACGTGACGATACGGAAGGCCAAGGCGCGCGATGTGCCGCAGATGCTGGCGTTGGTGCGGGAATTGGCGCTGTTCGAGCGCGCTCCGAACGAAGTAACCGTGACCTTGGAGCAGATGCTGGATGCCGGATTCGGATCGGATCCCGTTTGGGTTGGCTGGGTTGCGGAAGAAGTAGTCGCAAGTGGCAAGCTGATGGGAATGGCTGTGTGCTACGAACGTTACTCCACTTGGAAAGGCCGCCGCCTCTACCTCGAAGACATCATTGTTACGGAGCGTGCGCGCGGGCATCGCATCGGCGAGAAGCTCTTCAGACAGTGCGCGGCCTATGCCGTGGAGCAGAACTACAGCGGCATGCTATGGCAGGTGCTCGATTGGAATACCGATGCGATCCGTTTCTATGATCGTTTCGGGGCGAAGTACAGCCGCGAATGGTTGAACGGAAGTCTCGAAGCGGATCAGCTGGCGGTGATCGCGAACGCCTGAAGAAGCCGCCGGGAAAGGCTTTCAGAACAAAGTGATCCGCGCGTTTGGAAAGTTGGTGCATGCGCCCTTTACATTTGCGCACGTTCTTTCAAGTCGCACTTATCCAGAAAGGTGGAGGGTTCAGGCCCTGTGAAACCTTGGCAACCAGCTCGCGGGAGCAATGGTGCCAAATCCTGCCTCGGCAACGAGGATAGATAAGACGGAAACAGACCTCACGGTCTCTTCTGGCTTGTCCGGAGGGGACCGTTCGCATTTAGCGACGGTCCGTTCCGGGTCGCTTTTCTGGATCGGTGCGTGATAAACCACGTAACCCGTAAGGGCGCTAGATCTCGCGCCCCGACAAACACCGGAAAAGTCATGCGACCAGAAACGACTGCACTGCACACCCTTCCACACGACCCCTTAACCGGCGCGCTATCCGTGCCGATCCATCAGACCAGCACGTTCGAGCAGGATGCGCCCGGTGTGAACAAGGGCTTCGACTATTCACGTACCAACAACCCCACGCGGCAAGCCTTCGAGCAACTGCTTGCAGAATTGGAGGGAGGAAGTCGCGGCATCGCCTTCAGCAGCGGCTTGGCTGCGGTGGATGCTGTGCTGAAGCTCCTCAGCAGTGGCGACGAGATCATCGCCGTGGACGACATCTATGGCGGCACCTACCGCGCGCTGCACACCATCTACAACCGCTTCGGCATCACAGTGAAGCACGTGGACACGAGCGATCCTGGCAACGTGCTCGAAGCGATCACACCGCGCACCAAGCTCGTGTGGCTGGAAACGCCAACGAACCCGACGCTGAAGGTGAGCGATATCCGCGCGATCGCCTCGATCAGCAAAGCCGCGAATGCCTTCTTGCTCGTGGACAACACGTTCTGCTCGCCCGTGGCCCAGCAGCCGTTGAAGCTTGGCGCCGACATCGTACTGCACAGTATCACGAAGTACATCGCGGGGCATAGCGATGTGATCGGTGGCGCCGTGGTGGTGAAGGATGAAGCGCTCGGACAACGGATCAAGTACATCCAGAACGCAACTGGTGCCGTGCTCGGCCCGCAAGACAGTTGGTTGGCGATCCGCGGCGCGCAAACGCTGCACTTGCGGTACGCGCACATCTCGAACAGCGCACAGAAGATCGCCGAGTTCCTATCGACCCATCCAGAGATCGCTGGTGTGAACTACCCCGGCCTGCGCTCGCACCCGAACCACTTGGTGGCGCGTTCGCAGAGCACCGCGTTCGGTGGCGTGATCAGCTTCTGGTTGAAGGACGATCGCGAGGAAGCGGCGGTGGAACTTGTGAGGCACACACAGCTGATCACCCTGGCGGAAAGTCTCGGCGGTGTGAAGAGCCTCGTGTGCGTGCCGTGCAGGATGACACATGCCTCCGTGCCCCGCGAGACCCGCATCGCGGCGGGGATCCAGGACAGCTTGGTGCGTTTGAGTATCGGGTTGGAACACCCTGATGACCTGATCGGGGATCTGGAGCAAGCGCTGGCCAAGGTTGCTGAACAAGTCACGGAGAAAACCTTCGCCTGAGATGAGCACACCGTCATTGACTCTGGGCACCTTCGGCCACGGATGCGTGGGCCAAGGATTCTTGGAACTGCTCAACGCGAACGGAGGCACAGCTGCGCATGTGAAGCACATCTGCGTGAAGGAGCGCGATCGTGAACGCTCCATCGGCAACGCGACACTCACCTACGAAGCACTCGATATCCTCGCCGACGAACAGGTAAGCGCGATCGTGGAGCTTACCAACGATCCCGTGCTTGCGTTGGAGGTGATCAAGCACGCCTTGAATTCCGGACGGAACGCGATCACTGCCAGCAAGCGGGTGGTCGCCGAGAATCTCGAGGAGCTGATCGCGCTGCAACGCGCAACAGGCCGATCGCTGCTGTACGAGGCTTCGTGTGCTGCCAGCATACCGGTGCTCCATGCGCTCGAAACCCATTTCAGTGGCGAAGAGGTGCTGCGCATCGATGGCATCCTGAACGGAACAACGAACTATATCCTCACCAAGGCGCAGGAGGAAGACTTGTCGCCAGAGGAAGCCTTGCGCTTGGCGCAGGAAGCGGGTTTCGCGGAGACCGACCCGGCATCCGACCTGCGAGGTGATGACACGCGCTTCAAGCTGGTGATCCTCATTGCACATGCGTTCGGCACGATCGTTCGACCGCGCGCGATCACGCGTCATGGCATCGAGGAACTGGGTGCTGAGGATATTGCCTTCGGTGACGAACAAGGATGGCGTGTACGGCTTGTTGCATCCGCCTATCGATCCCCAAAGGGACAGCTTGTCGCGCATGTCCTGCCCACGTTCGTTCCGGTCGATGATGCTCTTTCGTTCGTGCGTAACGAGTACAATGCAGTACGGATCGAGGGTGTGCACTCCGGCACGCACATGCTGCAAGGAAAGGGGGCGGGCAAGTTGCCAACCGGCCTTGCGGTGCTGAGCGATGTGCAACAGCTCGTTCTTGGCGGTGGCTACGGTTATTCCAAGGTGAACGAGCACGCCCCGGAGCTTTCATCGGGAGAGGAGCTCATCGAGGTGTACGCTCGCATCCCATCAACCCATCAGGAATTACTGGCGCGGTTCGATCGTGTCAGGCCCATTGAGGGAACGGCTGAGTTCGTGCGTGTCACAGGCACCATCGCCGTGTCGGAATTGGCCCTGCTGCTTGGCGATGGCCGCGATGGCTTCCAAGTGATCGCCCTTCCGACGGCAAGAGAGGGGGGTGGCGTATGAGAGGCTGCTACTTTGCCAACGTTTGATATGCCGGAACGCTGGACATACGCGCTGCTCTTCGTGCTCTTGTTGCCTGCGTGTTTCATCGGACTGCGAACCACGCACGACTGGGGCGACGACTTCGCGCAATACTTGTCGCAGGCGCATGACTTGTGTGAGGGACGGGCTATCGATCCAGCGGAGGCGGTGGTGAATTGGGCTGACTACGGTCCCGCTCCGAAAGGGCTCGGCTTTTCGTTCTTGTTGCTCCCGATCCAATTGCTTCGCGGCAATGAGGTGCTGCCGTACCTCGTGCTGAACGCCTTGGTCCTGGTCGGTGTCGGTCTGTTGCTGTTCCGTTACTTGCAATGGGACTTCGGCCCGTGGCCGGCATTGTTGGGCGTGTTGCTTTTCGCTTACGATCGGCATGTGTTGCACGCGAAGAGCGAGATCATGCCCGACCTGTTGTTCGCGCTGGTCGTACTGGGCTCCTGCTGCGTTTTGCGTGGGGCGCGGACGACGCGGTGGTCATGGATCGCGGTATTGGCCGCGTGCGCCGTGCTGGTGAAGAGCGGCGGTTGGGTGTTGTATGCAACCATGGCATTGGTCGCGATAAGGGAGTTCCGGAAGACGCCTGAAGTGCGAAGGATCACCATGGCGGATCTGTTGACGTTACTGCTGCTGCCCTTGATGTCGGCCGCAGGCTTCACCGGGTTGCTTTCGTCCGTATGGTCCAGCGATGCATCTTGGTACGGGGGTGTGATCGGCTTTCACGTATCGCCTGCGACGCTGATGTCCAATACCGCGGCCTATGCAGCGTCGTTCGTCCACTTCTTCGAGCAAGAGCTGCCGCTGTGGATGAACCGCTTGCTCGTTCCGTTGGTGCTACTGTCCATCGTTGCTGGTGTGGTACGACGCGCTCGCCGAGGTGCCGATGCAGGTGATGTGTTCGTTGCCTTGTGGATGCTCCTGCTGCTCTGTTACCCGTACACCAATGCCACGGATCGCTTCCTTTTGCCCGTACTTCCTTTCGCGCTGCGGTATCTCTTGGAAGGAATGCACTGGGTCATCGGCGCCGTTCGACTTCCGTTGCCAACCTTCATGATCGTTGTTCCGGCCTTGTTCCTTGCCACCAGCGTACTTACTGTTCTCGGCGCAGTGCGCAGTGGGGAACTTCCGGTCGTAGGACCTTACTCGAACGATGCGCAGGAGGCCCTTGGCATGATCGCGAGGATGACACCAACGGATGCGCTGGTCGGTAGTGCGCGGCCATGGGCCGTGCACTTGTTCACAGGTCGCACCACGGTTTGGTTGCCAACTCCGGGAGAACCCATGTCGAGGGCGCTTCGCACACCCCTGCCGGTACCAGACCTCGCGCTGCTTGCCACTTCCGCGGCGCACAAGGGCATGTACGACGCGCCATTGTTGAGGGCTATCATGAACGATACCCTGTGGTCGCCGATCTGGCGTAACGATAGTTTCACCCTGGTTCAACGGAAGCAAACAAAGCGATGAAAGTCTTCAAATTCGGCGGTGCGAGTGTGAAGGACGCCGCAGGTGTGCGCAATGTGGCGAAGGTGCTGAAGCACTTCCCTGATGATGATCTTTTGATCGTGGTGAGCGCGATGGGTAAGACGACCAATGCGTTGGAGGAGGTGGTGTGGGCTTTCTGCGAGGGAACGACGGTCGCCGAGAAGATGGAAGCGCTGCGGAAGTCGCACCTGAGCGTGCTCGCGGAAGTGGCCCCCGATGATGTGGCCGCCGCTGCTGAGCTCGTCCTGCACTTCGATAGGCTGAACGGTTTTCTGCGCGGCACGCCGTCCAGTAGTGCTGATCGGGACTATGATCGGATCGTTTCGCAAGGCGAGGTGTGGAGTACCATGATCGTCAGCGCGCACCTGAAGTATGCCGGGATCACGAATGCGTGGCTCGATGCGCGTACGATCGTGCGTACGGATGGAACATATCGGAGCGCCCGCGTCGATTGGGATCTGTCGGAGCGTAGGGTTGCGGGCCTGTTGGAGGGGATCCCGTCCGACCCGAAGCGTATCGTCACGCAAGGCTTCATCGGGTTCACTTCCGAAGGTGACACGACCACGTTGGGCCGGGAAGGTTCGGATTTCAGCGCAGCCATTTTCGCCTACCTCCTCGATGCCGAGAGCGTGACGATCTGGAAGGATGTACCCGGGATGTTCAATGCGGATCCGAAGTTGTTCGCCGACACGAAACTGCTCTCGCACATCAGCTACCGCGAAGCGATCGAATTGAGCTACTTCGGTGCCAGCGTGATCCATCCACGCACGTTGCAGCCCCTGCAGAAGAAGCACATTCCCCTGTATGTGCGCTCCTTCCTCGACCTCGGAGCACCGGGCAGCACCATTGACGACCGCAGCGAGAACGACTCACTGATCCCGTCGTTCATCATCAAACCCGAGCAGGTGCTCATCAGCATCACTCCCCGCGACTTGTCGTTCATCGTGGAAGAGAACCTGAGCGGGATCTTCGGGACGTTCGCGAAGCATGGGGTGTGCATCAACCTAATGCAGAACAGCGCGGTGGCCTTTACTGTTTGCGTGGACAACGACAACCGCGTGAAGCCGCTGGTGCTGGATCTGCGCCGCGACTATGAAGTGCGATGGAACGAAAAGCTGGACCTGGTAACGGTGCGCCACTATGATGAGCCCACTTTGACCAAACTCACCGTAGGCAGGGAAGTGCTGATCGAGCAACGCAGCAGAAGCACAGCGCGTTTCGTGGTGAAATGATCACACACCCGCAAGGAGGGCGATCAACCGGTCCGGGTAGTCGGTTATGATCCCGTCCACACCGAGGGCGATCATGCGCTGCATGTCGGCTTCCCCGTTCACCGTCCACGCCGCGATGCCGATATTCCGATCGCGCAGTTCGCGCAGGAGCTTCTCATCAATGCGTTTGTAGCGGGGGCTGTAGATCTCCGGAGTGAAGGACAGGCGGGCAAGGTTCACTTCCAAGCTCGCGCTGTTATCCACGAGCAGAGCGATCGCCGGATCCGGGCTCAGTGATCGGATGGCTTTCAATACCTCGGGGTCGAAAGACTGTACGATGCAGGTGCTCTGTATCCCCGTTAGTCGCAGATCTTCGATTACGAAGGAAGCGAAAGCCACGGGTTGGGGCTGATGGGTGCCGTACAACTCCGGCTCGCTCTTTATCTCCACGGTGAACCCCGGCTCCGGAATGCCCAAGCGCTCTGCGCAACTGCGTACAGCTATCACAACCTCTTGGAGCAAGGGCTTGTGCGTTGGCCCGTTCCGCTGTTGTGGGAAGTCAGGATGCTGAAGACTGCCGCAATCGTAGCGCAGCAGATCGGCAGTGGACATGCGGTAGATGTTGTGATCGCGCTCTTGGGCCGCGCTTATCCGCTGTCCAACGGGATCCAAGCATATGCGGTGCTCCATCCATGGCTCGTGGCTTACCACCACTGCGCCATCAGCGTTCACCACCACGTCCAGTTCCAGCCGATCGCACCCCAGTTCCGTGGCCCGCAGGAAGGCAGGGATCGTATTCTCCGGCAACAACCCGCGACAACCGCGATGGCCGTGAACGTCGGGTCGTTTGGCGTCCGGGGATGTCATGCACGCGAAACTGCGTGAAAGCAGCACAGCACACAAGTAACCTTCAAAGAGTACTGGACGGGAAATCCGTGAGGATCTTGTCCGCAAGGGCGCTGGCCATCTTGAATCTTCCTTCGTGCGTGACACCGGCGATATGCGGCGTAAGTAGCACACGTTCGTCATCGAGCAAGCGTTTCAACGTGGCCGCATCGGCGCCCGGATCCATGCCGCTCAGATCCGCTTTCTCGAATTCAAGCACATCGAGGGCAGCCCCGCGAACGCGACCATCGTCGATGGCATTGAGCAGCGCGGCGGTGTGCACCACCGCCCCACGCGATGTGTTCAGGAACCAGATCGGCTTGCCGGTGCCGTTGAAGAACGCGGCGTTGGCGTAGTGGTGCGTTTCATCGTTCAACGGCAGGTGCAGGCTGATCGCATCGCTTTCGGCAAGCAAGCGGTCCAAGGAGGTCTCCGTGACATGTCCTGCGCCGAAGCCTTGTTTGTACTTGTCGTGCGCAAGCACGCGCACGCTGAACCCGCTGAGCCGGTCCGCGAACGCACCGCCCATGTGGCCGTAGCCGATGATGCCCACCGTGCTGCCGTGCAGATCATGTCCGCGGTTCTCTTCGCGCTTCCATTCGCCTCTGTGCACTTGCGCATTGGCGCGTGCCAAGTGCTTCATCAGCACCAGCAATTGTGCTACGCAGAGCTCACCAACGCCATCGCGGTTCCCCTCCGGCGAACTGTAGAGCAGAATGCCGCGCGCTGTGCAGGTCTCCCGGTCGATGTTCTCCATGCCGGCACCCGCACGCGCCAAGAAGCGCAGCGCAGGCATCATGCGCAACAGATCGCTGTACACGATGGAACTGCGCACCACCAATCCGTCCAGAAAGCGCAGTGCATCGCGATCGGTGGCGCTCACCTCGCTCACCACATGACCCGCAGCCGCCAGCCTTTCGGCAAGCACGGGGTGAACGCTATCAAGGATCCCGATGCGCATCAACGAAAAATGCCGTACATGATATGGCCCACGGAGAAATAGGTGAGCAACCCGAAGATGTCGTTCAAGGTGGTGACGAACGGTCCGGTGGCCAAGGCGGGATCCACTTTCAGTTTGTTCATCAGCAGGGGTGTCAACGTGCCGAAGAACGCAGCCGTAATGATCACCGTGAAGAGCGCAAGGCTCACGGTGAAGGTGAGGGCATGCGTTTGTTGGAGCAATGTGTTGACCAGGAAGATCAGGCTGCCGCAGATCAACGCGTTCAGCAATGCCACGCGGACTTCCTTCCAAAGCCTGCTTCCCACCCGCACGTTCTGCAACGCGCCGGAAGCCAAGCCTTGCACCACGATGGCGGAGCTCTGCACACCCACGTTACCTCCGGTGGCACCGATCAGGGGCATGAAGAAGGCCATGGTGGGATCGATGCGCAGGTCCGCCTCGTAGAGCGAAATGATGCGCGAGCTGAGGATCCCCCCAGCGATACCGATCAGCAGCCACGGCAGTCGAGCGCGTATCTGCAGCCAAGGCTTGTCGGAATCGTCCACATCCTCGCTGATACCGCTCGCCAATTGGTAATCCTCCACCGCCTCCTTGGCCATCACGTCCATCACATCATCGAAGGTGATGCGGCCGATCAACACACCCTGTTTATCAACCACGGGCAACACGGCCATATCGTACTTCTTCATACGTGCCACGGCCTCTTCGGCGGGTTCATCCGGCCTGATCGTGCTCACCTCGGTCTGGCACAGGTCACGCACCAATGTGCGCGGGCCTTCGGCGGAGAAGAGGATGTCCTTGAGCGATACCAAGCCCACGAACCGATCGTCTTGATCGACCACGTACACCGTGTACACGTGCTCCACCTCTTGCGCCTGTTGTCGCATCTCGAAGATGGCCTGCGTCACATTGCGGTCCGCCTGCACCTTCACCACCTCCTTCGCCATCAGCGAACCAGCGGTGCCTTCCTCGTAGGTGAGCAGTTCCTCAAGATCCTCTTTCTGTTCAAGGTCGTCGAGGTGGGAGATGACCTCCCGCTGCTTTTCCGCGGGCAGTTCGCTCACCACGTCGGCCGCGTCGTCGCTGTCGATGTGTTCGAGAAGGTCCTCCGCGATCTCCTTGCTCGTCAGCGACCCCAGAAGCTGCTCGCGCCTTTCCTCATCCAACTCAAGCATCACTTCCGCAGCCGTTTCCGGCTCAAGCAGGCGGTAGACGTAGCGTGCTTCGTCCTCCGCAAGCCGATCCAGAATGGCTGCCACATCGGCTTGGTGCAGTTCGCTCAGTAGCGCCTCCACCGACGAGTCGCGCCCTTCGGCCACATCGTCCCGAATACGGTCTAGGAGGCTTTTGGTGAGTTCGAACGGCATTGGGAGGTAATGACCCCGCCGCTGCGAAGTCGCGCGAAACTACGCAGATGCCCTCTGCGCAGCGGCCTGCGTGAGCATCACGAAATCCTCAACGGAGAGTTGCTCCGCGCGCTGTTTGGCGAATTGCTCGGGTACGCCCTTCGCGAAGCCACCATGGGCCTTCAGGGCGTTGTGCAACGTTTTGCGCCGCTGCCCGAACGCGGACTTCACCACCGTGAAGAACAAGCGTTCGTCGCAGGGGAGTTGTCCCACATCGTTGCGCTGCATGCGGATCACCGCGCTTCTGACTTTGGGGGGCGGTATGAAGGACCCGGGTTCAACGAAGAAGAGGATCTCCATCCGGTACCACGCCTGCGTCAACACGCTGGTGATCCCGTAGGTTTTGCTGCCCGGTGGCGCGCACAACCGATCCGCCACCTCCTTTTGGAACATGCCCACAACCTCGGTGCAGTGATCCCGGAGTTCGAGCACTTTGAAAACGATCTGGGTGCTGATGTTGTACGGGAAGTTGCCGATCACGGCGAACGGCTTTCCAGTAAAGGCTTTCAGGTCGAGCCGCAGGAAATCCCCCATCAGCAATTTGCCGTCCACATCGGGTAAGGCGGTACGCAATTGCGCCGCCGCCGCGCCGTCCACCTCAACACAAGTCAGGTCGATGTCGGGGCGGTGCAGCAGGTGTTTCGTCAACGCTCCGGTACCGGGCCCGACCTCTATCACGTTTCGGTATCCGCCATGGTGCGTGAGGCTCTCCGCAACGCGGAGCGCGATCGCTTCCTCCCGCAGGAAATGCTGGCCGAACTGCTTCTTGGCCGTGTCGAACCTCATGCCGTATACACCACTTCGAGCAGGGTGCGGAAGGCAGCGAACTTCCCGTCGTAACGTTCGCTATGCTTGCGCTGCATGGCGGGAGCGTGCAGGGCTTTGTAGATCTCGTACGTGGCCAGATCCGCGCAGGTGTACTGGATCGCGAACGAGAATTCCAGCGGGTCGTCCGTGATCACCCTGCAGATGCGGTTGTCCAAGAAGAGCCCGGTGGCCATCACATCGGGGATGTGCTCGTTCTTCATCCAGCGCAGCCATTCCTCGTGTACATCGGCATCGATGCTCACGGTAACGTTATAGACGATCATGGCGGCGTGCCGTTCAGGAATTTCTCCTCTTCCGTTTGCTCGCCGTCGTGATCGCCACGGAGGAAACGGTAACGCTTGCGCGCTTCGGTGACGAAGATGCTGCCGGGTTGTTCGAAGAGCAGCTTCTCATAGAGCGCCTTCGCCTTTTCCTTGTCGTTCAATCGCTCCTCGAACAACTTGGCCTGTTCGAACAAGGCGTTGTCCACGAGGATGTCGATTGGGTAGAGGTCAACGATCCGCTGCAAGTACACTGCAGCACTGTCGAACTTGTGCTGTGCGATCGCGATGTGCGCCCTTTGCATGAGGACATCGTCGCCGATGCTGTGGATGGGGAACTCCTTGTTCAAGCTGTCGAGCACGAGCAGCGCCGCATTGTATTTGTGCTGGAAGCGCAGCAGTTCAGCCCGGGCGAAATAGCTCAACGGAACGGCGTTGCTGTCCGCGCCGAGATTGTCGGTGATGAGCAAGGACAGCTCCATGGCATCGTTCGCTATCAGCTTGCTGGTGCTGGCTTTCAGCACGTCGAGTTGCGCTTGGCACCAGAGGAAGTCACCGGCATAGAAGCTCACCTTGGCATTGCGGAAACGGGCATCGTGCCCGAACGCGTCGTGCTTGTAATCGAGGTCGACCTGCGAGTAAAGGAGCGAGGCTTCCCAGATGTCCCCTTCCAGCACTTTCACATCGCCGAGATCCAATTTCAATTGCGCTTGGATCTTCGGGTCGAGGCCCGGGATGTTGATGCCCTCATCGAGCACTGTTGCCGCACCCACACGATCATCCAGATAGTAGGCCTTCAATCTTCCGAGGCCACGGATCAATTCGATCGTGCCGTTCATGCGGCCCAACTCGCTGAGGGTGGCGGTGTATTCCTGTTCCAACTGCCTCAGCTCCTCGATAGGGGGCTCGGCTTGGTCGGTCACCTTCGCGTCGAGGGCCTTGATGAGGCCGATGCGCGCAGAGGAGTAGTAGGGTTTGTCGGCGCCCATGCTGCGCACATGATCGAAGCACTTGCTGGCGATGTCCCAATCCTTGTTGTTGGCGGCCAGCGTGCCCAGTTCCATTACGCGGGCACCTTGCTCGTTGAAGCGCTTGTCCAACGCCTTGGTCTGCACGAACGCACTGAAGAGGTCCTTCTGTTGCTCGTACATCCAGATCAGCAGTTCTTGGAAGATCACTTGGTCAGGATCGCGCTGGATCCGGCGGAGGAGCTCCGCGCGCAGCAGATCGCTGCGCACATCCTTCTTGCTGAAGTCGATGGCGCGCGCAAGGCTGTTCTGCACTGCTTGTATGTACCCCTGGTTCGATGCGAGCACGTCCATGAACTCGCGCACCATGCCTTCGATATCCCCCTTGGCACCATAGAGCGTGGCGATCTCGAAATGGAAGTCGGTGCCGTCCTTCACGAGTTTCTGCCCGCGCATGTACGCCTCCAGCGCCCGATCGTACTCGTTCTCCCGTTGGAAGGCATTGGCCACTTGCCGGATCCGGTTGGCGTCGCCGGTCAAGGACTTGATGGCCTTGTCGTATTGCTGCGCCGACTTCTCGTCCTGGCCCATCATGCGGTAAAGCGCCCCGAGATCAACGAAGTACTTGGGATCATCGCCGCGCTTCAATTGCTCCTTCACGACCTTCTCTGCCTCCTCGTACTGCTTGAGTTGCACATGGCTCTTGAAGAGCTGTTCGTAGAAGTACGGCGTCGGCGTTCTGCGGTACAGCTTCTCATAGTAGAGGATCGCCTTGTCGTACTCACCGCGTTGGAAGTACTGTGCAGCCAATTGCTCATCGGTGCCGGGCTGAGCTACGGCCGGAAGTGCTCCGACAACCGCGAACAAGAGGACGAAGAGCCAGTGCTTCAGCATGATCAATTCGGGTTGGTCCTGCGTCTTACGGCCAGCACCGAATCGACCAGTGCGTGACCTTTCGCCCACTCCCGTGCGCAGGTGGCCGCACTGTTCTCGATCACCGTGGCGCTGTGCGTCAGTTCGGACATGATCAGTCGTTCCTGTTCGTAGAACGCGAGTTCCTGTTCCTCCGGCCAGATGCCCTTGGCCGCATCGCGATGAAGGTCCCTCAACTTGCTCCGGCTCTCTTCCACGGAGCGCCTGAACTCGCTGCGGCTGCCCAATGCACGCGGAAGGCTCTTGTTCATGGCGCGGTAGTAGATGCCCGCAACCAAACCCGTATCGCGCTGCAGCGTGTCGCTGAAATACGCTTTCAGATCATCGCGCTGTGTCTTGAACACCGAATCCATGCGGAGCAAAGCGATAGTGTCCATCGCGTCGAGACGAAAGGCCAAAGAATCCGCTGCTCTGATCAAACTATCGAGTGCGGCCACGCGTGCGGGGTTGTTCGGTTGACGGCAGCCTTGTTGCAGGCCGCCGAGCAGTGCGAGAACGAAAACGGTGCCGGTTATGGTGCGTGTCATTTGCGGATCATGTCGAACCCTGTGTATGGCTGCAGTGCTTTCGGGATGCGGATGCCGTCCGCCGTCTGGTTATTCTCCAAAAGCGCGGCCACGATCCGCGCCAACGCCAAGGCGCTGCCGTTGAGCGTGTGCAACAACCTGGGTTTCTTGTCCTCGCCACGGTAGCGCAGCTTCAAACGGTTGCTCTGGAAAGTCTCGAAGCAACTGATCGAGCTCACCTCCAGCCAACGCTTCTGCGCCCCCGCGAACACCTCCATGTCATAGGTCATCGCACTGCTGAAACCCATGTCGCCGCCGCACAACAGCAACTGGCGGTAAGGCAGTTCCAACGCACGCAGCAAGCCCTTCACGTGCTCCACCATTTCTTCCAGTACCGCATAGCTGTTCTCAGGCTTTTCGATGCGCACGATCTCCACCTTGTCGAATTGGTGAACACGGTTGAGCCCGCGCACATGCGCCCCGTAGCTGCCCGCTTCTCGGCGGAAGCAAGGCGTGTAGCCCACGTTCTTCGCTGGAAGCTGATCGGCTTCCAGGATCATGTCGCGGTAGAGGTTGGTGATCGGTACTTCGGCCGTTGGGATGAGGTAGAGATCATCGGCGGTAGCATGGTACATCTGGCCCTCCTTGTCCGGCAATTGTCCCGTGGCGAACGCGGAAGCCGCGTTCACCATGTGCGGGGGTATTACCTCGCGGTAACCGGCGGCAACGGCTTTGTCCAGGAAGAAGCTGATGAGCGCACGCTGCAGCTTGGCACCCTGGCCCATGTAAACCGGAAAGCCCGCACCGGTGAGCTTCACGCCGAGGTCCAAGCTGAAGAGCTGATAGTCTTCTCCCAGTTCCCAGTGCGGTTTGGCCGTTGCCTCAAGGGTCGGTACCAAACCCTCTTCCATCACAACGGTGTTCTCTTCGGGTGTGCGGCCAACAGGCACCTTGGCATGCGGGGCGTTGGGGATCGTACACAGGTGATCCTGTTGCGCTTTCTCTGCGGCCTCCTGTCGTTCCTTCAGTGCAGCAATGGCCGCTTTCAATTCCGTTGACCGGCCCTTGGCGGCTTCAGCCTCATCCTTCTTACCGCTCTTCATCAGATCGCCGATGGAACGGCTCAACTCGTTCATCTCGGCCAGCCTGCCATCGGCTTCGTTCTGCAATGCCCGGCGTTGTTCATCCAATTCCAGCGCTTTCGCTACAAGCGCCTCAGCGTGGATGTTGCGTTTGTTCAGCCGTGCCACGGCCTCTTCACGGTGCTCTCTCAAATAGGGCAGTTCAAGCATAACGACAGGCTTCTTTGTTGGTGGGGCTAAGGTAGGCGGCCTGTTCGGCGGGCTTCGGTGAAACGAGCAGCGGCAAGGTTGCCGATCACAATTCTTGGGTCGAAAACAAGAACCCCCTCCACCGGAAGGCGGAAGGGGTCTTGATGATCCGCCGTAAGGCGGACTCTTGTGTTCAGGCTTCGGCCGGTAGCACGCTGACGTAGCTGCGCTCGCCCTTCTTCACTTGGAACTTCACGGTGCCATCCACCAACGCATAGAGCGTGTGGTCCACACCGATGCCCACATTGCGACCGGGGTGGTGCTTGGTGCCGCGCTGGCGGACCAGGATGTTGCCGGCGATGGCCTTGCTGCCACCGTAGATCTTCACGCCGAGGCGTTTGCTGTGGCTCTCGCGTCCGTTCTGCGTACTGCCTTCACCTTTCTTGTGTGCCATGGCTTATGGGGTCTTTCTCAGCTGCCCGCAGTGCTCACTGCGAAACTGAAGTGTTACTTCTTATCGGTCTTTTTTGCGGCGGCCTTTTTCGGGGCTGCGGTCTTTTTCGGCGCTGCCTTCTTCGCGGCGGCTTTGGGCGCTGCTTTCGCTGCGGACTTCTTTACCTCCTTCTCCACTTCCTCGATCACAGGCTTCGCTTTCGGAGCTGGCTTTTTCAGGGCCGCAGGAGCCTTTTCCCCTTTGCCAAGTATGCCCAACACGCGCAGTTCGGTGAGGTACTGGCGGTGCCCGTTCAACTTTTTGTAGCCCTTGCGGCGTTTCTTTTTGAAGACAAGCACCTTGTCGCCTTTGTCGTGGGCCATCACCTGGGCGGCCACGCGGGCGCCGTCAACGGTGGGGGTACCAACGGTAACGGTGCTGCCATTGCTTACGAGCAGTACTTGGTCCAGTTCAACCACGGCTCCTTCCTTGGCCTCCAAGCGGTGTACCCGCACGATGGAGTCCTTCTTCACTTTGAACTGCTGGCCAGCGATATCGACAATAGCGTACATGGGTCTGCGAAATGGGCTGCGAATGTAATGGGCTCTTCCGATCCGGCAAGGCTGAAGATCCAACCAAAGACCAAACCCGTTGGAAGTCGGCCGAAAGTCAGGCTGCTGGAAGCTCCCCTAAAGCCCGAAGGCCTTCTTCACCGCACCAATGGCGTTCAGGTCCTCCCACGGGAAGAGCTTCACCTTCACCTTCTTCTCCTTCCCAGCGCTCTTGAAGATCTTCTCCACCACCTTGCTGTCGCGCCCCATGTGGCCGTAGCTGGCGGTCTCACTGTAGATCGGGGTGCGCAGCTTGAAGCGCTTCTCGATGAAGTACGGCTTCATATTGAATTCAGGCAGTGCAGCGACCGTGTTGGCGATGGCGCCATCGTTCATCTTCACTTTGCTCGTTCCATAGGTGTTCACGTAGAAACCGACCGGCTGCGCCACGCCGATGGCGTAAGCCACCTGAACCAGCACTTCATCGCAAACACCTGCCGCGACCAAGTGCTTGGCTACGTGACGGGCAGCGTAGGCCGCACTGCGATCCACCTTGCTGGGGTCCTTACCGCTGAAAGCGCCACCACCGTGTGCGCCCTTTCCGCCATAAGTGTCCACAATGATCTTTCGGCCGGTGAGGCCAGTGTCCCCGTGGGGACCACCGATCACGAACTTGCCGGTCGGGTTGATGTGGTACTTGATGTCGCTGCCGAACAGCGATTGCACGCGCTTTGGCAACTGCTTCTTAACGCGTGGGATCAGGATGTTGATCATGTCGTCCTTGATCTTCGCGAGCATCTTCTCGTCCTTGTCGAAATCATCGTGCTGGGTGCTCACCACGATGGCGTCGATGCGCATAGGCTTGCCGTTGTCGGCGTATTCGATCGTCACTTGGCTCTTGGCGTCGGGACGCAGATAGGGCATCTTGCTGTTCTTCTCGCGTCGGATGGCTGCGAGTTCGCGCAAAAGCATGTGGCTCAGTTCCAGCGGCAGCGGCATGTAGTTGTCCGTGTCCCGGCAGGCATAGCCGAACATCATGCCTTGGTCACCGGCGCCTTGCTCCTCGGGGTTCTTGCGCTCAACGCCTTGGTTGATATCGGGGCTCTGCTCGTGGATGGCGCTGAAGATGCCGCAGCTGTTCGCCTCGAACATGTATTCGCTCTTCGTGTACCCGATCTTGCGGATCACCTCGCGGGCGATCTCCTGCACATCGAGGTAGGCCTTGCTCTTCACTTCGCCGGCCAGCACCACTTGTCCGGTGGTCACCAACGTTTCGCACGCAACCTTGCTGCTGGGGTCGAAGGCAAGGAAGTTGTCGATCAATGCATCGCTGATCTGATCGGCAACCTTGTCGGGGTGGCCTTCGCTGACGGACTCGGAGGTGAAGAGGTAGGGCATGGTGCTTTTTGCGAGGGCGCAAAGGAACAGTTCCGCGCAGAACGATCGGCCCGGAGTTACTCACACAGCCTCCAACCAGCGTTCCATCAAGCGGTGCACGGCCAATTTCTTCGCGCCTTTTGGGCTGAACGGCTTCCATTCAACGGGCGGTTGCCAAGGGCCGCCGGGTTCCCACGACCAGAAAGTTGCAACGATGCTTTGATGGGAGAGCAGTTGTTTCAACGGGCCGCTGGCATCCTTGATCCGCCATTGCGAAGGGTCTCCACCGAGAGTCTTGCACATTTCCTTCTTAAGGGTCCCGATGTTGGCCGGTCGGCCGGTTTCGATCAGCGGAAATTCCCATAAGCCCTGCCAGATG
>JBDTSG010000010.1:0-38270 GCA_039931265.1 Flavobacteriales bacterium
GGCGTCGAGGAGTTCGGATTGTTTGCCGGTGCCGGCGATCCATTGGCCGTTGGCGTAGTTCTGTAGCTGCATCAGGGCGAAGGTAGAGGCGGGCAATGTGGCAATTAGCGAATTAGCCAATTAGCGAATGGCCGTGGCATGCACCATTCGCTAATTGGCTAATTGCCGCATTCGCTAATTCTTGTTTGGCGTGCCCCGCGCAAAGCCTCGGGTCGCGCTTTCCGCTGTACTCCGCGCCCGGGTCACCGGGCTTGCGGGGTGCCGCTGCGATCGCTCACGCGGAATTGGCAACCGTCGCACCTTTATCGCGTCAAGGCTCGGTAAAAGATGCGCAACGCTTCCATGATGTTCGTTCTGGCGGCAGTGATCAACACTGCGGCATTTGCACAGAACCGCTACCAACTTGTGCATCCGACCGCCTCAGTACCGCGTACGGTGTTCTTGGACCTTGGCGGCGGCAACACCCTGTACGCAAGCAGGGTGTCCTATCCATCCGGTGACTCCAGTCACCTGGAGCTGTATTGGACCAACATGGACCAGCTGGTCGCAGATGCCCGTTCCTATCGGCTACACACAGCGGAGGCCTTTTTACAGGACATTATCAGATCGGGTGACGATTTTCTCCTGTACGGAGCGGACGAGGGCCTCGCACCTTTTCTAATGCGGGTGAACGCTGCCGGCGATGTGCTCTGGTTTGGCGCGTTCGACCCATTGCTCTCGGGCGGGTTCAGCAGTGTCTTGGATACCCCGACGCCGGACGGCGCATTCAGGGCATACGACCGTGGCGACACCAGCGGCTTTCACAGCATCACCGGTGACACGTCCGGCACGGTGTTCAGCGGAGTTCGAATGGATGCCGCGGACCTTTCGCTGATCACGCTGACCGGCGCGGCCCGACTTGTCACGGGGGATCTGGTTTTCGGCAAGGCAAGCACCAACACCGGATCGGACAATCACCGAATGATGCTGGCCCGAACGGATAGCTCGGGTGCGAGTTGGATGAAGCTGTTCGACATGGATCCCGACAGCTGGATGAACGAGTATGCGCGCGACATGGAGGTCCTTTCGGATGGTACGGTGCTGTTGGTCGGTCATGCCAGCGACGGTCTCGCCGGTGGCAGTGGTTACATAATGAAGTTGGATACCCTGGGGTCCATGCAATGGTGCAGGAAATACTCGGATGCCGGCGGTACACTCGGTCTCACAGGCGCCATTGAACTCAACGGTGGTGACCTGCTGATCGCGGGGTCGGCCGATTTTGCCATGCTGATCCTGTTACGGCTCGATCCCAACGGGAACATCATCTGGCAGCGGAAGTTGCCCATCGGCTTTCACGAACCGGAGGACTTCCACCGGAACGATATCGGCGGGTTCGTGCTCATGGAACACGACACACGGATCGAACTGGATGCCGCTGGGAACGGCTGTGGCTTCGTTACCAGTACATCGGTCTCCAGCGCGCCCCACGTTCCGGATATCTCCACGGAGACTGTGACCAACACTGCAGTGGTACCGGTATTCACCACACACACCGTACAGATGCGACTGCCGATACTGACGTGGATGAACGATTGCTTGTCCGTTGGGGTGGAAGAGGCGGCATCGGCGGCGCTGATCGCCTATCCGGTGCCCACTTCGGGGAAAGTGGTCATCGGTCCACAAGATGGTGTGCGGCCGGATGCGCAAGTCATTGTTTGCGAAGCAACAGGAGCGGAGGCGTTCCGGGGATCCTATGGCATGGGGTTGGATCTGGAGAGTATGCCCGCTGGTGTCTACTTGTGCAGCATACCGGAACTCGGGCTGCACGTTCGCCTTGTCCGACAATAGAGTACCGTTTTCGCGAAGGTTCCCACCGATCTGCCGCGCTCGGGGAAGGTCATGCGCAGGGGCGGGCCGCCGACTTCGCGGGCGTGGGTGATCAGGGCGCCGAAGTCGAGGCCGGTGGAGCTGGTGGTGCGATCAGCTCATCCGTGCTGGCATCAACGAGCTCGGTTTTGCTTGCCATTGCCCGCGACCCATTGGCCGTTGGCGTAGTTCTCTAGTTGCATACAGCGGATCTAGGAACGCAAGGAAGTTCCCAGCCTCAAGCTTCACAGGGATCCCCTTGGTGTTTTGGGACGCGTATTCATCTGCGTTATGTGCCGATGGTCTTGGGGAGCGTTCCACGCCGTGGAACGCACACTGTACTGGGACCCCATTCGGGGGTTATCGTTGCCCAATCCGGATCGGGACAGGAGCGATCGGGTAAGGCGCATCGCCAGCGCCACGCTGCAATTGGCTAGAGCCGGTTATCAGCGGCACGGATCTGCGTGCAATGTCCGCGTCGTCGGAAGGCACCCGCGACATGAAACCGCACCGATGGAACGCAATGCTGATCCGCCCTTCCATGTTCACAACGTGAACGTTTTTCGGTGCCTCGTTCTATCGATGGCGCTGTTGCTATTGATGCGCATGAACGGACAGGCGATCATCAACGGGAACTTCGAAAGTGGTGGAACGGGTTGGTCCACGTGCATACTGGAGACCGCCACGGCGGTCACCTATGGTGGCGTAGGCACGAGCAGGCAGGCCGAAGTGGATGGCAACTTCAGCCTCGCCGCTTCCGATGACCGGGCGCTGTGCCAGAGCATTCCGGGGTTCACGATCGGTAGCGTTTACCGCATCGCCTTCGACGCTACGCGAAGAGGGAACCAAACACCACCCCCAACGGTGACCGTCACGCTAGCCTTCGATGGTGCTGCCTTGAGCCGTGTGGTAACACGCAGCGGCGGTTATTCCATGGTGAACGAGTATTACGACTTCACCGCTACCCAGACCACACAAGCCCTGACCGTGACGCCCAACTTCGAAGGACCCTATGGTATGATCTTCGACAACCTCACGCTCACGCTGATCTCGGCGCTACCGATCGAGCTGCTCTACTTCAAAGCGATCCCCGGTACAACCCTTGTAGCACTTTCCTGGGCCACGGCTTCCGAGAGGAACAATGACCATTTCACGTTGGAGCGGTCACGCGATGGCGTCGATTTCACCCAACTAATGACCGTGCAAGGGGCAGGCAATAGCCAGTCTTTGATCAGCTATGGCGCTAACGACGCTGAACCTCTTGACGGACTTTCCTATTATCAACTTGAACAGACCGACTACGATGGTTCTTCGACCGTGTCGGAAGCGGTAGCGGTGGAATTCCCGGGCTCCACTACGGTCGGGATCACCGTGTTCCCGAACCCGGCCGGTGAAGGTCCGATCTGGCTGGAGGTCCAAGGAGCATATCCGCAAATCGGGCTGCGGCTTTCGATCATCGACGCGGCAGGACGTGGGATCGCAGGATCGTCCGTGATCCTGCCCACCAACTCGACGCGGGTGGACCTGAACGGAGCGGTACCGTTAACCGCAGGTTCATACACCGTGAGCCTGCAAGGCGCAGGTGTATGGGAGCACGCTCACTTCATTGTGCTTTGAACACGATTTTTCTGCAATGGAATGGGTAAAGGCGACGACTATCCGCGCGATGGTCCCGCCCTTCAGGGGACGAGCACTTTACCGTTCCAGCGCGCTTGCATGGGCGATGTGATGCGCCAAACCGCGATGCCTGAAGGGCAGGGCAGGAGCGAGATGCCGGCATCCAGCGTCCGTGAGCGCAACAGCCGCCCTTGCGCGTCGAAGAGTTCGAACAGGTCGCCGTTGCTGCCGCCGCTGATCGTGAGGATGCCCTGGCCCGACGCGCCGACCCAGGGCTTGTCCCCGACATGTTCATCGATGCCCGTGGCGTTCACCTGGATGGTCCACGTAGCCGTGTCCATATGGCCGCAGGGGTCGATATAGACGTGTGTGAAGGTGTAGATGCCAGCAGCGTCGAAGGTGAAGGTGGGGTTGGCGTCGGAAGAGGTCTGGCCGTTGGAGCAGATCCACCAGTGTTGGCCCTGCCCGAAGTGATGGAAGGTGATATTGTCCTCCGCAGTACTGCTCAAGCCGACGTACCGGGCATCGGTGCTGCCCACTTCGTTCAGGTTCCAAGTATCCATGCTGTCCAACACGGTGGCGCTGGCGATGGCCTGCAGGATGGCCGCGCTGTCCGGCTGAAGTGTTGACGTGAACGATGCACCAACGCAGCTCTGCCTGAAGAGGGTGCAGTAGAACACGCAGGCAGCGAGGTAGGTGCCCGACTCGCTGGGATGGCTCTCATCGGCCTGATAGAGCTCGATGTTGGGATGCGTGTCGCGCACGTGCTTCCATGCCCAGCCCACCGGCGATACATAGCCTTCGTTGTCCAACGCCAGTTGGATGTAGTTGTCACGCAACGCCTGCTGCATGCCACCATAGCTGCACATGTAGGGATACTGTGGGCACCATGTTGCATCGCCGTCCTCACGTCCCCAAGTCATATAGAACACCGGATAACCACACTCGCTGCTCAGTTGGATCTTGTAAGTGAGTGTTTCGGCGGCCACATCGGTGTAGGCTTCGAACGTGGGCAACGCACCGAACTGGCTCTGTTCCTGAAGCACCACAAAGTCCCACTGCTGCGCAGCGATGGCGGCTTGCGTTGCGGGATCGTAGGTGTGGTCCTGCAAGGTGTAGCCGCCGGGGGCCGAACTCGCAACGGTCATGGTATCGCCCAGCGAGAGCGCAAGTAGGCGCATCATGTTCGGCAGGTCGTTCTCGGTGGTGTAGCTGTTGCCGATGAAGAGCACCGAGGTCTGCGCCTGCACGTGCAGGGCGGAAGCAAGAAGTACAAGAGATAGAGGGCGCATGCCATAAAACTAGGTACTGAACCAACCTGTGGTCCGCTGCACGGGCGTTGTGGCGTGCACCCGGATCGCAGGGTGCGCCATGATCCCATCACAGGGTTGACCCGGGACAGTGGTCTGTTACAGGATCCCCGCGTTGAGGACCAGGGTGAGCAGGATGGCGAGCGCGATGCAGACCAAGAGGTCGAAGTAGCTGCTCTTCAGGAACCGGGTGATGCGTGTTTCGCGCGGCATGGTGCGGGTATGATGTGAAGATCCCCGGCTGTCCTGTGCGACAACCGGGGACCGGTCGATGTCCACTGCGATCCACGGATGGTCGTCCGCCGATCGGCCCCGATCACTGGCGGATGACGATGCGTTGTTCGATCTGCTGGTCGGCATCGGCAAGGCGCAACAGATAGACGCCATCACCCAAAGTGTTGGACAGGTCCAGGTCGATACGCTGATCCTGCATTGCGGCATGCGCTTCCGAGAAGACCGTGCGGCCGGACATGTCCATCACATCGATGCGCGCGCTGCCTTTGAGCCCGGATGCGGCAATGCTGAACCGGCCGTTGCCCGGGTTCGGGAAAACGGACATCGTTGCTGCCGGGGTTTCCGCAACACCCACCGCGCCTTGGATCTCAATGCTATAATCTTCCACCTGTCCGTAGTCGCTATCGCCGCAGGGGGTGCTGTTCGGTCCGTAGAGCGTATCCCACAGGCGTACGCGCATGCGGGTAGTGCCGGGCGTTGCGTTCATCGGGATGTTGACGGTTCCCATGTGCGGGCCTTCGCCGATGGCGGACGTGTACATCACTTCGTTGGTCTCGAAGGTCTGGTCCTGGTCCAGGTCGATCCACACGCGCACTTGATCCTGTGGGTAGGGGAGGTCGAGTTCCACCCGGATAGGGTAGGTGCTCCCTTGTTGCACGTGCGCGGTCCAACTCAGGAAGTTCTCATAGCCGGCATAGGTGGCCGAGAGGTGGTAGATGTCGGCGAAGTCGACGATCCAGATCGCCTCCAGAACGTCGCCGGCACCGGCCGCGCAATAGGCCATGTTCCCTTCTTCGTTGTCTTGGGCGTGCAGGTCGCCGTGGCTCAGCAGCGCAAAGGCGATCGCGGCGGCACCGGTGATGAAGTGGTTGATGATCGGGCGTAGGGTCGAGGTGGTCATGACGGTGTGTTGTTCTGTGGTCGTGGGGCGTTATTGCCGGGCCAAAACTGCCGGGACCCGATGGCATGAAAACACCACAACCTGTGAACGGTGATCCGTGGCTGTGAACAGCACAGCGCACGCATTGAACGGTTCGCCGACGAGCAGGGAAAAGGCTGAGAATGACAGGAACAGCGAACGATCAGCGATCGCTGATGCGCGCGAGCAGATCGTCCTTGCGCAAGCGCGCCACATCCAATGTCTTGCCACCGGCCATTACCACTTGGCCACCCGAGCCTTTGATGTAGCGCTCCAAGTGTTTCAGGTTGATCATGTGGCCACGGTGGATGCGCATGAAGTCCACACCCTCCAGCGTTTCCTCGATCTCCTTCAACCCACGCGTGGCCACCACTTGTTGGTTACCGAGAAGGTGCAGCACGGTGTACCAGTTCACGGCCTCGCACCACACGATGTCGTCCACCTTCACCATTACATAGCCATGTTGCGATGGCACGCTCAAACGCCCCGGCGTGCCCCCCGATCGTGTGTCCTCCAGCAGGCGCTCCATCCGCTCCGCGTTGCCGGCAAGTCCGCGTTTGGCCTGCACGCGATCCACGGCTTCGCGCAGTTGGTCGATATCGATGGGCTTCAAGAGGTAATCGACCGCGGCGAATTTGATGGCCTTGATGGCGTAGTGATCGTAAGCCGTGGTGAAGATCACGTCGAACGTGGCAGCACCGGCTTGGCGGAGTACATCGAAACCGCTCATCCGGGGCATTTCCACATCCAGGAAGAGCAGGTCCGGTGCGTGTTCAGCGATGGCGGCCAATGCTTCTTCGCCGTTCTTGCATTGTGCTACCACCTGTATGCGATCGGCGAAGTGCGCGTCCACCAGCATTACGAGCTTATCGCGGGCGGCTGTTTCGTCGTCGATGACAAGGGCCTTGATCATGGCGTTGCTGGTTCTTGCTGTTCCTCGTCGTGCGAAGCCACCAATGGAAAGGTGATCACTACGCGTGTGCCCAGCGGTGCCCCGGTGCGGTCGTGAAGATCGTGCACGGTGACTTCCGCTGTGCGCTGCTTCTGTGCGTGCAATAGGCGCAACCGATCGGCGGAGACGCGCATGCCCATGCTGCGGTGCACGCCGATACGACCCGCGTTGATGGCGCGTGATGCTTCGCGCCCGATGCCGTCGTCCTCGACCGTGCATTCGAGATGATCCCCGGAAAGGCGGAACACGACTTCCACACGGCCGGGCGCTTCCTTGTGCTGGAGACCATGCCAAATGGCGTTCTCCACATACGGTTGCACGAGCATGGTGGGCAGCTGCACGCCTTCGCCATTGAGCAAGGGATCCACCTTCAAGACGAAGGTGAACGGTGTGTGGAAACGCAGTGCTTCCAGTTCCAAGTAGTAGCGCAGCATTTCCACTTCGCGTTCCAAGGGCACCGTAACGGTGTCACTGTGCTGCAGGATCAAGCGGATCAGTTTCGCGAAGCGGCCCAGGTAGTGCGACGCTTTCGCGGGATCGTTCGACAGGATGTAGCTATCGATGCTGTTGAGGCAGTTGAACACGAAGTGTGGATCCATCTGCGCCCGCAGCGCACGTAGTTTCAATTCGTTCATGGCGCGCTCGTTGGCGCTCTTCCTTTCCTCCATTGCCCGCACACGGTTCAAACGCAAACGGAACACCAGCACCACAACTGCGGCAATGAGCAGGGCCACCAACGCGCGGAACCACAATTGCCGCCACCATGGAGGTGTGATGGTGAGCACGGTGCTGCCCTCGGCGCTCCAAGTGCCCCAGCGGTCCATCACCTTCATCCGCAAGGTGTAGGTTCCGGGCAGGAGGTTGTTGAACGATGCCACACTGCTGCGGCCGGTGGTCCATTCGCGTGAAGCGCCATCGAGTTTGTAGCTGTATGCCGCAATGGAGCCCGGTGGCGCAGGCGTGCCGAAACGCAGGTCGAGCTGATCTTGCTGATGATCGAAGAGGAGGGTGTCCCCCGGTAGCCATGGAAGCCGCTTCCCGTACAAACCCACCTCACGCAACGCCGGTGTTCTCGGCATGGCGGGTATCGCGAAGCGCAGGGGATCGAACCGTATCAAGGTGTTGGTGTTCGCGAAGAGCCATTCGCCGTTCGGCAGTACCGTGCACGACGTGTTGAAGTCGTCGTAGTCCGCACCGTGCTCCACCGGCATTACAACGAAACGTTCACGCACCGGATCGAAGCAGGCGAGTTCGTTGTTGGTCCCGACCCACGGACGGCCGAGTTTGTCGATGAGGATGGTACCGACGCTGGGTATCCGTAAGCCCTGCTCCCGTCCGAACACTTTGTACTTGCGTGTTGCGGGATCGAAGCGAACGAGGCCCACGTTTTTCACGCCAAGCCACAATCTTCCGGTGGCATCCTCCTTCATGGTGAGGATAAGTCCCTTCGGCAAGCGGCCCTCTGTAACGTCGCTCGCGTAGCGCACGAAATGTCCCGTGGCCGCATCGTAACGCACAAGGCCCTTGCCACCGGTGCCGATCCACACGGTTCCATCGCGCGCAACAAGACCACAGCTCAAGATCCCCGTCGGCAATGCATCGGGGTCGTCCTTCACCGGCTTGAAGTAGTCGCACGCGCCGGTGCGTGGGTCAACACGAACAGCACCCAAACCCCAAGTACCCGCCCACACGTGGCCCGTGGCATCGGTCATGTTCCATGCGAACACCGTATGCGTGAGGAACTCGCCTTCCGGCGGATAGTCCACGAACCGCGCCGCATGATCGGTAACTGGATCATAACGCAACAGGCCATCGCGTGTGCTCAGCCACAGTTCGCCCTTGGCGACGCAGAGATCGAGCATCATGTTCGCACCGCTGTCTTCAGAGGCGATGTGCACTTTGCGCCCTTGCCGTGTGCCGATGCCGTAATGCACGAGGCCGAGTTCGCTGCACAGCCACACCGCACTGTCGCCCACTACCTGCATGTCCGCGAAGGCCATGTCGAACCGGCCGTTCAGCAAGGATGACATCGGGTCGGCGGTGTAGGTGAAGCCCGTTGGCGAAAGGACGCTCACACCGTTGACGGTAGCGAACCACGTGTTGCCATCAGCATCCGCTTTCAGCTCGTTGATGAAATTCCCGCCGATCGAACCCGGATCGCCGGCCGTGTGCATCACGCGTTGGGCGCTGCTATCGGCAGGGTCGAAAAGCGTGGGCCGGAACGTCCAGTCGTTCGCCCAAATGCGACCGTCGGCATCAACACCCAAGGTGGCCGCGTAAGCCAGCGGAAGTTCCGGATGGCCGGGCGGATGTCCCCAACGCATTGACCGATGATCGCCAGGACTGTAGCGCACCAATTCACCTGTGCGTTGGTCGATGAACCACTTGTTGCCCTGCGCATCGGTGCACATGGCACTGATGAAGATGCCGTCGAGCAAGGGATCTTTGGCAGGGTTGTCGTCCTTGTGGTAAAGCCTCCCTTGCTTGGTATCGAAGTACATCAACCCCTTCGCCTGGGAGCCGAACCAGAAACCGACGTTCGCGCTGTCGGACAGGAAGAGGTGATCCATGGCAAGCGGCTTACCATCCGCCACCGTTATCGGGTTGAGCGCCGCGCTATCCGGATCGAACACGAACAAACCCGATGGTCCCGCGCAGTAAACGTGTTGATCAGTACCGACCATTACACCCTTGAAGGCATCAGGTAATTCGTCCTGCACCGGGCCATGGGCGCTTTTCCAACGTTGCACGTCGCGCGTACGCGGATCGAGCCGCATCAAGCCAACCGACGTTGCAAGCCATAGAGCACCAGCACCGTCCTCATCAATGGCGAACACCACCGGCGGGAGTTCGCCGGGCAACAGATCGATCTCGGTCATCTTACCGGCATCATAACAAGCAAGGCCTTGCTCGGTCCCGAGCCAGAGCACTTCGCGGCGATCGAAATGAAGTGCGATCACATTACGGTGCGGCAAGCCGTCCCGTTCCGTCAGGCTCTTGAAAACGAGCGGTCGATCGTTCGGCTGGGCACCCAGTTGCAGCTGTACGAGAAAGAAGAGTCCGGTCAGAACATGCTTCACGGTCGCAAGATCGTTGCTCTTTGCGGACTTGGACAAGCGCACAAGGAGGTGCTCGTCGGTCCATCTCGTGAGCAGGTCCAGGGATCTGCCGTTCATTCTTTGTTCAGAGCCATTCTTTCGCCATTGTCATCGTCTGAAACGATGAACGCGCCTTGAACAGACGTACCAACCTTTAACCTCCCAACCAACACGGACCACACCATGCGCATCCTCTTCGGCTGCCCCATGTACGCCTTGGTCGCAACCTCAGCAGCGCAAACCATCGGCAACTATGTGCCCGTTCCCTGGGATTACAGATGCTTCGATGTGGTTGATCGCGGTGCCGGGAATACGTTGCTCGCCTTCGCACATGACTTCTGGCCTGACTCGTCCACGGTTGAACTGCTGTGGACAGACGCGGCGCAAACAGTAACGAACGCCGTTGCATTCACCCCGCCCGCGAACGGCATTTATGCGCAGGATGTCGCGTTGCTTCCGGATGGATTCATCGTGGCCGGTGGTTTCGACGCACCGCCGTTCCTGACGAAGCTCAACGATGCGGGTGTGCAGCAGTGGTCGCAACGGATCCTCACCGCACCTGCGGTGTTGCAGGGTCAGTACGGCATGATCGCCATGCCACGTGGCAATGATCTCAGTGCGTACGCCTATGCAACGGATTTCACCACCAATGCCATCCTGCGTTTCGATGTCAATGGAACGGGCAGCGGACTCACCGGCGTAACCAGTTCCATGGCACAGAACTACGTGCTCCGCATCGATGGTGCCGTGCCAACGGGTGATCCCGATGTGCATCTGCTGCACGGTGGTTCGGCATTCAATACGACCATTACCGGCGAAGTGAACGCGGTGCTCGGGGAGTTCGGTACCGGAGGTTGCAACTGGATGAAGTTCTACGACATGCAACCTTTTACCGGTGTACTGCAGTTCGAGGAGATGTGGGGCATGCGCCGCTTGTCCGACGGCAACTACGCATGTGCGGGGTATGTCACAGAGGATCCCGAAGGGTATTGGCACGGCTTCGTCATGAAGGTGGAACCTGATGGCGATGTGCTGTGGGCTAGGAATTACTTCGATACCACAGGTCGTTTTGCGGTGCGCGATGTTGTGGAGTTGCCTAGCGGCGATTTTCTGATCACGGGCGACAACCAGACCGACCCGCCGGAGGTGATCACCACTATCGTCGTGCGCCTCTCGCCGTTGGGCGACGTACTCTCCGCTCAGAAATTCGATTTGGGCACAGGGGCGGGCCAACTCTTCTGGTCTTCCACAAGCGATGGGGATGGAACCGTTCGATTGGCGGGCTTTGGGCGCATTGCCATGCTCGATGCCAATGGTGTGGGCTGCGATTTCACGCCTGTCTTCAGCATTACCACTTCACCGTTCCAGCCTACTGTCACCGTCGTGCCCGTTTCGAACACCCCCTTCACACCCACCATCGATTGCACGCCTGCGGAAGTCAGGCCCATGGAGCTCAGCCTTTCTGCGGAGTGCATCAGCGCCACCATCGGCATTGCGGAGCAGGCTGGTAGCGATGCACTGACCGCGCACCCCGTGCCGACGAACGATATGCTCTGCATCGGTGCTCCCGGAGCGGTGGGATCCTCGGAACCCATCGTTGTGCGCAATGCAGCTGGAGCGCTGGTTTTCAGCGGTGCATATGGCAAAGGTGTGCGCATGGGGGCGTTTGCGTCCGGCGTGTACGCGATCGAATTGCCGCGCTTGCGACAATGCATCATGGCTGTGCGCGAGTAGGACCTTGGTCAACGATCCGGCGGTGCTGCAGCGATCAAGGTCGAACGAACACCTTGCCGCTCTGTATTGCGCATCAGGGCTGTTGTCCCCGTTAGCCCATGAAGCCTAAGGCACTTGCGCGATCCGAACGGACGTGGGCGTGGTGCCACCAACGTTCACCAGGATGGGATCACGATCGTTGTTGACCCCAACGTACTTCACTACGCCGTCCAGGTTCACGTCCTCTCGCCGATAGCCCGTAATGGTATTGGTGACCACTGCGCCACCGATGGCGGTGAGGATGGGGTCGCGGTCGTTGGATGCGTTCGTGTATTTGAGCCGGTCATCCAACTGCACGTTGCCCGCCCACATGAGCCGCTGGCCTCCAACGGTCTTGCGCGCCACATCGGTGTACGGGGCGCTGCGTATGTACGTGGTGGATGTTGAGCTGGCCAAGTCGAGCGAGTTGGGGATGGAAACGATCGGATAGGCCGTGGAAGTCATGACGGGCAGATGGTTGCGGTGCTTCACCGCTACGTAGTAGTACCCGGGCGAAGCCGGGAACGGTACGGCCGACGTGCCGTCCGTGGCTACGATATCGCCATCGCGCTGGATCAGTGCTGAACTGTAGGCGAGGGCCGTCGGGTTCTCCGGGTTGATGCGCAGTTCCAACTGCACCCAATCGACGATCGCATTGTTGCCGGTCACGTTCAGGACGGAGGGCGCTACGGTGAGACCGGATTGATAAGGATCGAGCGCTGGGATGAGGCCGACCGCACGGAGATCGTCGCGCATGAGGTTCTGTGCCTGCACATAAGGGCCTTCCAGCCATGCGCGCATGCGCAAGGTGATCGGGGCAGGTTGGGTGAAGTTGTACGCAGTCACCACGACGTTGTCATAGAATGAATAAGCGCCGAGAGCGGACGGGTTCATGCCAAGAAGTATCCCGAATTGTCCGTCCGATCCAACGTTGTTCTGCAATGGGGCATCCTGGGCGGACAACACGGATGTCCACGTGAGCGCGGCCGATGCAACACTGCTATTGCCGAAACTGTATCCACCGCCGATAACGTTCAGCCACCCCAATGAACAATTTGCCATGGCGGTGCTGTTCAGCGGATTGTTGACCCGCAGATCGGCAGCAATGGTGTAGGTCGCGTTCGGATCGTAAGGGATCTGATGGAACAGGTAAGGGCCCGGTCCGATAGGGAACGGGCCGCTCTGGTCCCAACTTTCCTTGCCCACGCACAAACCGCTCGATCCTGTGGTGAAGACGGCTGCAAGACCCTGCCCGGTCCATCCCGGGCCGAGCACCCCGGAATCGAAAGTCTCGCTGAGCAGCGTGGTTTGCGCCGCTCCGGAAAGGCTGGTCGTGGCCCAAAGGAGGAAGAGGTAGGTAAGACGGCTGGTCATTGCGGTGAAGACGCTGAGCCAATGTAGGGGTTGCGTCCGGGCCGAACGGTGTTCCGATCGTCTGCGTTCGGACCATACTTCAACCGATGCCGCACGTCATCCTCGACGTGTCGCCTCTTGCGTTTTAATTGGTCCGCCCTGATGCATCGATGCGTGCGGTGCGCGACACCGCCGAGACCAATGGCCTGTTCGCCAAGGGCGATATCAAGGTCCGCATCCTGGAGTACGAGCAATGCATCGTTGGTGGTATGCAACAGGATCTCATTCATGTCTTGGGCCACAGCATGCAAGGGCGAAAGGGGAACAGAAGAAAGCCCTCTCGTTCGCGATCGTTGCACAGTTGAAGGCACTACTGCCGGGGGGGCAGGTGATCTCCATGACCGTGATGGAATTCGAGAAGGCGACCTGCACGGACCCGACGATAGTCTAGTCCGGATAACTTGTGCGCAGTCCAAGCCTTGGCATGGAGAACATCGCGTTCAACTTCATACCCAGTGCGCGGGCCCTTTCGTTGGGCGTGGAGATGGAACTCCAAGTGCTCGATGCGGAGACGTTGCGCCTCACACCGCGCACGCCGGAGATCATGGAGTTGGTGGACGACCCGCATCTGGCCAAGGAGATGTTCCGCAGCACCATAGAACTGGTGACGGGCATTTGCACTTCGGCATCGCAGGCACACCATGACCTCGATGCAACGTTCCAGAAAGTCAAGGATGTATCAACACCCTTGGGGCTGCGTTTCGCTGGAACGGGCACCAATCCATTGGGCGACTACAACGATCGTTTGGTGAGCCATAGCGAACGCTACCTGAAGTTGCTGGACCGCAACCAATGGCTGGTGCGCCGCGCGGCGGTGTACGGTCTGCATGTGCATCTCGGCATGGTATCGGGCGATGCCTGCATACACTACCTCAATGCCTTCCTTCACCGCATACCGGAGCTGATCGCGCTTAGCGCGAGCTCGCCGTTCTGGCGTGGGGTGGATACCGGCCTTTGCGCAAGCCGCCCAACGGTGTACGAAGCGCACCCCACGGCGGGCATGCCATTGATCATGCGCGATTGGGAAGCGTTCACGGGTATCGCCAATGCAATGGTGCGCACGGGATCCCTCAACAATACCAAGGACATCAAGTGGGACATGCGCCCGAGCCCGGGCTATGGTACGTTGGAGATCCGCATCTGCGATGGTCCGGCCACGCGCCTTGAACTCGGCGCGATCACGGCATACATCCACGCGAGTGCGGCGAGCATGCGCGATGAGGAGCGCATCGAGGACGGTCCGCCGACGAAGCTGCCGGAGCGTTGGATCCTGCGGGAGAACAAGTGGCGCGCGCTGCGCTATGGCCTCAATGCGGAGGTGATCGCACAGGGTTCGCTGGAGGTGCGGCCGCTGCGCCAGCAGATCCTGGATCGCTTGGAACGGTTGGCGCCCTACTTCAAGAAGCACGGCGAGGAACACTATCTGGCCTGCCTACGCGATATCTGTGCACGCGGTAGCAGTTCCGATCGTCAACGTGCCGAATTCAAGCGGACCGGGCAGGTGGAGGATGTGGTGCGCTTCAACGTGCGCGAATTCGAGGCGGGTGAGCCGATCTGGGCCTAAGGCTATGCCCCGCGTCGCACGGCATAGATGAGTTCATCCTCTTTCTTACCCAACTTGATCAGGGTGCCGATGAGCTTCGCTTCCAATTGGAAGCCCGCCTTCTCCAAAGCACGTTGCGAGGCGAGGTTGCTGCCGAAGGGCGTGGCGTAAATGCGGTCCACATCAGGGAAGGTGTCGAAGCCGATCACCACCATCCGCTTGATCGCTTCCGTCATGAAGCCCCTGTCTCGATGTTCGCGGGCAAGCCAGTAGCCCAGTTCCATGTTGCGCCTCCACAGGTCGGGCTTCGGGTGCAGGCCGATCGCGCCGCAGGCTTCGCCATCAATGTCGATGCATCGGCGCAGCGGTAAGCTTTTCATCGCTTCCGCGAGGAAGGAGCGCCCGCTCTCTTCGGTAAAAGGATGCGGAAATGCATCGGTGAGATTCGCCGCAACGCCGGGATCATTGGCGTGTTTCACCAAGGCTGGAAGATCCTCCATGCGGAAGGGCCGCAGTTCGAACGGTGGCATGGCGTGAAGTTGCAGCACGGCGCATTCTACAAGCCGACCTTTATCGCGGTCTGTGCGCCGTCGCACTGAATACGCAACACGTAAACCGCGCTCCTGAAATCACGGATGGGCAGTTCCAGATCGCGTTCACCACGACCGTTCACGTCCATTACCGTGCGGCCCAACGCGTCGAGCAGGTCGATGCGCTGGATCGGATCCGCTGATCGCACGGTAAGGATATCGTTGTCCCGGGTAACGGTCGGTGCGGCATGCTGGTGGGTCGCAACGCCCAAGGGAAAACCCCCGATGCTGATCTCATCGAGCAATGCCCACCCGCCGAGCGGCACGCCGGTGCCGAAACCGATGCGCACGCTATCGTCGTTCAGGCCGGCGTAGAAAGTGTATAGGATATCGACCCACTGCACGTTGCCGGGGTCCAGCGGTGGGAACGGGTTGATGGTGGACGGGATCACCTCATCGGGTGCGGGTATCAACCCTGCAAAGCCATAGCGGTATTCATAGGAAGGGCCGCCGATGCCATCGCGCTGCACGAAAATGGGCGGCGGTACCATCATGCCGCCGCCGATGATCGCACACTTGAACACGACAGCCACTTGCGGGTCGTTGGACAGGTCGAGCCATGGCGACCACAACGTGCTCTCCTGGTAGCTGGAACAGGAGCCGCAATCCATGATGAGGCCCCCGGAGCCATTGAAGCCTGCCTGACCGCTCCACAACCAACCGGTGCTCGAAAGCGTGCTGATGGTCCAATCGCTGGGCACACCACTGTTCAGGTTTGTGCCGACCGGCGGCGGAACGGGAGGTTGCGCTGCCAGCAGCGTGCACGCAGCGCTGCTCATCAACATGGAGAAGGTCCGTGTCATGGGGGAAGGGTTTCCGGTGCTATGGACGAACGAACGGCGAATGGTTGTCCGCCCTCAGCGCTTCGGCGGCTTGGCGCTCATTTCGAATTCCAATACGCCGCCCGCCATGATCTCCGCATGGGTGATGTAGGTGCGCTCCAGTCTTTTGCCGTTAAGGGATGCGAACTGCACGTACATGTTCTTCGGTCCCTGTTTCCGGGCTACGACGGTGAAGGTCTTGCCTTTGTCCACCGGTATCGCTGCGCGATCCACCACGGGGGCGCCCAGTTCGTAACGGTCGCTGCCCGGCTCCATCGGGTAGAAGCCCATCGCACTGAAGATGTACCACGCGCTCATCTGGCCGCAATCGTCGTTGCCGCTCAGTCCATCAGGCTTCGGCTTGTACATCGCGTCCATCACCTGTCGCGCGCGGAAGCCCGTCATCCAAGGACGATCGCTGTAGTTGTACAAGTACGCAACGTGGTGGCTCGGCTCGTTGCCGTGCACGTAATTGCCCATGATGCCGTCGCGTGTGATGTCCTCGGTCTTCTCGAAGTACTTGTCATCCAACCGCATGGTGAAGAGCGAATCAAGGTGTTCGCCGAAACGTTTGGTTCCGCCCATCATCCGGGCGAGTTCATCCGGCTGATGGGGTATGTAGAGCCCGTAGTTCCATGCGTTCCCTTCTATGTATCCACGTTGGTGGGTGTCCAGCGGGTCGAACGTTTTCACGAACGTGCCATCCGCAAGCCGTGGTCGCATGAAACCGCTGGCGCGATCGAAAACATTGGTGTAGGTCAGGCTGCGCTTGGTGAATTCCGAAACGATGGCCGGGCGATCCACGCGCTCCGCCATGCGGGCGATGCACCAGTCGTCATACGCATACTCCAGCGTCTTCGAAACGCTGGCACCGCTCTTGTCCTCGGGCACGTAGCCAAGGTCCATGTAGTCGCCGAGGCCCTCGAAGCTGCGGTGCCGTGCGGTCGCCACGCAGGCGTCCAACGCATGTTCCATGTCGAAGCCCGTGATCCCTTTCGCCTGCGCGTCAGCGATCACGCTCACGGCGTGGTAGCCGATCATGCACCAGTTCTCGTTCGCATAGTGGCTCCAGATCGGCAGCATGTGCTGCGCGCTCTGATCGTAATGCGCCAGCATGCTGTTCACGAAGTCGCTGGACCGTTCGCGTTGGATGATGTTGAACAAGGGATGCAACGCGCGGTAGGTGTCCCACAGGGAGAACGTGGTGTAGTTGGTGAAGCCTTGTGCGGTGTGGTTGTTCTGATCGAGCCCGCGGTACTGCCCGTCCACATCCATGTACACGGTGGGGGAGAGGCAGGCGTGGTACATCGCCGTGTAGAAGTTGGTGAGCACTTCCGGCCGCTTGCTTCCGATACGGATACGTTCTAGCTCCCGCCTCCACGCGAACTGCGTTTCGAGCCACACGCGCTCGAAGTTCCAGTGTGGCACTTCGGCCTGCATGTTCTTCAATGCCCCTTCGGTGCTCACACTGCTCAGCGCAACCTTCACCAGCAGGCGCCCATCAGGTGGAAGATCGAAGTCGAACCACGCGCGCAACTGCTTGCCCGCCATCTCGGGGAAGTCCTTCGTCTGGTCGAACTTCCGCCAGAAGCCGCGATACTCCGTGGGACGGGGATCCTGTTGCTGGCCGTAGTGCGTTATCGGTTCGCTGAACGCGATGGCGAAGTACACCGTGCGCGTGCGGCCCCAGCCGTTCGTCTGCCGGTAGCCCGTCACCAGTGTGTCGTTCTCGACGCGCACGAAGGTCCACACGTTCTTGTCGGCGTGGTTGTAAATGCCATGCACCAGGTCGAGGATCACATGCGCGCTGTCCAGCTTTGGGAAAGTGTACCGGTGCATGCCCACGCGCGTGGTGGCCGTGAGTTCGGCCCGGATGTCGTGATCGTCCAGCATCACCTGGTAGTAGCCCGGCTGCGCTTCTTCCCGTTCGTGGTGGAAGACCGAACGGAATCCGCTCTGCGGGGCTGCGGCCGTACCTGGGTTCAGTTGAAGTTCTCCTTGGGTCGGCATGAGGAGGATATCGCCGAGATCGCTGTGCCCCGTACCGCTGAAATGCGTGTGACTGAAGCCGACGATGGTGCTGTCGTCGTATTGGTAACCGGAACAGGTGCGGTACACTTCGCCGTTGTACTTGCCATCCACCGCGTACGGGATCGTATCGGTGTCGGGGCTCACTTGCACCATGCCGAAGGGTGCGCTGGCGCCGGGGTAAACGTGCCCCATGCGCTGCGTGCCGATCATCGGGTCCACATAGCGCAACACATCGGTGGCCGGTGCCATTTGCGCATGGGTCATTTCGATGAGGAGCAGCGCAGCAATGGCCGGCGCAAGTCGCGGAAGCTTCATGTTACAAGGATAGGGACCGGCCATATCGTCTCACTTCCTTGAACAAGTTCATTTTCGGGTGGCAATCGGCGCGGCACCTTTGTGCCGCTCACCCAGCTCCATCAGGATACGGTGATGCATCCAATGACCAAGCGCTCAGTTGAGGCCGTACTTGCACCTCCCGCTCCGCACATGGTGGGCGATGGGTTCCGCGTGAGCAACTTCTTCCCACAGGGTTACTCCATGTCGAAGCAGCGGCTCAGCCCGTTCTTCCTCTTGGACTACGGACCTCCCATTGACTTCAGCGCGCGCGAAGAGCCGCGCGGCGTGGGCGTGCATCCGCACCGCGGTTTCGAAACGGTGACCTTCGGTTTCAAAGGCCGTGTGGCGCATCACGACAGTGCCGGGCACAGCGGTGTGATCGGCGAAGGCGATGTGCAATGGATGACAGCCGGTAGCGGCGTGTTGCATAAGGAGTATCACGAGAAGGAATTCTCGCGCACCGGTGGGCCGTTCCACATGGCCCAGCTATGGGTGAACCTGCCCGCCAAGCACAAGATGGAGGCCCCGCGCTACCAACCCATAAAACGGGCGGACATGTCGCATGTCCAACTGGCCGATGGTGTGAGCGAGGCCCGCGTGATCGCCGGTGAACTGTTCGGTGTGAAAGGACCGGCAAAGACCTGGTCACCCATCATCGCCGCAGTGGTGAACATCGGTGCAGGCGGCGCGGTCGATCTCGATCTGCCTGCCGATCACAACAGCATGGCGCTGGTGGTGGAAGGCGCCGCGAACATCAACGACAACGAAGCGCCCACGGATCACCTTGTGGTGTTCAGGAACGATGGGGAAGGAGTGCATGCTGAAAGTGTCAGTGGTGCAACACTGCTGGTACTGAGCGGTGCACCGCTCAATGAACCCATCGCGGCCTACGGCCCGTTCTTGATGAACACCTACGACGAAGTGGAGCAAGCGTTCAAGGATGTTGCCGCTGGGAAATTCGGTGTGCTCGAGGATTGAATTCAGGGGCCGGGAACGCTTGCGGTGGTCGTCCTGCACGATCGAAGCATCGGATGGGAAAAGAGAAGCCCGGCAGCAATGCCGGGCTTCTTGCTCGGGTCCGATACCGATCAATGCACCTCCTTCACTGACTTGTCTTGGAGTCCGTACTCCGGCGTAAGGCCCACATTGTGGAAGAAGAAGCTCCACTTGTCCGCCTGTTGCTCTATGATCATGCTCGTTGGCATACCGGCACCATGGCCAGCTTGTGTTTGCACACGGATCAACACAGGTGCATCGCCTTGCTGTGCAGGTTGTAGTGTGCTGATGAACTTGAAGCTGTGCGCGGGCACTACGCGGTCGTCATGGTCGGCGGTCATCACCATGGTAGCCGGGTAGTGTGCGGGCTTCACGTTGTGCAGTGGTGAGTATTTCAACAGGTAGTCGCGTTCCTCGGCACTGTTGTCCGCGTTGCCGTACTCGGGCACCCAGCCGAAGCCAGCGGTGAATTTCTGGTAGCGCAGCATGTCCAACACGCCCACTTCCGGGAAGGCCACTTTGAAGAGGTCGGGGCGCTGGGTGAGCACCGCACCGATGAGCAAGCCGCCATTGCTGCCGCCGTTCACCGCCAAGTGCTCGCTATCGGTGTACTTGTTGGCGATCAGGTATTCGCCCGCCGCGATGAAGTCGTCGAACACGTTCTGTTTCTTCTCCTTCATGCCGGCCTTGTGCCAATCCTCCCCGTATTCGCCACCGCCGCGCAAGCTGGGCTGTGCGTAGATGCCGCCTTGCTCCAGCAACAACATGCGGCTGGTGCTGAAGCTTGGGCTCAAACTGATGTTGAAGCCACCGTAAGCGTACAGCATGGTCGGGTTCTTCCCGTTCTTCTGCATGCCCTTCTTGTACACGATGAACATGGGCACTTTGGTTCCGTCCTTGCTCGGGTAGAACACCTGCTCGGTAACGTATTGGTCCGGATCGAACTTCAGTTCCGGGCGGAAGTACACTTCGCTCTTGCCGGTCGCATAGTCGTACTTGTACGTAGTGCCCGGATCGTTGAACGAGGTGTAGCTGTAGAAGCTGTACGTGTCCTTGCGCTTGCCACCGAAACCGCCCGCGCTGCCGAGGCCTGGCAACTTCACTTCTTGCTCGCCGGTGCCGTCACTGTTGTACCGGTAGATGCGGCTGGTGGCGTCTTTCAAGTATTCGGCGAAGAGCAGCCCGCCGCCGATAGAGACGCCTTGGAGCAGTTCCTTTTTCTGCGGGATGAGGTCCTTCCAATCGGCTTGCGACGGCTTGGCGGGATCAACGGAAACGAGACGATAGTTCGGCGCGTCCACGTCGGTGCGTACGAGCAGCTTGCCGCTCTTCGGTTCGAGATCCAAGATGCTCGTTTTGTGATCGAAGCCCTTTTGCAACGGCACCCAGTCCGTGGATGGCGTGGGCATGCCACCGCTGCGCAGATCATGGAAGTACATCTCGAAACCGTCCGTACCGGTGCTCACGAACAGTGTCGCGAATTCTTCGCCTTCCGTTACCCCGCAGCCTACATACAGATCACCGTTCGACTTGTCCTCCCACACCAAGGCGTCCTTGGCTTGTGGATCACCCACCTTGTGGTAGTAAACCTTCTGGAACTTGCTGGCGCTGCTCAACTCCATGCCCTTCGCAGGTTCCGGATACCGGCTGTAGAAGAAGCCGTTCTTGTACCACGCCACACCGCTGAACTTCGCCCACTTCAACACATCCGTCATTTCCTTCATGGTGCTCAGGTCCCACAGCGTGATGTCCTGCCAATCGCTGCCGGCATGCTGCACACCTACGGCCATGTAGCGATCATCATTACTGGCACCGAGCAAGTTGAAGGTCGTCGTACCCGCAGCATCGATGGCGTTGGGGTCGATGAACACTTTGTCCTCGCCGTTCACGCCTTTGCGCACGTAGATGACGAACTGGTTCTGGAGGCCGCTGTTCTTGTCGATGAAGTAGAGATCGCCAACGCGATAGGGGGCACCCACTTTGGGGAAGTTGTAGAGTTCTTCGTACCGCTTCGCGATGTCCTTGCGGAAGGGGATCTTCTCCAGGTAGGCGTCCGTGACCGCATTCTGGCGTGCCACCCAATCAGCCGTTTCGGGCGTAATGTCGTTCTCCAGCCAGCGGTACGGATCGGCCACCCACATTCCTTGCAGGCTATCGCCGGCAAGGCTGTCTTTGCGCGTTTCCGGGTAGTTCAATTTTTCCACGGGCTTTTGCTCAGTGCTTTCAGGGGCGGTGCCACATGCAGCGAACACGGCTGCAACAACGAGAATGTGCGTCTTCATACGTTCATGACCCGACTTGGACGGGCGCGCGAAACTATGCGCGCTGGGAAGGCGGGAACGGATCCCGGCGTGACGAACAGTGAAGAAGGCTTCCTCCTGCTCAGGCGACTTTCCGCCTGGAGAGCTTCTGGCTCACCACTTCGTAGCGTGTGCCCGGGCCGTCCACCAAACTGATGTCCGAATCCAATTGCCCCGCGAGGGTGTGGATCAAGTCCATGCCCAAGCTGTTGGGCCTGTGGAACCCGTCGCGGCTCTTGAGCCCAACGCCATCGTCGCCGATGTGCATGTGCAGGCCATCGCTCTCGCTGCCGTGCAGATGCACGATGATGGTGCCGCTCTCACGTCCTTGGAACGCGTACTTGAAACTGTTGCTGATGATCTCGTTGATCATCAGGCCCAAGGGCACAAGTGTGTCCACACCCAAGGTCTTCACCCTGATGTCTATGTCCATCTTCAACTTCTTGTCCACGCTGTACGCGTGCACCAGGTCGCGCACGAGGTGGTCGAGGTAGCTGCTCACATCGATGTTCGCGAGGTCTTTGCTCAGGTAGGTCTGCTCGTGCACCAAGGCCATGGCGCTCACCCGTGTTATGCACTCGTTGAAGAGTTCGCGGGTCTTGGCGTCATTCACTTGGTCCTGCTGGAAACGGATAAGGCTCTTGACGATCTGCAGGTTGTTCTTCACGCGGTGGTGGATCTCCTTGATCATTACTTCCTTCTCTTCCTTGCTCAACATGGTCTCGCGCAATTCCTTGTTGGTGTGCTCCAGTTGCTGCTTGGCGCCCATGAGGTCCTTGCCTGCTCTGCGGCTCTCCACCAGCAGGCGGCGGCTCATGCCTACCAGCAACGCGAAAACGAACGCCATGAAGCAAGAGAGGAAAAGAAGCACTTGTGCTTGGTCCCACCGCTGGCTCAACAGCGCAGTGTGCATGCCAAGACCCTGTTCGTGTACTTTCCGCTCAGCGCCTTCGATCCGCTTGGCGGCCCGCTGAAGCATGAACTGGAACACGCTTTCCGGCAGCCGCGCTCCGGCTTCCGCTATGCTGCGTTCGGCAACCACCGAATGCAGGGAATCGATGTCGTTCAGCAGGGTGGGCATGCCGTCCACCATGGACTGCACGCCGGGTTCATCGTTGAAGCGCTGCCCCACACGGTGCACGCGATCGGTAAAGCGCTGGATCTCGTCCGGCCAGCGGTTACCGCTATCCGTGAGTTGTCCTGCTGCGGTGTTCAGGTCAACGCGATGTACCAGGGCCAGTTGGTTGATCCCGTCGTTGAGGCCGCTCAGTTCGCTGAGCAAATGGATCTCGTGCCCGATGCGTGTTTGCACCGTGCGGGCCTTGCCCACCAAGAGCAGGTCAACGGCAATGAAGAGGATCGCCAAGGCTGCGGCGATAACGGGCCAGATGCGCCAGGATAGTGTGTTCACCGGGGTTGTAGCGTAAGGGCTGCTCGGCAGCCCGCCCCTTCAACGGCGCACCCTGCAAAGGGTTCCTACAAGCCTGCCGACTTCCGGAGGCGGGACTCGAACATGCGGCGCACGCTCTCGATCCGCTGGCTCACTTGGCCCTTGGCGTCTTCCCACACTTTCACGGAGGCCATGGGGCTCATGCTCGTGACGCGTTGCGCCGGCTTATTCCCCACGGTAAGGGGGCCGATATCGCTTCCACCCATCGGCGCTCCACGGTTCCCGGTGTGCTTAAGATCGTCCACCGCCCACTGGCATTCGCCGTTGGCCGTGGTTATGCGAATGCGATAGCCGATCGGTCCCATCGTTTCCTCGCGGCCGTTCAATTGAACGCTTCGGAAATTGAAGCGCGCTGTTCCGACGATGCTATTTGTGGCTGTATCCACGGTCATGCGCGCTCCCGGCTCCAGCCCGAAACTGAAGCGCCAAGCTTCCGAGGCATGTTCCAGCAGTTGCCTGTCGTTCATCGGCACGCTCACCGAACCGCTGAAACGCAATGGCGTGTCCGGAACAACCGCCGGTTCCTGGCTTTGCACCAGCAACGCGTTGAGCAGGACCACGGGCCAGAGTGCACGCATGTGTCAAAACTAATGGGCGGGTGGCCCCGACGCGCTCCGCTAAGCCAACGGTAAACCAAGCAGGAAAAGCGATCCCTTGCCGACGCCATCGCTTTGCGCGGTGAGCGTGCCACCTAGGGCCGCTGCGATCTGCTTGCAGCGGGCAAGCGTGCTGCGGCCTTGGGGTTCGCCAGCCGTAGAACGGCTGTCCAGCCAAGCATACCGCACGAATACCTGATCAATATCGCTCGCGCTAAGGCCAACGCCCTCATCCTTCACCTCCACGATCACCTGCCCGTCAGCCGTGTGTGCCTGCACATTGATCCCCGCGCCAACGGGCGAGAATTTGCTTGCATTGCTCAACAGTGCCTCAAGGACGGTACTTAGTTGCCGGGGTTCCGCTGCTACGTTGGCCGAGACGGTGCCATTGAGCGATAAGCCCTGCTGTTTCGCGTCCAACCTGTATTGCTGGTTGGCAATGGCGGACCGCAGGACACCATCGAGATCGATCCATCCGGAAGGCGGAGAAGGCATACCCCTTGGCACACCCAGCGCGTCGAGCAGTTCCTCGTTGCGCCTGAGAACGGCGAATGCCTGCCGTTCCCCGAAGTCCAAGAGGTCCTGCTGCTCCACGGCGGGATCATGGGTGCGCAACTGACGCAACACCTCCAGCAGACCCGCGACGCGGTTCTTCAGATCATGCGCGTAAGCATGCAGTTGCTCCGAGAGGCCAGCGTTCGGCGTTTGTGCGGGATCCCCCACCGGTGCGGTGTGCGGACCTTCAGAAGCCATCGGTGCGGACGAAACGTTGCAGCACGTCGTTCAGTCGGTCGCTATCGATGGGTTTGCTCAAGTAGTGGCAACCGGGCAAGCGGTTGATGGCCTCCACGATCTCGGGTTTGGTGCTGGCCGTAAGGAACAGAACGGGTATAGGGGCGTTCGCGTGGATCTCCTGTGCCAGTTGAAGACCGTTCTTGTCACCTTTCAAATAGACGTCCATGATGATCAGGTCGGGCTGTTCGGCAGCGATCATTGCTTCCGCTTCCTCGCCACTACGGGCATTCCCCATCACTTCGAAGCCCATGCGCTCCAATTGCAATCGGTAACTGAAAGAGATGATGCTTTCGTCTTCAACTATCAGGACTTTTTTCATGGTGGGGAGGCTGTGGTAGGGCGAAGCTAAGCTGCGTGCTTGCGGATGTGATCGGCGCAGAACTGTCGGAACCGGTCCACGTCGAGGGCCTTCTCGGCATAGGCGGCTACGAAGGGGAAAGCGTGTGCCCTTTCGATATCCATGGGCAGTATGCTTCCGCTGAACATGATCACCGTGCTGCGGCTGTTGGGAAAGAGGCCTTCGCGCTCGCAGGCTTCAAGCATCTGGAATCCGGTCATTGCGGGCATGTTGATGTCCACGAACACCAGATCGGGCAGTTCGTCCTGCGGCACCGTACGGAACCATTCCAACGCTTCGGCACCCGATGTGAAACACGAAACGCGCCCATTGAACCCTGCCTTCTTCAGCACGAGTTTGCTCACGAACGTGCAGTCATCCTCGTCGTCGATCAACACCACGTGGCGCACCGCGTTCACCGCGTTGAACCCTTCCGCTGCTTTCTCCATGGCGCGTTCCTACGACAGGCCGCGATGCGGGGTTCCTTTTCCGGTTCCGATCGAACCGACTTCCGCATGGCGTGTACGGCTGATCCGAAACGCTCCTCCACATGTCGCTGCCCTTTGCACTTCATCGTTCATGGCTATGGTTCCTCAGCGATGGCCGCCATTTCCAGATAGCTTTCCTGTCGTGCTTCCTCTGTTATGGCATCGTGCAATTGCAGTGGGATGCCGAACGGGCGCGCTACGCGATCATTGCTGCCACTTGCTTGGCAACTCAGTCGGCCTTCGTGCTGGTGCATGGCTTGGAATGGCGCACGTTGAAGAGCGCGGCCATCACCACGCTCGGGTTGTGCCTGTTGTTCAAGAGCGGTAGCGCCATCACCTTGGTGCTGGGCGCATCCATCGCCATCGCGAGCAAGTTCGTGGTGCGCGTAAGGGGCAAGCACATTTTCAATCCGGCCAACATCGGCATCATCGCAGCGATGCTGCTCACGGGCGATGCATGGGTAAGTCCGGGGCAGTGGGGCAGTGGTGCTGCATTGGTGTTCCTTGTTGGCGCGGCAGGGTTGATGGTGGTGTTGCGCGTGGGTCGTATCGACACGAGCCTCGCGTTCTTGGGAACGTTCGCTGCGTTGCATTTCGCGCGCAACGTGCTGTACCTGGGCTGGGGTGCCGATGTGTGGCTGCACCAACTCACCAACGGCTCGTTGCTTCTCTTTACGTTCTTCATGATCACCGATCCGGTGACCACGCCGAGCGCACCGCGCGCACGGATCGGATGGAGCATTGCCGTGGCTGTTCTCGCCTTCCTGCTCGGCTGGAGGTACTTCGTGAACGCCGCTCCGGTATGGGCGCTCTTCTTCATCAGCGCATCAACCCCGCTTGTCGATCTGATCTGGAAGGGCGCACGCTTCCAGTGGGTCCGGCCGAGCCTTCCACCCATTGCAACAACAACCAACGAACTACCATGAAACGCGCACACATTCTCACGGGCTTCCTGATCACCATTGCCCAACATGCCCATGCCTTCTGCGGATTCTACGTGGCCAAGGCCGACGCCACCTTGTTCAACGACAAGAGCGAGGTGATCCTCGTGCGCGATGGACTGCGCACCATCATCACCATGAGCAACGACTTCAAAGGCAACGTGCGCGACTTCGCCATGGTCGTACCCGTGCCGGTGATCTTGCAGGAAAGTGATATCCGTGTAGTGGACCGGAACATTTTCCAGAAGCTCGATGGCTACAGCAGTCCGCGTTTGGTGGAGTACTGGGACCAGAACCCATGCATGCGATGGGAGTATGCCAATGAGGACGCGAGCAGCACCAAGGCGGTGAGGGCACTGGCGAGCGGGACCTTCGATGCCAAGGCTGAACGGGAGAAGGACTACGGCGTCACCATAGAAGCACAGTACACTGTCGGGGAGTACGACATCCTGCTGTTGAGCGCTAAGGAGAGCATGGGGTTGAAGGATTGGTTGATCGCCAACGGCTACAAGATCCCCGCAACGGCCAACGAGGTGCTGGACCCCTACATCAAGAGCAACCTCAAGTTTTTCGTGGTGAAGGTGGATCTCGATCAACCACAGACCAAGAGCGATTACCTGCGCCCGATCCAGATCAGTTTCACGCACGAGAAGTTCATGCTGCCCATCCGCTTGGGCATGGCCAACAGCCAAGGCCAGCAGGATATGATCGTGTACGCCTTCACCCGCACGGGCCGCGTTGAATGCGTGAACTATCGTACGGTGAAAGTGCCCACCGATCGCAACATCCCATTGTTCGCACAGGAGAAGTTCGGACCCATGTACAAGGACCTCTTCGCCCGCGCTTGGAAACGTGAAGGAAGGAATGCCGTCTTCCTGGAGTACGCGTGGAATGTTACCCCGAACTGGGGTGGTATGAAATGCGATCCTTGTGTAGGGCCCCCGCCGGTGGACCGTGAACTCGTGGATGCGGGCGTGGATTGGATCGGTGGTGCCAACGGAGCCAACGGCAATTCGGTGTTCTTCACCAGGCTGCACGTGCGCTACGGACGGGACAAGTTCCCGCAGGACCTCATGTTCCAAGTGACACCGAACACCGAGCAGTTCCAAGTGCGTTACATCCTTACGCACCCAGCGCAAGGCGACCTTACCTGCTCCGATGGGCAGGACTATTTAGAGGAACTCTACTACCGACGTGTGCGCGAAATGGACGAACTGTATGCACTGACCGGATGGGATCTGAGCACCCACCGTGACTATATGAACGAGGTGCGTGGCAAGTTGAGCCCGGAGCGCAGGAACGCAATGGACCTGTTGCCAATGCCGGGAGGCGACGGTGGCGGCCCCGGTAACGGTTGGAAATTGTTCATGGTCGGCAGTGCTCTGCTGGCAGGCCTTGGATACGCGCTCCGTACCACCGCAACAACCGTGGGAGCGGTGTAAGGACAGGGTTGGGCCGGGCGCTACGCAACGCGGTGCCGCAAGGTGCCGCGTTGTTGTTGCCACCTACTTCTTGAACACCAGCCAGACCGCGGCGATCAAGAACACACCGGCAAGCGCATGGTTCCAGCGCAGTTGCTCCTGCTTGAAGAAGATGAACGTGAAGCCGACGAACACGACCAACGTGACCACCTCTTGGATCACCTTCAATTGAACCAACGAATACGGCCCACCATGCTCGGCATGCCCCATGCGGTTGGCGGGAACTTGCAGGCAGTATTCGAAGAAGGCCATACCCCAGCTGATCAGAATGATACTGAACAACCCGAGCTGCTTGGCCCAATGCCACTCACGGAACTTCAGGTGGCCGTACCAAGCCAGTGTCATGAAAGCATTGCTGGCGACAAGCAGGAGGATGGTGTAAAGGCCGCGCATGATCCGTTCGGTGGTGCGAAGGTGGCCTTGGGGCCGCCCCACGCCGCACGTGGCCGCCGTGCGCGCTGAACCGATCGATGTTGAAGAGGCCCCTACTTTGGGAGCATGTTCGAGCATCGCAGGAAACCTGTGTTGAGCACACGCAGATACGCGCTTCGGCAGTTGAAATACTTGCTGGTCGCCATGCTCTTCATCGGGATCTCGCTGGCTATCGGTACGTGGGGCTACATGCACTACGCGGCTTTCGCACCGGTGGATGCTTTCCTGAACGCGAGCATGATCTTGGCCGGCATGGGTCCAATGGGTGAGTTGCCGAACAATGCGGCCAAGCTGTTCGCCTCGTTCTATGCGCTGTACAGCGGCATCGCACTGCTCACCACTGTTGCGGTGATCCTTGCTCCGCTGGTGCATCGCGTGTTGCACCTCATGCACATGGAAGAGGATGGTGACAAGGACCGCTGATCAGCGCGTTTCCTTCCAGGTCTTGTACACTGCGGACAGGTCGGGCCGATCCGCAGGCACTTCGCGGAGCGGTTCGCAGGCCTCGAGCGTGGCATGCAGTTGCGCCGGAAGCTGCTGGTAGAGTTTCGTGCCTTCGGTCTTCCACGCGATCATTTCGTCGCTCACGTCCTTTACCGCTCGCGCCGGATTGCCAACGATCACCTTCCGCGCTTCCCAAATGCTATCGGCTGGCAGGAACGCCAATGCACCGACGATGCACTCGTCACCAAGTACAACGTTGTCCATCAATACCGCGTTCATGCCCACCAAGCAATTGCGGCCAATAGTGGCGCCATGGATGATCGCTCCATGGCCGATGTGCGCCCCTTCCTTCAGCAGAACGGTGACACCCGGGAACATGTGCACGGTGCAGTTTTCTTGCACATTGCATCCATCCTCCACCACGATGGCTCCCCAATCCCCGCGAAGCGCGGCGCCCGGACCGATGTACACATCCTTGCCGATGGTGACGTGGCCCGTAACAGTGGCTTGCGGGTGTATGAAGGCCGTGGGATGCACCACCGGGGTGATACCGTTGAACGCGTAGGTCATGGGTGTGATGGAGTGTGCCAATGTTAAGGTGCGGCCATGTTGCCCGTGGAAGTCGCAGGGTGCTGGACCGCGCTAAGGCAACGAAAGATCCATGTTAAGTGATCGTTACCATGACCACGCGCAACACCCCGCCAATGCACCCCGGATAGCTTCGCCGCCGAAACCGGAAATGCCATGATCGGAGAGTTCTTCAAGATCTTCAAGCCCAAGGATCGCATCTTCTTTTACCACTTCGAAGCCAGCGCTGCGAACGTGCTGAAGATGAGCGAAGACCTCATGGCCATTGTGGCCACCAGTCCGGGCGCGCAGCGCGATGCCATCCTGGAAAGGCTGGAACAGGCAGAGCACGCCAACGATGATCTCACGCACACCATCTTCATAGATCTGGCGCGCAACTTCATCACGCCCATCGACCGCGAAGACATACACACGCTGGCTTCGGCGCTGGACGATATCGCCGATTACATCCTTTCGAGCGGGAAGAACCTGGAGTTGTATGATGTGGGTGAAACGGACGATACCATCGTGGAACTCGCCCGGTTGGTGAATGAAGGCGCGCGCATTGTACAAATGGCCGTTCGCGACCTGCGCAACATGCACAAGAGCAACGCCGCGAGCGAATTCGTGGTGAAGATCAACAGCATGGAGAATGAAGCGGACAAAGTATTCGACCGCGGTATTCAGCGATTGTTCAAGGAGGAGAAGGATCCCATCAAGCTGATGAAGTACCGCCTTATGTACCGTGATCTCGAACTGGCTACCGATAAGTGCGAGGACGTCGCCAACGTGATCGAGTCGATCATGCTCAAGTACGCCTGAGCCGATGACCCTGCTCATCGTCATCATCGTATTGGCGTTGGTGTTCGACTACATCAACGGGTTCCACGACGCGGCCAATTCCATAGCCACCATCGTAAGCACCAAAGTGCTTACACCCTTGCAGGCCGTGCTTTGGGCAGCGGCCTTCAACTTCGTGGCGTTCTTTATTTTCAAGGACCATTCGGTTGCGAACACCATCAGCAAAACGGTGCAGCCCGATTTCATCACCCTGCCGGTTATTCTCAGCGGGCTCGTCGCTGCCATCACATGGAACCTGCTCACCTGGTGGTACGGGATCCCCAGCAGCAGCAGCCACACATTGATCGGCGGATTTGCCGGTGCGGCCATGACGCATGCGTTCATGACCATGGACAGCTTCACCTTCGGCCAAGTGGTCGAAAGCACCAAGATCCGCGACACGGTGATGTTCATTTTCTTGGCGCCGCTCGTGGGCATGACCATCAGTATTTTCATCACGCTGGTCACCCTCATGCGCAATACGTGGGCGCGGGTGGGCGTGATCATCTTGGTCTCCACTGCTACCTTCTTCTATTTCAACTACCTGGAGCAGGGCAAGCTGAAGGAGAACGTTGCCAAGCATTGGAAGATCGACGACAAAAAGAAGGCGGCTGCCATGGATCCCGCCAAGCAGGTCGAAGTTGATGCGGTGCTGGCCAAGGTGGAGGCCGCCGAGCCGTACTTGGCACAGTTCGATGCGCTCGGTCCCGCTGGTGTGGCCACCGCGATCATTGCCAATGTGGATCCCAAGGCCGACCCGGCTAAACTCACCAAAGACCTCGGAAAGGCGGACAACAGCATCATTCAGTGGGGCCTCATGGCCTGTTCGTTGCTTTTCATTCTCGTGTACCTGTACGTGGAAAAGGTGAAGAACCCCACGGCCCATACCATGGCCAACATGTTCAAGAGATTACAGCTCGTGAGCAGTGCGGCATTCAGCATTGGCCACGGGGGCAACGACGCCCAAAAGGTCATGGGCATCATCAGCGCGGCGCTGATCAGCCAAGGCATCATCGGCGACATCAAGGAAATGCCCAATTGGGTCCCATTGGCGTGCTATACCGCCATCGCGCTCGGTACACTTACAGGAGGCTGGAAGATCGTGAAGACCATGGGTACACGTATCACCAAGGTGACACCACTTGAAGGGGTCTGTGCTGAGACCTCCGGTGCCATGACACTTTACCTCACCGAGCAGATGGGTATACCCGTGAGCACCACGCACACGATCACTGGCAGCATCATCGGTGTTGGCGCGGTGAAACGCCTGAGCGCCGTGCGTTGGGGCGTTACGTTCCAGTTGCTGTGGGCTTGGATCCTGACCATACCGGTAAGCGCTTTGCTTGCTGGGTTGGTTTATTGGATCTGCACGCTCTGCGGCTTGGATGCAGTTTGAGAAAGTGAAGGCGAGGGCGGGTGGTCCTTGCCGCCCACATCTCCGCATCTTCACATCTTCACATCCCGCTTCAGAGCGGTGCTGCATCTTCACGTCCTCTTTCCAATGAGCATACTTCTTTCCGACGCCGGTCTGCACCGGCACATGCTGCCGCTCACCTTCACGCGGCCACTGGGTGCGTTGCGTGCTGGGATCCTCACCACTGCCGATGCGTGGTGGCGCATGACCGAGTTGCCGGTCGGCTATCGCACCGAGCACTACCTGAGCGCTAAATATCCCGATGTGCGCGGCGAACTGGTACGTGAGGTGCACGGTGGCCTCTTGCCCACACCTGATGTTGTCGGTGCCGTGCTCGACTTGGAAGCCGGACAGGCGCTGGTGAAGGACGGCAAGCTGCTTGCCATTTGCGAAACCGGGCAAGGGCGGAGCAATCCGCTCGACTGGTCCAGCGTGCCAGCTTTCCTTTCACAGGTCGCTTTCTCCGGTGAAACCGCATTGATCGAACGGCCTTGGCATCTGTTCCAACAATGCGGCAAGGCGATCATCAACGATTTCGTGCTGCTGACCGAAGGCCGGCGATCCCAGCGGATCGGTGTGCAGAACACGGTCATCGGCGACCCATCCCTGGTTTTTCTCGAGGAAGGCGCGATCGTGGAGGCTTGCATCCTGAACACCACCAACGGACCCATTTATGTCGGTAGAAGCGCTGAGTTGATGGAAGGCAGCATGATCCGCGGACCATTCGCGCTGGGCGACGGTGCACAGGTGAAGATGGGAGCGAAGATCTACGGACCGTCTTCCTTCGGGCCCGAATGCCGTGTGGGCGGAGAGGTGAGCAACAGCGTGCTCCAAGGCTTCACCAATAAAGGCCACGACGGTTTTCTGGGCAATAGCGTGCTGGGCGAGTGGTGCAACCTGGGTGCCGACACGAACACGAGCAACCTGAAGAACACCTACGGTGAAGTGCAGGCGTGGAGCTATGAGTCCAACGCGCTCGTGACCACTGGCCAGCAATTCTGTGGACTGGTCATGGGCGATCACAGCAAGAGCGGCATCAACACGATGTTCAACACCGGCACTGTGGTAGGTGTTTGCGCCAACGTTTTCGGTGGTGACTTCCCACCGAAACACATGCCCTCTTTCGCGTGGGGCGGGGCCCAAGGTTTCCAAGAACATACGCTGCCGAAGGCGTTGGATACGGCCCGCCGCGTAATGGAGCGGCGGCACGTTCAACTCTCGTTGCAGGAGGCCGCGATCCTCGAGCATGTGTTCGCTGCGACGAAAGGCCAGCGGTAGGGATCGCCATGTCGCCCCTCTGTGGATAAATCACCTGTTCGACACCACACGATGCTGCCGATCTTTCCGCCCGGTTCCGGCGGCATGATCGTTGGAACTGCACGCATCCTTCGCAGTTTCCAGCCGCATGTGCGCTGTCCGCTGCCAACCTGACACCGATCCATGCGCGACAGCCTGCCACCCGAACCCCGCCTCTTCGGCGGTGATGACCTGGAGAACGAAACAGAGCTCATCCCCCTCATTACGGCTGAGGACGAGGAGTTGATGAACGCGGAGACCACCCCGCCCGAATTGCCCATACTGCCGTTGCGAAACACCGTGCTGTTCCCCGGCGTGGTGATCCCCATCACCGTTGGTCGCGATCGGAGCATCCGCCTGATACAGGATGTGTACCGCGGTACCAAGACCCTTGGCGTGGTCAGCCAGAAGGACCCGCAGATCGAAGAGCCCAAGCCCGAGGACCTCAACAGGGTAGGGACCATTGCCACCATCATCCGCATGTTGCGTATGCCCGATGGCAGTACAACGGCCATCATACAAGGCAAGAAACGTTTCGAGATCATCGAAGTGGTGAAGACCGATCCGTTCTTCACTGCGCGTGTGAACGAATTCACCGAAGTGCGCCCCGGTAAAACCGACAAGGAATTCGGTGCGTTGGTCAGTTCGTTGAAGGATCTCTCGATCAACATCATCAAGGCCAGTCCGAACATTCCCAGCGAGGCCAGTTTCGCGATCAAGAACATCGACTCGCCGAGCTTCCTGGTGAACTTCATCAGCAGCAACATGAACGCGGAGGTGGCCGAGAAGCAGAAGATGCTCGAGGTTGCCGACCTGCGTGAACGCGCGAACCTGCTGCTCGCCTACTTGACCAAGGAGCTGCAGCTGCTGGAGATGAAGAACGAGATCCAGAGCAAGGTGCGCACCGAAGTTGACAAGCAGCAGCGCGAGTACTTCCTGCACCAACAGATCAAGACCATCCAGGACGAACTGGGCGGCAACCCCATCGAACTGGAGATCGAGGAGATGCGCGCCAAGGCGGCCAAGAAGAAGTGGACCGACAAAGTGGGCGAGACCTTCGAGAAGGAGATCGGCAAACTGCAACGCATGAACCCCGCTGGTGCTGAATTCAGCGTGCAGTACAACTACGTGCAGCTATTGCTTGAACTTCCTTGGGGCGATCACACCAAGGACCTCTTCGACCTGAAGAACGCGCAGAAGATCCTGGACCGTGACCACTTCGGCTTGGACAAGGTGAAGGAGCGGATCATCGAACACCTCGCCGTGCTGAAGTTGAAAGGAGACATGCGCGCTCCCATCGTTTGCCTCTACGGCCCGCCGGGCGTGGGCAAGACGAGCTTAGGCAAGAGCATGGCGGAAGCGCTCGGCCGCAAGTACGTGCGGATGAGCCTTGGTGGCCTGCACGACGAGGCCGAGATCCGCGGGCATCGCAAAACCTATATCGGTGCCATGCCCGGGCGTGTGATCCAGAGCCTCAAGAAGGCCGGCAGCAGCAACCCGCTCTTCGTGCTCGACGAGATCGACAAGGTGGGCCGCGATCACCACGGCGATCCGGCAAGCGCGCTGCTCGAAGTGCTCGATCCCGAACAGAACAGTCACTTCCACGACAACTTCGTGGAGATCGACTATGACCTGAGCCGCGTAATGTTCGTGGCCACGGCCAACAGCCTCAGTACCATCCACCCGGCCCTGCGCGATCGCATGGAGATCATCGAGGTGAACGGTTACACGCTTGAAGAGAAGATCGAGATCGCCAAGCGCCACCTGATCCCGAAGCAGCTGAAGGAAACCAACGTGAAGGTGAAGCAGATCAAGTTCGGCGCGGGCCTGTTGGAAGCCATCGTTGAGGACTACACCGACGAAAGCGGCGTGCGCACCTTGGACAAGCGCATTGCGAAGCTGGTGCGTTACCGCGCCAAGCAGATAGGCATGCGCCAGAAGCACGAGATCACCATACAGAAGGAAGAACTCGCCAAGATTTTCGGCCCTAGCCATGCACGGGACAAGTACCAAGGCAACGATGTGGCCGGTGTTGTTACCGGACTGGCTTGGACACCCACCGGTGGTGACATCCTCTTCTTGGAAACCAGCATCACCAAAGGCGAAGGCAAGCTCACGCTAACGGGCAGCCTCGGCGATGTGATGAAGGAGAGCGCGATGCTTGCGCTTGAGTATCTCAAGTCACATAGCGACATCATCGGCATTGAACCTGATGTGTTCAAACGCTGGAACGTTCACCTGCATGTGCCCGAGGGTGCTACGCCGAAGGACGGTCCGTCGGCGGGTATCGCCATGCTCACGAGCATTGCCAGTTCATTCACCCAGCAGAAGGTGCGTAAGGCCGTGGCCATGACCGGTGAAATCACCTTGCGCGGAAAGGTCCTGCCCGTTGGCGGTATCAAGGAGAAGATCCTGGCCGCCAAGCGCGCCGGTATCAAGGAGATCATCCTCAGTGCGGACAACCGCAAGGACATCGAGGATATCGATGCTCGCTATACCAAGGGGATGCGCTTCACTTACGTCACCGAAATGATCGAAGTGGTGAAGCACGCATTGCTCAAGGAGAAAGTGGAGCACGCGTTACAGGTTGCGTAGACCGTGCTAATCGTTGCCGCAGGGCTCCAATAGCACAGCAATGCACCGACGCTTGGTGCGCCCCATATCGGCTACATAGCGCTCCACGAGCGCTGTGATGGTTGCGGCGGGTACCTGCCGGAAGTCGCGCTGGTACCAAGCGTTGACGTCACCTACGGCCCGGAACGGTTGAGCAGCAGAGACGACGAGCGCTTTGGTGCTGTCGTCAGTGGTCATGCTCTCCATGGATCTGTAGAGCATCAACGAGGCGTTCAATGCCTTGGTTGCGGGGCCGTTCGCCGCGAATGCCTCAAGCACCGGTTGGCCATCGCCGAGATAGGGGCCGGTGAGCAGTTCATCCAAGGCGAACATGCGTTCGCTGGCGTGCTCGTACAGTAAGCTCACGCTGTCGGCCAGAACGCGTCCTTCGGCGCAAGCCATGGCCCTCAGGTGTTCGTACTTGGCGTCCAGTTTGTCAGCCGAGGCGAGCACGGTGTCCGTCAGTGCGTCGTTCACTTTGTTGAACGCATCCAGGATCCCTTCGGATGGGGAGGGGCCGCAGCCGAAAAGAGATAAAAAGCCAAGAAGTACGGGCAAGCGGCCGATGGTCGTTGACATGCGCGCAAAGTAAAGCGGGGTGCGGCCTTCGTAAGTTTTCGTGGTCGACAGGAAGCCCCAAGGCCTTGCACCGTTGAGATCCGATGCCTTATGTTTGAAACTCCTATTGGGTATATAGGATATTGTCCTTGACCAATTGCTGGCCGTCCTGAGTACCAATACCACAGCGCATCATGCACGCACGACCCTCGATCCTCCTGTTGCTCATTCTTCTTGTGATCCCCGGCCGGACATGGGCACAGGAGGGAAAGCACAAGACCAATCAACAACTGGTCTGGTTCGTGTACAACAACACGCTCAACTTCAGTGCGAAATGGGCGCTGGTCACCGATATTCAGGAGCGGCGCTTCATCCAACCCTCGGCCCAGCACCAGTTCCTCGTGCGTACCAAGGTGCAGTACAATCTGGGGCAGGGCTGGGATGTCGGCTTGGGCGGGTGCATTTTCTGGCAGAGCCCGAACGATCCGTATTCCACGAGCGATCTCGTGGTCCCCGAACTGCGGCCGCATTTGGAAGTGAGCCAGAAGCAGAAGGTGCGCTTCTTCCGCATCAACCATCGTTACAAAGTGGAGGCGCGGTTCTTCCACAATGTGGAGAGCGGTGAATTGCGGGACGGGTACACCTTCCGCAATTTCCGCTTCCGCTACCGGCTCGGTGTAGATGTCCCGCTCTGGAACAGCAAGGACAAGAAGGTCGAATACCTCGCGCTGCGCGTGAACGATGAGATCCACCTGAACGCCGGCGAGCAGGTGGTGATGAACACCTTCGACCAGAACCGTCTGTACGCAGGCTTCAGCACTACCGTGACCCCCAACCTCTCCATTGAGGTGGGCTACCTCAATTGGTTCCAGGAACAATCGTCGGGTGACGACTACTACAACCGGAACATCTTCCGGCTTTCCATCAACCACAAGATCGGACCGTTCAAGAAGAAACCGGCCGAAGTGCCGAAAAGTTGATCTGAAACCCGACGGCCTTCCACCGACATCTCCATGACCATGCGCTCTCCACTACCTCTTGCCCTCGGCCTTACAACCCTTTCCCTGTTCTCATGCGGCTCCGCGCAGGACAAACCCAAAGCCGGAGCAGAACCCGTTCTGTCCGGTACCATCTCCATATCGGGAGCCTTCGCCTTGTATCCGTTGGCAGTGAAGTGGGGCGAGGAATTCAAGAAGCTGCATCCGGAGGTGCGCTTCGATATACAGGGCGGTGGCGCAGGCAAAGGCATGACGGATATGCTCTCCGGCAATGTGCAACTTGGTATGATCAGCCGTGAGATCGGTGCGGAGGAAGTCTCGAAAGGTGCCTTCGGTTTTGCAGTAGCCAAGGACGCTGTTCTTCCAACGATCAACCCGGCCAACCCGCACTTGGCGGAACTGAAAGGTCAAGGTCTGACCAAGGATGACCTTGCCGCCGTGTGGATGACAGGCAAGGCGAAGACTTGGGGTGATCTGCTGGGTACTAAGGCCGGTGAAGCGATCTCCGTGCACACCCGCAGCGACGCCGCAGGAGCACCTGAAACATGGGCCAAGTATTTGGGTGGTGCGCAAGAGGATCTGAAAGGCGTTGGCGTGTTCGGTGATCCGGGTCTTGCGGAAGCGGTGGGAAAGGACCCGCTGGCCATCGGTTTCAACAATGTGAACTACGTCTATGACATCCGCACCCGGAAACCTTACCCGACCCTCGCGATCGCCCCACTGGACCTGGACGGTAGCGGTAGCATCGAACCCGCGGAGGATTTCTACGGCGACCTCGACCAGCTCAACAAAGCGATCGTTGAGGGCAGGTATCCTTCACCGCCCGCGCGGCCGCTCTATTTCGCCTCACACGGCAAACCGACCGACCCGTTGGTCCTCGCGTTCCTGAACTGGGTGCTGACGGATGGCCAGGCACTGGTGCAGGAAAGCGGTTACGTGCCGTTGTCGGAAGAGGTGATCACCGACCAGATCCTGAAATTGAAGGATACTAGCGACGCGGCGAAGATCTGATCCATGGGCGCACAGGACATGACTTCCGCACTGTCGGCCGATGCGACGGTCGTCGCGCCGAGGGCGGTTGCATTGCCCCGTGTTGGATCGGACAAGCACATGCGTCCCAGGCGAAGGTTGGCCCTCGACGCCCTGATGCGGCGGGTGGTGGCCGTGCTCGCTTGGTCGGCTCCCTTCCTATTGGTGGCGATTGCAGCGGGGCTGGCGGTGAGATCCGCGCCCGTGCTTGCGCAAGTGCCGCTGCTCGATCTC
>JBDTSG010000011.1:0-7359 GCA_039931265.1 Flavobacteriales bacterium
TTCTTCAGGTCTTGTATCGGAAGGTGATGCGGCCTTTGCTCAGATCGTAAGGGCTCATCTCCAGTTTCACTTTATCGCCGGGAAGGATACGGATGTAGTGCATGCGCATTTTGCCGCTGATGTGCGCCACAATGGTGTGCCCGTTCTCCAGTTCCACCCGGAACATGGCGTTGGAAAGGGCTTCCTTGATGATGCCATCCTGCTCTATGCTGCCTGTTTTCGTCATTCGTTTCCTTCTTCCTTCCTTATCGTTCGTCCCTCGGCTTGCGCTCCGGTTGTGTTACTAGTTCAATACGCTCTTCTTCGCCCGCAGCACACTTTCGATGTGCTCGAACGTTGAAAGGACCTCTGCTTTGCCATTGCGCACCGCAACCGTGTGTTCGAAGTGGGCGCTCGGTTTCCCGTCGCGCGTCACGATCGTCCAACCGTCGGGTTCCTGCCGTACGTCTTTAGTGCCACCGTTGATCATCGGTTCGATCGCGATCACCATCCCGCTCTTCAACCGGACTCCCTGCCCACGTTTACCGTAGTTGGGCACTTCCGGTGCTTCGTGCAGTTTGCGGCCAACGCCGTGGCCCACCAATTCACGCACTACGCCGTATCCGTGACTTTCCGCGTGATGCTGCACTGCGTACCCGATGTCGCCAACGCGGTTGCCATCGATCGCCTGTGCAATTCCGAGAGCCAGACACTCCTGCGTTACACGCAGCAACTGCTTGGCATCCTCGCTCACCTCACCGATCATGAAGGTGTAAGCACTGTCGCCGTAGAAACCGTTCATCAGTACACCGCAATCCACACTGGCAACACTGCCCTCTTCCAAGGGCTTGTCGCCCGGTAGCCCATGCACCACCGCGTCATCGACGCTGATGAGCAAAGTGCTTGGACAACCGTACAGGCCTTTGAAGCCCGGTGTGGCACCGTTGTCGCGGATGAATGTTTCGGCCAGGGCATCGAGCTGCTGGGTTGTTACACCCGGCCCGATCATCCCGGCCACTTCGGCCAAGGTCCTTCCAACAAGCAAAGAACTCTCCCTCACCAACGCGATCTCCTCATCGCTCAAACAGATCACGGACTTGCCCATGACCTCAACTCGTCGCCATACTGAAAGCTGGGTTCGTTCTCCCCTTGATCCTACCTGACTTCATCAACCCATCGTAATGCCTGCTCAGCAAGTGACTTTCCACTTGTTGCAACGTGTCCAACAGAACGCCCACCGTAATGAGCATACTGGTGCCTCCGTAGAAATACGCGAACTGCTGTTTTATACCCGCCATCATGGCGAAGGCCGGAAGGATCGCCACAAAGCCAAGGAAAATGGCACCGGGCAAAGTGATACGGCTCAAAAGTTCATCAATGTGGTTCGACGTGCTCTTGCCGGGTTTCACACCGGGGATGAAGCCACCGTTGCGCTTCATGTCGTCGGCCATCTGGTTGGGGTTCACCATGATCGCCGTGTAGAAGTACGTGAACACGACCACCATCAGGAAGAACAGGACGTTGTAGGTGACGCCGCGCAGATCCACCAACCCGGCCATCCATTGCGGGGGCTGTTGGAAAGCCTGGTACACGTAAAGCGGAATGAACATGATCGCCTGCGCGAAGATGATCGGCATCACACCGGCCGCGTTCACCTTGAGCGGGATGTAGTTGCGCACGCCGCCGTACTGCTTGTTACCCACCACACGCTTGGCGAACTGCACCGGTATCCTCCGTGTGCCTTGCACCAATAGGATGATACCCGAGATCGTGAGCAACAAGAAGACCAATTCCAGCAGCAACATCACCAATCCGCCGCCACCGCTCGTGCGCCCAACGATCTCCTGTGCAAGTGCTTGCGGGAACCGCGAAATGATCCCGATCATGATGATCAGCGAGATACCATTGCCCAAGCCGCGCTCCGTGATGCGTTCGCCGAGCCACATGACGAAAAGGGTCCCTGCCGTCAGGATGACGATGCTCTGCACCAGCCAGAATTGTCCTTCAGGGCGGGCACTGCTATCGATGGTGGAGAAGATGTAACCAGGCGCTTGGAAAATGCAGATGACGATCGCCAAGTAGCGGGTCCACTGGTTGAGTTTCTTACGACCGCTCTCTTCGCGCTGCATTTTCTGCACCGCAGGAACGGCCATGCCCATGAGCTGCACGATGATGCTACCGCTGATGTAGGGCATGATGCCCAGCGCCATGATCGACGCACGGTTGAACGCACCACCGGTGAAGATCGACAGGAGGTCGGCAAGGCCGCCACCGCCTTGTGCGCTGGAATCCAAGCGCACGGTATCCACACCGGGCAACACGATGAACGATCCGATGCGGTACACCAAGAGCAGCCCCAGCGTAATGAGGATCCTGTTGCGCAGCTCTTCGATGCGCCAGATGTTCTTGATGGTTGCGATCAGGTTCTTCATGGCTTACTTCAGATCGTCTCCGCTTTTCCGCCCTTCGCTTCAATAGCAGCCTTGGCCGTTGCACTAAAGGCATGCGCCTTCACATCCAACGCGCCTTTCAGTTCGCCGCGTCCCAGCACTTTCAGCGTATCGTTCTTGGCCAGCATACCGTGCGCACGCAGCACCGCAGGGTCAAGTGCTTTCAGCCCGCTCTTCTCAGCCAGCATTTGCAAGGCATCCAAGTTGATGCCCTTGTGTTCCACACGGGTGGGGTTGGTGAAGCCGAACTTGGGCAGACGCCGCTGCAAGGGCATCTGGCCACCTTCGAACCCTGCTGCGCGGCTGTAACCGCTACGGCTTTGTTGGCCTTTGTGGCCTTTGGTGCTCGTACCGCCACGGCCGCTGCCTTGGCCGCGACCAATGCGCTTCCGTCCTTTCACCGCGCCTTCCGCGGGTTTGATCTTGCTCAGGTCCATCGCTGTTCCGTTCAGAGTTGTTCAACTTTCACCAAGTGCGCCACCTTGGCCACCATGCCATTGATCTGCGGCGTTGCATTGTGCTCAACGCTGCGGCCGATCTTGCCCAAACCAAGGCCCGCGAGGGTGTCCTTCTGGCGCTTGGGGCATTTGATCCAGCTCTTGGTCTGGGTGATCTTCAGCTTGCTCATGATTCCTTATCCGTTGAATACGCGATCGATCGTTATGCCGCGCTGCTGGCCTATTGCGTTCGCATCGCGCATGTTGGTGAGTGCGAGGATCGTGGCCTTCACCACATTGTGGGGATTGCTGCTGCCCTTGCTCTTGGCCAGAACGTCCGTGATACCGACGCTCTCCAGCACGGCACGCATGGCGCCCCCGGCAATAACACCCGTACCGTGAGCAGCAGGTTTCAACAGCACTTGCGCGCCGGCGAATTTGCCTTCCTGCATATGCGGGATGGTGCCTTTGCGCACCGGCACTTTCACCAGGTTCTTCTTGGCATCGTCAACGCCTTTGGCGATGGCTTCCTGCACTTCCTTCGCTTTGCCGAGGCCGTGGCCCACCACGCCTTTCTCGTTGCCCACCACCACGATAGCGGCGAAGGTGAAGGTGCGGCCACCCTTGGTCACCTTGGTGACACGGTTCAGGGCGACGAGCTTATCCTTCAGCTCCAGATCACTGCTCTTGACTTTGTTCGGATCGGTCATGGTGCTTGTTTCAGAAGTTGAGGCCGGCTTCGCGCGCGGCGTCTGCGAATGCTTTCACACGGCCATGGTACAGGAAGCCATTGCGGTCGAAGACCACTTTTTCGATGCCTGCCGCCTTGGCCTTCTCGGCCACGGCAACACCCACCAACTTGGCTTGCTCGATGCCACTTGCAGCGTGCGCTTTTTTGTCTTTCAGGCTGCCTGCGCTCACGAGCGTGCGGCCTTCTTCGTCGTTGATGATCTGCGCGTAGAAATCCGCGTTGCTGCGGTACACGGTCAAGCGCGGGCGCTCGGGCGTGCCCTTCACGCGCTTGCGGATGTGCGCTTTGATCTTGCTCCGGCGGATGATCTTGGTCGTTGACATTTCTGTTGGGCTTTGTTTGGGCGATGCTCGCATCGCCCTTGCTCTTACTTGCCTGCTGCTTTACCTGCTTTGCGGCGTACCACTTCACCCACGAAACGCACACCCTTGCCTTTGTACGGCTCAGGCTTGCGCAGGCCGCGGATCTTCGCTGCTACTGCACCGACCAATTGTTTGTCGACGCTTTCCAAGCGGATGATGGGGTTCTTCCCTTTCTCCTGCCCTGCGGTCACCTTGATCTCGGCGGGCAATTCGAAGGCGATGTTGTGGCTGAAGCCCAGCGACAGGTCGAGGCGCTGGCCCTTGGCCGTTGCGCGGTAACCCACACCCACCAATTCCTGTTGGATCACATAACCTTCCGTTACGCCCTTCACCATGTTGGCGATGAGCGCGCGGTACAGACCGTGCATGGCGCGGTGCGGCTTGGCATCGCTGGGCCGGCTCAGGTTGATGATGCCGTCCTCCTCCTTCACCGTGATGGTGGGATCGACGTTCTGCACCAACGTACCCTTCGGACCTTTCACGGTCACCAGGTTCTTTTCGCTGATGCTGACCTGCACCCCCTTCGGGATACTGATCGGTGCTTTTCCAATGCGTGACATCGTCTGTTCTCTTTTGTGGATCAGCTCACGTAACAGAGCACTTCGCCTCCCACGTTCAGTTGACGCGCTTCCTTGTCGGTCATCACACCCTTGCTCGTGCTGATGATGGCGACACCGAGCCCGTTCAGGACTCTGGGCAACTCTCGAACATGGCTGTACTGGCGCAAGCCGGGGCTGCTCACGCGGCTGAGTTCGCGGATCGCGTTCTCACGAGTGGTGCGATCGTACTTCAAGGCGATCTTGATCATGCCCTGTTTGCCATCGTCCTCCGCTTTCCAGCTCAGGATGTAGCCTTTGTCGTAGAGGATGCGCGTAATGTCCTTCTTCAGGCCACTGGCTGGCACCTCCACGATCTTCTTGCGGGCCATGATGGCGTTGCGCAAGCGGGTCAAGTAATCTGCGATTGGGTCGGTCATTGTCGTTGGGGTCGTTGGAACGGGAGATCTCCCGCCCTTACAATTTCTACCAGCTGCACTTGGTTACACCCGGGATCTTGCCTTCCAAGGCCATGTTGCGCAACATGTTGCGGCTGATACCGAAAATGCGCACGTAGCCGCGCGGGCGTCCGGTGAGTTGGCAACGGTTGTGCAAACGCACCTTGCTGCCATTGCGCGGCAGTTTCTGCAGCGCGTCCCAGTTGCCCGCTGCCTTCAGCGCTGCACGCTTGTCCTTCTGCAGTTCCACCATGCGGGCGCGTTTGCGCTCGCGGGCTTTCATCGATTCTTTGGCCATGTTACTGCGCTGATTGCTTGGCGAACGGGAACCCGAACGCGGTCAATAATGCCTTTGCTTCTTCGTCCGTTTTCGCCGTGGTCACGAACGTGATGTCCATGCCTTGGATCTTCGGCGTCTTGTCGATGTCGATCTCCGGGAAGATGATCTGCTCCTTAACACCCATGGTGAAATTGCCGCGACCATCGAAGCCGGTGGCTTTCACACCACGGAAGTCACGCGTACGTGGCAAGCTGACCGCGATCAACCGGTCCAAGAACTCATACATGCGGTTGCCGCGCAGGGTAACGCGCACGCCGATCGGCATGCCTTTGCGCAGCTTGAAGTTGCTGATGTCCTTGCGGCTCATCGTCTGCACGGCCTTCTGTCCGGTGATGGTGGTCATCTCCGTTTGCGCGTTCTCGATGATCTTCTTGTCACCTACAGCACTGCCAAGGCCCTGGTTCACGCTGATCTTCGTCAGGCGTGGCACCTGCATGGCGCTCGTGTAGTTGAACTCCTTCATGAGCGCCGGCGCCACTTCAGCGCGGTACTTGTTCTTGAGGTTGGGTAGGTAGCTCATCACTGGATGATCGCGCCCGATCGTTTTGCGTAACGGACGAGTTTACCGTCCTTGTCTTGTTTGCGGCCCACACGGGTGGGTTCACCGCTTTTGGGATCGATCAACATGAGGTTGCTCAGGTGGATCGCCGATTCCTTTTTCACGATACCGCCCTGTGGGGTGGCCGTAGTGGGCTTGCTGTGCTTGGTGGCCAAGTTCAACCCTTCCACGAAAGCCCTGTTGCTCGCGCGCTCCACGTCGAGCACGCGGCCTTGCTTGCCGCGTTCAGTGCCGGCCAAGACCTTCACCAGGTCGCCTTTCTTGATGTGTGTTTTCTTGCTCATCGGTTGGGGCGATGCATGCATCGCCCTTGCTTTGCTGGTCCTACAGTACTTCCGGTGCGAGGGAGATGATCTTGGTGAATTTCTTCTCGCGCAGCTCCTTGGCCACCGGACCGAAAATGCGCGTGCCGCGCATTTCACCGGCCGCGTCGAGCAGCACCACGGCGTTGTCGTCGAAGCGGATGTAGCTACCGTCCTTGCGGCGGGTCTCCTTACGGGTGCGCACCACAACAGCCTTGCTCACGGTACCCTTCTTGGCGTTGCCGTTCGGCAGCGCGTCCTTGATGGTGACCACGATGGTGTCACCGATGTAGGCGTAGCGACGCGCGGTGCCACCCAGAACACGGATGCACAGCACTTCCTTGGCGCCGCTGTTGTCGGCCACCCCGAGGCGGGATTCTTGTTGGATCATGGTGCTCTCTTATTTGGCGCGTTCAACGATCTCCACCAAGCGCCAGCATTTCAGCTTGCTCATGGGTCGGGTCTCAGCGATCTTCACCGTGTCGCCCACCTTGGCATCGCGGTTCTCGTCGTGCGCCATGAACTTACTGGAGCGCTTCACGAACTTGCCGTATTTGGGGTGCATCACGCGACGCTCCACCATTACGGTGATGCTCTTGGTCATCTTGTCGCTGGTGACGATGCCTACCCGCTCCTTGCGGAGTTTACGGTCAACGGTGGTTGTGGTCTCGGTGCTCATTTCGCAGTGAGTTCGCGCTTGCGCATTTCGGTGAGGAGGCGAGCCACTTCCTTACGCTTGGTGCGCAATTGGGCAGGGCTCTCTATAGGGCTCAACGCGTGGTTGAAGCGCAGTTTCCCCAAGGTCTGGCGTGTCTCGGCCAGCTTGTCCTGCAACTCCTGCACGGTGAGATCCTTGGTCTCGGTTCCTTTCTTTTTCATGGCAGTTCCTTATTCGCCGGCGTAATCCTCGCGGATCACGAATTTGGTCATGATGGGCAGCTTGCCAGCGGCAAGGCGCAGCGCCTCTTTCGCAGTGGCCATAGGCACGCCGTCGGCTTCGAAAATGATACGGCCGGGGTGCACCACCGCCACCCAATGGTCAAGAGCACCTTTGCCCTTACCCATACGCACTTCGGCGGGCTTGCTGGTAACCGGCTTGTCGGGGAACACCTTGATCCACACTTGGCCTTGGCGCTTCATGTGACGGGTGAGCGCCACACGGGCTGCTTCGATCTGGCGACCGGT
>JBDTSG010000012.1:0-27946 GCA_039931265.1 Flavobacteriales bacterium
ATGATGTGGACATCGTTACCACACCCGGTACCACGATATCGAACGCGGGGAGCGACCAGACCATCTGCACCAACACCACCGCAACCTTGGCCAGCAACGTTCCAACGAACGGTACTGGGGCATGGTCGGTCGTTAGCGGCCCTTCCTTGGTGAGCACGCAGTTCAGCAGCACCGCCGCCAACGATGCGGTCTTCACCCCTGCCGGTGGCGCTGGCACCTACACGCTGCGTTGGACGATCGGCAGCAACAGCCCATGCTCCAATACCACGGACGATGTTGCGATCTTCGTGAACCCGATCCCAACGGCACCCACGATGTTGCCTACCAGTGCGACGATCTGCGCCGGGGGTAGTGTTGGGCTCTCCGCTTCATCTCCCAATGTGAGCGTCGTAATGAGCGGTGGAGCAGTGTCGATCACCGACTTCTTTGGCATCACGGTCTCGCCTTATCCGAGCGTTATCACCGTCAGCGGTTTCCCGACTTCCGGAGTCACCGTGACCAACGTTTCGCTCAATGGTGTTTCGCACAATAACCCTGACGAACTTGATGCGCTGCTCCGCTCGCCGAACGGTACCAACGTGGTGCTGATGTCCGATGTGGGCGGCACCAGCACCCTTTCAGGTGCCAACTACGTGATCCAGGACGGGGCCACCGCCTTCGCTGCGGCTTCGACGAATGCATCGGGCACGTATGCGCCTACGAACTCAGGGGCAACGGACAACTTCCCCAACCCGGGACCTGGAAGCGTTACGCAAGCCAGCCCGGCGATCAGCAGCTTCACGGGCAACTTCAACGGCACATGGAATCTTTACATGTACGATGACAACACCAACTTCCAAGGCGGTAGCATAAGCAGCTGGAGCATCACCTTCAGCGTTCCTGTAAGCTACGCATGGTCGCCGGCCACCGGCCTCAATGCGACCAACGTGGCCGCGGTAACTGCTTCGCCGGGTTCGACAACGCTGTATACTGCAACCGTTACCAATCCTGTGACGGGTTGCGAGAACACCAACACCGTGAACGTGGTGGTGAACACCCCCGCTAACGCTGGCACGTCCGGAACCCTGACCATTTGCAGTAACGGTGCGGCTACCGGTCTCTTCGCACAACTCGGTGGAAGTCCTAACGCCGGTGGTGCTTGGACCTTCGGCGGCAACGCGCATGCAGCGACGTACGACCCCGCAACGGATGTATCGGGTGTCTATACCTACACTGTTACCGGTGTCGCTCCTTGCGCGAATGCGACCGCTACGGTAACGGTAACGGAGAATGCCGCACCGAACGCTGGCACGCCCGGTACGCTGACCATTTGCAGCACGGGTGCTCCTACCAACATTTTCAGTTCGTTGGGTGGATCGCCCCAAGCCGGTGGTGCTTGGACCTTCGGTGGCAACCCGCACGCGGCCACCTACGACCCTGCATCGGACGCATCGGGCGTGTATACCTATACCGTTACCGGTGTTGCCCCTTGCGCCAACGCTACCGCAACGGTAACCGTAACGGAGAATGCCGCTGCGAACGCTGGCACCAACGGCACACTGACCCTCTGCAGCATCGATGCAGCGGCCGACCTCTTCGCCCAGCTCGGCGGAAGCCCCGACGTTAGTGGCGCTTGGACCTTCGGCGGCAACCCGCATGCGGCCACTTACGACCCTGCGACGGACGCACCGGGCGTGTATACCTTCACCGTTACCGGTGTGGCTCCATGCGCCAACGCTACAGCAACGGTTACGGTAACCGAGAACACCGCTACCACATGGTATGCTGATACCGACGGTGATATGTTCGGCGATCCGAACAGTAGCCTGCTGGCATGCAGCCAACCTGTCGGATACGTTGCCAACGGCAACGACCTCTGTGTGGACGATCCTTTGAAACAGGAGCCCGGTCAATGCGGTTGTGGTATCCCTGACGCTGACACGGATAATGATGGCACGGCCGATTGCAACGACGGCTGCCCCAACGACCCCGATAAGATCGCTCCGGGCCAATGCGGTTGCGGTGTGGAGGACATCGACACCGATGAAGACGGCACTGCCGACTGTGTGGACGGATGCCCCTTCGACGACAACAAAACGGCGCCTGGCAACTGCGGTTGCGGCAGTCCGGATCCCGGCTCAGCTTGCGATGACGGCGACAATAGTACCGGTGAGGACACTGTTCAACCCGACTGTTCCTGCGCTGGTGTGCCCGTGGACTGTAACTACGTGGTGAACGGCACCGATCTGCCGGGTACCTCCTGCGACGACGGCAACCCGGATACGCAGATGGACATGTGGAGCACGGACTGCTTGTGCGAAGGCCAACTCGGTGATTGCCTTGGTACTCCGGGCGGCAGCGCCCTGCCCGGTACCGGTTGCGATGACGGCGACGCGAGCACAGGCAATGATGCATACTCGGCGGACTGCACCTGCGCCGGTGAGTTCATCGACTGCGAGGGTACCCCGGGCGGAACGGCCCTTGCCGGCACGCCTTGCGATGATGGCAATGCGAACACGGCGGGCGACATGTGGGATGCTGGTTGCACATGTGTTGGCACCCCCGTGGGTTGCCAAGACAATGGCCTGACGATGGAACTGAAAACCGACAACAATTGCGTCGAGAACAGCTGGGAGATCCTGCCGATCGGCGGTGGCGCAGCGGTATGCTCCGGTGTCGGTACCAGCAACAACTCGGTGATCCAAGTGGCCTGTTGCATCCCTGATGGTTGCTACCGTCTGGTGGTATACGACACCTTCGGTGATGGCATCAATGCAGGCGGGTACCGCTTGAGCGATGACAACGGCAACGCAGTGATCGACAACTGGGACAACGGCAGCTTCGGCCACACGAGCGCTATTGCCAACAATGGCGGGTTCTGCCTGCCCTTGAGCGCCGATCGCCTCAACGCTGCGAGCACCGGTCGTATGGACCTGCTGCCGTCCTCTGTGATCACGGCGGTCCCGAATGCCGCTGTATCGGCCCAGTACGGTGTTGGCGACCAGACGGACGATGGTTACCAGTTCTGGCTCTTCGACCCGAACGGTTCATACAGCCGTACCATCTTCAAGAGCCATGCGAACCATACCCCGGGTACCCCGTACGGCGCAACGGCCTGCACCAACCTCATCCTTTCCAGCATCGTTACCAATCCGGTACCGGCCAACAAATTGTTGAACGTGCGGGTGCGTGCACGGGTCAATGGTGTGTACGGCAACTACGGCGCTGCTTCGCGCAACATGATCGATCTCAACAGCGCTTGCCCAACCACGCAATTGGTGAACGCCCCGAACAGTGGCAAGCACAGCTGTGGCGCGAGCAAAGTGGTGAACGGCCACCAGAAGATCTATGCCAACACGGTGCCTGCCGCCAACAAGTACCAATGGCGCTTCGAGAATGCGGCCAATTCATATGTGCGCACGATCACAAGTTCAGTGGAAGAACTCGTCCTGAACATCTGGGCTACCAGTCCGTTGTTGTGCGGCACGCATGTATACGACGTTACCCTGCGTGTCAGCTTCGACAACGGTGTTACGTACTGCCCATACGGCCCGGTTTGCCAACTGACGGTGCAGAACAACTCGAACAGTTGCACCTTGTCAATGGGTGGCGGCAGCTTCAACTCGGCACTTCAGGATGAAGGTGGCATGGTGTTGTGGCCCAACCCTGCGCGCGATGGCAACGTGACGTTGGAACTGGACGGCCTGAGCCCGGAAGCCATGAGCCTCTCGGTGCACATCTACGACCCGATCGGTAAACGCGTGTACTTGAGCACGGTAGCCACCGAGGGTGCCGAACAAGTGAACACGACATTGGGGATCGGCGATCTGGCCACTGGCCTCTACACCGTAAGCGTAACCAGCGGCGACCGCACCTTCATGCAGCGGTTGGTGGTGGAATAGTCCCTTACCGAACGGCCTTTCTGGGGAAGCCCCCGCCAAGTTGGCGGGGGCTTCTTTGTTGAACCCCGATCAGACCACCCTACTATCCTAAGAAGGTTATCAACGATCCGTTGTCCATGCATGCAATGCCCGCTACATTTCCCGGCTCTGATTCTCCGGACCGCTCCTCCGGCCCTCGATTTTACCATCCAAAACCAAACCCTTATGAGAAGGTCTGTACTCCTATTGTCCAAGGTGATCCTTGTGGCCGCTTGCTTTTTCGGCATCGTGCGCGAGGCGCACGCGCAGGTGACGGTACCCAGTGCCAATACGAATACGGCAAGTGACCGTAAGCCCTTTGGCAGTTTCTACGGGTACGAGAGGACGCATGCCCTGTACACAGCTACGGAGATCGGTGCAACTGGAACCATCACCAGCGTCGGGTTCTTCGTGAACTCGGTGAGTTCTCCGGCGACAACGGTACCAGTCGTGATCCGAATGAAAATGGCGCCCGCGTCAACGGTGGCTTCCACTACGTACGCCACCGCAATAAGCGGAGCCACCACGGTATGGAGCGGGAACATCACCAGTGGGATGCTCTCGGCGAACAACTGGGTCACCCTCACACTGACCACGTCCTTTGCATTTACAGGTGGCGCGAACAACCTGCAGGTATTCGTGGAAACAAATGCTACTGGGGGTGGTAGCGAAGGGAGTACGGCGAAGCAATTCCGTTGGTCATCTCCAGGAGCCACAAGATGCCAAACGTGGGAGGATGACGGCGCCGCACCTTTGGTCGCGGGAACCACTACGACGAGCCGGCCGAATATTCAGCTCGGCGGAATTGGATGCTCCCCAGCTTATTCCACGACCTATCCGTATTCACAGAGCTTTGAGAGTTGGTCCAATTGCACGAGCACGACAGATGTGCCCTCGGCCAACTACCTGAATACGCCCGCCACAGGAGACAACTCATGGAGGAGGAACGACCAGCAAGCCTCTGCTGGATGGGGTAACCCCACGTTGGGAGCTTATTCACCGGCCGCTTCTCTGGGTTCTTTCTCAGCCAGATTCCACAGCTATCAGGCTAGCTCGGGTAACCAAGGTTCGCTGGACCTCTATCTGAACTGCACAGCAGGTGCCTCCACCAAGCAGATCAAGTTCGACTATGTCAACACCAACGGAAGTGATGTTCTCGCCGTCCTTGTTTCCACCACCGGCCCCGGTGGGACCTTCACGCAGATCGGCAGCAACCTGTTAACGAGCGCGACGTTCGTTACGCAAACATTCAGCTTCACATCAACCTCCGCAACAACGGTCATCAGGCTTCGGGCCACCTCCGATTTCGGGACCACTGATATAGGGGTGGACAACTTCATTGTGCAGGATCCGCCCTGTACCCCTACTTATTCCACGACCTACCCATACTCTCAGAGCTTTGAGAGTTGGTCCAATTGCACTAGCACAACGGATGTGCCTTCGTCCAACTATCTGAATACGCCCGCCACAGGAGACAACTCATGGAGGAGGAACGACCAGCAAGCCTCTGCTGGATGGGGTAACCCCACGTTGGGAGCTTATTCACCGGCCGCTTCTCTGGGTTCTTTCTCAGCCAGGTTCCACAGCTATCAGGCTAGCTCGGGTGCCCAAGGTTCGTTGGACCTCTATCTCAACTGCACAGCAGGTGCCTCCACCAAGCAGGTCAAGTTCGACTATGTCAACACCAGCGGCAGTGACGTTCTCGCCCTCCTGGTTTCCACCACCGGCCCCGGTGGAACCTTCACACAGATCGGCAGCAACCTGTTAACGAGCGCGACGTTCGTTACGCAAACATTCAACTTCACTTCTACCTCCGCAACAACTGTCATCCGGCTTCGGGCCACCTCCGATTTCGGGACTACTGATATCGGCGTGGATAACTTCATTGTGCAGGACCAAGGTCTTCTTAACGACTTGGTTTGCAGTGCGACAACGCTTGTCTTCGGGGCGAACGGACCGTACTCGAACGTCGGGGGCACCGTTGAACCAGGAGAGCCGTTTGCACCAGCCAATGGGTGCAATGTCCAGAATGGATGGTGTGAGGCAGGGATCACCAATACCGTCTGGTTCAAGTTCACTGCGCCTGCTTCGGGTCGTGTTTCGATCGATGTGAACGGTTTCGACACGCAAGCTGCCTTGTACTCCTCTACCTCCGCAACTTGCGGCAATATCCTCGTTTCCGGCCAACGCACTTTGCTTGCCGCGAACGATGACGGTGGCACCGCGAACGGATCACTGCTGAATCCAGTGAACTGCCTGACATCGGGTACCGTGTACTATTTGCAGGTGGATGGATACAACGGCGCCGCGGGAAGCGCGACCATCACACTCACGGACCTTGGGGCGGTTACCGCAGCGTTGACCCCTTCCACTGATCAATCGTTCTGTTCGGGCGGTGCCACCACTGCGCGGACCGTCTCCACCAACGCCGCTGGCACCGCTGCAGGAGCTGCTCTGTCATGGACCGTGGTACAAAGTGGCGTTACTGGTGGCAGCAGTGGCTCCGGCTCCAGCATTGCCTCACAAACACTGACCACCACTGGCGCCTCTAGTGGCACCGCGACCTATACAGGTGTGGCGACCATTTCAGCGATCAGCCCTGCGACCTGCGCATTCACCTCCGCTCCGGTGGTGGTAACGGTGAACCCGCTGCCGGTCATCAGCAGTGTAACGGCAACACCAACGGCAGTGTGCAACGGCGCCAATTCGCAGTTGTTGGCCACGGTAACAACGCCTCTCTATACCAATACGACAGGAACCTACGCCTTGCAGGCCTGCGGTGCCGGTGCAGGACCATCAGGCGATGACGCAGTGATGGCTGCCACGGGGATCGGTTTTTCGTTCACCTACTTCGGTGTCACTTACACCCAGTTCACCATCAGCACCAATGGGAACATCCAATTAGGTGATGGCACGGGCTCGACGAACAACCCGGCATACAGCAATGCTTGGACGGATGTGGCGATACCCAATGCTACTGCTCCGAACAACTACATCGCTCTCGCTTGGGATGACTGGCTCCCGTCGGCAGGACAGATCACGTACGGCGTTACTGGTTCGGCCCCGAACCGCAAACTGGTGGTGTGCTTCAACACCACGGGTCGTGGAGATGCAGGCTCAGGAGGCATTGGGACGTTGAACGGGCAGATCGTGCTGGAGGAGACCACCAACAAGATCTACCTGAACAGCACCAGCGTCACCAGTAACACCACACTGACCCAGGGCATCGAGGATCAGACAGGTGCCATCGGTCTCGCGGTTAGCGGGCGCAACTCTACCACTGCGTGGACAGCGACCAACGAACAGCAGGTATTCGCTCCTCTGACATACAGCTGGTCGCCGAGCACTTTTCTGAGTTCCACCACCATCGCTAACCCGGTGGCGACGGCGATGACCTCCAACCAGAACTATACGGTGACGGTCACCAGTGGCGCCGGCTGCGTGAACACAGGTTCAACGGGAACGATCGCCGTTCAACCAGTCTTTAGCGCCGGGGCAGTGGGCAGCGGCGATCAGAGCTTCTGCGCGAGCGGTACGCCCAACGCGATGAGCGTGACGGGTGCGGCGGGTTCGGCTTCGTTCAGTTATCAGTGGTATTCGCAGAGCGGGATCGTGACTTGTCCGAGCGGGTCCACCATCGGGTCCTTCATTTCGCTCGGAACGAGCGGTGGGGCTAACACCGCCACCTATACGCCACCTGCGGCGATCAGCACATCCACCACCTACGCCTGCTTCGTTACCCCGGGTGGCACGCCTACTTGCGGAACAGCCCAGTGGGCCAACGGTTGCCGTAAGATCACCGTCACCCCGAGGCCTACCGCGACGCTCGCTGGCAATGGTCCGTTCTGCGGCAGTGGTGCGCCGCAGCTTACAGGTAACCTCACCGGTACCGGGCCTTGGAGCATCACCTACACAACCAACGGGGGCTCACCTGCAACGGTGAGCGGCATCGCTTCTTCGCCGTACACGATCAACCCCACGGCACCGATCATCACCACCACCACCTACGCGATCACGGCCATCACCGATGCCACGATCTGTCCGGCCACCAGCTACCCCGCTTCAGTGAGCGTAACGGTGAACCCGTTACCAGTGATGAACTGCGGCACCTACGGTCCTGCTTGCACCGATGCGGCTGACATCATTCTCGGCGGTTCGCCCGCCGGTGGTACATGGACCGGTACGGGTGTTAGCGGTACAAATCCGAACTACGTCTTCGATCCGAGCGTGGGCGGACAGACCCTTAACTACTCATTTACGGATGGGAACAACTGCACCAATTCGTGCATGACCACCATTACGGTCAACCCATTGCCCGTTGTTACTTGCCCTCCCAACAGCAGCGTATGCGTCGATGCACCTGCTTACTCATTGGTCAACTCCGGTGAGAACCCTACGGGCGCCGGTGGAACCTTCAGCGGTACGGGTGTTACGGGTAACATGTTCGACCCGGCCACCGCTGGTGCGGGCACCCATACCATCCAGTACTGCTACGTGGATGGCAACGGTTGCGATGATTGCTGCAACTACACCATCACCGTGAACGCATTGCCCGTTGTTACCTGCCCTCCCAACAGCAGCGTATGCGTCGATGCACCTGCTTACTCATTGGTCAACTCCGGTGAGAACCCTACGGGCGCCGGTGGAACCTTCAGCGGTACGGGTGTTACGGGTAACATGTTCGACCCGGCCACCGCTGGTGCGGGCACCCATACCATCCAGTACTGCTACGTGGATGGCAACGGTTGCGATGATTGCTGCACCTACACCATCACGGTGAACGCGCTGCCAACGATCACCTGTCCCGGCAACTCAACGGTATGTACATCTACGCCCTCGTATGCCCTCACTGGTGCCAACCCACCCGGTGGCAACTACAGCGGTGGCGCCGGTGTTAGCGGCGGCAACTTCGATGCGGCTTTGGCCGGTCCCGGTGTGCACACCATTACATACAGCTATACTGACGGCAATGGCTGCACGAACACGCCGTGCACGTTCACCATTACCGTTGAAGATGCCGACACCGATGAGGACGGCACCCCCGACTACTGTGACGGATGCCCCCTTGATGACAACAAAACGGCACCGGGCAACTGCGGTTGCGGAAACCCGGATCCGGGTTCAGCGTGTGATGATGGCTTGAGCACCACAGGTGAAGACACCGTTCAACCGGACTGCAGCTGCCTCGGTGTGCCCGTGGATTGCAACTACGTGGTGAACGGTACCGATCTGCCCGGAACACCCTGTGATGATGGCAATCCTGACACACAGTTCGATACATGGAGCGCCGACTGCCTGTGTGAAGGCCAACTCGGCGATTGCTTGGGCGTTGCCGGTGGCACAGCGCTGCCCGGTAGTAGCTGCGACGACGGCGAGGCCACCACCGGCAATGATGTTTACCTGACCGATTGTACGTGCGAGGGTCAGTTCATCGATTGTGAGGGGACCCCTGGCGGCACCGCGCTTGTTGCCACGCCTTGCGACGATGGCCTTGCCAACACTGCCGATGACATGTGGGATGCAACCTGCACTTGCGTAGGTACTCCGTTCGGCTGTCAGGACAACGAAGTGGCCCTCGAGTTGGGCACGGACGGAGCCGGTGCGCAAACCAGCTGGGAGATCCTGCCGAGCGGCAGTGGACCAGCGATCTGTTCCGGGTCCGGTTATGCTGACAACAGCACCATTACCGTGACCTGCTGTCTCCCGGATGGTTGCTATCGACTGGCGGTTTACGACAGTTTCAACGACGGCATGACCGTGGGCGGGTACCGCTTGACGGATGAGAACGGCGCGCGCATCATCGACAATTGGCAGGATGGCGTGTTCCAAGGCACCAGCGCGATCGCCAACAATGGCACGTTCTGCTTGCCCTTGGGGACCGACGCGATGCAAGCCAACAGTTGCGATGTGCTTACGCTGATGCCTACCAGCGTGGTAGCGGCTGTTCCGAATGCGGCGGTCACCGCGCAGAACGGGATCGGTTCCAACACCGATGATGGTTACCAGTTCTGGATCTATGATCCCGATGGCTCATACAGCCGCACCATCTTCAAGAGCATCACCAACCCGGGCCAGCCAGGCACACCCGTGGGACCTACCGCTCCGGCGTATTTGAAACTGAGCAGCATCGTTACGAGCCCTGTGCCCAACAACGTGAAGTTGAACATCAAGGTGCGCAGCCGCGTGAACGGTGTATACGCTCCTTATGGTCCAGCGTGCACGATGATGATCGACGTCCTGAACCAGTGCCCCACCACCTCGCTCGTAAGCACCCCCGGTGCACAGTACAGTTGTGGTGCCACCGGGAAAGTGGTTGGCGCGTCGGGCAATACGGGGAAGATCTTCTGCACCGCTGTAGCGGGCGTTAACAAGTACCAGTGGCGCTTCAAGAACACGGCGCAGAACTACACGCGCACCATCGCCTCTGCCACGGCTACCCTGCCACTGAACGCGTGGGCCACGAACCCGCTGTTGTGCGGTACGTTCACTTACGAGGTCAGCGTGCGGGTCAGCTTCAACGGCGGTACCAACTACTGCCCGTACGGAGCAGTGTGCAACGTCGGGATCACGAACGGTGGGTCCGATCCGTGCACCGCACCATTCCAAGGTGGTGGCCTCAACAGTGTGCAGGACGAAGATGAAGCCGGCATGCGCATGTGGCCAAACCCAGTGCGCGAAGGCAACGTGTCGTTGGAGTTCAGCGGGCTGTCGAGCGAGATCACCGAAATGCATGTGACAGTGATCGACCTCTTCGGCAAGACTGTGCTCGACGAGCAACTGCGCACCGACGGGGCCGAAGAAGTGCGGACCACCTTGACGCTGGGCACCGATATCGCCAGCGGCCTCTACATGGTGAACGCAACTGCCGGCACCACCACCTATACCGAGCGGTTGATGGTGGAGTAGATCGGATCAATAACGAAGTGAAGAGGCGCTCCGCAAGGGGCGCCTCTTTCACGTTCAAGGATGTTCAGCCCGAAGCGTGCGTCCTGGGATAAGGGGAACCAAAGCGTTCTCTGCGGATCTCCGACGGTCGCAAGCGGACGCGCCGCTGTCCTACTTGTGGAAGTCGGGGTACAAGAGGTATTTGGCGCGCACCTTCATGAACTCCGCCAACCCGGGTTGCCAGGCGGCGCGGATACGCAGCTCATCCGCTCCATCCAAGAGCAGCCCACGCAGATCGGGCGAGCCAGCGAGCTGATCGAAGAAGGAGCTGAAGAAGGCCTTCTTCTCAGCAGCCTGCTTGCTGAACCCGATGAGCCATTGCAACGAGATGGCCTGGTTCATGCGCGAGTAAAAGGTGCCGTACTCCTCCAGATCCATACCCCGGCATTCAGTGCCTTTGTAGGGTGGGTCGGTGGCACCCGGCATTGCTCTCGGTGTAAAGGTGTAGTTGCCCAATGTCCCGTCGGGTAGTCCGATGCATTGGAACGGTTTACCGGTGCCGCGGCCAACGCTCACGGGGGTTCCTTCGAAGAGGACAAGCGAAGGATAGAGATATACCGCCGACATGTCCGGGAGGTTGGGGGAAGGCTTCACCGGTAACGAGTAGTAGGTAGTGTGATCATAGCCGGTACAGTGGATCACGGTAAGGGGGCACTGCGCACCGTCCTTCAACCATTCCTCGCCGTTGATCATGCCGGCGTACTCACCGATGGTCATTCCATGCACGAGCGGCACGGGATGCAGTCCTACGAACGAAGCGTACTGCTTGCGCAGCACGGGGCCATCAACGAAAAAGCCATTGGGGTTGGGCCGGTCCAGCACGATCAGCGGCTTGTGTTGCTCGGCACATGCCTCCATTACGTAATGCAGGGTGCTGATATAGGTATAGCAGCGCACGCCCACATCCTGCAGATCGAAGAGCACCACGTCCACATCCTCCATGGCCTTGGGGGTCGGCTTCTTGCCTTCACCGTACAGGGAGATGACCGCTAAACCGGTTTTCGGGTCGCGCGTATCCGCCACGTGTGCACCGGCGTCGGCATCGCCGCGGAAACCATGCTCCGGGCTGAACACTTTCACAACGTTCACCCGGAGCGAGAGCAACGAATCCACCAAAAGGGTTTCCTTGATCCGACCCGTGTGGTTGGTAACAACGGCTACCCGCTTGCCGAGCAGACCGGGGACGTATTCGGAGGTGCGCTCCGCAGCCACAACGATGGCAATTGTGCTATCCGGTTGTCCGGGTACCGGTTCAAGCGCGGTTACTTGTGCGTTGCCTGAACAAGCCGCCAAGAAGGTCGTGGCCAGCGCAAGGGTCGGAAGGTGCGGGGTCATCATCGCACCAAGGATACGTGCCCCGCACGCTCTACCCGTTCGATGTTGCCCGTATCCATGCGATCGCTGGCGTACCGCAGCTTGTACGGATACACACCGATAGGACACGACTGCCCTCCGTACATCCCATCCCATCGCTCGGCAGGTGTGTGAAGTGCTGCGATCACCTCACCCCAACGATCGAAGAGGAGCAATTCCATGGAGCGCAGTGGGCAATCCATGACAGGTCCCCAGTTATCGTTGATGCCGTCGCCGTCAGGCGTGAAGCTATTGGGCAGGAAAAGCGTGCACGAGCAATCGTCCCAGTAAAGCAAGGTGCTGTCCGGAAGAGAGGTACAGCCGTTCTCGAAAATGATGGCGGAATAGTATCCGTTCATTTCCGGTTCCACGGAAGAGGTGGTTTCCCCTGTGCTCCACATGGCACTGTCGTGTGGATCGGTGATCTCGAGGAAAGCCGATCGGACATCGATGCACAAGGGCAAGCTGTCCGGCAGGTCCAGCGATGGAAGCGGTTGTTCGGACACAACAATGGTATCGGCACCGGCACAATTGCCCACCATCACCGAAACGATCGCATAACCTTGAACGGAAACCGGGGCGGTCACCAGGTTCCCAACGGCCACACCGCTCCAAGCATAGGCGGTGGCACCCGGCCATGCGGCATCAAGGAGCGCCGTATCGCCCGCACAGAACCATGCGCTATCCAAAAGATCAAGGTTCAGAAGATCCATGTCCACACTCGCGGAATCCAGGCTTGTGCATCCATCCACCGTCACTGAAAGGAAGTACGTACCACTGCTATCGGCGGTGTAATACGGCCCTGTTCCGACGGTTCCTCCGGCTTGGGCTTGCTGTAAAGTGCTGCCGATGTTGCCCGCGTACCAAGCGAACGTGGCTGTGCTGTCCGCACTCCCGGGACCGAGCAGGAAGCCGGCTCCGCAGAATGTCGTGTCCGGCCCGAGCACGTTGTTGGTGAGCTGCCCACCCCCGATGCCAACCGAGGCCGCGACCACACATACCGTATCCCCTGCACAATCCAAGACTTCCAACTGCACTTGGATGGAATTGGCTCCCGCAGGTGCTGCGATCGGTAACGGTGTGCTTCCGCTGAACGCCGCGAACTGGGAACCACCGATCACCGCATTGCCGACCACGCTGCCGTTGGAATAGTAAGTCCAGTCATAGGTGAACATCGGAACGTTGCACTGCATTGGATCGTTCAGGAAAGAGGCGATGTTCAACGAATCACTTGCACAAGCCAGAGTGTCCTTGTTCAACACGAAGAGGGTATCGCTTGCCGTCGGGCAGAACGATGAAGCCTTGAGGCAAACGCAAGTGCGCGTGAGTGAACGGTCCACGGCGACCGCTGATATGCTGGTGACCGGGCTCGGGTTCTGCCCACCGGCATCGTTGATGGTCATCAACTGTTCGTTCCACACCAACGGGATTTCGGTTGGTGCGGTCCACAGACTATCCGTACAAGCACCACCACCGAAGGGATCGGTTTTCTGGATCATGGCTTGGCTGAACCCGTTCCGGTTCGTTGTACCTCCGAAAAGCAGGTCGCCATTCGCATACTTATCGATGGTCCCGAACGATGTGCCCGGAGCAGGGTCGTACATGAAAGTGCGTAGTTGGTTCAGCGCGCCGCTGCTGGCATCCACATCGTAGAGCAGACCTCCGACCGGCGTGTAACCGTAGGAATATTTATAGCCCGTCACAAGGAACCGTCCGTTCACGAGCGTCCCGTCGGATACATTGGCCGCAGTGCTTGCGTAGCGAGCACTCCACGTGAAATTGCCCGTGGCGAGATCGATCTTGGTGGCGTGCATATCGCGGTAGCTCCATGACCCGCCGTACTGATCGTGGTCGCTGACGTAACCCGCAAGCAGTGCAGTTCCCGGACCATCCTGCACGGCACACTGCATCACGTCGCTGCTCCATGCCCCACCGAATTGGGTGCAAAGCCAGTTGCGGCACCACAGCTGATTCCCCACGCCATCAACCCTGAGGGCAGTACCCGCGAAAAAGTCCCAGTTGTGGCCACTGTTCCCAGCGATCAGGAAGCCACCACCCGAAAGCGGTTCCACATCGCTGAAATGCTCCCACTTGCGGTCCACCCCGCCGAAATGGAAGGAGTACGGCTTGAAACTGACCGGGGCGCCGGCATTGTCCGTTATCAGGACAACAGCGGCGTTCTCCGTGGGCACGAAGAACGTGTTCCACTGGCTTGTCCAGAAAGACGTGTACAGGAAGTAGTCAGCGCCGACCATGCAGATATTCCCGTTCACATCTTGGCTGATGTCGTTCACGTAGAGGTTCCGGTTGCACGTGTAGGTCTTGAACCAGACCAGAGCGCCAGCGGCATCGAGCTTCAGGATGAAAGGATCCCATTTGTTGGTGTAGCCCGCCGTCTGCCCACCGATGAGGTAACCGGAATCATTCGCCAGACAGATCGCGTCCGGCTGTAAAAAAGGCACCCCGGGATCCGTGAAGCTATAATGCCACAGGGCAGCGCCCCATGCATCGAACCGCGTGACCTGCACACCGGTGTCGGGCCCCGCTATGTATCGGCTCATGACCACAGAACCACCATCCGCGCGTGGAACCGCCTTCACCGGAGAGCCGAACCAGCCGAAATCCACCGGGCCCAGACCGAAGCCGTGATGCCCGGACTGCGCCTGACCAAGGCAGCTACTACTTACCACAACCGGTTGTTGCGCTGAAAGACGGTCTCCTGCAACAATGCAGAGCAACCAGCATGTTCCCGCGATCACGCGCGATAGGATCGTTTCCCGCATTCCCTGCGAAGACGCGGTCAAGTGTGCTTTGGATGCCCTCACATGATGTCTGTGGTGCACTACCGGAACCAGCGCCATCTTCGTCCCGCACATGGGTTTCCCGCATTTCGTCGCGCAGCGCATCCTCTCGGCCAAAGATCGGCAGGACAGGCTTTCACGCCCCATTGTATGGATCGCGATCCTGGGCATCGTGATCGGAATGGCCGTAATGATCATAACGGTTGCCATCAGCACGGGCTTCCAGGACGAAGTACGCAACAAGTTGATCGGTGCCGGTGGGCACTTGCAGATCAACAGCATGCGGCAGACCGATGCGAAGGAAACCCCGCGGGTCGCCATCGCCCAGCCTTTCTATCCTTTCTTGGACACCCTTCCCGGCATTGCCCACATCCAGATCTACGCCACCAAACCCGGGATCATTGAAACGAGCAAAGAGATCCAAGGTGTAATGGTGAAGGGCGTGGGCATCGATCACGATTGGTCGTTCCTGCGTTCTAGCTTAGTGGAAGGAACGGTGCCGAGCATCGGGGACACCGGCGATCACCACAGCAACGAGGTGTTGCTGAGCCGATGGATGACAGAGCGCTTGGGCATTGGCTTGGGCGACACCATCACGATCTACCTGGTGAAGGGACGGGAGGACATCCGGCCAAGGAAATTCAACGTCTGCGGTATCTACCAAACCGGCTTGGAACAGCTGGACCAACAGGTCGTGTTCATCGACATAGCCCACCTGCAACGATTCAGCGGTTGGGGCTTGCAAGCGGAGATCCTTGTAAGCGATAGCGTGAAGAACGGAAAGGTGCGTATCGAGGGGCTCGCTTTCGGTGGCGATAAGTCCTACACGTACGAGTGGCCGGGCACGGCCTTGGAAGGAGCCGGACCGCACTGGATCGCTGTTCCATCGCACGTGCTGAATGGCCTGGCCTCACGGGACACCAAGATCGAATTGGTCGTTCACGACGACAACGGCACGATCCCCGATACGGCGTGGGTGCGCATCACCCCGGACAGCACGCATATCCGGGTCGACAGCCGGGGCTTCCATAGTGAAGTAGCGGGAATTACCGTGCAGCGTGGAGGGAGCGGTGGAAGTCACAAGCGATACGCAGGCGGTTTCGAGGTGGCATTGGAGCGCTACGAAGACCTGATGGCCATGGATGATGCCATTTACCGCGACCATTTGGGCTACGGGTTACGGACCGTAACGGTTCGGCAACGGTTCCCCGAAATGTTCGCGTGGCTCGAATTGTTGGATACCAACGTGTGGGTGGTCATTCTGCTGATGACGATCGTGGCGATCATCAACATGACCAGCGCCTTGATCATCATCATTCTGGAACGCACCACCATGATAGGCGTGCTTAAATCGCTTGGCGGCACCAACGGTACCATCCGCCGCATATTCCTTATCGATGCCGGCTACATCCTGGGCATTGGTATCGTGCTCGGCGACCTGTTGGGCATTGGCCTGTGCTTGCTGCAGCGTTGGACCGGTCTGGCAACGCTGAACATGGACGTTTACTACGTCCACGCCATACCTGTGTCACTGGATCCCGTTCCGATCGTTGCGCTCAATGCAGGGGTACTCTTGATCTGCTTGGCGGCGCTCGTGCTGCCCAGCATGTTGGTAAGCCGCATCCCCCCGGTTCGCGCTATCCGCTTCGCATAAGAGGACCATCATGCGCCCATATACCGACCTGTACATTCGCGCAACATTCCAATGAAGATCCACGAAAACATCCTCTCCACCATCGGCAACACGCCCATGGTAAGGATCAACCGGCTGACGAGAGACGTTGCGGCCACGGTACTCGCCAAGGTGGAGACCTTCAACCCGGGGAACAGTATCAAAGACCGGATGGCGATCAAGATGATCGAGGACGCCGAGAAGGACGGCCGTTTGAAACCGGGCGGCACCATCATCGAGGGCACCAGCGGTAATACGGGCATGGGGCTGGCGATCGGGGCCATCATCAAAGGCTACAAGTGCATTTTCACCACCACCGATAAGCAGAGCCGCGAAAAGGTGGACATCCTCCGCGCCTTCGGGGCTGAAGTGATCGTTTGCCCCACGAACGTGGATCCGGAAGATCCCCGCTCCTACTACTCGGTGTCGTCACGTTTGGTGAACGAAACGCCGAACAGTTGGAAGGCCAATCAGTACGACAATCCCAGCAATGCCCAAGCGCATTACGAAACCACCGGCCCCGAGATCTGGGAACAGACCGGCGGCAAGGTCGATCATCTGGTGGTCGGCGTGGGCACTGGTGGCACCATCTGCGGCACCGCGAAATTCCTGAAGGAGAAAAACCCCGGACTGAAGGTGTGGGGCATCGATACCTACGGATCGGTGTTCAAGAAGTTGAAGGAGACCGGCATCTTCGATAAGAACGAGATCTATCCGTACATCACTGAAGGCATCGGCGAGGATTTCGTTCCGCAGAACGTTGACATGGACCTCATCGACCACTTCGAGAAAGTCACGGACCGCGATGCCGCGGTCATGACGCGACGGATCGTGAAAGAGGAAGGCATTTTCGTGGGGAACAGTGCTGGCAGTGCCATGGCCGGCCTGTTGCAGTTGAAGGACAATTTCAAGAAAGGCGAAATTGTCGTGATCATTTTCCACGACCACGGCACGCGTTACGTTGGCAAGATGTTCAACGATGACTGGATGCGCGAAAGGGGCTTCTTGATCGAGGAAAAACCCACCGCAGGGGATCTGCTGAAGGGCAAGGACCTTGGGCTCGTTTCGGTGGAAGCGGATGAACCCGTGCTCGTTGCCATTGAACGGATGCGCAAGCACAACATCGACCAAATGCCGGTAATGGAGAACGGCAAGCCCGTGGGTACGATCACCGACGCGCGACTGTTCGATGCCATACTGGAAGACGCCGAAGTGCGCCACCGCAAAGCGCGTGTGGTCATGGGGCCTTCGCTGCCCGTGATCGCAGCCGAAAGCAAATTGGAGGATGTGGCCGCCCAGCTCGGCAATGGCTCCCCGGCGGTGCTGGTGCAAATGCCGAACGGTTTGGGGATCCTGACGAAACAAGACATCATCGGAAAACTGAAGTGATCATGAAGCTTACCATACTTCCCATTCTGCTGACCCTTGCGACCGGCTGCAAGAACGATCCCGGAACGAATCCTGGAAGCAACCAAGAGGGGCCAGGAGGGCTGACGGGAGAAAAGGTCCCTGACGCCGGTAAGGTGACTCCGTCCGAAAGCAACCGGGCTGCTGAAGCGCCGCAATTGGACCCAGCAGCGTCCATCGGGGACACTCCCGATGGGGTATCGCTTGCTGACCTGGCCAGTTCAGATGCAGGTGTTCGCGAGGCAGCCGCACGGACTATTTCCAGGAAGTTGGCAAATGCTAAGAGCAACCAATGGGATGCGGTGAGCGCTGACCTCCGGAACTATGCGGTGACCCACACACGCGAATTCATTGGTTTGTTCAAAGCGAGTGGGGGTCATGAAATTTTGAGCACCGCGGAATTCGCTGCTTGGGCCAGAATAGTTCGGGGTCCTGCACCCTCCAAGACCCCGGATGTCGCCGGTCGTGCGGCGATCAACCGCATGACCCAAGCGTGCACGGACTGTGGCCCGGAAGAACGCAAACTTCTCGACATGTTTGCTTCAATGGTAACCGGTGACGTTGCCAAGATCCCTGTAGGAAAAGGGCGTTAGATACTTTTCCAGAAACCTCGGATGAGTGCGCAGGAGGGAACGCATTGGATGCGCAAATCAGCAAGCCCATGGCATTGTTCCGTGACCAAATGGACCGCGCCGTTGAGGTGCCGGAACATCCACGTCGGGTCATATCGTTGGTCCCTTCACAGACCGAACTGCTCTACGACCTCGGCCTTGGCGAGCGTGTCGTCGGCATCACCAAATTCTGCGTTCACCCCGGAACATGGTTCAAGACCAAGCACCGTATTGGTGGCACAAAACAGGTGGACCTGGCCAAGCTGCGCGCGCTGAAACCCGACCTCATCATAGGCAATAAGGAAGAGAACGACCGCAAGGACATACGGGCACTGGAGCAGGAGTATCCGGTTTGGATGAGCGATGTGCGCGACCTGTCCGGAGCGTTGGATATGACCATACGCATCGGTGAATTGACCGGGACCGGAACGAAGGCATTGGCGCTCTGCGATAACATCGAACGAGCCTTCACGGACCTGCAACCACTTGTGGAGCCTCTTACAGTGGCCTACTTGATCTGGCGCGAACCTTTCATGGCCGCGGGTCAGAACACCTTCGTACATGACATGCTAGGACGCTGCGGCATGGTGAACGTGTTCGACGAGGGAGATGCACGCTACCCCGAAATAACCGCGCGCGAACTGGCCGAAGCCGATCCGGACGTCCTCCTGCTATCGTCCGAGCCATACCCGTTCAAGGAAAAACACATCGCCGAGTTCAACATGATCTGCCCCGGCACGCCGGTCCGCCTGGTGGACGGCGAGCTGTTCAGCTGGTACGGCAGCCGGTTGCTGCAAGCACCGGCTTATTTCAACGGCTTGCTGGCCACACTAATGGCCTGAGGCGGCCGTTGGGCGCTCGTACTTTCGCCCGACCCCTCGCCGATGTTCCGAACGCTGTCCGCTGCCACGCTGCTTTTGCTCGCATTGGGCGCTGGCGCCCAGCGGGTGGGCATCGTACTGAGCGGGGGTGGTGCAGTGGGGATGGTGCACATCGGCGTTTTGAAAGCGCTCGAGGAGAACAATATCCCGATCGACTGCATTGCCGGAAGCAGCATGGGGGCCTTGGTCGGGGGCATGTATGCTGCGGGCTATTCGCCCCATCAGATCGACTCCATCTTCAACACGGAGCTGAACGGCATCATGGCTGCCGGTGGGATCGAGGAGCGGTACACGTACTACTTCAAGCAGGATGCGCCCGACGCGTCGTTGGTAACCGTGAAGCTGGACCTGGACACCACCATACAGCTCAGTTTGCCCACCAACCTGCGGAGCCCTGTGCTCATCGATTTCGAGCAGATGCGTTCGTTCGCCCCCGCCAGTGCGGCGGCCGGATACGACATGGACAGTCTCTTCGTGCCGTTCCGTTGTGTTGCCAGCGACATCACGGCGAACCGCCCGGTCACGTTCAAAAGCGGCGATCTGGCGCAGGCCGTGCGCGCCAGCATGAGCTATCCGTTCTACTTCAAACCCATTCGTGTGGACGGGCATTTGATGATGGACGGAGGGCTGTTCAACAACTTCCCGAGCGATGTGCTGTACGATGCCTTCCTGCCGGATGTGATCATCGGCAGCAACGTTGGACTGAACGGCGCGCCACCCAGCGAGGATGATCTCATGAGCCAGTTGCGCGCAATGATGCAGCAACAGACCGACTACACCATACCGTGCGAACACAGTGTGATCGTGCAGCCGCAAACCGCCACCACCATCTTCGACTTCAGCGATCCTGCGCAGACCATACTCGACGGCTACAACGCTGCGATCGCGCGCATGCCGGAGATCAAGGCGATCATTGCGGAATACCGGAGCAAAGAGGAAATGGCAGCGCGCCGGGCGCGGTGGACGGCACGACTGGGCGAGCCGGTTTTCGGCGATATCAAGATCAAAGGCGTTACGAAACAACAGGCCCGGTACGTGGAGCGTACGTTGTTGGGCCGCCGTCCGGAGCCGCTTACCGCAACCGAACTGAAACCGCGCTACTTCAGGCTGTACGCTGATTACAATGTTGCCGGCTTGCACCCGAAAGCCACGTACAACCCGCAGAACGGCAACTACGATCTGGACGTGCTGGTGAAGCGCGAGAAAAACCTTGACGTGCGTTTCGGCGGCATCTTCAGCAGCCGACCCATCAACACGGGGATGGTAGGTGTGCGATACAACATCTTCGGGCGCAGCAGCGCGCGGCTCGAAGCCCTCTCCTACTTCGGCAAGTTCTACGCGGCCGGGCAAGCCAAGCTGCGCGTGGACCTGAGCACGCGGGCGCCGATCTATCTGGAACCGGTGTTCACGCTACAGCGCTGGGATCACTTCAGCAGCTTCACCACCTTCTTCGACGAGGTACGGCCATCCTATATCGTCCTTCGCGAGGGATGGGGTGGTATAAACGCAGGTTTGAGCATCGGCAACAAAGGGCTCTTGCGTTACGACTTCAAGTACGTCCAGAGCCGAGACAGCTATTACCAAACCTTGGAATGGAGCGCTACGGACACTGCGGATGTCACGGAGTTTTATCACGTTTCCACCGGGTTGATGATGGAACGCAACAGCTTGAACCGGAAACAGCACCCGAACGCAGGGGAGTGTTTGAAAGCGGAACTACGCTATTACGGTGGTGAGGAGGTGACCACACCCGGAACGGTGGGCGATGTCTCCCGCCTAACGTCAAGGCAGCATCATGAATGGCTTGCGGCCAAAGTCACGCTCGACAAGTATTTCGTGGCGACCAAGTCGTTCCGTTTCGGGGTGCTGCTCGAGGGCGTCTACAGCTCTTATCCCTTCTTCAGCAACTACACGGCCACCATTGCCCGCGCACCGGTGTTCCAACCAACGCCCGAAAGCCGCACGTACTTCTTGGAGAATTTCCGCGCGAGCCAATACGCGGCCGGAGGCGTGCGGTCCATCATTGCCTTATCGAAGAACCGTGTCGACCTGCGTCTCGAGGGCTACGTGTTCCAACCCTACAAAGCGATCGAACGCGAGCAAACGGATCAACCGACCGAAGGCGACCCTGTGAGCAAGCGGTATTACTTGGCGAGCGGTTCGCTCATTTACCAAAGCCCCATCGGCCCGATATGGTTCAACACGAGCTATATCGACGGCTTGGAGCAACCTTGGGCAGTAAGCCTGAACTTCGGCTATGTGCTCTTCGCACAGCGGGCGCAGGAGTGAAGTGCATTCCCCCAGCGTAACGTCCACCGCGGAAATGGATCCGGTTCCGCCATATCGCGTTGCCATGGTTGCCTAATGCAACAGCCCCCGACTTTCGCCGGGGGCTGCTCTTGATCCGATAGGTGAAGGCGTTTCTAAGCCTGCGCCGCAGGTCCTCCGAAATTCATCGGGATCTGGGGCATTTCGGTGTCCTTGATCTGACCGTGGGCTTGCTCGTACTTGCCGATGTTATCGGCCAGGGCGCGCATGAGGCGTTTGGCATGCTGGGGCGTAAGGAGCACGCGCGCGCGCACCTTGGCCTTCGGCACACCCGGCATCACGCGCACAAAGTCGAGCACGAACTCCGAGTTGCTGTGGGTGATGATGGCCAGATTGCTGTAAATGCCATCCGCCACCTCCTCGCTGATCTCGATGTTCAGCTGGTTGCCCTTGGGTTTCTCGTTCTCGGCCATGTTAGTTCAGGTCAGCCTTCGGTTACAACGGTGTCGCGCTCGGCGGCCATGCGCTCCATGTCGTCCTTGTTGCCAACGATGTTCTTCTGGAAGCGGCGGCTGCCGGTACCGGCGGGGATCAAGTGACCAACGATCACGTTCTCCTTCAAGCCGTGCAGGTAGTCCTCCTTCGCGCTCACAGCGGCTTCGTTCAACACTTTGGTGGTCTCTTGGAAAGACGCGGCGCTGATGAAGCTCTCCGTTTGCAACGAAGCGCGGGTGATACCCTGCAGCATGGTGCGTGCGGTAGCGGGCTTGGCATGGCGCGCCTCCACCGGGTTGGCATCCTTACGCTTCAAGGCGCTGTTCTCATCGCGCAATTTCCGCGCGGTGATGATCTGGCCTTCCTTGAGCACACCGCTGTCCCCGGCATTGGTCACGACCATCATATCGAAGATGGCATCGTTGGCCGCCATGAACTCGGTCTTGTTCACGCTCTGTTTCTCCAGGAAACGGGTATCGCCCGGATCCTCGATCTCCACTTTGCGCATCATCTGGCGCACGATCACCTCGAAGTGCTTGTCGTTGATCTTCACACCCTGCATACGGTACACCTCTTGGACTTCATCCACCAGGTATTCCTGCACGCGGGTCGGTCCTTGGATGTCCAAGATGTCCATCGGGCTGATGCTGCCATCGCTCAATGGCGCACCGGCCTTGATGAAGTCGTTCTCCTGCACCAGGATGTGCTTGCTCAGCGGCACCAAGTAGGTCTTGCGCTCGCCGGTACGGCTCTCCACGTTGATCTCGCGGTTACCGCGTTTGATCTTGCCGTACGAGATGATACCGTCGATCTCGCTTACCACGGCAGGGTTGCTGGGGTTACGTGCTTCGAAGAGTTCGGTAACACGGGGCAGACCACCGGTGATGTCACCACCCTTACCGCTGGTACGGGGGATCTTCACCAACACGTCACCTGCTTCCACTTTGTCACCTTCTTTCACCATGATGTGAGCACCGACCGGCAGGGAGTAGCTCTTGATCTCCTCCTTGCTCTTGATGTCGATGATCTTGATCGTGGGGTTCTTGCGCTTATCGCGGCTTTCCACGATCACCTTCTCGGTGAACCCGGTCTGCTCATCGATCTCCTCACGGTAGGTGACGCTCTCTTCAATGCTCTCGAAGCCGAGCTTACCGCTCAGTTCCGAAATGATCACCGCGTTGTACTGGTCCCAGGTGCAGATGATCTCACCCTTCTTCACGTTCTTCCCGTTCTTGTGGTACAGGAAGGCGCCGTAAGGGATCACACTGGTGGTGAGCACGATGCCGGTGTTGTTGTCCACGATGCGCATTTCCGTGCTGCGGCTGATGACCACTTCGGCGTCCTCGCCTTTGCGGTCCTTGCGCTTCACGGTACGCAGTTCATCGATCTCCAACTTGCCATCGTACTTCGCCTTCACTTCGCTCTCCTCGGTGATCTTTCCTGCTACACCACCCACGTGGAACGTACGCAGTGTAAGCTGTGTCCCGGGTTCACCGATGGATTGCGCGGCGATCACACCGACCGCCTCGCCCATGTGCACCATTCGACCTGTCGCCAGGTTGCGGCCGTAGCACTTGGTGCAAACACCTTTCTTCTGCTCGCAGGTAAGCACACTGCGGATCTCCACCTCTTCGATCGGGCTTGCTGCGATCCCCGCTGCAATGTCCTCGGTGATCTGCTCACCGCTCGAAACGAGGAGGTCACCGCTCTGCGGGTGATACACATCATGCACGGCGCAACGGCCGAGTACGCGATCATAAAGGGACTCGACGACCTCCTCGTTCTTCCTCAGTGCGGTGGCAACCAAGCCGCGGAGGGTGCCGCAATCTTCGATGTTGATCACCACGTCCTGCGCCACATCAACGAGGCGGCGCGTGAGGTAACCGGCATCGGCTGTCTTCAGTGCCGTATCGGCAAGACCTTTCCGTGCACCGTGGGTACTGATGAAGTACTCCAAGATGGACAGGCCTTCCTTGAAGTTGGAGAGGATGGGGTTCTCGATGATGTCCTGTGAACCACCACCGCCGCTCTTCTGCGGCTTGGCCATAAGACCACGCATGCCGCTGAGCTGACGGATCTGCTCCTTGCTACCACGGGCACCGCTGTCCATCATCATGTACACGCTGTTGAAGCCTTGACGGTCGGCCGCGAGGCGGTCCATCAGCGTTTTGGTCACACGACTGTTGGTGTGTGTCCAGATATCGATCACTTGGTTGTACCGCTCGTTGTTGGTGATAAGGCCCATGTTGTAGTTGCCCATCACCTCGTCCACCTCCTTCTGCGCGGCTTTCACCAGCTTCTCCTTCTCATCAGGCACGATCACATCCTCCAAGTTGAAGGACAGACCACCCTTGAAAGCGATGTTGAAACCGATCTCCTTGATGTCGTCGAGGAACTTGGCAGCCTTTGCGGTACCGGCGCTTTTCAGCACGCGGCCGATGATGTCGCGCAGCGCCTTCTTGGTCAGCAGTTCATTGATGTAACCTGCTTCATCAGGCACCACGTCGTTGAAGAGCACGCGGCCCACGGTGGTCTCGATGATGCTGGTCGAACCATCAACGGCGGACCAACGCACCTTGATCCACGCATGGAGATCCACCTTGCCTTCGTTGTAGGCGATCACCACTTCCTCGGGGCTGTAGAACGTGCGGCCTTCCCCTTTCACGGGGCTGCCTTTCTCGCTCTTACGGCCTTTGGTGATGTAGTAAAGACCAAGCACCATGTCCTGGCTGGGCACCGCGATAGGTGCGCCGTTGGCCGGGTTCAGGATGTTGTGGCTCGCGAGCATCAACAATTGGGCTTCCAGGATCGCGGCATGGCCCAAGGGCACGTGCACGGCCATTTGGTCACCGTCGAAGTCGGCGTTGAAAGCCGTACACACGAGCGGGTGCAACTGGATGGCTTTGCCCTCGATCAGTTTGGGCTGGAAAGCTTGGATACCAAGACGGTGCAGGGTTGGCGCACGGTTGAGGAGCACAGGGTGCCCTTTCAATACGCTCTCCAGGATATCCCACACCACCGGCTCCTTCTTGTCGACGATCTTCTTCGCGCTCTTCACCGTTTTCACGATGCCGCGCTCGATGAGCTTGCGGATGATGAACGGTTTGAACAGTTCGGCTGCCATGTCCTTGGGCAGACCGCACTCGTGCAGTTTCAGCTCGGGTCCCACAACGATCACGGAACGTGCGCTGTAGTCCACACGCTTTCCGAGCAGGTTCTGGCGGAACCGGCCCTGCTTGCCTTTGAGCGAATCGCTCAGTGACTTCAGCGGACGGTTGCTCTCGCTCTTCACGGCGCTGCTCTTACGGCTGTTGTCGAAGAGGCTGTCAACAGCCTCCTGCAACATCCGCTTCTCGTTACGCAGGATCACCTCGGGTGCCTTGATCTCCACCAACCGCTTCAGGCGGTTGTTGCGGATGATCACGCGACGGTAGAGATCGTTCAGATCGGACGTGGCAAAACGGCCACCGTCCAAGGGCACCAATGGACGCAGCTCAGGCGGTATAACGGGCACGACCTTCACGATCATCCACTCCGGTTTGTTTTCCCGGCGTGTGTTCGCTTCGCGCAGTGCTTCCACCACGTTGAGGCGCTTCAATGCTTCGTTCTTCCGCTGCTGGCTGGTCTCGGTGTTCGCTTTGTGGCGCAGATCGTAGCTCAGGCTATCAAGGTCGAGGCGACGCAACAGGTCGTTCAAGGCCTCAGCACCCATTTTGGCGATGAACTTGTTCGGGTCGCTATCGTCCAAGTGCTGGTTGTCCTTGCCCAACTGTTCCAGCGCGTCGAGGTACTCTTCTTCCGTGAGGAAGTCGAGGTATTGGATGACGACACCCTCCTTGTTCTTCGCCGTGCCGGTACCGGCTTGGATAACGACGTAACGCTCGTAGTAGATGATCTGATCCAGTTTCTTGGTGGGCAGGCCCAGCAAGTAACCGATCTTGTTCGGCAGGCTACGGAAGTACCAGATGTGCGCCACCGGAACGGTGAGGCTGATGTGGCCCATGCGCTCGCGGCGCACCTTCTTCTCGGTAACCTCCACACCGCAGCGATCGCATACGATGCCCTTGTAGCGGATACGCTTGTACTTACCGCAGTGGCATTCGAAATCCTTTACCGGACCGAAAATGCGCTCGCAGAACAAACCATCGCGCTCCGGCTTATAGGTGCGGTAGTTGATCGTCTCCGGCTTGATCACTTCACCATGGCTGCGCTCCAGGATCTGCTCCGGGCTCGCAAGACTGATGACGATCTTGTTGAAGTTGCTGTTCAGCTTTACTTCCTTCTTCATCGTGGGATGCTGTTGGACGATCAGTTAATGACGGGTTCAGTGCTCTCCAGGCTCACGTTCAAAGTGAGGCCGCGGAGTTCGTGCAGCAGAACGTTGAAGGACTCAGGGATACCGGGCGTTGGCATGGGTTCGCCCTTCACGATCGCCTCATAGGCTTTCGCGCGGCCGATCACGTCGTCGCTCTTCACGGTCAGGATCTCTTGCAGGATGTTGGCAGCACCGAAGGCCTCCAACGCCCATACTTCCATCTCACCGAAACGCTGACCACCGAACTGGGCCTTACCACCCAACGGCTGCTGGGTAATGAGGCTGTAAGGTCCGATGGAACGAGCGTGCATCTTGTCGTCCACCATGTGGGCCAGCTTGATCATGTAGATCACGCCCACCGTGGCCGGTTGATGGAATCGGTCGCCCGTGCCACCATCGTAGAGATACATCTTGCCGCTCCGTGGAAGTCCGGCCTCGTCGGTTTCGGCGTTGATCTGGTCGTTGGTAGCACCATCGAAGATCGGGGTGGCATACTTGCGCCCCAGTTTCATTCCGGCCCAACCAAGAACGGTCTCATAGATCTGTCCAAGGTTCATCCGCGAAGGCACGCCCAACGGGTTCAGAACGATGTCCACCGGTGTTCCGTCCGCCATGTAAGGCATGTCGGCATCGCGCACGATGCGTGCAACAATGCCCTTGTTACCGTGGCGGCCGGCCATCTTGTCGCCGATGCTGAGCTTGCGCTTAGCGGCCACATAGACCTTGGCCAGTTTCACGATACCCGCAGGCAATTCGTCGCCGATGCTCACTTGGAATTTCTTCCGCTTGTACCCACCGCTGATATCGCCGTAACGGATGTTGTAGTTGTGGATGAGCTGGCGGACCAATTCATTGGTCTTCTTGTCACTGGTCCACTCGGTGGGATCCACGGTAACGTAATCGACGCCTTGCAACACCTTCGCAGTGAACTTGGTGCCCTTCTTCACCATCTCCTCCTTGTACTTGTTGAAGATGCCATTGCTGCCGAGACCGCCCAGCAGCTTCATCATCTTCTCCACGAGGAGATCCTTCAGCACGGCCAAGTCCTTGTCGTAATCCTTGTCGATGGCGTCCAATACGCCTTTCTCGTTGCCCTTGCTCTTCTTGTCCTTGATAGCGCGGCTGAAGAGCTTTTTGTCGATGACAACGCCTTTGGTGCTCGGGGGCGCCTTCATGGAGGCATCCTTCACATCACCCGCTTTATCGCCGAAGATGGCACGGAGCAGTTTCTCCTCCGGGCTCGGATCGGTCTCCCCTTTCGGCGTGATCTTGCCGATGAGGATGTCGCCTTCGTTGATC
>JBDTSG010000013.1:0-83329 GCA_039931265.1 Flavobacteriales bacterium
GTGATCAGCAGGTGGATGTCGTGCGTGCCTTCGTAGGTCACCACGCTTTCCAAGTTCATCATGTGGCGCATGATGGGGTACTCGTTGGTGATACCCATGCCGCCAAGGATCTGCCGTGCTTCACGGGCCACCGTAAGAGCGAGCATCACGTTGTTGCGTTTCGCCATGCTGATCTGCGCAGTGGTGGCGCGTCCTTCGTTGCGCAAGGTGCCCAAGCGCCAGGTCAGCAATTGTGCCTTGGTGATCTCGGTGATCATCTCGGCCAGTTTCTTCTGCGTGAGTTGGAACCCACCGATCGGTTTGCCGAACTGGATCCGCTCCTGGCTGTACCGCAACGCCGTGTCGTAGCACTCCATGGCCACGCCGAGCGTACCCCATGCAATACCATAGCGTGCGCTGTCGAGACAGCCGAGCGGCGCACCGAGACCGCTCTTGTTGGGGAGCAAGTTGCCCTTCGGCACCTTCACGTTGTCGAATACCAGTTCGCCGGTGGGCGAGGCGCGCAACGAGAGCTTGCCGTGTGTCGTCGGCGTTGTGAAGCCTTCCATGCCGCGCTCCACGATCAAGCCATGGATGCGGCCTTCGGTGTTCTCGGCCTTCGCCCAAACCACTGCGATGTCGGCCAGTGGGCTGTTGCTGATCCACATCTTGGCGCCGTTCAGCAAGTAGTGATCGCCCTTGTCCACGAAGGTGGTCACCATGCCGCTGGGGTTGCTGCCGTGATCCGGTTCCGTCAACCCGAAGCATCCGATCTTCTTTCCAGCGGCCAATTGCGGCAACCACTTCTTCTTCTGCTCCTCGCTGCCGTACTTCCAAATGGGGTACATCACCAGTGAGCCTTGCACGCTGCACAAACTGCGCAGGCCGCTGTCCACCCGCTCTATCTCTTGCATGATCAGGCCGTAGCTGATCTGATCCAACCCCATGCCACCGTATTCAACCGGCACCATCGGCCCGAAGGCACCGATCTCCGCCAAGCCCGGGATGATCTCCGGGTGGAAGAGTTCTTTTTCGAAGGCTTCCTCAATGATCGGCTTGAGGTGCTTGCTCACATGCTTCCGGGCTGTATCGCGGATCAGTTTGTGCTCCTCGGTGAGCAGTTCATCAACCAGGTAATGGTCGTGCGCTTTGAACTGGTCGGTGGCGGAACTCTTCTTCGCCGTTGATGCTGTGGCAGTGCTCATGGGGTGCTGTTGAAAGCGCGGCGAAAGTAGCACCATGGCCCGCGCAGGCCCATCTACTTTTGCACGCGTCATCAAGGCACATGGACACGATCGGGTTGGATGCTTCGCTGCGTGTGCATGACATCCTGAACGAAGGATGGATTGGCGCCGTGCTGCTCGGCGCGATAGCGGTGCTCGCTTGGACGAATGTGAGCGCGCGTAAGAAGTGGAACCTGTTGCGAGAGGCCGTTTTCCGCTTGCGCCTCGGCCAGCAGACCATGCGCGACGACATCAGCCTGCGTGATCGCGGGTTGATCGCCCTCTTGTTCACTGCGATGGTATTGATCGCCTTGTTCGTTTACCAATTGGCGGTACAGGACAGCCACTTGGGATCGGGCTTCGCGGGCTTCCTGCCCGTCCTTCTTTCGGTTGTCATCGTTACCGTGGGCCAAGCCTCGATCATCCGTTTCACCAGTTGGTTCTTCAAGGCCGATCCCGGCTTGGGCGAATACCTCTACACTTCGCTGCTGCTCACAGCAGCCGTCGGGATTGCCTTGCTACCCCCGGTCCTGGTGATCGCCTATCAACCGTCCGCGCGCAATGCCGCGGCGATCGTGGGCGCCGTAGTGCTCGGTGCCATGGTGTTGTACCGCTGGTTCCGGGCGGTGTTGATAGGGCTTGGACAGGGGGTCGGGCCGGGTAGTATCTTCCTATACATTTGCGCCGCCGAAATTTTACCTGCGGCCTTGGCCGCGCAAGCCTTAGCGCATTTCGCCCACCTTCCATCGGACCCTGTTTAAGCCGCGCCTCGCTTGAAGATCAAGACCATACTTGTTACCCAGCCCGAACCGGTGGGCGAAAAATCGCCTTACCACGATCTCTCCAAGAAGATGGGGGTGAAGATCGACTTCAGGCCCTTCATCAAAGTGGAACCCATCGCCGGGCAGGACTTCCGGCAGGACCGCGTGAACATCCTCGATCACAGCGCGGTCATCTTCACCAGCCGCAACGCTGTGGACCACTTCTTCCGCATCGCCAAGGAGATGCGGGTGCTGGTGCCGGAAATGATGAAGTACTACTGCGTGAGCGAGAGCGTCGCTTACTACGTGCAGAAGTACATCGTATACCGCAAGCGCAAAGTCTTCATCGGCAAGCAGACGTTCGGCGATCTGATGGACGTGATCAAGAAGCACCGGGGCGAGAAGTTCCTGGTGCCCTGCACCGACATCCAGAAACAGGAGATCCCCGAATTGCTGGACAAAGCGGGTATCGCTTACAGCAAGGCGGTGATCTACCGCACCGTAGCCGCCGACCTGAGCGACCTGAAGGAGGTGAAATACGACATGCTCGTGTTCTTCAGCCCTGCCGGTATCGAAAGCCTGCGTAGGAACTTCCCTGATTTCTCGCAGAACGGGACCGTGATCGCCGCCTTCGGCCCCACCACGGTGAAAGCCGTTCGCGACGCAGGCCTCCGCCTCGACATCGAAGCGCCGCTGCCCGAAGCACCGAGCATGACAGGCGCCATCGAACTGTATATGAAGCGCGCTGCAAAAGGCCAGACGGGTCCGCTCGTACCCCCGCCCCCCCCAACGCCCCCCGCCCCCAAAGCGGCCCCGGTCAAAGCCCCGGCCAGCGGTATGAAGAAGGCCGTGAGCGCCGTGGTGAAGAAGGTGGTGAAGGCAGTGAAGTCCGGCAAGAAGACTTCCGCCGCGCCCGCCAAGAAGGTTGCTAAGCCGGCCAAGAAGAAGTGAGCCGGCCGTTGGGCACTTCGACAAGTCGAGGGTGACAACCCATTGGCTGAACGGTCGGCATCGGTGGCGGTACCGCTAACCTTGCGTGGCCAACCACCCATCCCCCTTCGCGCTGTACGCCGCTTTCCGCGCCCATGCCCAACGCCACCCGTCTTACCTTCAGCAAGCAGGAGCGCTTGTGCGGACGCCTGCGCATGGAGAACGTGGTGAAAAAGGGAAAGTCCGTGAACGAACCACCCTTCCGCTTGATCGGCTTGCCGATGGACATGCCGCCCAATGTGCGCGCGCAGATCGCCTTTGCGGTGCCAAAGCGCAACCTGCACGAAGCCGTGGATCGCAATACCACCAAGCGGCGCATGCGCGAGGCTTACCGGTTGCAAAAGCCCGAATTGTTCGCACAACTGGCCGAGCGCGACCTGCACTGTGCTTGGCTGTTGGTATACCAAGGCAAGGCCGTTCCCGCTTGGGAACTTACCCAGCGGAAAATAACCCGGTGCTTGCAACGTTGGCTCTCGGAACATGGCTAAGCCCGTCGCCACATTGCTCATCGGTTTGGTGAAGGTGTACCAACACACCTTGAGTCCGCTCCTGCCGGGCGAATGCCGTTATGCACCCAGTTGCTCGCACTACGGCGTTGAAGCACTTCGCAAGCACGGTGCGCTGAAGGGCGGCTGGCTCACCCTCAAGCGCTTTCTATCTTGTCATCCATGGGGTGGTCACGGTTACGACCCCGTCCCATGATCAACCGACAACGTGCAACACGCCAGCACGTAACACGTCAACACGCAACGCATTCAATCCTCTCATCATGAACTTCCGCTTCAAACCCGTCCTGATCATCGGCGCCGTCGCGATCGTTGGCGGCATGGGCATCGCCGCTGGCGACAACTACTTCGAGATCAGCAAGAACATCGAGGTCTTCACCGAGGTGTACAAGGAGCTCAACATCTACTACGTGGACGATGTGAACCCCGGCGAGATCATGAAGACCGGCATCGATGCCATGCTCACATCGCTGGATCCTTACACCGACTACATCCCGGAAAGCGATATCGAGGAGTACCGCTTCCAGACCACCGGTCAATACGGGGGTATCGGGGCGCTCATCAAAACACAGGGCGATCGTGTGCTTGTAAGCGAGCCTTACGAAACGTTCCCCGCCGCCAATGCAGGCTTCCGTGCCGGCGACGAGATCATCAGTGTGGATGGCAAAGCGGTAAAAGGCTTGGACACCGAGCAGGCCAGCAAACTGCTGAAGGGCCAGGCGGGCACCTCCGTTAAGATCACGACGCGCCGCGCCGGGGTGGAACAGGAGCATACCCTTACCCGCATGGAGATCAAGATCCCGGATGTGCCCTACAAGGGCTTCGTGGATGAAGCGAACAAGGTGGGTTATGTGAAGTTGAACGGCTTTACCGCTACGGCGGGCATCGATGTGCGCAACGCCATGAAGGAGTTGAAGGACCAAGGCATGCAGAAGATGGTGCTCGACCTGCGGGGCAATGGCGGCGGTCTCTTGCGCGAAGCCGTCAACATCGTCAACCTGTTCGTTCCGAAGAACGAGAAGGTGGTGGAAACCAAAGGCCGCATCGCGGAGTGGGACAAGAGCTACACAACCCTCAGCGAGCCATTGGATGCCAGCCTTCCGTTGGTGGTGATCGTGGACGAGGGCAGTGCGAGCGCGAGCGAGATCGTAGCTGGTTCGTTGCAGGATCTCGATCGGGCGGTGATCCTTGGCGAGCGTACATACGGCAAGGGTCTCGTGCAGCAGACACGCGACATCGTCTACAACAACAAGGTGAAGGTAACCGTGGCCAAGTACTACATCCCGAGCGGTCGTTGCATCCAGAAGATCGACTACGCGCACCGCGACAGCAGCGGCACGGCGATCAACGTGGCCGACAGCGCCATCAAAGCCTTCAAGACGCGCAACGGGCGTCCGGTGTTCGATGGACGTGGTGTTGCTCCGGATGTTGCCGTGACCGAACCCGAGCTGGCGAAAGTGGTGGGCGGGCTGGCGGTAAAGGATCTGTTCTTCGACTATGCCAACAAGTACCGCGCACAGCACGACAGCATCGGCAGGCCGGAAGATTTCCGCATCACCGATGCCATCTATGAGGATTTCCTGGTATTCGTCAAGGACAAGGATTTCACTTACGAGACCGAAAGCCTCGATGCCTTGGACGATCTGGTGGCCGCTGCCAAGAAGGAGCGTTACTACGAGCACTCGGAGAAAGCCATTGAAGCGCTGAAGGCTGAACTGAAGCCCAACAAGGAAGAAGAGCTGCGCCGGTTCCGCGATGACGTGAGCGAGGTACTGCGCGGCGAGATCGTGAGCCGCTTCATGCTGCAGACCGGGCGCTACCGTGCAGCGTTGGCCACGGACCCCTATTTGAAACGCGCGCTGGAGGTCCTGAACAGCGGTGAAGCCGCGACCATCCTCAGCGGTAAGAAGTAAGGGCCAAGAGGGCATGCACGACGAGCGGAAGGGCATTGCGGATGGCCCGGACGCCGCAGGTGCGCACGCACCACGCGACGCGTTCCGCTGGTCGTACTTGATCGGCCTGTCCATCATCGCCATCGGTATGCCATGGGGTGAATTCCTCATGAGCATCGGGCATATCATCGTGCTCGTCGCGTGGGTATGGGAAGGGATCGCGCGCAAGTCAGTGCGGAGCAGGTGGCCGGGTGCCTTCACCGATCCAGCAGTGCTGGTTTTTCTTTCGTTCCCCTTGCTCCATCTGGTCGGACTGTTCTGGACAGAGGACCTGGGATGGGGCCTTGATGTGTGCCGCATCCTCTTGCCGACGATCGTGCTTCCGCCGATCATGGCGTCATCGGCACCGCTGTCGCGAACAGAGTTGCGCGTAGTGCTCTTGCTGTTCGCGAGCAGCGTTACGGTGAGCAGTGTGGCTTGTCTTGCCTTGGCCGATGGTCTGCGCGACTACCGCGCACTGTCGTATTTCATCAGTCACATCCGCTTGGCGCTGATGCTCTGCATGGCTCTTTTCGTTTTCGTTTTCTACTGGCCGAGGCGGACGACCCTCAAGTTGGCGCACACCGTTGCTATGGGCTGGTGCATGGTTTTCATCAACTTGTTGGGCAGTGTTGCCGGTACGTTCATCGTCCTCAGCGTCGGGGCTTGGGCATTGTGGAGGTGGAGCGCGGAGCACGACCGTGGGCGCATCGTGTTGCGTTCGTTGCTGGTTCTCTTGCCCATAGGAGCGCTGCTCGTTTTCAGTGCGATCGTGCACGACGCCCTGCATGTGGATCCCGTGGAATTCTCGCCGCTGCCGGTGCGCTCCGCTGGTGGCGAGGTGTACACGCACGACACTACGGACATGCAGTTGGAGAACGGGCGGTTCGTTTGGCGCAACATAGCGTGGGCCGAAGTGGACCGGGAGTGGCGCCGCATCAGTGACCTTCCGCTGGACAAGAGCGATGCGCAAGGCAACGTGCTCTATGCCACGCTCTTCCGGTACATGACCAGTAGGGGTTTGGCGAAGGATTCCGTTGGCCTGACGCGGTTGACAGAGGATGATCTGGCACGCATTGGACGGGGTGTTCCAACCGTGTATTCCGGGCAGCGGAACCGCCTGAGCGAACGCGTGCACGAGTTCGTCTTCGAACTACAGCGTTACCGCAATACCGGTGACCCGAGCGGATACTCCGTAGCCATGCGGATGGAGTTCTGGAAGGCGGCGCTGAGTATTGCGCGCCAGCATTGGCTCGTCGGTGTCGGCACCGGCGATACGCAGCTTGCGTTCGATGCCGAGTACGTGCGCATGCAGAGCAAACTAGCGCCGAAGTGGCGGTTGCGTGCCCATGATCAGTATCTCACTTGGCTCGTGAGTTTCGGGGTGCCGGGCCTGATATGGTGCTTGTGGGCGTGGTGCTATCCTGTATGGAAACGACGGGCTTGGTTGCAGCCGCTGTTCGTGGCTTGGGCTTTCGCGTTCGCGGTGTCATGCATCACCGAGGACACTCTCGAAACACAAGCAGGGATCACGTTCGCGGCCTTCTTCTATTGCGTGCTCGTGTTCGCGTCGGAACCTCAGCGTCGCAAGAATGGAGCGGCACTGGTCGCCTAGTCCAACAGGTCCAGCACGCGCTCTGGCCGGATACGCGTAATGCAATCACAGCCTGCGCCCGAGGCACAGGTCGTGCATGCCGCATCGTGCACGAGTGCGTGTGCATCGCGGCCAATGGGCGCCCAACGCCCGGGGTGGATCGGGCGGCGGTTGCTGTACAGACCGATGGCACGTATGCCGCTCGCCGCCGCAATGTGCAAGGGTCCTGTGCTGGCCGCAACGAGTGCATTGCTTGCACCGATCACTTGGACCAACTGGGGTAACGAGAGCTTGCCCCCGAGGTCGCTGACGTGGTGTAGATGGAGCGGCAGTTGTGGACGATAGCGTGCAGCCTCGGTCTCCGTTCCGGTAAGGAGCACTTGCCACTGCATTGGATCCAACCGGTGCATGAGCGAAGCGTAGTTGTCCAACCCCCATTCGACCGCGCTGCCCTTGCTGTGCGGGTGCAGTACCAAGTGTTTCCGATCGGAGCGCAACATGCCGGAGACTATCGGTTCCGGATCAGGCGCAACGAATCCCGTCAGTGCTGCAAGGGTGGAGAGGTCGAGCGTGTCCTGGATGCCGAGCGGTGCCAATAGCTTCACGTTCAGTTGCGCCTCATGCAGGTCGCTCTTCTTCCGGCTGAAGGCGACACGCTTGTTGCACGTGAACCAATGCCACCACCTGTGGCTGGTGCCGACGCGAAGGGGAATGCCCGCCTGCTTCGCCCACCGTGCCACGTTCCGGTCTGGGAATACATGCACGATGGCATCGGCCTTCAACCCTCGCAATGTGCGCACGGGATCATCTGTGAGGGCCTCCAAGGAGAGTGCTTGGTCGATGTTCGCACAGCACTGCAGAACCGGAAGGGTATAGCTGCGACCGAGGAAGATGATCCGCACGCCGGGAAACTTCCCCTTCAGCAAGCCGGCGAGCGGAAGTGTCAGCATCACATCGCCGATGCTGTCCGTACGGCTGATGATGATCGTTCCCGGGGCCTTCATGCTGCTCCGGTGCTCCGCAGCTCGCGCAACTTCACGTACTTCAGGTAGGTGGCCTGCGCACTGATGCGTGCGATCACGAAGCCGTGCCAACCATCGAGGAAGCCGAGGCGGAACAAGTACCCGTCCATGAACTTCACCACCGGTGCGAAAAGGATCTTCAACAGGTCGGCTCTCTTGCCGCGTTGCGCGTATGCCTTGGCGCTGATCGTGGTGAAATAGTCCACCTGCTTGAGGTGATCGCTGATGGAATAGTAGCTGTAGTGCAACAGGTCTCCCTTGAGGTGTTGTATCCGGCTGCCGCCGTCCATCTCGTAGCGATCATGCGGGTTCACTCCGGTCCAGCGCCCTTTGCGGCTGTCCCACAAACGCAGTTTGCGATCCGGGTACCAACCCCCGTGCTTGATCCATGTGCCGCAGTAGTTCGTCAGTCGGTTGATCGTGCAGCCGTCGATGTCCGCCCGCTGCTTCGCTTCCATCACCGACGTCTCGAGTTCCGCGCTCAATGCTTCATCGGCATCCAAGGAAAGCACCCATGGATGCAACGCCTGTGTGATGGCCCAGTTCTTCTGCTCAATGTGCCCTTCGAAGATGTGCTGCACGAAGCGGGCTCCGTGCTCGCGGGCGATGGCTTCCGTACGATCGGTGCTGAAGGAGTCCACCACCACGACATCATCGGCTACGTGCTTCACCGATGCGAGGCACCGCGCCAGGTTGCGCTCTTCGTTGAACGTGATGATGACCACCGAGATCCGTTGCATCGTGCCGAGGCCGAAGGTAGAGGCCCGAAGCAGAAGGCCCCCGACTTGTCGGGGGCCTTCTGCTTCGGATGTCAGGGAGCGCTCAATGCAGCACTTCGAACTTGCCGCGTGCCACTTCGGCGCCTTTGTCGGTAAGGCGGTAGAGGTAGAGCCCATCCGCCAACCAAGCAGTGGTGATGGTGGCGTGGCCTTGCTCCATGTTCTTGCTTGCCACGGTACGGCCCAATTCATCGAGCACATCGATGCGCAGTGTAGCGCCAGTGCGGACGCCCGTAACATCGAAAAAGATGTCGCGATCGGCTGGGTTGGGGAAGAACTGCAGATGCGCGGTTGCGTTGTTCTCGGAGATCGCGGAGATGTTGTCAACGAGATACACGCAGTAGTCTTCGGTCTCTCCGAAGTCGTACCCGTCGGTGCAGCCCGTCCCGCCGTCATCATCGAAGATCATCATTACGCGCATCCGGGTGTTGCCTTCCAACGCGCCCACGGGAATGGTCAGGTCGCCGTTGATCGCAACTTGGGTGAGCGCGCCTGCATCATAAGCCAGTTCACCGGTACCATCGAAGTCGCCGTTCTGATCAAGGTCCACGAATACCTTGAAGTACTCATCGTATGTGAACCCCGCATACCCGGGCGTAAGTGTGATCGGATGCAGCGCGCCGATCTCCAGTTCTGTTCCCAGCCCCGTGAAATCACCGTAGCCGTCATCGCTGGCGCTTTGGTTGTTCAAGGTGCCCACCTGCACGCCGACGATCCACTCTTCGCTGGCGTTGGCGCCGATGCTAGGACAGTAGGCCATGTCCTGGCATGCTCCGCAACCGCTTGTGCTGAAGCTCACCGTATTGCTCCATGCAGTGATGCCGCCATTGCAGACGGTGCGCACCTGCACGTCGTAGATCGTGCATGAATCCAATCCCGTGAACTCGTGGAAGTCGTCGGTGATCCCGGAAACCAAGGTCCACGTGCCCGAACCTTGCACACTGATCTGCACATCATAGGAGAGCGCAGCGCTCACATCGCCCCAAAACACATTGCCGCTGTTATCGCCTACGAAACCGATGTTCAATAAATCGGGGGATGAGCAGCATCCGTCGGTGGTGAAGGTGAAGCTCGAGGAGAACCCTCCGGCAACGCCATCACATACACCCTCCAACTGCACCTCGTATTCGGTGCAACCACTGAGCCCGCCGAGGGTTTGATTGAGCACGTCCAACCCGCTGATCGCCGTCCATGCGCCCCCACCCACGGGGCGGTACTGCAGGTTGAAGGTGTCAGCACCGAACGATTGCCATGTGATGATCACGGTGTTCGAATCAACAGGTGTCGATGCGATGTTGCTCGGTGGCGGGCATGGACCGCAGTTGCCCATGATCAACTGCATGCTGTTATTGGCGTTCACGCGACCACCGGTAACGCACTGGCCCGGCAGGTTACCAACTTGCTCCACGCCATCGAACAGTGCATCGCGTACGTAGAGAGCGCCTGCCGCCGGATCGCTTTGCACCAAGCCCATCAGCGTCGCGCACGGAGCGCTGTAAAGCAGTCCGATAACACCGGCCGTAAGCGGGCTGGCGAAACTGGTGCCGCTGGTGCTGCCGTAGCCACCGCCCATGGTGGTGGTGAACACGTCCTCGCCCGGTGCGCCCAAGTCAACGACCGTTAGACCATAACCGCTGAAGGTGCGCTGGTCCGCATCGTTCGTCGCCGTTACGCTTACCATGAATTCGCTGCTGCACGCCGTTGGCATGTCGCCCACCACATCCATGTCCAAGTTGTTGTTGGCGGTTGCGCCGCAGCTCAGTACGCCAACGGCACCGAGACTATCGTAGAACGCGCACCACAACGGATAGTCCGCAGGGTCGGCATTGTCGATACCCCAGCTGCTGTTCGTGGCCACCACGAAAGCACCTTTGGACCCGTTGGTGGTGTTGTACAGCTTGCGCATCTCCAACGGGTAGGTGTAGCTCTCGATCACCGAGGCCTCATCGATCCCGCCGCGTGTTACGGCCATCAGTTTCACGTTCCAGTTGGCGCCTGCGATGCCGAGGCTGTTGTTGCCCTTCGCACCGATCATTCCCGCTACTTGAGTGCCGTGTCCACCGCCGTACACCACGTCGTCGTTGCCGTCGGGGTTCCATCCGCGGAAATCGTCCACGTAACCGTTTCCGTCATCGTCCTGCCCGTTGTTCGGGATCTCCTGGAAGTTGTACCAAGCGTTGCCGATCAGATCAGGGTGCGGCAGGTCGGCGTTCTCAACGATGCAGACCACGATGCTATCGCCGGTTGCGGTCACACCACCCGTGCTTACATCCCATGCGGCCTCGCTATCGATGTTGTCATGGTGCCATACCGAACCGTATTGCGGATCGTTCGGCACGATGCGGTCATGCACCACATGGTTGGATTGTGCAATGGTGACGCCGGGTTGTTTGCGCACCATACGCACCAAGGCACCATGATCAATGCCGGTGGCATCGTGGTGCAGCAGCCATGCACGCATGGGTTTGCTCAGCTCACGCGCTACATGCAGCCCGGTGGATTGCTCGTGCAGCTTCGCACAGGCGGCCGCAACGGTGGTCGCATCGGCACCCGGGGCGAGTTGGATGATGATGTCGCCGGGGATGATCTCCGGTGATTGGGCGCGCAGGCTCAGAGAGGCAACGGCAAGCGCGGTAATGGTGATGGATCGCAACAAGGGGTTCATGGTTTCTTTGAAGGTGCGCGAATGTAGACGCCGGGTGTTTTCAGGACGGTCTGCCGCGCTGACCGCGTTGTACAGCTTTGGGGTAGGGGTTGGAAGGCCAGTTCAGCAGACCCTTCACCCCTGCACGTACACCCGCTTCACCCGGACGCTGATCGAGGTCAGTACCTCGTAGGGAATGGTCCCCAGATCGGCCGCGACTTCCGTTACGGGATGCGCTGGGTTGAAGAGGAACGCCGGATCGCCTTCGGCGCAGTTGATCGCCGTGATATCCACCATGCTCATGTCCATGCATATGGTGCCAACGAACGGAACCGGCTTGCCGTGGATCCATAGACGTCCGGCACCATGGCCCAACTTCCGGTCCAACCCATCGGCGTAGCCAAGAGGCACGATCGCAATACGCATATCGTTTTGCGCAACGAAGCGACGGCCATAACTCACGCTTTCGCCCCGCTTGATCGCTTTGATCTGCGCAATGAGCGTGTGCAAGGAGACGGAGGGCAAGAGCTGTGCTGTTTCCTTTTCGCTCGCACCAATGCCATGCAGCCCGATGCCCAGTCGCACCATGTCGAATTGGGCTTTGGGAAACCGGGTAACGGCACCACTGTTGGCGATGTGGAGCAACGGCCGATAGGCGAGCACGCCGATGATGTGTGCGCTCATGCGCTCGAAGCGCTCGAGCTGCTCCTCAGTGAATGCATCATGCTGCGGGTCTTCGCTCGCGGCCAAGTGGCTCAGGATGGAGGCAATGCGCAATTGTGGTGCGCCCTTCAGAAGGTTGCACGCTTCATCCAATTCGTCTTCTTGGAACCCGAGCCGGTGCATGCCCGTGTCCAACTTGATGTGCACCGGCTGCGCATCGATACGGCCAGTGCTGTGCGCAACGGCCTCGCGCAGCGATCTCAAGTTGTACACCTCCGCCTCCAAGCCGAAGCGCTGCATCACTTCGTGCGGCACCGGTTCGGGGTTCACCACCATGATGGGCAGGTGTATCCCGGCTTGTCGGAGCGCGATGCCCTCGTCGGCATAGGCAACCCCCAGATAGTGCACTTGCTCATGCGCGAAGAGCCGGGACAGTTCCACCGCACCGCAGCCATAGCCATCCGCCTTCACCATGCACATGATGCGCACGCCTTTCCGTAATTGTGATCGATAATGGTTGAGGTTGTGCCGCACGGCGTCGAGATCCACTTCCATCACCGTGCCGTGTACTTTCTCCTGCAAGCGTTCCACTACACGCTCAAACCCGAACGACCGGGCGCCCTTGACCAACACTGCGGCGTGTTCGAACTGAGGTAGGGGCAGGGCGCCGAGCAAAGCGTCCGTATCCGTGAAATGCAGGGTGTTCAGTGGCAACGCTTCGCGATGTGTTCCGAGCCGTGGGCCAACAGCTACCAGCGTGTCCACCTGTGCGTTCCGCAGTGCCACACCGATGCGGTTCGCCAACTGCGTTGGCACTTCTTTGCTGTCGGCCATATCGCTCAGTACCACCACTTTCTTCCTGCCCGCGCCGATGCGCTGCAAATGCTCCAGCGCTATCCCCAAGGAAGCGGGGTCGTTGCTGTATGCATCGTTGAGGATGGTGCTGCCGTGAACACCGTCGAGTGCTTCCAGACGCATGGCGACCGGGCGCAGATGCACTATGCGTTCGGCAACGCGCTCGTGCGAACGGCCCATGTGAAGCATGAGCGTGATGCAGTGCAACGCATTCTCCACTGAAGCGTGATCGATGAACGGGATCTCCACCACGAAGGACCGGCTATCATGCTTCAGCCTCGCCCGGACGGAACGTTCCACTACTTCCTCCGAGAGAACCTGAAGGAAAGCCTCCTGCTGCCGGCTCCAAGTCACGAGTGGAACGTTCAATTCCTTCAACGCATCGGCAACGATGACATGATCCGCACAAAACACCACGGCCCTTGCGCCGGCGAACAACACCGCCTTCTCCTTCGCCTTTTCCGTGTCATCCGCGAACCCCGCATCATGAGCCGGACCGATGTTGGTGAACACGCCGATGGTCGGTGCGATGATCGGTGCCAGACGCGCCATCTCGTGCCGCTTGCTGATGCCCGCCTCGAAGACACCCAGCGTGTGCGAGGTGTTCATCTCCCAAACGCTCAACGGCACGCCCACTTGGCTGTTCCAGCTGCCCGGGCTGCGTACGATATGCTCTTCATCGCCCAGCAATTGGAACAACCACTCTTTAACGATGGTCTTGCCGTTGCTGCCTGTGATCCCGATCACAGGGGTGCTGAACTGCGCGCGATGCCAGGCGGCCAGGCGTTGCAGTGCGACCAATGGATCAGCGACTCTCAGTAATTGGGTCCCGGGGATCTCCGGCAACGGTCGATCCGACGCTACCACGAAGCTCTTCACTCCCTTCCGTGCCAGTTCTTCGATGTAGCCATGGCCATCATGCCGTTCCCCGCTGAGAGCGAAGAACAATGTTCCGTCGGTGGCCATCGCTTTGCGCGAGTCAATGGCCAAGTGTTCGATCAGCGGGTCGTTGCCGATCGGTTGCGCTGCCGCCCCGATGGCGTGGGCGATCCGGCTGAGATGATGGCCCGGGCCGCTCATTGTTCGGCAGGAGCGTTAACGTCGTTGCGTGCGGCGTTGAAGCACGCACGGCACAGTGGTTCGTAGTTGTCGGTCTCGCCCAGTAGCACCAACTCCTGGCTCTTATTGGTGCGGTGGCTGAAAGCGGCGAGCTCGCCGCACCGCATGCAGATGGCGTGCACCTTCGTTACGTACTCGCTCATGGCCATCAGTTGTGGCATCGGGCCGAAGGGGCGCCCTTGGAAATCCATATCGAGCCCGGCGGCGATAACCCGCACGCCGCTGTTCGCAAGCTGTTCACAAACAGTTGGCAGGCCATCGTCGAAGAATTGGGCCTCGTCGATGCCCACCACTTCAATGCCGGAAGCGAGCAAAAGAAGATTGCTGCTGGAAGGTACCGGAGTGCTGCGGATACGGTTCGAGTCGTGGCTGACCACAAGCACCTCATCGTACCGGGTATCCACGCCAGGCTTGAAGATCTCGACTTTCTGCTTGGCGAATTCCGCCCGGCGCAAACGCCGGATCAGTTCTTCCGTTTTGCCGCTGAACATGCTGCCGCAGATGACCTCGATCCAGCCCTTGCGTTGGGTCCGGTTGGCGGCGCGCTCCAGGAACATCGTGCGGAAAGCTGCGCTGGCCGCGGACAAGCCGCTTGCACTTCAGCGCGCCGAAAAATAGGCAAATTCGCCTGCGGCACGGGCCGTGCAACCAACGGATGGATAACGGAAAGCAGTTCACACGTATCGGCGAGTTGGCCTCCGGCATTGCAGCGGACGTGCGCCGGTTGGAGGAAGGGAAATTGCCGATCACGGAGCTGGAAGAATTGGCCGACAGCGCGCGCGAGCTGCATGAGCGCCTGATCGTGCTGCGCCACAAGGCGAGGGAGGGAAAGCCGGTTCCGGTTCCTGTTCCCAGCCCGGCTCCTGTTGCTCCTCCAGCCCCAGCCCCTGTTCCTGCACCCGCACCTGCTCAAGAGCCCCAAACGATACGATTGGATACGGCGCCGAAACAGACCTCCCTGATCGATGCGATCGCGGAAACGGAGGTGCCCGGCGCGAAGGCGAAGGCGCCCAAGCCGCCCGTAGCCACTGCAAAGAGCGAGACGCAGAAGATGCCACCACACTCAGCCGTTCCTACCCTCCCCGGTGCAGCGAAGCCCGTTGCCTCTGTCGGGGCGAAGTTGGAGCGGGCCCCGATCGCTGATCTTGGCAAGGCAGTTGCCCTGAGCCAGAAGTTCTGGTTCGTTGCCGAACTCTTCGGTGGGGACAGAGGTGCATACGAACACGCCGTGGATCAATTGAACAAAGCACCCGGACGTGCCGAGGCGAAAGTCTATCTGCAGGAGGAAGTGCTCCAGAAGCTGAAGACCCCGCCCGGAGAAGATGTCCTTGCCGCCTTCAACGAGCTCATCGAACGCCGACACCGCTGATGAAGAACCCCCACCTTCTCGCCGCCCTTCTCTTACCGCTTTCGGTCGCCGCCCAGCAACCAACCACGGCCGTACCGCAGGCGGACCCGGTGGTGGCGAAAGCGCGCGGTTACATCGGTGATCTCTGTTCGCCGGACATGTTCGGGCGCGGGTACGTCCAAGGCGGGGACAGCTTGGCAGCAGAGTATCTCGCTGCGAAGTTCAAGGCGCTCGGGGCGGAACCCGTGCGGGAGTCCTATTTCGAGCCGTTCACCTTCAATGTGAACAGCTTTCCGAATCCGATCTACGCCGTTATCGACGGAATGGCGCTTCAACCCGGGGTCGACTTCATCGTGGGTCCGAACAGCGGCAAGGCATCGGGCAACTTCGGCATCGCGCACATCACTCCGCAGGACCTTTCTCCGGAAAACGCTGCGCGTACGTACGGTGTGATCTCAGGCAAGGCTGTCCACTTCAATGTGCCGGCCACCAAGGATCCCGATTCGTTGGCGCTCTTCGCGAAAATGGAACGCGAACTGATGTACTACGCGCCCGTGATCAAACGCACCAGTGGCAAACTCACGTGGAGCGTTGCGCACGAGGCGTTGCCTTACCCGCTCATTGAGGTGCTGCCGGAAGCGATCACGGACAGCGCCGAGACCATCGATCTGCGGATCAAGAACAAACTGATCAGGGACCACCACGCGCGTAACGTTTGGGGATGGGTGAAGGGGAAGAAGCCCGGCAAAGGCACCGTGATCATCAGCGCGCATTTCGATCATCTCGGCCTCATGGGCGATGCGTTGTTCCCAGGCGCCAACGACAACGCCAGCGGTGTTGCCATGCTGCTCACGCTCATGGAGCGTTTCGTGAAGGAGCCACCGGACCACAACGTGTTCTTCATCGCCTTCGCAGGGGAGGAAGCGGGACTGGAGGGATCCACGTGGTGTGTCGCCGATCGCCCGATCGAATGGAACACCGTGCGCCTGATGTTGAACCTCGATATCATGGGCACCGGCGACGACGGGATCATGGTGGTGAACGCGACCGTGCAGGAGGATGAGTTCGCCCTCCTCACCCAGATTAACACCGATAAGCCACGTTTGGTCGACATCAAGAGCCGCGGCCCTGCGTGCAACAGCGATCATTGCCCGTTCGTGCAGAAAGGCATCCCGGCCATCTTCATATACACCCTCGGTGGCATTGCGGCCTACCACGATGTGAACGACAAGCCCGAGACACTTCCGCTAACCGACTTCGCGGATATACATGCCACACTGTTCGACTTCGTTCAGGCGCTGAAATGAGCGCACGATTGGTATTGGTGCCCACGCCCATCGGCAACTTGGAGGACATTACGCTGCGGGCAAGGCGGATCTTGGGCGAATGCGACGGAGTGATCGCGGAAGACACGCGCGTTACCGGAAAATTGCTGCAGTTGCTCGGTATCAAGAAGCCGCTGGTACCCTTTCATGCGCACAACGAGCACGGCATGGTGGATCAGTTGACACGGCGCTTGCTCAATGGTGAGTACCTGGTGCTGGTAAGCGATGCCGGCACTCCGGCGATCAGCGACCCCGGCTTCTTGTTGGTGCGCGAGGCGATCAAGCACGGCATCGTGGTGGAATGTCTGCCCGGCCCAACTGCGTTTGTTCCGGCATTGGTGGCGAGCGGGCTTCCCTGCGATCGTTTCGTGTTCGAGGGTTTCCTGCCAGTGAAGAAGGGAAGGCAGACCCGTTTGGCGGAACTGAAGGCCGAAGAGCGCACCATGATCTTCTATGAAAGTCCGCACCGCGTCGCGCGCAGCTTGCGCGACTTGTCCGAAGCTTTCGGGAGCGATCGAGCGGCCTGTGTTTCGCGCGAACTGACCAAGATGTACGAAGAGCATGTCCGTGGTACACTGGCGGAATTGCACGTGCGCTTCAGTGCCAAAGAAACCAAGGGCGAGATCGTGCTTTGTGTTGCGGGTAAGGAACAATGAACATGATGAAAGCCTGGCTCCTCACCAAGAACGGCGATCCGCTGAACGCCTTCGTATTGCGCGAGGTGGAAGCACCGACGCTGAAGCCGGGACATGTGCGCATCATGTCCGAAGGCTTCGGACTGAACTATGCTGACGCGATGGCCGTCGCCGGGCTCTACCGCGAAGCGCCGCCCTTGCCGAGCATCATCGGTTACGAAATGGTGGGAAGGGTAACCGAATGTGGTGAAGGAGTTGCACCGGACCTCCGCGGCAAACGCGTGCTCGCGTTGACACGCTTCGGCGGGTATGCCCAACAAGCGGTGGTCGATATGCGTGGTGTCGTGCAGCTATCGGAGGACATTCCCATCGGTGAAGCGCTGGCGCTCGGGACCCAAGGATGCACAGCATGGTACATGGCCACATACGCGTTCCCATTGATGGCGGGACAACGTGTGTTGGTGCACAGTGCCGCAGGTGGGGTCGGGCAAATGCTGGTGCGGATCGCCCAACACCGCGGGTGCGAAGTGTTCGCGGTCGTTGGCTCCAAGGCGAAGGCGGATCGCATCCGCAGCATGGGCGTGCATCATGTGGTGGACCGTTCCCAAGGCGACTATGCAATGCAGGCGCGCAATCTCCTTGGCAAGTCGCGGTTCGATGTCAGTTTCAATCCGGTTGCGGGTGCCACCTTCAAGAAGGACATGGGGTTGGTGGGTAGTGGTGGTGCCGTGGTGCTCTTCGGTGGCGCCGCGCGCTCCGGGAAGGCGGGCGGCATTTTCGCTTCGCTGAAGTTCGTTTGGGACATGGGCCTGCTGTTGCCCATCGGGTTGATGATGCGCAGCAAGAGCGTGATCGGCATCAACATGCTGAAGCTCGGTGATCATCGTCCGGAATTGATGGGCCGTTGCCTGCGGGAAGTAGTGCAGGCCCACACCGATGGTATTGTGCGGCCGCACGTGCATGGCTTGGTGGCCGTGGCCGACATGCCCGAGGCCCTTGCCGATCTCGGCGCTGGCCGCACAATGGGCAAGGTTGCCGTGGTGTGGTAAGGCGGATCGCGTTCGGCGTGGGGATTACCTTGCAGCCATGAAGGCCTTCCTCGAACGACTTGTGCTGCGCACCATGTTGCGCGGCGATGTTGCCGCGAAAGGCGAGGAGGAGATCTCTCCATTCGCACTGGCCAAAGGCTATCGTGCATTGCGCGTGCTGGCATGGCGCACCACAAAGGACATCGCCATGCTGGTCACGGGTGTTGCCTCGGCCGCTTTCGGCTTGGAGAGCTTCCTGTTGCCGAACACTTTCATCGATGGCGGTGCAACCGGCATTGCGCTGCTCATTACCGCGTACAGTGGCCTGCCGTTAGGTGTTTGGTTGGCGTTGGTGAACGTGCCGTTCATCCTCATGGCCTACCGGATGTTGGGAAAGGAGTTCGCCATGAAGACGGTTGCGGGCATTGTAGCGCTCGCGCTGGCCGTGAGCCTTGTGCATTTCCCGCAGGTAACGCACGACAAGCTGCTGGTGGCCGTGTTCGGCGGGTTCTTCCTGGGGCTCGGCATCGGGCTGGCGGTGCGGGCCGGTGCGGTGATCGACGGTACGGAAGTCTTGGCCATAGCCATCAGTCGGCGCACGGGCCTCACCATCGGCGATGTGATCCTCTTCGTCAACGTGATCATTTTCGGTGTGGCGGCTTGGTTGCTCACCGTGGAGATCGCGCTGTACAGCATGATCACCTACCTCGCCGCAGGGCGCACCGTCGATTTCATCATTGAAGGGATCGAGGAATACACCGGGGTCACCATCATCAGTCCGCACAGCGATGAACTGCGCGACATGATCGTGCACAAACTGCGGCGTGGCATCACGGTATACAACGGGAAACGCGGCTACGGTACGCACGGCCATGCACACGATACGGAGATCCTCTACTGCGTGATCACACGACTTGAAGTAGGCAAGCTCACTGCGGAGATCCGCCGCATCGACCCCAATGCTTTCGTGATCATGAGCAGCATCAAGGACACGCGTGGCGGCATGATCAAGCAGCGCCGGCATAAGCACTGATCTCTTACCCGGCTGCTACGGAATGGCGCCTGCGTTTGGCGTCGATCGCGTAAACCGCAGCCAACCGCATCACCGCGTCAGGAGCCTCGGCCCCGGCCGGGCAACCCAAACCGTGCTCGGTATGCCACGGCGATGAACAACCTTGGCGGGTCGCTCTCGTCTACGCTACAGATCGCCCTCAATGAAACGCTTGATCCCTTTTACGTCGTGCTTTCTTGTATTGAACGCGACCGCCCAGCTCGGGCCGGAGCATCGGTTCGTTTATCCCACTGATGCATGGGCCGTGGTGATCGGGGACATGGATACAGACGCTGATGGTGACGCGGTACAAGGGAACAGTGATCACATTTGGGTGCATGAACAGTTCGCGCTGAACCAGTTCCGCGTGACCCATGACCTTGGTTCACCCGGCCGCACGGATCGTTTGCGCATGGCCGATCTCAACGGCGATGGCATCGACGATCTGGTGATGCCGCGCCGCGATGCCGACGCGATCGCATGGGTGCAGGTGTTGGGCGGCGGGAGTTTCGGGCCGCTGCAGGATCTGGTAACCGGCATCAACCAACCCTTCGATGTGCAGGTGCATGATCTGGACGGGGATGCTGACATGGACCTGGTCTTCGCTTATGACACCTCCTCGGTGCAGGTGGCTTGGGCACCGGCCTTGGGCGGTGGTGTGTTCGGTCCAACAGTCGTCATCAGCACTACCGGGTTGGGTTTCCAGATCCCGGAGGACGTGAGCTTCTTCGATGTGGGCGATGTGGACAACGACGGCGATCAGGATATCGTGGCGAAGGGTGCGGCCCTGACATGGATGGAGAACGATGGGGCGGGGAATTTTTCCACCGTGGCCATACCTGCCAGTTCCAATGTGTGGGATGTTCAGCTGGCCAATGTGAACGGCGACCCGTATCCCGACCTGATGACCATGGAGAACGATGACATCCACCGTCGGTTGAACAACGGCGGTGCCGGGTTCAACGCAGCCACGCCGATGCTCATCCTCGACGATGCCCAATACGCCTCGCGCATGGAGATGGAGGATGTGGATGGTGATGGCGACATGGATCTGCTCTATCGATGGGGAGGCATCGTTTCATTCACCCATAGTGTGCGTGTTCAACTGAACAATGGAGCGGGCAGCTTCAATGCGGGTACCGTCTCTCTGTTTTCCGACACGCAACAACCGTTCGCCGTGGGTGATCTTGATGGCGCTGGCGATCGCGACCTGTTCGGGCAGGCGAACCATGGATTGTTCGTTGTGCCCGATGGAGGCAGTGCCCATATCCGCCTTACCTCGGTGCCCAAGCCCGATCATGTATCGGTTGCGGACGTGAACGGCGATGGCAGCAATGATGTGGTCGTATCCGGTCCTACCACCTTCAGTCCATTGACCGAAGGTTTTCGACCACTGCAATTAGGTGTGCATTTGAACGACGCTATCGGGAACGTGAATGAAACACCGCTCGATGGCCTGGTTTCACCCTGTCCCATCCTTCGCACCGATACCGCAGACCTGGATGGCGACGGCGATCAAGACCTTGTTGCACTATGGCAGGAACCACAGGCCGGTACCATGAAACAGTTCATGGTATTGGAGAACCAGAACGGCGTATTCGATTCCATCGGTGCTATCGGTCCCCAGTGGTTTCCATGGATCCCCGAAGATCCGTTCCAACCCGTGCTGCGCGACATCGACGGAGATACGGATATCGACCTGATGCGGCACATTTCATCCGGGTTGTACCGGAGCGCGAACAATGGCAGTGCGGTGTTCGGTCCAGAGCAGGAGTTCGATCCAGGAGGCATGTGGATCCTTAGCGCCGCAACGCTTTGCGATGTGGACAACAGCAGTTTGCCCGACTATGTGTGGAGCCATGGGAACTTCGGCGGTGCCGGACCCGATTCGATCTTCTGGAACGAGAACCTCGGCCTTGGTGTTCCGGGCCCTAACCAATTCGTGGCGATCTCCCCTGTGCTGACCTTCGCCAACGTCCCGATCCACAGCCAGGTGCTTTCGGGAACGGATCTGAACAGCGATGGGCTCGAAGACCTGCTGATCTTCAATGGTGATTCGTTGGGCGTTATGTACAACACCGGGGGTGTCCTTAACCCTGCCCAAGAGTGGGCGTGCAACGCGATCGCCTATGCCGTGGGCGATATGGACGGGAACGGCTATGTGGATATCGTAACGCTGAGCCCGAATGCCGACATTATCGCATACCTCAACAACGGACTTGTTTTCGGCGTGGGCCAATTGATGGCGGCTGCACCGCAGAGCACCGGCACCAGCCACCTCGCTCTTGCTGATATGGATGGCGACCTCGACCTGGATGTGATCACCTGTTCGGTGAACGGCAGTGCGGCGTGGTTGGGTAATACGGGCAACTTCCCGTTGGGTATTCCGGAGGCGCGTGCGCACACCACGGTTCATGTTTATCCGAACCCCAGCAGCAGCGGCTTCACGTTGCACGCATCTGCGCCGATCCTCAACGCGCAGTTGCTCGACGTGCGTGGCCGTGTCCTCAGGACCATTCACGGCAATGGTACCAACGAATTGCGCATCGAGCGGGGCGACTTGTTGCAGGGTTTGTATTTGGTGCGGGTGGTGCAGGGCAATGGTGCTGCGTTAACGAGCAGGGTGGTGATGGAATGATCCAGACCTTGTGATGAGCAACCTTGGCGCACTGTCGCGATCCGCTCAACCCAACACCTCCAATATGAAACGTTTGATCGTGCTGTTGCCTTGGTTGATCGGTGTGAACATGAATGCGCAGCTCGGTCCTGAGCACCGCTTCGTTTATCCCGGCGATGCTTGGGCCCTGGCGATCGCCGACGTGGACAATGATGGTGATGGTGACATCGTACGTTCAACAACGGGTCCATTGGTCGTCCATGCGCAGGTGGCACCGAACACGTACAGTGTCATCTATGAACTGGGGATGGCCGGGATCGCTGATCGGGTGAGGTTCGCGGATCTGGACGGCGATGGCATCGAGGACATCGTCTTATCTCGACGAACTGCAAGTGCGGTTGCTTGGGTGCGCGTGCTTGGTGGAGGGAATTTCGGCGTACTGGAGAACCTTGTGGCAGGCATTCCTCAAGCGTTCGATGTTCAGATTGAGGACGTGGATGGCGACGGCGATCCGGACCTGGTGTTCGCATACGCGATGTTGGACGCCACATTGGCGTGGGCACCGAACTTGGGTGGCGGGGTGTTCGGCGCGACGCAGGTCATCGTTGCGACGTCTTTTTCCGTCGACCCGCAACTGGGCAGTTTTTTCGATAGCGGTGATATCGACCAGGATGGTGATATCGACTTCATGACCAGGACGGCCAATGCCCTGAAATGGTGGGAGAACGACGGCGTCGGCGGGTTCTCATTGGTGAGCATACCGGGAAGCTCGGGTGTTTATGATGTTCAACTGGCGGATATCGACGGGGACCTTGCGCCTGACATCCTCTTCAGCAGATCGAACGATCTCTGGAAGTGCGTGAACAACGGGTCGGGCGGATTCGCACCAGAAGAGGCATTGATGCAGTACACCACGAACTTGAAGAATCGCATGGAGGCCTTGGACCTTGATGGCGATGGAGACGAGGATGTGGCGTACCGGAGGGGAGGCGGCATCGGCATTTCGCACGTGATGGGCGGGTCGATCAACGATGGCATCGGGAATTTCAGTCAAGTTGGCAGCGCATTGCCGGGGGACTTTCCGCAACCCTTCGCGTACGGGGATCTCAACGGTGCACCGCCGCTCGATCTGGTCGGTTATGCGAACGACGGGCTGTACGTCGCTCCTTTTCCGCAGCGTTTGAATTCCGTGACGGGGGCGGTCCATGTTTCCATCTCCGACTTTGATCTCGATGGTGACAATGACGTAGTGCTTTCCGGCCAAAACTGGTTCAGTCCGCTCGCCGAGGGACTACGACCGCTCCAACTGGCTCTTCACTCCAATGATGGGGCCGGGGTGATGCTGCAGTCGCCCGAAGAACTTTGGGTATCTGCGGCAAGCATTGCCAGGGCCGACGCGAAGGACCTGGACGGTGATGGTGACGATGATCTCGTGGCACTATGGCAGGAACCACAGGCCGGTACCATGAAACAGTTCATGGTATTGGAGAACCAGAACGGCGTATTCGATTCCATCGGTGCTATCGGTCCCCAGTGGTTTCCATGGATCCCCGAAGATCCGTTCCAACCCGTGCTGCGCGACATCGACGGAGATACGGATATCGACCTGATGCGGCACATTTCATCCGGGTTGTACCGGAGCGCGAACAATGGCAGTGCGGTGTTCGGTCCAGAGCAGGAGTTCGATCCAGGAGGCATGTGGATCCTTAGCGCCGCAACGCTTTGCGATGTGGACAACAGCAGTTTGCCCGACTATGTGTGGAGCCATGGGAACTTCGGCGGTGCCGGACCCGATTCGATCTTCTGGAACGAGAACCTCGGCCTTGGTGTTCCGGGCCCTAACCAATTCGTGGCGATCTCCCCTGTGCTGACCTTCGCCAACGTCCCGATCCACAGCCAGGTGCTTTCGGGAACGGATCTGAACAGCGATGGGCTCGAAGACCTGCTGATCTTCAATGGTGATTCGTTGGGCGTTATGTACAACACCGGGGGTGTCCTTAACCCTGCCCAAGAGTGGGCGTGCAACGCGATCGCCTATGCCGTGGGCGATATGGACGGGAACGGCTATGTGGATATCGTAACGCTGAGCCCGAATGCCGACATTATCGCATACCTCAACAACGGACTTGTTTTCGGCGTGGGCCAATTGATGGCGGCTGCACCGCAGAGCACCGGCACCAGCCACCTCGCTCTTGCTGATATGGATGGCGATCTCGACCTGGACGTGATCACTTGCGCGGTGAACGGCAGTGCTGCGTGGCTTGGCAACACCGGGAATTTCCCGTTGGGAATTTCAGAGACACGCGTGCATGAAACGGTTCACATGTACCCGAACCCGAGCAGCAGTGGGTTCACCGTGCATGCTTTATGGGCGATCCAAAGCGTGCAGTTGCTCGACGTGCGCGGCCATGTTCTCTGGAGCATCCCCGGCAATGGCACCAACGAACTACGCATCGAACGCGGCGACTTGTCGGCGGGCTTGTATGTCGTGCGGGCAGTGCAGAGCACCGGTGCTGTTGCAACAAGCCGGGTGGTGGTGGGGTGACTGCGCTGCGGAGTGCAAGCAGTAGCTGGCCTCACCGGTTACTTTCCGCCCCCGACCTGTCGGGATCTACACATGTGGCTTTTGCGGTTGCGCTGGTCTGGGTGGCTTTGGTTGCTTGTGATCGCCAACGCGGCTTGTCCGCTTTTCTTCCGCTGCTTCATTACGTTGGATGGACCTGTGCATGTGTTGCATGCGGCGCTGCTCGGGGACGCGATCGGGGAAAGAACGTATGTCGCCCATGGCTTGCAATATGATCTGGGCCGTATTGATATCGGGCTGCTTGATCCAGTGGCCATACTGCTGTTGAAGCTGTTGGCACCCGAACTTGTCGAGACGTTCTTGGGGGTGATCGTCCTGCTGATGTTTGGTGCAGGTGCGATCGCCTATGTGCGGGCATATGCGGGTGAACGCCGGATGCTCGTTGTGTTGGCCCTTCCGCTCTCGTTCAGCGTGTTGCTCCTCCTCGGCCTGTTCCCCTTCGTTTTCTCCATTGGCCTCTGCCTTTGGTTGGCGGCGCGATGGGTGCGCATCTCGGAGGTGACCTTCCGGGTTCTGTGTCGCTCACTGCTCGCCATACTGCTCTGCGCCGCCGTGCATCGGGGCGCACCCGTCTTGCTGGGTGTTTTCGTCGCTGTGCATGAAGTTTTGTTCTTCGCGGGGGATCGCGCGAAGTTCCAAGCTCGTTGGTCCGGCATACCACGCAAGTTGGCACGAGCGGTGCTTTCGTTGGGCGGGTTTGCGCTGGTGGCAACTGCCGTCCACTTCCTGTTTTTGCGCGGAGTGCTGGAAGCCGCAGCGGAACGCACACCGCTCGATGACCTGCTGCATGTGCGTCCGTTGCTGTTGCTGGATCACGTTGCTGAGCGGCCGCTGTGCATGGCGTTTGCCGCGTTGCTTTTGGTCTCGATGGGAACCGCGTTCCTGCATTTGCGCGTATGGCGCGTGCCGATCGTACACCATGCCCCGCTCTGCATTGGCTTGTTGTTCATCTTCTCATCCCTATGTATCCGCACCGAGTGGGCCGACTTGCACTACTTCGGTGAGCGGGCGCAATTGCTAGGCCTACTGATGGCAGGGCTGTGGACCGCGGTGATCGTTCCCAACAACCGCTACGCGCAAGCTCTGGCTTTGGTCGTGGTCATTTTCCATGTGGTGCGTTCGGTCTACGTGGAACGCCGTATGGCTCAGTTTGCGGATGAACGTGCGGCCGTGGTGGAAGTCGCGCGGCACTTGAAGCCCGGGGCATTGGTCGCCACGGTGCATTGCACCGATGATTGGCTGTTGCTGCATCAGTTCGCGCACCTCGCCACGCGGCACAAGGGTATCGTTCTCAGCAAGCGCGACAAGGTGTGGTTCGAGCGGAACAGCCCTGTGGCAATTGCGCTGCACCGTGCGATCAATGGAAAGGAAGAGCGGTGGGAGTGGTTCGGGAGATGTGGGAGGGATCCCCTGTGTCCGCAGGTCGATCACGTTATCCTGATCGGCGATGAGCACGTTGATCAAGCCGCTAATTCAGATGCGTTGCGTGAAGTGCTGGTGCACGACTATGTGCCCGTGTACAACTCCGTCAGTGCTCAGATATGGGACCGACGTTGACCGGATCGCTCAATCCAACTTCAACACCGCCAAGAACGCCTGCTGCGGGATCTCCACTGAGCCCACTGATCGCATGCGCTTCTTCCCTTCCTTCTGCTTCTCCAGCAGTTTACGTTTACGGCTGATGTCGCCGCCGTAGCACTTGGCGGTAACGTCTTTGCGCAGGGCCTTCACAGTTTCGCGCGCTACGATCTTGGCGCCGATGGCCGCTTGGATAGGGATGTCGAATTGTTGGCGGGGCAGGAGTTCTTTCAGCTTGCTGCACATCTTCTTGCCCAACTCGTGCGCGTGGTCGCGGTGGATCAGCGCGCTCAGTGCGTCCACCTGTTCGCTGTTCAGCAGGATGTCCAGCTTGATCAGGTCGCTCTCCTTGAAACCGATCGGGTGGTAATCGAACGACGCGTAGCCCCGCGAGATCGATTTCAGCTTGTCGAAGAAATCGAACACCACTTCGCCCAGCGGCAGTTCGAAGGAGAGTTCCACGCGATCGGTGGTGAGGTAGTTCTGGCCGATCAGCATGCCGCGCTTCTCGATGCACAAGGTCATGATCGCACCGGTGTACTCGCTCTTGGTGATCACCTGCGCTTTGATGTAGGGCTCCTCGATCTTCTCGATGTGCATTACCTCCGGCAGTTCGCTGGGGTTGTGCACGTTCACCACATCGCCGTTGGTCTTGGTAACGATGTAGCCCACGTTCGGCACAGTGGTGATCACCGTCATGTTGAACTCGCGTTCAAGCCGCTCTTGGATGATCTCCATGTGCAACAGTCCGAGGAAGCCACAACGGAATCCGAAACCGAGTGCTGCGCTGCTTTCGGGTGTCCATGTGAGGCTCGCGTCGTTCAACTTCAGCTTCTCCATGGCGTCGCGCAGCTCTTCGTACTCGTCGGTGTCCACGGGGAAGATGCCCGCCCATACCATCGGCTTCACATCCTCGAACCCCTTGATGGCTTCAAGACACGGGCGCTCTTGGTGGGTGATCGTGTCGCCCACCTTCACTTCACTGGCGGTCTTGATGCCGCTGATGATGTAGCCCACATCGCCGGCGAGCACTTCATCGCGTGCGCGCAGGTCCATCTTCAGGATGCCCACCTCATCCGCGCCGTAAGTGACACCGGTGTTGAAGAACTTCACCTTGTCGTTCTTGCGAAGCGTGCCGTTGATCACCCTGAAATAGGCGATGATGCCACGGAAGCTGTTGAAGACACTATCGAAGATCAATGCCTGAAGTGGCGCCTTGGGATCGCCCTTGGGCGCGGGAACACGCGCCACCACAGCCTCCAGGATCTTGTCCACCCCGAGCCCGGTTTTCCCACTGGCCGGAAGGATCTCCTCCCGATCGCAGCCTATGAGATCCACGATCTGGTCCTTCACCTCTTCGGGGTTTGCCGATGGCAGGTCCATCTTGTTCAGGACCGGGATGATCGTGAGATCATGATCCAGCGCGAGGTACAGATTGCTGATGGTTTGCGCTTGGATGCCTTGTGTCGCGTCCACGATCAAAAGGGCCCCTTCGCAAGCGGCGATGCTCCGGCTCACTTCGTAGCTGAAGTCCACGTGGCCGGGCGTGTCGATGAGGTTGAGGATGTACTTCTTCCCGTTCAAGGAGTAGTCCATCTGGATCGCCTTGCTCTTGATCGTGATCCCGCGCTCACGCTCCAAGTCCATATCGTCCAAGGCTTGGGCCTGCATGTCGCGGTCAGCGATCGTGCCGGTCATCTGCAGTAGCCGGTCAGCCAAGGTGCTTTTACCGTGGTCGATGTGGGCGATGATGCAGAAGTTCCGGATGTGATCCATGGCTGACGGTCAGGGAGAAAGCCCCGAAAAGGGGGCGCGAAAGTAGGCCAATTGCCACGGCAGTCGCGGTGGCCGTAGCTTCGAGAGGCGGGAAGCCCGCTGGGGTAGGCAACTTTCCGCCCCAAGCCTGCATCATAGACCCCGGAACAGCGCCATGACGGACGAAAGAATGGTTGAAGGGTGCCGCCGGAACGAAGCGGCGGCGCAGAAAGCGCTGTACCAAGCTTACTCCAGGAAGATGATGGCCGTGTGCCTCCGATATGCCCATAGTCGCGACCAAGCGAAAGACATCCTGCAGGACGGGTTCGTGAAGGTGTTCCAGAAAATGGACCTGTACCGTGGGGATGGTCCTTTGGGCGGATGGATCGCTCGCACCATGGTGAATACTGCATTGGACCACCTTCGTCGCAACAAGCCCTTCGATCACAGCATCGACCTGGCCGACGCCGAGCACCTGCACAGTGAGGATGCCCATGTGGTGAGCAGCATGAGCACCGAGGAGTTGATGGGCTTGGTGCAAAGCCTGCCCCCCGGCTATAAGGTCGTCTTCAACATGTTTGCCATCGAAGGGTACTCGCACAAGGAGATCGCCGATCAGTTGGGCGTTAGCGAGAACACCAGCAAAAGCCAATTCATGAAAGCGCGGGCCTACCTGCGCAAGCTGCTTCCGAAAGAAGCCGCAGCACCATACGTACATGATGAACAAGAAGGATGAACTGATCGACCTGCTCCGCGATCGCCTCGGCGATCTGGAAGCACCCGTGGACCCCGCCTTATGGCAGGGTATCCAAGGCCGCATGGTCGAAGCTGCCGTTGCCAGCGGGACCGACCCGGTAACGGAACTGTTCCGCAATGGATTGCAGAACGCGGAAGTGCCCATTGATCCGGGCGTATGGACGAACATCAGCAGCCAATTGGGCCATGGCGTTGCCGCAACCGGCGGAAGCCTTACGGCTTGGATCGGTGGTGGTATCGCCGCAGCCTTGGTGGCCGGTGGTCTGTGGTTGGGTTTGGGCGGTAGCGACGAAGTACCGGCCAAGGTGGCTGCCACCGTGACCGTTGTTCCGGGGGTGGTACAAGAGGTACCGACTGTTGAAACACCGGTGGTGACGGTGCCTTCCTCCGAGGCAGTGAAGGAAGAAGTGGCGATCGGGAATGAGCAACATGCTGTTGCCGCTCCATTAAGTGTCCGGGTTGATCCTCAAGAACGGAACGACAGCGAGAACGCTGATGATGTGAAGCCCGTTCCCGTCAATACGTTGCCGGCAGTGGCAACGGAAACGAAGTCCGAGGTACCCGGTCCCTTCATCGACAAGGTGAATGCGATCATTGAACGGGCCGAGGAGCGCATTGCTGCGGACCCGCATCCTGCCGAACAGGGGGATACCCGGATCCCACCATCGGAGAATCCCGAGACGGAAGCTGCTGAAGAGGCGGACCAGGAGACGGCCACGAATGCGGTAACCGAAAGCACCCACCTTTTCATTCCCAACGTGTTCACTCCCAATGAGGATGGTGTTAACGACGTGCTGGAAGTGAGCGCTATCGGCCTGTCCAACATCGCTGTTAGCATTTACAGCGCAACGAACGACAAGCTGGTTTTCCGGGCGGACAACCTCAGCCCGTGGGATGGGCGCGACGCCAGTGGCGCGCGCTGTGCGGAGGGGTACTACTTTTATGCGATTGAAGCCATCGGGCCTGATGGCAAAGCCATGAGCAAAGGGCAAGTGGTACTGTTGAACATCCGCTGACCAACGCCCCACCAACATGAAACAAGCATTGCGTATCGTCGGTTGCGTGATCGCGGTGGCCCTTGGGTCGCGGATCGTGTCGCTGGGTCAACGGCAAGTGCTTGCTGGGAGCGATCACGCTGCGCTGAAGGCCGCTGGGCTCTTGAACGGACGTGCTGATTTCAGCGTGTTGCCAGCACCGGCCGTTGGGAACAATGGTGCCGCAGGTCGTCTTGTTCCATCAACTCCGCCGGGCAATATGAAGGGTTCCGGCGCCGGTTGCGATTGTTGGATCGATCCCGATGCCTCCTACACTTTGGCAATGCTCCCGAACGATGATGGCAGCAGCTCCCAGATCCCCTTCCCCTTCTCCTTCGATCTCTACGGCGATCTTTATTCCGCATTGTGGATCAACAACAACGGCAATGTCACTTTCGATAACTCGTTCGGCGGTTTCACGTCTTCGGGTTTCCCCATGCAGCCGTACCCGATGGTGGCGCCTTTCTGGGCCGATGTGGATACGCGGCCTGTTGCAGGTGGTGAGGTCTGGTACAAGGTGACCCCCACGGCGGTTTTCGTGAACTGGGTGAACGTGGGTTACTACAGTATGATGACCGACAAGCTGAACAGCTTCCAGCTCATCCTCACCAACGGCAACGACCCGGTGATCGGTATCGGAAAGAACGTCAGTTTCTGCTATAAGGAAATGGAGTGGACCACTGGCGCGGCCTCGGGTGGTAATCTTGGTTTCGGTGGAACCGCAGCCAACGTGGGCGCCAATCGCGGCAACGGAACGGACTACCTTCAGTTCACCCGCCCTGACCAACCCGGTGCATTCTATGATGGTCCGTTCTTGTTGAATGATGGTATCGACTGGCTCGATTTCAAACAATTCGTCTTCACCACGTCGGTCTTCACGAGCAATATCCCCCCGATCGGAAGCGGCACTACCCTTTGCGATACGGTTACCACCTGCGTTGGTCAAACAGCTCAATTGGACATGACCTTCCTGTCGCCAGAACCGAACCAGATCACAACCGGGTTCAGTACAGCGCTCACGCTGAGCAATTACGCGGAGATCATGAACACCAGTGGAGGGAACTCGATCCAGATCATCGGCGAGTTCACACCGACCCCGCTGGAGATCGGCTTCCATACCGTCACGTTCGAAGCCACGGACAATGGGGCACCACCGCTAACCGCCACTTACAACTTGGTAGTGCAGGTGTTGCCGGTGGGCATCACCATTGCGCCGACGGCCCTCAGCACTTGCACGGCCGCACCGCCGATCGACCTCTTCCTCCTGTTCAGTGGCAACCCACCGCTGGGTGGCGTTTGGCAGGACCCTAACGGTAACCCGTTCAGTGGAACGCTGGATCCCGCTGTGGATATCAGCGGCGATTATGCCTACATCCTCGGGAATGGTTCACCATGCCCAACCGTGGGGATCGTAACGGTCACCATCTCCACAACACCCGATCCCGGTACACCGGGCTCGGGAACGTATTGCGCGGATAACGCCGTCGTGAACTTGTTCACTTTGCTCGGGGGTACGCCACAAGGAGGTGGCACATGGACCGACCCGAACAGCGCGCCCCATACCGCGATGATGGATCCAGCGATCGATCCATCAGGCATCTACACCTACACGATCAACGGGATCTTGCCCTGCCCAACGGCCAGCACCACCGTTACCATCACGATCAACCAACCTGTTGATGCCGGACAGGATGCGATGCTCGCGCTGTGCCGTGCCGATGCACCGATCGACCTGCTGACAGCATTGGGTGGTACGCCCGATGCCGGGGGCACTTGGGTGGATCCCAACCTCACAGCCTTCACGAACCCCTTGGATCCGGCTGTCGCTCTTCCCGGCATCTACACCTACACGATGGTCGGAGCAGCGCCTTGCCCGACCGAGTCGGCGAACGTTACGGTAGGCTTCGACCCGGTGCCCAACGCGGGTATCGATGCAGTCTTCGATATCTGTTCCGACGGAAGTCCGACCGTGCTCTTTACGCTCTTGGGCGGCACGCCGGATCCCGGTGGCGCGTGGCTCAACCCCGCTATGGCAGCGCACACTGGAACGTTGATGCCCGCGACGGACCAGAACGGCGTGTACAAGTACGTGGCATACGGGGTGGGTTCATGCAGCGCCCTGACCGATACCGCCGATGTGGACGTGCTCATCAACTTATTGCCTGTTGTTCAGTTCAGTGGGGTGCCGATGGCGGGTTGTGCGCCGTTGAACGTGATGTTCACCAACTCCACCGACCCGGTATTCAACGCGAGTGCCGCTTGGGACATGGGTGATGGTGGAACCGGAAGCAACCTCACATTGCAGCCGTACACGTACAATACCCCAGGCATGTGGACCGTGAGCCTCACCGTTACCAGCGACAGCGGCTGTGTGGGCAACCTCACGTACAACGACATGATCCTTGTGGAGCCCGCACCACTGGCGGAATTCATCGCTTACCCGAACCCGGCCACCGTGCAGAACAGTGCGGTGCTGCTGACCAGTACCGATCCGTATGCCGTCAACTTCGATTGGACCATCACCGTCCAGGAAACCGGGGAAGTGCTCGGAACGAGCCAAGCACCCGAACTGCTTTTCGAATTCCCGAACACATTAGGGGGCTTGTACGACGTATGCCTCGCCGTGCAGGACATCTACGGCTGTACCGACACGTTGTGCAAGGTGATAGACATCCGTGATCCGTTGCTGGTTTATGTGCCCAACACCTTCACCCCCGATGGCGATGGTATCAACGACACATGGCTGCCCAGCGTAATGGGCAACGATCCCGGACAGCATGAACTGCTGGTCTTCGATCGGTGGGGCGGCATCGTTTTCCAAAGCAATGATCAACACCAGGCTTGGGACGGAAAGCACCGCAATGGAGGCGAAGTGCTGGCCCAAGGCCTCTACACTTGGAAGCTGAAGGTCGCCCCGGAGAACGAAGGGGCCCGGAAAGAGTACATCGGGCACGTGACATTGATCAAGTGACGGCTTTCAGACAGAGCACCGAAACAACATGAGCATTTCATTGAGGCCCCTTTCCTGGGTTGTAGCACTGTTGCCGATCACGCTGATCGCACAAACGATCGAGCTGCCCGAAGGCCAGTATGATCTGAGTAAAGCGGCAGGCACGCTTCCTCAGGGAAACGTGCGGCCCATCGCCCGTCAGCAACTCCCACTAGCACCGGTGATGCCCGCTGGCACTGCGAAGGGCGGTGGCAACTTCTCCTGCGATTGCTGGATACAGCCCGACGCGAACTACACCTTGGCGATGACCCCCAATGACGATAACTCCAGCGGGCTGATCACTATTCCTTTCCAGTTCAACCTGTACGGCACCAACTACAGCAACCTCTACATCAACAACAACGGGAACATCTCGTTCGATGCACCCTATGGCACCTTCACGGCCGATCCTTTCCCGACCGCTGGTTTCGTAATGGTGGCACCCTTCTGGGCGGATATCGATACGCGCGGCGATGATGGTCTTGGATTGAACGGTGGAACGGTGAAGTACAAGGTGACACCGACGGCCTTGTATGTGAACTGGGATGATTGCGGATACTTCAGCCAATACACCGACAAGAAGGTCTTCATTCAACTCATCATCACCGATGGAAACGACCCCATTCTCGGTGCTGGGAACAACGTGAGCTTCTGTTACAAGGAGATGGATTGGACCACCGGTGATGCAAGTGGTGGCTCCGGTGGTTTCGGTGGTTTCCCTGCGGTTGTAGGGGCGAACCTTGGCAACGGGGTGGACTTCATCCAGTTCGGAACGTTCGACCAGCCGGGCACTGCCTACGATGGCCCTTTCGGGAACGTGGATGGCGTTGATTGGCTTGATTACAAGCATTTCGTTTTCAGTACGGTGACCTCCACCCAGAACGTCGCGCCTATCGCCAGCAGTTCCTTCTTGTGCGACACCATCGTGGTCTGCGCGGGTCAGCTCACGCAGATCCAAATGGATTTCATCGCACCGGAAACCGGTCAGATCACTACGGCCACCTCAATCGCACCCACGCTGAGCACGTACGTAGAAACAAGTAATACATCGGGCATCACGGCCACGATCCTCAGCGAGTTCAATCCTACCGCAGGTGAAGTCGGCTTCCATACCATCACGTTCTCGGGAACGGACAACGGTGTGCCTCCTCTTACAAGCACGGTGTATATCGTGGTGGAAGTGGTGCCCAGCCCCGGTGCGCCGCCCACGATAAGCGGCGACGACTTGATCTGTGCTGGTGAGTTCAGCACCTTGACGGCGAGCGGCGGTTTCGCCAGCTACAATTGGAGCAACGGGGACAACGGACAGAGCGTTGATGTGGGTGGAGGGACATACACGGTAACGGGCGTGTTGGGCAATTGCCCGCTTACCAGCGCACCGTTCATCGTAACGGAGAACCCGCAACCACAGCCTGTTATTTCCGGTGTGCTCTTCAATTGCGGTGGCGAGCCTGCCACGTTGGGCACCACACAGCCGTTCACCGACTACACATGGAGCAACGGCAGCACCGACCCAACCATCACCGTAGGCACCGGGACTTACTCCGTTACCGTTACCGATGCGAACGGATGCACTGGAACTTCGGGCGCGGTGAACGTGCTGAGCGCACCGGCTCCCACGGCAGGGTTCAGCGCCGACCCACCGTCACCAGCGCCTCCGGGTACCACCGTTCAGTTCACCGATCAGAGTCTTGCGAATGGTGCCAACATCGTTGGCTGGTCATGGGATTTCGGCGATAACAGCACCAGTGCGGAACAGAACCCGACCAACACGTTCAACTTCCCGGGCAACTATGATGTGACCCTTACGGTGACCACTTCGGATGGCTGTACGGACACGTACACGTTCATCTACAACATCCTGCCGGTGGACATCATCATCCCGAACGTGTTCAGCCCCAACAGCGATGGGTTGAACGACAACCTCGAATTCTCGGGGCTCCAGTTCTACAGCAACTCGAACCTGAAGGTCTATAGCCGCTGGGGGAACAAGGTGTATGAAAGTGCCAACTACAGGAACAACTGGAACGGCAAGGACACCAGCGAGGGCACGTACTTCTACATCTTGAAGATGGCCGATGGCCGTGAGTACGTTGGGCATGTAACCTTGCTGCGGTAAGGCGCTGGCATAGGCGCCCGGATATCTTCGCGCTCTTCTTTCGCCCGCCTTGGACGAAGGAGAACCCTCATGAAAGTCATCGACCATCTGCGTGCGGCTGAAGGCACGTTGCTCTCCTTCGAGATCCTCCCACCGCTGAAAGGCCGGGATATCCGCAGCATTTACGAGGGCATCGACCCGCTGATGGACTTCAAGCCCAGTTTCATCAATGTCACCTATCACCGTGAAGAGGTGATCTATAAGGAGCGTGGGCATGGCCTGCTGCAGAAGATCCGCCTGCGCAAGCGGCCCGGAACCGTCGGCATTTGCGCCATGATCAAGGCGAAGTACAACGTTGACAGCGTGCCGCATTTGATCTGCGGTGGTTTCAGCAAAGAGGACACCGAGGATGCGCTGATCGAGCTCAATTTCCTGGGGATCGACAATGTGCTGGCCTTGCGTGGGGATGCCGTCAAGAGCGAACCGCACTTCATACCCGAACGCGACGGCCACGCACATGCTGTTGAGCTGATCGAGCAGATCAATGGCTTGAACAAAGGGAAGTACATGTACGAGGAGGAACAGGAAGCGGCGCCCACGGACCTATGTGTTGGCGCGGCGTGCTACCCGGAAAAGCACCCGGAGGCGCTGAACATGAGCACGGACATGGCCTACCTGAAGAAGAAGGTGGATGCGGGTGCGGAGTACTTGGTCACACAGATGTTCTTCGACAACCGCAAGTACTTCTCCTTCGTTGCCGAGTGCCGTGCCAACGGCATCAACGTGCCGATCATCCCCGGCCTCAAGCCCATCACCAACCTCAAGCAGACCAAGTTCCTGCCCAAGACTTTCCACATCGACCTGCCCGTGGAATACACCGATGCGCTGGAGCGTTGCAAGGATGATGAAGCCGTGAAGCAGATGGGCATCGCATGGGGCGTTCAGCAAGCCAAGGAACTGAAAGCCGCGGGAGCACCTTGCCTGCATTTCTATACCATGGGTCGCAGCGAAGCGGTGCGCGCCATCGTGGAGCAGGTGTTCTGAACGGTCCGGCACGGCCACGATCATTGACGCTTTTTGGCGGCTTCGGCCCGGGACGTTCCTATCGTCTTCGGATACCTTCGGGCCTCATACATCAAAAGTCTTATCCCTCTCGCACCATGATCACCAAAGCCCTGCTCTCCATCGGCGCCCTGACATTGCTGGCCGCCGCACCGCACGAACTCGTAACCCTTACGGTCGGCGCCGACCTGCCCAAGCCCGACCAGGCCATGATGGACGTAAAGGGCAAGGAACTCACCTTGAAACAGATCGCAGGGACCAATGGTCTCTTGGTCATCTTCAGTTGCAACACATGCCCCTTCGTAGTGGGAAGCGAGGGCAGCGAGGGATGGGAAGGACGCTACCCGGCTTTGGGGGAATTGTGCAAGAAGAACAGCATCGGTTTCGCGCTTGTGAACAGCAATGAAGCAAAGCGCGGCGACGATGACAGCCTCGACAAAATGCGCGACCACTACCGTGCGAAAGGATACATCGGACACTATCTGGTGGACAAGGACCATGTGGTGGCGGATGCCTTCGGTGCGCGCACGACCCCGCATGTGTATTTGTTCGACAAGAACATGAAGCTGGCATACATCGGTGCGATCGACGACAACGTGGGGAGCGCATCGGCCGTTACTGCCCATTACCTCAACGATGCGATCGGCAACATGGTCGCCGGCAAACCGATCGATCCCTCCACTACGCGCAACAAGGGTTGCAGCATCAAACGCGTCGAGCACGTCGAGTGAAGATGGGGTTCTGGACCGTGGGCGGTGCTTGTTCATTGCACGCGGTTCATCACTCGCCACGCTCTCCCTTCACACCCTGTCGATAAGTTGTTTCGCGATCCGGCACGGGCGCACCTTCCTTTGCGCCACTGAAAAACGGAACGGCATGAACGTGTTATTGATCGGAGCAGGCGGACGCGAACACGCCATGGCGTGGAAGATCGCGCAGAGCACGTTGCTCGATGCGTTGTACGTGGCACCCGGCAACCCGGGCAGCGTACGACACGGGCGTTCGGCAGCGGTCGACATCAACAACCACAAAGCGCTGCGCGCTTTCCTTTTGGAGAAGGACATCAGCATGGTGGTGGTGGGCCCTGAGCAACCGCTGGTGGACGGCTTGCATGATCGCATCGCCGACGACCCGCAATTGAAGAACGTAACGGTGATCGGTCCGCGCAAGGAGGGCGCACGCCTGGAAGGCAGCAAGGAGTTCGCGAAGGACTTCATGTTCCGCCACAACATTCCCACGGCCGCGCATCGCAGCTTCGGAAAGGACGAGCAGGCTGCTGCCATCGAACACCTGCAGAAGATCCCGGCCCCCTACGTGATCAAGGCCGATGGCCTCGCATCGGGCAAGGGCGTGGTGATCACCAGGGACATCAAGGAGGCCGAACGAGCCATCAAAGGCATGCTCAGTGGCAAGAGCTTCGGAGCGGCTGGCGAGAAGGTCGTGGTCGAACAATTCCTCAACGGCACGGAAGTCAGCGCTTTCCTCATCACCGACGGTGAGGCTTTCAAGATGCTGCCGGCTGCACGCGATTACAAACGCGTGGGCAATGGCGATACCGGACCCAACACCGGCGGTATGGGTGCGGTTAGCCCCGTGCCAACGGCCGACAAGGACTTCATGCAGAAGGTGCACGACCGGGTAGCGGCACCAACGGTGCGCGGATTACGCGAGGATGGTATCCCTTATCAAGGCTTCATTTTCATGGGTCTCATGAACGTGAACGGCGAGCCCTATGTGATCGAGTACAACGTGCGTCTCGGGGATCCCGAGACGCAAGTAGTGCTTCCTCGTCTGCGAAGCGATCTGCTCGACCTGTTCGAGGGGATCGCAACCGGCACACTGAGCGAACGCCATGTGGATGTGGACGATCGCACGGCCGTCAGCGTGGTGCTGGCAGCCGATGGTTACCCCGGCGAGTACACGTCAGGCAAACCGATAACAGGTATGGAACTGGTGAAGGACGCTTACGTCTTCCAAGCCGGAACCACCCAAAAGGGCGAACGCCTTTTGACATCGGGCGGCCGGGTAATGGCCGTTACGGCATTCGGCAAGGACGTGGAACATGCGATCACGAAAGCCTACCTCGCAACAACCGTGATCAATTACGAAGGGAAAATGTGCCGCAGCGATATCGGGCACGATCTGGTTCGGAAGCCAGTGGTCAAAACCCCGGCCCCGCAACAGGTGTGAACCGGCTCAAATGTGTTCGCCCTTCTCCTTCGCACGGCGGTTATACCGGCTCTGGAGCATCAGCCAATAGATCGCACCAAGGGCCATCACGATAGTGAAGATCGATACCGGTCCCCAGCCCCAAGGAGTGATGAACCAGCCAAGGAGCTTTTGCGCGATGTGGCCGAAGCCGAACCAGAAATCCGTCATGGTGCAGTGTGCTGTGGTGGTCTGCCGGTCCGGCAGGCGCGCGCAAATATAGCCGCACACTTTTCCTCCCGTTGCTTCGGCCACGAAACACATGACCGGCCCCCGTTTCCTAGCCGCACCGTTCCGAACGGACCAGCCATTGGTTCTGGTGATACTCCTTCCGGTGCTTGGCCTCCTTTGGTGGGGCCAGTTTGTGTTGCCCGCACCAAGGGCCGATGTTGGCGGCATGCCGCTGTTCACTTTCCTGGCGACGACCACGGCTGCGTGGCCTTGGCTGCAGGCGTTGCTGGGTGTCTCCGCCATCGCCTTTCTCGCGCCTCTGTTGGCGAGCACGGCGAATAACGCCGAACTGTTCGATCGGCGCAACAGGTTGCCCGCCATACTGCTGATCTTGCTCATGGGGCTTGGCGGGGGCATGCTGTTCTCCCCCGCGTTGTGCGGCATGCTTCCTCTTTTGTTCGCCCTTCGCCGGGCATTTGCCATACAGGGCGGTAGCAACGTGAACGGCGCTTTGTTCAACGCCGGTGTGCTTATCGGGATCGCAGCGTTGTTCTACTTGCCATATGGCTTCATGGTGGTGGCCGTGTGGGCTGCGGTCAGTGTCATGCGGCCCTTCGATTGGCGCGAATACGCCATGCCCTTGGCCGGCGCTGCGCTGACGTTCTATTTCTGCTGGGGCGTTATGCGGTTATCGGGGGTGCCCGGTATGCGCCCGTTCGCCAGTATCAGCGAAGCGTTGCACCCTGCGCTCCCGACCGGGAAACTCCTTGCACTTATGCTCGTTGTGCTGCTTCCTTTTGCAGCGCTCGGCATACTGGGTTATGTGCGTAGCTACAAGGGCAGCGTGATGCGCGAACGAAACAGCCGCTCCGCTTTCCTTGCATTGTGCTGGTCGCTCTTGGCGGTGATAGCCTTGGAGGCGATCGTGCATCGCACCTTCCCCTTTGTGCTCGCGGCAGTGCCTTTCGCGGTGCTTTTCACCTATCCCGTGCTGGTGACACGCCGCACATGGCTCGCCGAAGTGGCTTTTCTTGCTTTGTTGGTCATCGGCTGCGCTGTGCAGTGGGGTTGAGCCGCGCGGGGCCGGACAGCATTCTATTTTCGCCACCGCCAAGGCACCGATCAAAGCACTCATCCATGAAATGCGGAGTAGTCACTTTCCCGGGTTCGAATTGCGATGAGGACATGGTGCATGTGCTTGAGGCCCTAACTGGCAAGCCCGTTGAGCGGCTCTGGCACAAGGAGCACGATCTGCGCAACTGCGAGCTGATCGTATTGCCCGGGGGATTCAGTTACGGTGACTACTTGCGCAGCGGCGCCATCGCGCGTTTCTCCCCCATCATGCAGGAGGTGGCCGCGCATGCGAAAGTGGGGGGGCTTGTCTTCGGCGTATGCAACGGTTTCCAAGTGTTGTGCGAAGCCGGGCTTCTGCCCGGTGCACTGCTCCACAACAGCGGACAGCAGTTCGTTTGCCGCAATGTTTTCATCAAGCCCCAAACAAAGGACAGCGCCATAACCGGTGCGTTGAAGGGCAATGCCCTGCGCATTCCGATTGCTCATGGCGAAGGCCGCTACCATGCCAGCGCAGAAGTGCTGAAGGGATTGAACGGGGAGCAGCAAGTGCTCTTCCGCTATTGCAATGCCGTGGGCAACATCACCCCGGATGCCAACCCCAACGGAAGTGCGGAGAGCATCGCTGGTGTGTGCAACACCGGCCGCAATGTGTTCGGTATGATGCCGCACCCCGAGCGCGCCACCGATCCACGCTTAGGGAACACCGATGGCAAGGCGATCTTCACCGGACTCTTGCAAACGGTGGTGGCTTGATGTCCCCGTTCGGCGGAACACGGCGGTGAGTTTGTGGGTTTTGCGCGGGTCGATGGTGATCACGTCGCTCCCCTCCAACTGTTTCCACCCTGCGAACTCAAACCCTTCGGCGGCCACGGCCTTCAGCCGCAGCGGCACTCCGCTGAAGGCGGTGAGCCGCGCAGGCAGCGCGGGCAACGGCAAGTCCTCCACCTCCACGTGTCCGCCACTGCGCGGGTCCGCCGCTACGGTGATCGTGCGCAGGCCCAGGCCGGTGCGTTCGGAAAGTTGCTCAAAGACATGCGGGCCACGTTGCTCGAAGAAGTCGAACAGCGCATCGCGGGCCTCGGCTGGTGCGGGCATCTCCATCTCCCCGCTCCAGCGTGAATGGTCGCGCACAAGTGCGTCGGCATGCACGCGGTAGAGGCTGTCGACCGCTGCGCGGGCGGATCCGTTGGCCAGGACGGTGGCAAGTAAAGCGCTCATGCGCGCCAGCAGGCGATCGCGCATCGTGGGCGCGTGCAGCAACTGTGGCAGGTAAGGAGCCACGGGTGCGGCTTCGGCGCACATGCGCGCCAGGCTGTTGTCATCAGCAGGTGCCCAAAGGTCCATGTCGTAGAGGACCCAACGCCACTTTCCATCGGGCACCTTCGGCCGCCAACAGCGCACGTTCAGGTCGTGGTCGGCGCGACCGGTCCAGAGATCGAAACATGCGAGGTCAATGAGGCTGGGCACATCGATGAGCGTTTCCAACGTGTCCAGTTGTGCGCCATCAAGCAGTGCTTCATAGGCCGCGTGGAAATGCTTACGGTCGCCATCCACTTTGCGCAGCGATGGACCGTGCAGGACATCGAGTGCTTCGTAGTGGTGGACGGTACACAACCAATCTTCGTCCTTCGGCGGCATCCAACGGTACAGGCCACGGTAGTCACCATCCAGATACAATTCCACCGGTAGCGAGGCCTGCACATCCACGTGGCTGCCGGTCGCCTTCACAACGCATTCCATGAAGCGGTTCCGCAGGAACGCGTGCGGCGTGGCATCAGCTCTCAGGATGGCTTCATTGCCTTCGTCCAAGCCAGGCCAGGGCAACTTGCCATGCCCGCGTGCTTCCAGTTTCAAATTGCGTTTCGGGAAGCTGCGCGATCCACTGCCGCTTTCGCGTAATCGCACTTCGCAGATACCCGGAGCGCTGAACCCGAACAGCTCCACCGTACCATCGGAAGAGGCCTTGTCCCTGCCATCCGGCGGTGATCCGCTCACCGCAACCCACGGGGTGCTCAATAACGTGGTGATGTACGTTCCTGTGAACGTAGTGCTCGGCAATGCGCCTTCGGCGAACGAGCGCGCCCTGATCACCGTATTGTCTTCAATGGCGATCGGTGCGGTGTAGTTGAACCCGTTCTGCTCCGTTGGCTCGGAGCCATCGCGTATGAAGCGCACCGAAGTGCCTTTGCCGTTGCCCATTTCGATCAGCGATCCCTTGGCAACGATCCCGCCAGGTGGTTGCGCCTGCGGTGGTGCGCTTACGGCGCGCAAGGTTGGCTCCGGAGCGTTCCGGATGCCGAAGCTTGGAGAGGAGAAGAAGCTCCACCCGGTGCCACCGTCGGGCTGCCGCCCAATGGACACCCCAGCAGGCATGGCGGGCCAAGTGAAGAGGTCCAGGATCGATGAACCATCGGCGGAGATCAGGAGGAGGGTGCCACCGGTACTCGGGAGTCCGAAACCGATGTGTGGTGGATCCGCGTCCGCTGCCTTTCCGAAGACAATTACGGAGCGTTCGTTGGCCCCCAGGATCACATGTTGTTCCAGTGTGGCGGTCCGTTCATTCAGGCTGAAGCGAAGGCCGGAAAGATCCGCAGGGCGTTCGCCCGTATTGAGCAGCTCAACACGATCGGGGCCTTCGCCCGCACATTGCAGCTCGTTGATCACTACGCGTTGGGCGCTGCCCGCCAAGGCGGAAGTCAGCGCAACAGCAAGCGGAATGCAACGGACGATGTTCACCGGCCCAAAGTAGCGGGTGGCAGCACCACGGGCCCTCCTACATTTGGGCGCCCCGCCGTTTGGCGGACAACGAAACCGTTCCACCATGATACGATCCATACTCTTCTCCACGACGATCGCGGCAGGCCTGCTGGCGAATGCCCAGAACCTGAACAACATTACGTGGAACCCCGCTACCCCTGATGAATGCGACTACGTTGAAATGACCTTGGTCGGCAATTTTCCGGGGCAGAATTATCAGGCGGATAACTACACGCTCACCCCTGTCGGGTTCACTATCACGGTGGATATCAATTGCAGTGGCAGCGGTGGCGGCAACCCGGCACCTTTCAGCCAAGCGATACCGGCAAGTGGCCCTTATCCGGCAGGCACCTATGCAGTGATCGGGCGGTTGTTCATCAACGGGAACCAAGTGGACACATGGAACGGCAACAAGACCGTGACCGCATCGCCCGATCCCGATCCCGGTGGATACAACGAGACGACCGTTTGCAATACCGACCCCAATGCGCAGCTGATCAGCTTCCTCGCCGGTACGCCTGATCCAGGAGGTTCATGGCTCGATCCCAATGGCGTTGCCATACCCAACGGCACGTTCGAGCCAGGGGTGAGCCAGCCGGGGTTCTATACCTACGAGTTCAACCAGAACGCGCCCTGCATCGATACCAGCCAGCAGGTGCTGATCACCTACGAGATCAATACCAATGCCGGTAGCAACGGTACGCAAACGGTTTGCGTGAACGCGGCACCGTTCAACTTGTTCGCTGCCTTGGGTGGTACGCCCGATGCGGGCGGGTCGTGGACCTATCAAGGCAATGGGATCAGCAGCACGTTCACTCCCGGAACCAGCGCGGCCGGTGTTTACACATACACCGTTGCGGGTATTGCACCCTGCAATGATCCTACCGCCACGGTTACGGTCACGGTGGTGCAGCCGGCCAACCCCGGGGTAGGTGGTTCCGTTGCGATCTGCGAAACGGATACGGCTTTCCTGTTGAACAGCATGCTTACCGGAAATCCGGGTCAATCAGGTGCTTGGTACGATCCGAACGGATTCCTGATGGCCGGTGGATGGAACGCCGTTGTGAACGCGCTCATCGATTTCCAGGGCAACTTCGAGTACCGTGTCACCAACGCCCCTTGCGCTCCCTCGGTCGCGGTCGTATCGGTGTCGTTCACCAACGCCGAACCGCCTTGCGGAACAGCCGATTGCTTGGGTGTGCCGAACGGAACGGCCGTACCGGGTTCCCCTTGCAACGATGGCAACGCCAACACGCTATGGGATGAATGGACACCGAACTGCGATTGCGTTGGTTCGTTGATCGGCATCGAAGAGCCGGAAGCTGCTGCCGCACTCGTGCTGCAACCGAACCCGGCAACGGATGCGATCACCATCGAAAGCCCCGAAGGGTTGGTTATCGGCTACGAACTGGTAGCCATTGATGGCCGCACTGTGCGCACCGAAACGTTGCAGGCCCACCGCGTTGTGGTGCAACGGAACGGTATCGCTGCAGGCACTTATCGCATCACCATCCGCTTCGCCGATGGTCGTGCTACCCGCACTGTCGTGTTCGAGTAACCCGGATCTGCCCTGCGGAAGCCCTTCGACTTGTCGGGGGGCTTCCGCATTTCAGGCAGTGCCTCTTGGTCCGCAATGGCTTCAGTGCTCCACAGCGCATTGTTCGCCGGGCATCTCCAATTCAATGGTCGCGTGGTGTACGCCCATTCCGTGGAGAACCGCCCGGGCCTCCTGTTTCACCCGGAGCATGCCTGCCTGATCCGCTCCGGTGGCAGTGATGTGCAAGGTGAGCACGGTGTAGTTCCCGTCCAGGGTCCACGCGTGTTGGTCGTGCACATCGGTAACGTTCGTGATCCGCATCAATCGTTCGCGCACAGCGCTCTCATCGAGGCCGATGGGGGCCGCCTGCATGAGGATGTCGGTGCCTTGGCGCAGTGTGCGCACCGCGTTATAAAGGATGTACAAACTGATGCCGATGCTCAACAGTGGATCGATCCACACCCAGCCGGTGAGCATGAGCACGAACGCACCAATGAGCACTGCTACCCAACCGAGCACATCTTCCAGCAGGTGGAAGTACATGGCCCGTTCGCTGAGGCTATGGCCACCGTGCAAGCGTAACGCCGCGAACCCGTTGAAGGCAATGCCGACGATCGCCAACAGCAGCATGCCGCTCGCATGGGGTGTTCCCGGATGCCAAAGCGCGGGTATGGCATTCCACAACATCAGCACGGCGCCCACGATCAGCACACCCGCGCCGAGCCAGCCGCCCAAAGCACTGTAGCGTCCGTACCCATAGGAGTAGCGCGCATCGCGCCCCTTCATCGCCAACCCTTGCAGCCACCATGCGGCACCCAGCACAACGGCATCACCCGTATCGTGCACGGCATCCGTCAGCACCGCCAAGCTCCCCGTCCAGAATCCACCGAACGTTTCCAAAATGGCGAACGCAACGTTGAGGAAGAAGGCCGTGCGCAACGCGCCGGTGGTCGGCGTGTGTGCATGATGATGCGTATGACCATCCGTGTGGTCGTGCGCAGGATGCGTGTGCGCGTGATCGTGCATGCGGAGCAACGAAAGTAGCGGCGCGGGCGATGGTGCTTACCCTACGCTCACCCTTCCGCTGTCCGCGGCCAGCGAACTGCGGAACTTCTCCAAGGCGATCTTCTCTTTCATCAGGATCTCGGAATCCACCTCGTCGGCCGTGCGGATCGCTTCCGACTTGTCCAACAAGAGCAGATCGACATACCGCTCCTTGTAACGACGCAACGTGAGCAGTACGGTCTTGTTCAGTTCGTCGCGTTCGTGCACCACATGGATCTTGCGCCGTTTCCAGTCGTCCAGTTGGTGGCGCTCGGTAACGAGTTCGAGCACGAATCTTTTCAGTTCGGCGCTGGGATTCTCGATGAAGTGGCGTAGGCGGTTCTCCGGTTCCGCTTCCACTTGCCCACGGTATTCGCCGAACGCGGTGTTCACCAACTGGTCGTGCAATTTCAGGTCATCTTCCTCCAGTTCCTGGAAGATCCAATCGGCGATCGTCACGGTCTGTGCTTCGGCATCGGGGCTGAATTCCGAGAACAATTGACGGAAAGGAACGTGGCCGTAATGCAAAAGCAAGCGCAGCAGTTCACGTTCCTGCGGTTGCGTGCCGAGGTCCTCCAGTTGCTGTTGCGGAGGTGCGACATCCTGCGACAGGACTTCCTGCGGCACCTCGTCCCCACCGACCTTCCTGCGGTACTGCTGCCGCAGCACCTTGTTCATCTCACTGATGAGCGCCTGCTCCTGCACGCCGAGCAGCTTGCTGCATTGCTGCAGGTAGAGCGAGCGCAGCACGTGATCCGGCACCAAGGCAATGCTGGCCACGATCTCGTGGATCGCAGCGGCCTTCTTCACGGGATCACCTTCCGCCTCACGCACCAGCAGGTCGGCCTTGAACACGATGAAGTCCTTCGCCTCTTTCGCGATGAAGGCCAGCACTTCGCCGCTGGGGCGTTTGCGCGCAAAGCTGTCCGGATCCTCCCCATCGGGGAAGAGCACCACCTTCACACTGAGCCCTTCTGCAAGGATGATGTCGATGCCACGCAAGGACGCTTTGATCCCGGCCGGATCACCATCGTACAGGATCGTGACGCTGGTGCTGTAGCGTTTAATGAGCCGCACCTGATCCACCGTGAGGCTGGTGCCGCTGCTCGCCACCACGTTGGCGATCCCCGCTTGGTGCAAGCTGATCACATCGGTATAGCCCTCCACCAACAGGCAGGTGCCTTGCTCGACGATGGCTTTTTTCGCGAAGGAGATCCCATAGAGCGAACGGCTCTTCACGTACAGCGCGCTCTCCGGACTGTTGAAATACTTGGGGAGTTTCTTGTCGCTCTTCAGCGTGCGTGCGCCGAAGGCGATGATCTGGCCGCTCAGCGCATGCACCGGGAAAGTGACGCGGCCGGCGAAGAAGTCCCACGCGTTACCGTCCTCGCGGCGCTTTATCCAGCCTGCTTTCTCCAACAGCTCCGGGTTGAATCCGTTGGCCATGGCCGCAATGCTGAACGCATTGCCGAACTCGGGCACATAGCCGAGTTGGAACTGCTTGATGATGTCGTCTCGGAAACCGCGCTCATGGAAGTAGGAGAGGCCGATCCGTTTTCCCTCGTCCGTTTCCCAGAGATGCTCGCTGCTCCACTTCTGCGCCCAAGCCTGAATGACGGCGATGCTCTCCCGTTCCGACTGTTCAAGGGCTTGCTCCGGTGTGGCTTCCTCCTCGGGCAGGTCGATGTTGTAGTGCTTGGCCAGCCAACGGATCGCTTCCACATAGCTGTGGTGCTCGTGCTTCATCAGGAAGCCGATCGTGTCGCCGCTCTCGCCACAGCCGAAGCACTTGTATATGCCCATGGCCGGCACAACGTTGAAGCTCGGTGTCTTCTCGTTGTGGAACGGGCACAATCCCAGGAAACGCGGGCCTTTGCGTTTCAGGTTCACGAACTGCCCCACCACCTCGTCCACGCGGGCAGCGTCTTTCACCTGTTGTATGGCGTCCGGGCGGATCATGAAAAGGGGCGTGAAGTTGCGGTTATCGCACTTGGGCGCCGATCAAGGATGAGCTTCCGTGTTTGGCAAGTCGAGGCAACCTCAAGAGATCAATGCTGCACCGTTTTCTCCAGCGCCCCGTCCGGCCCGTAGAACTTCCATTCGCCGGTTTCCAAGCCGTTCTTGTAGCTGCCCTGGTAGTACAACTGCCCGTTCTCGCGGAACACGACACAATCGCCATCCAGCTTGCCGTCGGTGTAGGCTGTCCTGCTCTTCACGCGACCGTCCTGGGTGTAGCTGGTCCACACACCATGGCGCTGGCCCTTGCGCTTGTAGCCTTCCATGCTCAGGCGTCCATCCGCCGTGCGCAGTTGTTCCAAGCCGTCCTCCACAGCAGGACTATCCACGGGCGCTGGGGTCGCGATGCTGTCAGTGGTCGGTTTGATGGGGTCCGATGGCTTGGGCGCATTGCACGCCAGCAGGAACAGCACGGGCAGCAGGTAGTACTTCATGAGGGGTGAAAAATAACAGGTCGACCAGCGTTCGATCTACCGCTTGCGTTCAACGGTCAGTTGCACCAAGCCTTCCAAGGCGTTACGTGCTTCGTTCTCCGGAAAGGCGCGCAGCACCGCCAGTGCTTGATCGCGATAGCCCAGCATGGATGCGTGTGCGTGGGCGATACCGCCCGCCTCCGTCACTTTGGCGATGAGGCGTTGCACCGAGCGGTCGTTGCCACTTTCGTTCTTCACCGTGTTCACCATCCAGCGGCGATCGGCGGCGCTCACTTCACGCAAGGCGTGGATCAACGGCAGTGTCAGTTTCTTCTCCTTGATGTCCAATCCCGTGGGCTTGCCGATCATCTGCGCATCAGCGTCCGGACTTCCGTAATCGAAAAGGTCGTCCTTGATCTGGAAGGCAATGCCGGTGTATTCCCCGAACAGGCGCATGCGCTCGATCGCATCCGCGTCGGCTCCACCTGCGCTGGCCCCACTGGCACAGCAGGCCGCAATAAGACTGGCGGTCTTCTGCCGGATGATGTCGAAGTAGACCTCCTCGCTGAAGTTGAGGCCACGGGCCTTTTCCAGTTGCAGCAGTTCGCCTTCGCTCATTTCGCGGACGGCGCGGCTCACGATCCGCAGCAATTCGTGTTCGCCTTTGTCCACGGCCAGCAGCAGGCCACGGCTCAGCAGGTAATCGCCGACGAGCACGGCCACCTTGTTCTTCCACAACGCACTTATGCTGAAGAAGCCCCGTCGCAAGGGGCTGCCGTCCACCACATCGTCGTGGACCAGCGTTGCGGTGTGCAACAGTTCGATCAAGCTCGCCGCCGTGTATGCGCTATCGCCGATAGGGGCGAACAGCTTTGCACTTAGTAGGGTGAACATGGGCCGCATCTGCTTGCCCTTGCGCTTCACGATGTAGTGCATGATGCGGTCGAGCAAGGCCACCCGGCTGCGCATGGCTTCCCGGAAACGCTCTTCGAACACTGCCAGTTCCGCCGCGATCGGGCGCTGCACGTCAGCGAAGGTGGGGGAGGGAATTGCCACGGAAGGTGCTGGCGTTGACCGCAGCGGGCAAAGATGGCGAAGCGGCCTTCGCGTTGCCCGGAACGCAACCCGCTACAATGTGACCCCGTCTTGGTGCTGTGCCGGGAACGCACGTTACATTGGCCGCAACGACGAAGGAGCGATGATGAAGGGTCTACGACGGGTGTCGGTTGTGCTGTTGCTCTTGTGTTCCTTGTGGAGCCATGCCCAAGAGCCGCAACCACGGGCCAAGGTGCTGCTCTACAAGGAGCGGATGGCGGCCATGTTCGACACCGTGGACGTCGTGAAGAATGTGCTGAAGCTCAATCCCCTGCTCTTCCTGCGGGGCGAGATCCCGTTGTACTACGAACGCGCCCTTAGTCCACGACTGAGTGCCCAAGTCGGAATCGGGATGACGTGGCGCAACTACATCAACTTCAACCTCGAAACCGATGAGGTGGATGATTTCGGTGAGGGCACTGACATCATTGCGAAGCCGAGTTATCACATCGGTGCGCGGTACTATTTCGGTGATGATCTGGAACCGCAGGGGACGTACATCGAGATTGAATTCGCTCACTTGGACTACTGGAAGAACATCGCTAAGAAGGACACGGCACAAGCCAATCTCGGCCAGCTGACCGATGAGTATGTGAAAGACCGGCGTGCCTATAATGACCTTCGCTTGTTGTTCGGCTTTCAAACCCTGAGCGCCACCAGCAATTGGCTTGTGGACATGTACGGTGGGTTCGGGATCCGGGATCGCAGAATGATCATCGCCGAGGAAACCATTGACGCATCGGTTCCCGATAAGCCACGGTTTTCATACACCACAAAAGCGGTCGACGATATTGTACCGGTGGTTTTCCTCGGTATCAGAGTAGGCCTCGGCTTCTGAGCCCTTATTTCATCACCCGTTCCCCTTCCTTCAACGCAGGCTCGTTCTTGTTCGCCAGCTGGCCGCAAGCAGCGTCGATGTCGCGGCCGCGGCTACGGCGTATGCGGGCCACGATCCCTTTGTTCTCCAAATAGTACATGAAGGCAACGGCATCATCATTGGCCGTGCGCTCGAAGGATCCCGGTCCTGAACCGACCGCCTCGATCGGGTTGTATTCTATGAGGTTCACCTTCGCATGCACGTCGCTGATGTACCGCACGAGATCCTGCGCATCGGCCAGGGAATCATTGAAGCCACGCAAAAGGATGTACTCGAACGTGACGTCCTTGCGCGTGATGCGGGTATAGTACCGCAGTGCATCCTTCAGTTCGGCAAGCGAGTTCTGCTCGTTGATCGGCATGATGCGATCGCGCTTGTCGTCGGTTGCAGCATGCAACGAAAGGGCGAGGTTGAACCGCGCACCATCGTCGGCCAGCTTGCGGATCATCTTGGCGATGCCCGCGGTGCTCACGGTAATGCGCCGGGCGCCCATGCCAAGGCCGTCATCGGCACTGATGCGTTCCACGCTGCGCATGGTGTTGGCATAGTTGAGCAACGGCTCGCCCATGCCCATGTATACGATGTTGCTCAGCTCTTTTTGGTAGTGCTCTTGCGCCAGCTTGTTGATCAGCACCACTTGGTCGTATATCTCCTGGGCGTCGAGGTTGCGGATGCGTTTCAACTTGCCCGTTGCGCAGAAGCTGCACGTGAGGCTGCAACCGATCTGGCTGCTGATGCAGGCGGTGAGGCGTGTGGGGGTGGGGATCAGCACGCCCTCCACAATGTGCCCGTCCCATGTTTTGAACGCGCACTTGATCGTGCCGTCGGTGCTCTTCTGTTGTTCTACCAGGATGATGGGCCGCAGCAGGGTCCGCTCCGCCAATTGCTCGCGGAACGACTTGGGCAGATCGCTCATCGCTTCCCAACTGTGCGCCTTCTTCTTCCACAGCCACTCCCACAACTGCTTGGCGCGGTAGGGTTTTTCACCAAGCTCCAAAACGAGTTGCTGGATGTCCTCCAAGGACAGGTTGCGGATGTCGGTTGTTACAGGCATGGTCGGGTCGTGACTACACTTTCACTGGGCCGGGGAGGAACATCTCCACCAGCCGAAGATCGGTTGTGGTGGTCACCTTCATGTTGTTGTCTTCCCCATCCACCAGTTGCACTATGGTCCCAGTGCGCTCCACCAATGTTGCCTCATCGGTGAAGCCGGGTTCGAAAGGCAGTTCGAAGGCCTTGCGTAAAAGCCCGGCGTGGAAACACTGGGGTGTCTGTACCGCACGCAACCGCGACCTGTCCAAGGGTTTGCTGTTGTTGCCGTCCACTTCGCGCACCGAAACAGTGATGGGAACCACCGGAACGGCACTGCCGTGTTCAGCGGCGTGCGCAAAGCAGCGCTCGATCAGTGCGCGGCTCACCGCAGGGCGCACGCCGTCGTGCACCGCGATCACAACGTCGCCGCTGATGGCCTTCACGCCCTCCCTTACGCTGTGGAACCGCTCTTCCCCGCCGGCCACCACGGTATGTTCATCGTGGAAGTTGTGGCCGATGCAGAGCGTCTTCCAAATGCTGATGTGCGGTTCGGGAAGCACCACCACGATGGGCATACGCGCATCGAAGGAGCGGAAGGCTGCGATCGTCCAGCACAGCATCGGTTTTCCGGCCACTAGTTGGAACTGCTTGGGGATCGCCCCGCCCAATCGGCGACCCATGCCCCCGGCCACGATGATGGTTGCGCGCTGCATGCGGCCGCAAGATGGGCATGCCAAGGTGACCTTGGGATGGCCCGCGAATGAAGAAGGCGCGAAGTCATGCTCCGCGCCTTCCGCCGAAAGGGCTTTATCCTATCAGAGGATCAACATGGCGTCGCCGTAGCTGAAGAAGCGGTACTTCTCCTTAATGGCCACCTTGTATGCGTTCCAAACGTGGTCGTACCCGCCGAAGGCCGCCACCATCATCAGCAATGTGCTCTCGCTCATGTGGAAGTTGGTGATCATGCGGTCGGCGATGCTGAAGTCGTAGGGCGGGAAGATGAACTTGTTGGTCCATCCATTGAACGGCTTGATGCGCTCTTCCGTGCTCACGCTGCTCTCGATGGCGCGCATCGTGGTGGTGCCGACGGCGCAAACGTGCTTCTTGCGTGCCTTGCTCTTGTTCACGATCTCGCAGGCCTCTTGGTCGATGATCACCTGCTCGCTGTCCATCTTGTGCTTGGTGAGGTCCTCCACTTCCACGGGGCGGAACGTGCCCAAGCCAACGTGCAAGGTGATATGGGCGAAGTTGATGCCCTTCAATTCCATGCGCTTCATCAATTCGCGGCTGAAGTGCAGGCCCGCCGTGGGCGCGGCCACCGCACCTTCGTGCTTGGCGTAGATGGTCTGGTAACGTTCGGCATCGCTGGCCTCCGTCTCGCGCTTGATGTACCGCGGAAGGGGTGTTTCGCCCATCTCCGTGATCTGGCGTTTGAACTCCTCGTAGCTGCCATCGAAGAGGAACCGGAGGGTACGGCCACGGCTCGTGGTGTTGTCGATCACCTCGGCCACCAGTTCATCGTCCTTGCCGAAGTAGAGCTTGTTGCCGATCCGGATCTTGCGTGCGGGATCCACCAGCACGTCCCACAGGAGGCTGTCGCGGTTCAGTTCGCGCAGCATGAACACCTCGATCTTGGCGCCCGTCTTCTCCTTGTTGCCCCACATGCGGGCCGGGAACACCTTGGTGTCGTTCAGGATGAAGGTGTCGCCTTCATCGAAGTAGTCCATGATGTCCTTGAACTTCTTGTGCTCGATCTTGCCGTCCTTCTTGTGCAGCACCATCAGTTTGCTGCCATCGCGGTCCTTGGTGGGGTAGAGGGCGATCTGCTCTTTGGGGACTTCGAACTTGAATGCGGTCAGTTTCATGCGGAAAGGGCTTACAGGCCCGGGTTTTTTTGAAAGGGGGGCGAAGATAGGTCGTGAACGATAGGCGCCCGAAAGCCTTGTCAGGCTTGCGTTTCAGGCCGAATTCGCCGTTCCGCGGGGCAACTTGTCAAGCTCTTGGCTCCAGCCCTCCGGAGGGAGCGCGTCATGTACGGAATAGGCCCCGCTACCGGTGCGCCGCAAAGCGGCCAGATGCGCGCCGCAACCCAATGCGTGCCCGATATCATGAGCAAGTGAACGGATGTAGGTGCCCTTGGCGCAGTGCACAGCGATATCGATCTCCGGGCCGCGGATAGCAAGTGTTTCAATGGAATGTACCAGCACCGGCACAGGGTCCAGCAGTAATTCTTCCCCGGCACCTATTCCCGGATCACGCATCAAGGCCGGTCCATCGGCTTCCCGATGGCGACCATGCACCAGATTGCCAGCGGCGCGCGCCAAGAAGTAGGCCCGCTCGCCACCCACATGTTTGGCACTGAACGCGGGTGGGCGCTGCATCAACTCGCCTTGGAAGGTCGCGACGGTGCTGCGGATCACTGCTTCACTCAAATGGTCCCACGCCGCTTCGGTGCGGATGGGGGTTTCGGCATCATAGCTCAAGGTGGTGGCCCCGAGCTTCAAGGTGGCGGTGTACGACTTGTCCTCCCCTGACAAGCGCTCCAGTTGCTTGGTCCATTTGCCGTAACCGATGAGGAGAAGCCCGCTGGCCAAGGGGTCCAACGTTCCGCCGTGGCCCACTTTCACCCGCTTTCCCAGAACGCTTTGGAAGGCACCGCGCAGCTTCTTCACCACATCGAAGCTGCTCCAGCCCACGGGCTTGTCCACCAGCAGGAGGCCGCCATTGTCGGTGTCGGTGAGGGCAGGGTGGATGGTTGGCATGGCGGGCTTCAAAAGCCCCTCTCCACTGGAGAGGGGTTGTGGGTGAGGCGTCAAACCAACTGCATCTGCACCCCCAGCGCCCAAAGCAACAGGATCGCACCACCCACTACGATCCGGTACCAGCCGAACACCCCGAAGCCGTGCTTGGTAAGGAAGCCAACGAAACCGCGGATGGCGAGCACCGCCACTAGGAAGGCCACCACGTTACCGATGGCGAACAGCTTCCAATGCTCGCTGGTGAAAGCGCCCCCATCGTCGATGTAGTCCCACAGGCTCTTGGCGGTAGCAGCGAACATGGTGGGCACTGCAAGGAAGAAGGAGAACTCGGCGGCTTGCTTGCGCGATAGCTTCTGGGTGAGGCCACCGATGATCGTGGCCGCGCTGCGGCTGACCCCCGGCACCATGGCAACACATTGGAAGCAGCCGATCAGCAAGGCGTTCCTCCAAGTGATGGGCTTCTCTTCGACCGCCTTCACGGGGAAGAGCCGATCAACGAACAGGAAGAAGACGCCACCGAGCAGAAGCATCGATCCAACCACTTCCACATGCTCGAGCAGTTCGTCGATATGGCTTTTGAAAAGGAGCCCCGCAATGGCTGCCGGGATGAAGCCGACGATGAGCAGCGGATAGAGCGCCAAGCTGGCGAAGAACCGGCGCCAGTAAAGCACCACCACGCTGAGGATCGCCCCGAATTGGATGGCAACGGTGAAAAGCTTCACGAAATCATCGGCGGCAATGCCCATGATCGTGCTGCCGATGATCATGTGCCCTGTACTGCTAACAGGGAGGAACTCCGTGAGACCTTCAATGATGGCCAGTACAATGGCCTCCCAAGTGGTCATCCGATCAGGCCTCGGTGCGGTCGGCCTTCGGCTTCTTCATGATGGCGTAAACCACGAAGAGGTAGCCGATCATGCAAACGATAGGGGCAACTGTAACCCGGCGTGGGTGGAAGATCTCGGCTTCATTGAACACGTTGGGGTCGCCGGTGCCACCGCCGGACATGAGCACATACCCGAGGATCACGATGCCGATGCCGATAAGGAGCAGTCGATAGTTGACGCGGGTGAAAGCGAGTTCGTCCTGATGATCTGCCATGGTGTTCAGCTCCAATGGAGCTCGTCGAGATTCATGCGAATGTAGCGGCGCACGGCGAACCACGTGCTGACGAGCGCGATGAGCAAGCCCAAGGCGAGCACCGCGCCGAACATTATCCCCAGCATCCGCAGGTCCAGAATAGCCTTCAGGTCGGGGACTTCACCGAACAGGTAGCGCAATGCCAGCACCAGCAATGCGATGGCCAGAAGCCCGGCCACCAAGCCCTGCAGGAGGCTTTGCCCCAAGAACGGACGCTTGATGAACCAACTGGTGGCGCCAACCAAGTGCATGGTGCGGATGAGCATGCGCTGGCTGTAGATCGCCAAGCGGATGGTGTTGTTGATGAGCGCAATGGCCACGATCAGGAGCAGCAAGCACGTTCCCCCCAGGATCAACCAAGCCTTTTGCACCAGTTGATCCATGTTGTCCACCGTCATGCTGTTGTAGGCAACGTCCTGCAAACGGTCATCTTTCTTCAAGTGGTCCACGATCCAGTGCATGCTGTCGGGCTGGGCATAGGCCGCCGCTATGCGCAGTTGGATATTGGCAGGGATGGGGCTTTCGCCGCCCAGCACTTCAAGGAAATCCTCACCGAGATCCTGTTTCGCCAGTTCCGCGGCTTCTTCAGCGCTGATCAGTTCCGTGGAGGCGGTATACGGTTCCGTGTCCAGTTCCTTCCGCAATTGCAGGATCTGCGCCTCCTTCAATACATGCTTCGGGAAGAGCTGCACCGTCACCTGCTCCTTCAGGTATTGCTCCACGCCGCGTGCGCTCAGCATGAACAGCCCCAAAGCACCCAGCAAGAACAACGTGAGCGTGATGCCCAGCGTGGTGCCGATGCTGCTGCTCCGTGCTTTCGCCCGCAATGACCTGTCGATGCCCATCGTTGGGGCGAAGCTATCCTCGTGCGGCCGCGCATGTCCTCCTCTTGCGCATGGGTTGTCAGTTGGCCGTTGTCAGTTCCCCTTACCAGCCCGCGCCCACCAGTACTTTCGCCCACTTCAGGAAAGGACATGGGTTACGAGCACAGGGACATAGAGCGGAAGTGGCGCGAAGAGTGGCGCAAGCGTGGCACCTACCGCGTGGCCAACGACACGAGCAAGCCCAAGTACTACGTGCTCGACATGTTCCCGTACCCAAGTGGTGCCGGTCTTCACGTAGGGCATCCACTCGGCTACATCGCCAGCGATATAGTGGCGCGGTACAAACGCAACAAGGGATTCAACGTGCTGCATCCCATGGGGTACGACAGCTTCGGGTTGCCGGCTGAACAGTATGCCATCCAAACGGGCCAGCACCCGGCGAAGACCACGGAAGTCAACATTGCGCGTTACCGCGAGCAGTTGGACAACATCGGGTTCAGTTTCGACTGGGACCGGGAGGTGCGCACCAGCAACGCCGACTTCTACAAGTGGACGCAATGGATCTTCCTCCAGCTTTTCGATAGCTGGTATGATCATGCGGAGGACAAGGCCCGGCCCATCAGCGAACTGACCGAGCGTTTCGCGAAGCATGGCTGGAGCGGCGATGATGCTTGCGCGATCACCGGTAACGAAGAGCTGGATCCGCTCGCGGAATTCAGTCATTCCGACTGGGCCACCTTCAGCGAGAAGCACCAGCAGCAGATCCTCCTGCGCTTCCGTCTCGCGTACTTGAGCGAGGCTTGGGTGAACTGGTGCCCTGCGTTGGGCACGGTGCTCGCCAACGATGAAGTGAAGGACGGTGTGAGTGAACGTGGCGGCCATCCCGTGGAACGTAAGCGGATGCCGCAATGGAGCATGCGCATCACCGCGTATGCGCAACGGTTGTTGGACGGACTGAACGATCTTGATTGGAGCGAGAGCATCAAGGAAGCACAACGCAATTGGATCGGCAGGAGCGAGGGGGCTTTGATCAGGTTCCAGTTGAAGGATCATCAGGAGAAGATCGAAGTCTTCACCACCCGCCCCGACACCATTTTCGGTGTCAGCTTCGTGACCCTCGCACCTGAGCATGAACTGATCGAGAGGATCACACCACCGGAGAAGTTGGAGGAAGTCAGGGCGTACGTAACGCAGGCCAAAAACCGCAGCGAGCGCGAGCGTATGACGGAGGTGAAACGTGTGAGCGGCGTGTTCACCGGCGCGTATGTGAAGCACCCGTTCACGCACATGGACATACCTGTGTGGGTGGGCGACTACGTGCTTGGCGGCTACGGGACCGGCGCGGTAATGGCCGTTCCCGGTGGCGATCAGCGCGACTGGAATTTCGCGACGCACTTCAACATTCCTTTCACCGCCGTTACCGAGCATTGGGACATTTCCAAGGGCGCCGATGAAAGCAAGGAAGCCACGCTGGCCAACAGTGTTTTCCTCAACGGCATGAAGGTGGCCGATGCGATCCCGCGCGCCATCGATGAACTGGAATTGCATGGTGTTGGCGAACGCCGCATCAACTTCCGGTTGCGCGATGCCGCCTTCGGGCGCCAACGCTATTGGGGCGAACCGATCCCCATCTATTACAAGGACGGTATCCCGTATCCGCTGCCCGAAAGCGAACTGCCGCTCGTGCTTCCGGAAGTCGACAAGTTCCTGCCGACGGAGGACGGCGAACCACCACTGGCCCGCGCCACTGATTGGACCTACTTGGGCCACCCGCTGGAAACCACCACCATGCCCGGTTGGGCCGGTAGTAGCTGGTACTTCCTGCGCTACATGGATCCGAAGAGCGACGAACGCTTCGCTACGCCGGAGGCGATCAACTACTGGCAACAAGTGGATCTGTACGTGGGCGGCAGCGAACACGCCACCGGCCACCTGCTCTATTTCCGTTTCTGGACCAAGTTCCTGCACGACCGTGGCTGGATCAACTTTGATGAGCCCGCGAAGAAGTTGGTGAACCAGGGGATGATACAGGGGCGATCGGCCAAAGTGTTTGCTCTTTTGGTTGGGCTTGAGCAGACGTCCAGTTCACCCAGTCCACAGGCAGAAGCTGAATCGGCCCTGCTCTCTGCTCCAATTCTAGTTTCCGCCGAATTCCAAGAACTCTTGGTGAAGGGAACTGAACAAAGTGCCAAAGCGCTTAAGGGGATTGAAGAGGCCGCACAACAGCACGCAGCTCGAGTCTTTGAATCCAAAGGCATTTCCGGCTATCAACTCTACGCGTTCGATGATCCAAGAACTGTCTTGCGAAGGGTGTACATCCCGATATCAGCGATGGTCGAGGATGGTGCTGTCGTCGACCTTGAAAAGCTAAGAGGGACATCCTCGGAATTCGACAACGCCCTATTTTTTCGTGGCGGAGAGCACTTCATGGCGGAGCGTGAAGTCGACAAGATGTCGAAGCGCTGGATGAACGTCGTCAACCCCGACGACATCGTCGCGAAGTACGGCGCCGACACCTTGCGCTTGTACGAGATGTTCCTCGGCCCCCTTGAGCAGAGCAAGCCGTGGGACACGAATGGCATTGAAGGCACCAGCCGGTTCCTGAAGAAATTCTGGAACTTGTTCCATGAAGAGGGTAGAGGAGGTAGGGGAAGCGATGGAGGTGAGGGACGGTTCAGCGTTAGCGACGAAGCTCCAACGAAAGCAGAACTGAAAGTCCTGCACGCAACCCTGAAGAAGGTGGAAGAGGACATCGAGAAGATGAGCTTCAACACGAGCGTGAGCCAGTTCATGATCGCGTGCAATGCCTTGCAAGAACTGAAGTGTAACAAGCGCGCGGTGCTGGAGCCGCTGACCATCGCCCTTGCGCCATTCGCACCCCACATTGCCGAGGAGCTATGGAGCTTGCTGGGTCATGCTGAGAGTGTGACCGGGGCGAAATGGCCCCAATGGGATGCCCAATACCTGGTTGAGGACAGCTTCAGCTACCCGATCAGCTTCAATGGCAAAACCCGCCTGCAACTGGAATTCCCCATTGGTCTCAGCAAGGAGGAAGTGGAGGCACAGGTGCTTGCCAACCCTGAGGTGCAAAGCCGTTTGGAGGGCAAGCCGCCTAAGAAGGTGATCGTGGTGCCCAAGCGCATCGTGAACATTGTGGTCTGATGGAACCCAGGCCACTGGCTGCGGGCCACGAGCCACGAGCCGACGAACGCACTGAGTGCGCCCGCAGCCAGTGGCTCGCTGCCCGAGGCCGTATTGATCGGCACCCGCTTTGCGTTTCAAGGGACATGACCCGTAAGAGCCTGATCCTTTTCGCAGCCCTTTCTTTCCTGACCCTCGGCTTCGGACAAGCGAACGTTGGCCCAGCCGATCCCGCCAAGGGGAAGATAGTTGAACTGCGCAGGCTGCCGCATTCCGCCTTCAAACCGGGCGAGCGGTTGGAGTATGTGGTGCACTACGGTTTCTTGAACGCGGGTGTTGCCGTACTGGAATTGAAGCAGACCGATGTCGAGTTCCAAGGCCGACGGATGCTGCATGCCGTTGGCACGGGCAAGAGCATGGGTGCCTTCAACACCTTCTACAACGTCAACGACCTGTACGAGTCGTACTTCGATAGTGTGGGGGTGTTCCCTTGGGCCTTCAAGCGCCATGTGGATGAGGGTGGCTACACCTTCAGCCAGGACTACGTGTTCCTGCAGCACCGCGCAGAGGTTACCACGCAGGAGAAGAAGACCTTCAAGATCCCCGCACACACGCAGGACATGATCAGCGCTTTCTACTTCGCCCGCACTCTCGACTTCGGTAGCGCGGCCAAGGGCGATGTGTTCACCATTGATTGCTTCGTCGACAACGAAGAGTGGCCATTGCAGATGAAGGTGATGGGCCGGGAGACGATCAAACTGCGCAACGGGAAATACCGCTGCATCAAGTTCCAACCCATCGTGCAAGAGGGCCGGGTGTTCGAAACCAACGACGACCTGAACGTGTGGGTGACGGATGATGCCAACCACATTCCGGTGCTTGCCCAGGCCAAGGTGCTGGTGGGTTCCATCAAAATGGAGTTGAGCGGCTACAGTGGCCTCGCCAACCCGATCTCCAAAGTCGAGTAGCGTGCGATCGTGTTCACCACGGATGAACGCGGATGGAATAAGAATGCCGTGGACAGCACCTCAGACCATCTCCGCTGGAGAGGCAGTGTGAGGTGGGTGAGGTCGCAATGAACACCCGACCCGGTAAAATCACCGGGGTGGTAGCTGCGTTACACAGCAGGCTTGTCGCATTCTTGCGGTACCATGAAGACCTGGCAGTGGTGGGTGATCGGGGTTGGCAGTGCCTCGGCGGTTTCGACGGTGGTGCTCACCACCGACTTGGCACCGCATGTAGAGTATGTTCCTGAGAAAGTCGTGGTGGTGGAAGACACCATGCCGGCAGCACCCAGTGCGTACGGTATTCCGCTGAGCGGTTTCGTTTTGGAACGCGGCACCGTGAAAAGCGGCAGCACCTTCGGCGACATGTTGGCGGTGCACGGGATCGGCCCCGGCAAGGTGGATAGTTTGGTGAAGCTGGCCGATCCCGTGTTCGACATCCATAAGATGCGCGCTGGCCATCCCTTCGCTTTCATCTTCACCGACGACGGCACGCACACGCCGCAGTGGTTCGTATACGAGGCCGACCCGATCGAGCACATCGTTTTCAAATTGTCTCCGCTCAGCGTCGATGTGCACCATCGCCCGGTGAAGGTGGAGGAGCGGGCGGTGGCATGCACGGTGACCGGAGCGCTTTGGAACGACCTCGGATCGTGCGGGGCGGATCCGGCCCTTGCCATGAAGTTGGCGGAAGTGTTCGCATGGACCGTGGACTTCTACCGTATCCAGAAGGGTGAGCAGTTCACCATCGTGTACAACGAAACCACCGTGGACGATGAGCGGTATGGTGATCCGGAAGTGCTGGGTGTACGCTATACCAGCGCCGATGGAGCAACAGAAGCGATCCTGTTCGGCAAGGATTCAACGGAGGCTTTCTTCGACCGCGAGGGCAACAGCCTGCGCAAGGCCTTCCTGAAAGCGCCGTTGAAGTACAGCCGCATGAGCAGCGGATTCTCACAGCGTCGGTTCCATCCGGTGCAAAAGCGTTTCAAACCGCACTTGGGCACCGACTATGCGGCGCCGTATGGAACACCGATCCTTACTGTGGGTGACGGTACTGTTGAGAAGACCGGCTACACAGCCGGTAACGGCAACTATGTGAAGGTGCGCCACAACGGAACGTATACCACCCAGTACCTGCACATGCGCAAGATCCTTGTGCGCCAAGGCCAGCATTTGCAACAAGGTGATGTTATCGGTGAGGTGGGGAGCACCGGTCTTGCGAACGGCCCCCACGTCTGCTTCCGCTTTTGGAAAAACGGCGAACAAGTGGATCATCGCAAGGAAGAACTACCGAAGGCTGAACCGGTCGCGGAGGAAGACCGCGTCGCCTTCAACCAGCAACGGGACCTGCTGCTGGCCAAGCTCGATGCGGCTGAGCGTAAGCCCGAGCGTCGCACGCCCGTGCAGTTCTGATCGGCGCAGCAATTCGTTCGATATGGAGGAGATGCCGAGAAAGTTCCGGCTGCATATGGTTTACAATATAAACATGTCTATGTTTGCGCCATCAAACCACTGAACACATGGAACGCGACATGACCCCTGACGAAAGTCTTCGCCTCATCGAAAGCATGATCGGCCAAGCCAAGAAGAGCTTCAGCCGCATGAGTTACTACTTCTTGTTGTGGGGAGCGCTGCTCATCGGCGCCATGATCGCCACGTACGTCTTCCGCAATGCACCGGCAGGGCCCGTCCATGGCGCGGCGTGGGGTGTTGCCGGGCTGATCGGCGGTATCCTGAGCTCGATCCATGGCGCCCAACAGGGCAAACGCGAACGGGTGAGCAACCCTATGGACCGCGTGATCGGTTGGCTATGGGGCGCGTTCGTGATCACGTTGCTCGTAACGATCGCGTGCGCGGTTCCCAACCACGGCGATCCCGGCCCCATGATCACTGTGCTAACGGGCTTGCCCACTTTCATGACCGGACAGATCCTTCGCTTCCGGCCGCTGCTTCTTGGAGGCATCCTGTTCTGGGTCGCCGGTGTGGTCATGCACTTCACCGACGACGCATTGCTGCTGACCGTGCTCTACTGCAGCGCGATGTTCTTCGGGTACATCGTTCCCGGTCTCATGCTCAAGCGCCAAGAGAATGTCCTTCGCGCCGCTTGATCCGCTGTTGCACAACCAACTCCGGTTGGCGGTCGTGAGCCTGTTGGTGGGAGTGGAAAGCGCGGAGTTCACCTTCATCGTGGAGAAGACCGGCGCTACGCGCGGCAACCTCAGTGTGCAGATCACCAAGTTGAAGGAGGCGGGCTACATCAGCGTTACCAAGACTTTCCGCGACAACTATCCGCTGACCACCTGCAAGCTTTCAGCGAAGGGCTTGAAAGCGTTCGAGAAGTACGTGGAAGCGATCAAGGACTACTTGGGCACGTGATTCCGTTCGTCGAAGCAATGCTCGGGCCTGTGCAACCCGTGGTATAGCGCCGTCGAGTTTCCGGATACCCTTTCCGACCTGCTCTCGTACACCGCCCCATGCTACGCGGTAGGGGTCTCTTTTGCGGGGTACGGCCAGCGGTGGAAGTCTGCCTTTTGGCCGCTGCCGTTCTTACAGCAACGGCGTGTAAGAAGGAGTCCGAGCTGATCCCGAACAACCAGGCTCCGGACTATTCCGGAGTGCCTACGGTGATCACCCGCAATTATGTGAATCGCTTGTTCATCGACCTGCTGGGCCGGGAACCGCTGGATGTGGAAATGAACGCGGAGGTGGCCGCATTGGAAGCCGCGACACTTTCGTCAGGTGCGCGTGAGGCACTGGTGAACAAGTTGATGACCAGCACGGCTTACGTGGAGGGCGACAGCAGCTACAAGCATGCCTACTACCAGCGTCAGTACGAACTGTACAAGAGCCGTTGCCTGGAAGGAGCGAGCGATGACATCATCGACGAGGCCATCCATGTGGCGGAGCAGGACGCGCTGGACGATTCGCTGTCCGGCGATACCCAAGGGCTGGGCGAAGCGAACAGCGTGCTGCAACGGTTGCGCAACCTGAAGAACAGCCGTGTGAACTACATGAACGGGTTGGTCGGCATCGATGATGTAATGGGCTACATGGTGTTCAACAGCATCTACGACCAGATCAACATGAACACCTTCAACTTCATCAACGCCACGTTCGACAACCTGCTGCTGCGCTTCCCGACGGATGCGGAATTCAACTCCGGCTTCGACATGGTGGAGAACGGCGCACCGGGGATCCTCTTCGCGCGAAGCGGCCAGAACAAGGGCGACTACGTGGGCATCCTGACCGGTACCAACGAGTTCCAGGAGGGTATGGTGCGTTGGAGCTACAACACGTTCCTGGGACGCGAGGCGAGCACCTACGAAGTGTACACGGCCATGGGGGCCTTCCACATGGATGGCGACCTGCAACGCGTGCAGCGCAACATCCTCATCAGCGACGAATACGCCAACATCAACTGAACATGGAGCGCCAGACGTTGTGGAAAGCACTGATGCACCCCTTCCTCCTTGGGAGGAAGGCCGGGATGGAGGTCTTGCTCCTGTTCCTGCCCCTGCTCCTGTGTTCCTGCACCAAGGAGCTCAGCTACGAGTTGAACCCGGTGGAACTGCAACCGCCCGGCACCATCAAGGACCAGGAGAAGACCAACCAGCAGTACGCCGCCATCCTGTACGCCAACCTGTTCCAGGATGCGATGAGCGCGAACGAGCTGTATGAACTGGATCAGTGCATCCAGAGCATCGGCGATAAGGAGTTGGCGCGCGAAGTGATCATCAGCAACTTCATGAACAAGCCCGGCGTGATCATCCCTGACGAGGCTGCCATGCGGGCCGACATCGATGCCTTCGTCATCGAGACCTACAACCGGTTCCTCGTGCGCCAGCCAACGGAAGCCGAAAAAACCTGGTTCCGCAATTACATCGAAGCCGACCCGAACGTGACACCGGAGATCATCTACTTCTCCTTCGCCATGAGCGACGAGTATCTCTTCTACTGAACCATCGTACAACGCCCCCTTTTCCATGGACCGCAGGAAATTCATCAAGCGCGCAGGGGCCGCAGCAGCGGGCGCCTTCGTCATGCCGTACATCCTGCCGAGCGGCCGCCTTTTCGCGGCCAGCGGCGGGGGTGGACTTTCACAGCATGTGGTGCTCGTGATGTTCGCCGGTGGTGTGCGCCAGCAAGAGAGCGTGGGCCTGCGGTACTTGGCCGATGCGCAGAGCGAAGTACACGAGGGCAACATCCTCTACAACATGTTGAACGGTGGCGCCCCGACACAGAAGATCGTGTACGGAACCGGCCTTGGCGGCATCAACCCGATACCCGGGATCCTGGGCCAGTCGCTTGAGTCGCAAGGCACCCTCTTCGCGGAGATGCGCGCGGTGAACGCCGGGCACTACGGTGGTTTGAATTCGCTGCTGCAAGGGAACCAGGCCATGACACAAGGCCTCACCTCGAAGCCTTTGCACCCTACCATTTTCGAATACCTCCGCCGCCATGCGGGTGTACAGGCCAGCAAAACGTGGTTCGTGGGTAACACCATCGGCAACAGTGTGCCACTGCTCAACTACAGCGTGCACCCTGAATACGGTGCTCCGTACGGGGCCAACTTCTTCGCGCCGAACATCACGTTCGGCCCGCTCGGTGATCAATACCTGAGCGATGCGAAGGTGTACCACCCGCAGGACCAACTGGCTCCGATGTACGAGATGAAGGCGTTCCTGGACAACAGTTTCGACAACGTGGGCAATGTGGCCACGGGCATCGGTAACACGGCCGAGGAGAAGCAGGACATCAAGGCTTTCATGGTGGAGATGTTCAGCAAGACGCAGAACGGTACGATCGCGCACCCACCAGTGCATGACAACGGGGATGCGCAGACGATCGGTTACGCCTGCGAGGTGATGAGGTGGTTCAAGCCCACACTCACCGTGGTGAACATGAGCTCGGTTGACGGATGCCACGGCAATTTCACCGGTTACCTCGCGAGCATGCACCGCGCCGATCACAGCGTGGGGCACCTCTGGAACTACATACAGACGCAGATCCCGGAGATGTTCGGCAACACCACCATCATCGTGGCCCCCGAGTGTGGCCGCAACGATGCGCCCAATGCGATCCGCGACGAGAACGATTGGTACGGTTACGACCACAGCGATGCGAACGCGTTGCGCGTGTTCGGCATGATGGCCGGTGCGGGTGTGCCGGCCAACCTCCGGATCGGTAGCGAGGGCAACCCTGTCGGCATCGCCACTGACGTGGTGCCCACCATCGCCGAACTGCTCGGGATCAAGAGCGAGGTGATGAACGCGGGCTACCTCAACCCCGGGACCTTATCGCTCTTCGATCGCATCTAGTATGAAGCGCTTCTTCATCATAGCGGTGCCCGTGCTCGTGCTTTTTGCATGCAGCAAGGAGCAAGTGAACCCGTACGACCAATTGGTGCATGCATCTCCGAACCCGCCTGCCGAAAGCCTGCCGCAGGACAATTTCGCCTGGTTGCACCAGCGCGTGTTCCGCCCCACCTGCGCCAACAGCGGTTGCCACGACGGCCATTTCGAGCCCGACTACCGCACCATTGCCAGCGCTTACAACTCATTGGTGTATGCCCCGGTGATCAACAACGATCCACAAGAGAGCTTCACCTACCGCGTGTTGCCCGGCAACCCGGCTTTGTCCTTTCTCCACGAACGCCTCACCGTCTTCGTGCCGAACACCAGTGGCGTGATGCCCTTGGAAACCATCGGCACCGATTGGTCGGACAACCAAGGCGCTTACATCGCCGCGATAACGCAATGGATCCAAGGCGGTGCCAAGGACATGTTCGGCGCCTTGCCTTCACTCGGCAACCGCGAGCCGCAGGTAACCGGCATGTTGGCCTTCGCTCCATGGAGTACGACCAACCCCTTCCCGCGCGGCACTGACCCCGGTGTACAGCCGATCGAAGTGACGGGCAACAGCATCGACCTCTGGTTCGCTTTCGCGGATGATAGCACGGCAGCGGAATCCCTCAGCTACAACAAGGTCAAAGTATCCACCGTGCTCGGCGGGTTCGCGCTGGTTCCTGAACAAATGCTTGCGGTCGGCAGCACACTGAACGGCCCCGATTTCGGGAACAACACCACAACGTTCACGCACAAGGCCACCCTCGACCTGTCCACGTATGCACCGGGGACGATGCTCTTTGTGCGCAGCTACGTGAACGATGGTGACCACATCGATAACACCGAGGTGCCGAACGACGGCACCACATCGCCGATGCTCGGCTACTTCACGCTATTGGTCAACCCATGAAACAGCTCATCGGCATCGTGGCCGCCGCTGCGGTGTTGACCTCCTGCAAGAAGGAGACGGTTGACAGTGTGCCACCGGAGATCGCGCTGGTGAGCGTTGGCCCCGGCACCGTGCTTCAGTTCGAGGACCGCGTGACGCTCCATTTCACCTACAAGGATGGCAACGGTGATCTGGGCCAGGACGATCCCGACGCTTACACGCTGTGGGTGAAGGACAGCCGCTTGAACGCGGCGGATGGCTACCACATTCCGCCGTTGGCCCCTCCGGGCGAGGAGATCCCGATCCAAGGCGAGCTCGAAGTCGAACTGGTGCCTCTCTTCCTGCTCGGGAGCAGCGGCGAGGAAACCATGACGTACACGTTCCACATCGAGGATCGCGCCGGTCATCATAGCAACGAGATCGTCACCTCGCCGATCGTCATCGTGGACAGCCTGCCTGATTGATAGGATGTACTTCCGCAAGCCCATAGCCTTTGCGTGCATTGCCTTTTCGGCGATGACCACGGACGCACAGGTGCTGCAGGAATTCAACATGACCGACACGGTGGTAACGCTTTGCAAAGGCATCCTGCTCGATAGTGAAGACGGTCCGGGAGGAAACATTTACAGCAACAATGAAGACTACACCTTCACGATCGATGCGGGCGGCCCTGTGACGCTCGTGTTCGATGAGGTGTTCTGCACCGAGCAAGGTCTCGACCTGTTGACCTTCCACGATGGGCCTTCGATCCTTTCGCCGCAGATCGGTCCGGCTTACAGTGGTATCGTGGCGCCGCCGCCGATCACGAGCACGAGCTATTACCTCACCGTCCACTTCGTTACCGACGCGAACGTTGCCTACTGTGGTTTCGAGGCGCAATGGACCAGCGTGGTGATCCCACCCGTACCTCCGGTGATGACCGTTCCCACGGCACCGCTCTGCTCTGCGAATACGATCGACCTGGCGTTCAGCTATCCGATCCCCTGCGACTCGATAAACCCCGATGCCTTCGTCATCTCGGGTTCCAACAACCCGGCGGTCACGAGTGCCATACCCACCAACTGCATCGGTGGCGAAACACAAACGATGCAGCTCGGGATCGACCCGACCTTCGACCGGAACTGCCCTTACGACATCGCCTTCACCATCGGTATCCGCGATCGGTGCGACTCGCTGTGGTACTTCACCATAAGCGCCAATACGCAGATCGCGACTTGTCCGCTCGGCGTGTTGATGGAACTGACAGAGGACACGATCTGCGCTGGAAGCTGCACGGAACTGTTCGCCGATGTACAAGGCTGTCTCACCTACGCGTTCGCTTGGAACAACGGGTTGCCGAACAGCGCAGGACCGCATACGGTATGTCCGAACGTCACAACAACGTACACGGTCACCGTTACGGAGAGCGGCACAGGTCAAACGGCGACCGGAAGTATTACGGTGGTCGTGTTCGACTTGCAGGTGAGCGGGCCCACGGGTGCGATCTGCCAGTCCGATCCGGCGTTCAACTTGGGCGCAACACCGCCGGGCGGTACTTGGAGCGGTGCGGGTATCGTCGACTCGCTTGCGGGAACATTGGATCCCGATACCGCCGGTCCGGGAGTCCACACGATCACCTATTCCTTGGGGGGGTGCAGTGAGGATCTCATCGTCACCATCGATAGCATGGATGCCGGCGTTACCCACGCGGCATGTCCCGGCACTGCGCCGTTCTTCATTCCGTACGCAACACCAACGGGTGGAATCTGGACCGGAACCAATGTGCAGTCGAACGGCTTGTTCGACCCGAATGCCATCGGATCCTACCTGCTCACCTACACCGCAGGCAACTGCAGTGATACGGTAACGGTGAACGTGGACAACATCGTCGGTCAGTCGCAATTGGACACTGTTTGTCAGAGCACGTACCCCTTCAACATCCCCGTATCGCCCTTTGGCGGGCGGTGGAGCGGGCCGGGTATCGTGGATACGCTGTATGGCACGTTTGATCCTGACGAGGCCGGTGGCGGCTTGCATACGTTGCTGTATGACATGCACGGCTGCGACATGTCGTTCACGATCTACGTGAAGGCCATCGACATCGGCGACGATCGCAGCGCATGTCCTTCTCAAGCACCGTTCGTGCTCACGCCTGCTGCGATCCCGCCGGGCGGTGCGTGGAGCGGTTTGGGGATCGCCGATGCGAGCACCGGATCGTACGATCCCATGCAAGCAGGGCTTGTTTGGGACGTGGTGACTTACGCGGCACCGAACGCCTGCGTGGATACCATCGGCATCCTGGTGGGTTGGACACAAGTGAACGACGACACGCTTTTCTTCTGCGAGGGTGATGGGGCATTGATCCTGGACGAGAGCACCACGGGCCGTACCCCATGGGATGGCATTTGGACAGGCGCCGGCATCGCGCAAGACAACGATGGCAATTACTTCTTCGATCCCGCCCTCGCCGGTGTCGGTGAGCATCTCCTCCACTTCGATGCGAACACATGTGGCGACAGCATGCTGGCTATCGTACACCCTGCAACACTGGGTGTGCCCGATATGATCGTGTGCAGTGCCACGGGGCCATTCCTTTTGGCCGCCGTACCTGCAGGTGCGACTTTCACGGGTGATGGTGTGACCAGCACCGGCGTGTTCGATCCCGCGCAAGCAGGCGCTGGCCCGCACGCTATCGTCTACGACGCACCGGCGGGATGCTCGGATACGATCAACATCGATGTCTATCCATTCCAACAAGCCATCATCACCGGGGTGCAGGATACCTACTGCAGCAACGATGTATTGGTAAGCGTGCAACTGTTTCCTGCCGGCGGTGTCTTCACCGGATTGCCCGATACGCTCTTCAACCCATCGTTGCTTACCGATGGCATCTATGAACTTGTATACAGTGTCGGCTTCGGCCAATGCTTGAGCAGCGATACGCTTGTCTTTACGGACTACGGTGCCCTGAGCACGCAGGTGCTCGTGAGCAACAACCCGATCTGCGGCGACGGTGGATCGGTGATCGAGGTCGTGCCCAGCGGCGGCAACCCGAACTATCCCGTGAGCTATCAGTGGAGCGACGGGGCGTTCCCGATCGAAACGAACAACGTGAGCCCGGATAGCACAACGCTGTACATCGTGACGACCACGGACGGGTGCAGCGATCCCGTGATCGACAGCGTGCTCATTACCGTGCATCCGCCGTTCCAGGAAGAATTCGCGTTCAGTGCGATGCAGTGCTACGGCGAACCCGGTTATGTGTCCGGTAGCGTGATCGGCACCGGCACGTTCACGTTCTCATGGGATACCGGGTCGCTGCAGACCGGCGACAGCGTGAACCTTCCCGCCGGTGAGCTGGTGCAGGTGCATGTGGAGAACGACGCGACTGGTTGCAGCCACGACACATTGATCCAAGTACCGAGCTGGCCTGCGATCACCGCCTTGTTCAGCGCGAACCCGGATGAACCCTGTGTTCCTTGGGACCAACGCGATGTGACCTTCATCGACCTCAGCAACAACGCTGTTGGCGGGTACTGGGTGATCGATGGTGATACGGTTCCTTATTCCGTGGGCGGTGATCCGAACTACGACCTGGGTCACGCCGGTTACTACAGTGTTCAACTGGTGGTGTGGAACCAAGGCAATTGCACCGATAGCATGAGCCTCGACATCTGCATCGAGGACAGCGAAGCGATCTTCCTGCCCGATGCCTTCAGCCCGAACGGCGACGGCAGCAACGATGTGTTGTATGTCCGAGGTGGCACCATTGCCGGCATGGAGTTCGCCGTGTACGACCGTTGGGGCGCGCGCGTATTCAGCAGTACGCAACGGGAACACGGCTGGGATGGGAACACCAACGATGCGCAAAGCCCGAGCGGTGTCTACCTCTATACGCTCCAAGCCACGCTCGACAACGGTGACGTCATTGAACGCACGGGTAACATCACGCTGGTACGATGATGAACTCACCCCACACGCCGCAGGCCACAGGCCACAGGCTTCCCGCGCGCTATTCAAAGCCTGTGACCTGTGGCTTGAAGCCCGTGGCGATCTCTCTCACTGCTTCACTGCTCAGCTGCTTCAACGCTCCACTGCTCGCCCAGGACGTTCACTTCAGCCAGTTCTTCAATGCGCCTTTGGTCTTGAACCCGGCCAGTGCTGGTGATATCGATGGCGATCAGCGCGCCGCATTGATGTACCGTACGCAATGGCAGAGCGCCGGAAGTCCGTTCCGCACGCAGGCCTTCAGCTACGATCTGCCGCTGTTCCGCCAGCGCATGAAGGGACGCTACTTGGGAGTAGGTGTGCACCTCTTCAGCGACAAGGCGGGCAACACCAAGTTCGGCGATACGCAGGGCAACCTCAGCGTGAGCTACGCGATCAAGAGCGGCGAGAACACGTTGCTCTCTTTCGGTATCCAGGGCGGATACGGGCAGCGTAGCGCGGTGCTCAACGGCTTGCGCTGGGACAACCAATACAATGGCGCGGGCTTCGATCCGGCATTGCCCACGGGCGAAACGATGGCCGACGCCAGTACCAACTTCGTGGACTTCGGCGCTGGCGTTCTGTGGAAGAGTGAGTTCAAGAGCGGTGCACGGTGGAAGTCAGGCGCGTCGGTGTACCATCTGAACCAACCAACCGTCTCGCTTTTCGGCAGCAACGACGACAAGCTCTTGCGCCGCTATGTCGTACACGCTGAGATGCGTTTCGAGGGCAAGAAATGGACGTGGCTGCCGAAGGTCTATGTGCAACAACAAGGCGGCAACAGGGAGATCGTGCTCGGGGCATTGATGCACCGCCGAATCGGACGCGATAGCCGCAGTACCACGTACCAGAACAGCAACGCGATCCATCTGGGTTGCTTCTACCGTTGGGGCGATGCCGTAGTACCCACTGTGCAGTTCGAATGGCAACGCAAACTGGTTGCAGCGCTCAGCTACGACATCAATGTGAGCCGCCTGCGGGCGCAGACCAGCATGCGCGGCGGCATGGAAGTATCGATCCAATGGATCGGTGTGTTCAACGACAAGCGCATGAAGCTGTCGAAGAGCAAGGTCTATTGAACGAGGAGATCACGGGATCTCCACCCAATCACCGCCGTTCTTGATCAAAGCGATCAGCTCATCCACGGCTTGCTCTGCGGGCACGTTGCGCTTCACCACGTTCTTCTCCTTGTACAACGTGATCACCCCTGGCCCAGTGCCCACGTAACCGTAGTCGGCGTCGGCCATCTCGCCGGGGCCGTTCACGATGCAACCCATGATGCCGATCTTGACACCTTTCAGGTGGCTGGTGCGCGAGCGGATCTTGGCGGTGGTCTCTTGCAGATCGAACAACGTACGGCCACAGCTCGGGCAACTGATGTACTCTGTTTTGCTGATGCGTGTGCGCGTGGCTTGAAGGATCCCGAACGCCGTGCGGTTCACCAGTTCATCGGTGCCGCATTTCTCCAGACAGATCATCACGCCATCGCCGAGGCCGTCGAGGAGCAGCGCACCCATGTCGGTGCTGCTGTGCAGCATCAGTTGCAATTCGTTCAAACCCATATAGTCGCGACCGATTATCACGGGCACATCGCATTTCGCTTCCATGAGCTTGAAGAAGGCCGCACGTTGTTCGGCCATGCCATGCTCGTTCTCGGTGTCGAGCAGCAGTACGCATGTTCCGTCTTCACTCAAGGCTTCGATGAGGGTATCCGACAAGTCGCGTAATTCAGCGCAGATGAAGTTCAGGTGCGGATGTGTGGCGGCCCCGTCCAGGAATTCCGCCGGGCGGAGGAAGGGATAGTGCCGGGGCTTGTCTTGGTCCTTCAACCAAGTTGCGTGCTCCTGTATCACGCCCAGTGTTCCCGGTATCTCGAAGTCAACGTGGTGATCGCCGACGAACAGATAGTCGCACGCTTGATCGGTAAGGTTCCACTTATCCAATGGAACACTGTAGTGGTAGCCCCAACTGAACAGCGACGCCTGTGTGACCTTCTCCTTCGTGCTCAGGTCGGCGATCACGATGGGTACGTGGCGCGCACCGATGTTCATTACCTCGCGTGTGTGGCGACGTTGGTGTGCGAAGGGTGAAAACGCCTCACCCCGGCCCTCTCCAGTGGAGAGGGGGTAATGCAGATCGTGGATCGGTGCGTGGCCTCGCCGCATGGTGTACCGGTCCACCAGTGCTTGCGCCACCGGGATCTCCGCCTCTGGTTCTTCCGTGAGGGAAACACGCACCGTATCACCGAGCCCATCTTCCAACAATGCACCGATGCCCACGGCGCTTTTCACACGGCCGTCCTCACCATCGCCGGCTTCGGTAACACCGAGGTGCAGCGGGTAATCCCAGCCGAGCCCCATCATCTTGTTCACCAAGAGCCGGTAGGCCTGCACCATCACTTGGGTATTGCTGGCCTTCATGCTCAGCACAATGCTGTGGAAGTCCTCATCGCGGCAGATGCGCAGGAACTCGAAAGCGCTTTCCACCATGCCGAGCGGTGTATCGCCATAGCGGTTAAGGATGCGATCGCTGAGGCTGCCGTGGTTGGTGCCGATGCGCATGGCGGTGCCGTGCTCCTTGCAGATGCGCACCAGCGGCGTGAAGCGGTCGCGGATGCGTTCGAGCTCAGCATCGTACTGAGCGTCGGTGTACTCGCGCACATCGAACTTCTTCTTGTCGGCATAGTTGCCGGGGTTCACGCGCACCTTCTCCACGATGCGGGCAGCGATCTCGGCCGCGTTCGGTGTGAAGTGGATGTCGGCCACGAGCGGTGCCTTGAAGCCTTGCGCGTGCAACTGCTTCTTGATCTCAGCAAGATTCTCCGCTTCTTTCTTGCTCGGTGCGGTGATGCGCACCAGCTCACAACCCGCCTTGATCATGCGGATGCTCTGCGCCACCGTGCCTGCGGTGTCCATGGTGTCGGTGGTGGTCATGCTCTGCAACCGGATCGGATGCGCGCCACCGATACCCACGTCGCCCACCATCACCTCGCGCGTACGCCAGCGCTCATAACGCGAGAGCGAGGGGCAGTAGGTTGATGGTGCAGTGGATGTCGGGGGCATGGTGCGAAGTTATCGGTGCGTTCCGGGGTGCGCATCAGGTGTGAAGTGCGATGCAATGGCCGGATGCTGCCGACCGTCGTCCCGGCTCGACCGCGCTGTTCGGCTTCAACCACCTGCGGAATGGCCCGATACATAGTTTCACGGCAACCCCCACATCCCCTGTACCATGAATGCACAGCGCCTTCGGCACCTGTTCCTGCTTTTGCTTTTCAATGGTTTGGCGTTGCACGCGCTTGGCCAATGCCAGCCGGGCAATATCGGTTGGTTGTCCAAAATGCTACGGATCAAGCACCAATTCGCGCGGCCTGCGCAGATCACATACACCACAAAGCCTTCCAGTGTGTACGAGATCCCGTTCTTCCTGGTGGTCTACAGCAGTTTCGTGAAAGCCTCCGGCCAAGGCTACTTCTATCTCTGGATGGACCACCAGAAGGCGACGGCCCGATGGATATCAAGGAGGGCGATGGTCGCATTTTCCATCTTTCCAATGGGGCAACGGTACCTCCTCCAGCCTCAGCACGTATCCGGGGATCAAGCATCAGTCCCTTGCTTTCTATCCGTTGAACGATGAAGCGCTCAACACGCTGTCCACCGTCGATGTGGATTCCATCAGCGTAACAACGCATCCGCAAGGTGCGGCCGCGGAGAAACGCATCATGCTCCGCTTCTCCGAACGGAACAAACGATGGATCATGGATCGGTGGGCCTGCTTGAAGGAGGAATTACACGGACCGAAGGGATCGATCCAAGGGCTGCCCGCCTTCGATCGGGCATGGGTCGGCATACGGCAGCGGACCGCGCACGCGCGCATGCATTAAGAAAGCCGGGACGCTTGGCCCGAAGAGCCGAGCGCACATTGTTCCGGCACCGCAAGTGCTTTCCGGACCCGTGTTTTTTCACGGTGTGCCGATCAGGCGTGTCTTCTATTTTGCCCACCCGATCCCACCCCTAACCCCCTATCATGAAGCCTTACATCGTTTTGCTGGGCGCATTGCTCAGCACCAACTCTTTTTGCCAGGATACCACGGCCACCCAAGGCGGTGGCATAAAAGGCTTCTTGGCCAGCAACAAAGGATTCCGCGTCGGCGTGAGCATAGGCCCAAGGCTATTGCCCGGAAGCGGTGGCGAAGTGGAAGTGCGATACATCGACCAGTCGCCCAGCCGCGATAGTCTGCGTGCGGTGCTCGACATTCCGGCGGTGAAAGCCGTGCTGGCCTACCAACTGTACGTGGAAGGCGAGTTCAACCGTGTGTTCCTGCAAGCCGGGCTCGAAGGGTTCTTCGGCAAATTCCACAGCCATGCACCCTTCATCGGTATCGGCGTTACGCCTTACCGGTGGAAGAACTGGGACGTGCGCCTCTCGGCCCGCCTCACCTATGGCAGCGGTAAGTACGTGTTGGGCGATGTGGAGAACAACTCGGTGTATTTCCAGATCGGCAATACGCAGATCTACGATCCCTACTTGCGCATGATCTACCGCGATCGGTATGTGGGCGTGATCCCCGCCATCGGTTTGGACAAGAGCATCGGCAAGCATTGGGCGGTGCAGGCCAGCGCCAACCTGTTCGTTACCGTGCGCCACCACACACGCGTGCAGTTCTACGGCCACAACGGCGATGGCAAGAACTCCGCGGACGACCCGGGCTTTTCGTTGAAGCCCACCGACGATGGCACCGCCGAGGTGGACCTGGATGAACTGGATCTGGATTTTATCCGCGACAACGAGGTGATCGACAAGCTGCCTTTGTACTACACGGGCCTGTCCTTTCTGGCAGGTGTGAGTTACATGTTCTGAGGGCGGCCCTGGATCCCGAGCGCAATGGACAGCCGGACGCGCGGGGATGCTCTGTGGATATGACTGGCTGACCTGCTCGGATCAAGCGACATCCCACCTTACGGTGTAGGTGTTCATTGGCCCGACAAGGAACCTGTTCATCGCTTCAACGAACCGCTTGTTGAAGTCGTCGATCCCATCGCGCTCGGCTTTCACCGTGAAGACATGTTGATAGCCATTGCCGATGACCACGTTGTAAACGTTCACACCCGGGTTGAGGATGAATTCTCCCTCAAGCATCCCTCCGAACGAAAGGGTCTCCAGCGTGCCGGGAAATGGGAACGCGATAACAGGTACGCCTCCGGCCAAGCGCAGATGGACAAGTGTGGGGAGCGATGGGAACATTCACCCAAGGTATTGAACCATGCGCCGAAGGCAAGCGGCGGCGCTTGAGCAGCCTGGTGCGGGGCGTTTGTTCCCCCACTTTCCCTCAAGAACGCCCCATTGCGGAACCCCCCTGCCTACCGCACCGGAAGCGGCTCCCCTTGCTGGGCACGCCCACACCGGGTATCGGCAATGGACTACGCCGGGAGCGTCAGCGGCACGGTAAGTGGACCCTTCCACCAAATCCTCAGACATGAAACACATACTACTTGCTGTGGGTGCCTTTGCCCTTGGCACTTCCACGTTCGGCCAGACACTCGTCGGTGGCAAGGTCGGGCTCAACTACACCCTCATCAGTACCACCATCGATCCCGAACCCGACGATGCACCGGACCAAGGTTCCGGCATCGGCTTCCACGCCGGTGGTTACGTTCAGTTCGGTATCTCGGAACATGTGGGCGTGCGGCCCGAAGTGCTTTTCTCCATGCGCGGGTTCCAGCAGGACCGCGTGTCCACCTCTTCCTCCAGCGGCCCGTTCGGCACCACCATTACGGACAGGAGCGAATCGAGCAACAGGACCGCATACAGTTATGTGGAGATCCCATTGCTGCTCTCGTTCCAAGCCAACAAGAAGTTCGGTGTGCAGGTGGGTCCCGGGCTCGGCCTGTTGATGGGCGGTAAGGTGAAGAGCAGCGGCTCCAGCACGCGCACCGTTACCGATGGCAATACTTCCACCGTCACCACCTCCGACTTCGATATGACCACCAGCGGATCCGATGTGACCGATGGCTTGCGGAAATTGGAGATCGGGGGCGTGGTGGGCATGATCTACGAGGCCGAAAGCGGAGTGAACTTCGGCATACGCTATTGGCGCGGGCTGAACACCGTGAACGAAGACACCTCCTACGGCGATGCCACGGTGAAGTCGTACACCAACCTGTTCCAGGCCTCGTTGGGCTACAGTTTCATAAAGGCGGATTGATCCTCCCTTCGTATGCTTCGCCAACCCCGGCCCAAAGGCCGGGGTTGTGCATTTGGAGGTGATCAAGACCTGTCCCGGTAGGCCAAAGGCCTTAGACCAAAAGCCGCTCGCCGAAGGCAAGCGGCCAATGTCATTGAGTTAAGGGTGCCAAAGGCGTTCTTCCAGAAAGTATCCGTCCGGTCCGCCGTGCGTGGACTATGGGTCGGACGGAATCACAACCGACCTTAACTTGATGACATTGGGCAAGCGGCGGCGCTTGAGCCGAGCACGGGCGCAGTGGTTGGTCTACTTCCACAGCCTTTCCGCTCCATGGCGCTGCCAATAGCGTTTGCCATAACCGCAAAGCACCTCCTTGCCCGCAACGATGCGTCGCGTGGCACGCAGGCACACCCGGTCACCATCATCCAGCGCGATCACGGCATTGTTGCGCAATGCGCTGCCTGCACTCCCCTGCGCATCGTTGGCGAACTTGGCGAAGCCCGCCACGCCCATGGTATCCAAGGTGGTGCCGTCCGGCAGTTCCATGAAGTAGCGGTCCAGCCCATGTGCAGCGCGGGCACCGGCCGCCTTGGCGGAAAGTCGTTCGCCGTGGAAGATGGCGATCACCTCGTCCGCGTAAATGGGAATGGCCGTGTACAGACCCTGCCCCGCACCCGGCAGACCCGATAGGGCTGTGTAGAGATATTCCTTTTCCGCTAACGGAATTCCATCGGGATCCATGCTGGCACGAACGTAGCGCCTAGCGCCCGCTACCGCCCTTCGAAACTCCCGGACTGCCTCCTCAGCCCTCCGGAATTTGCGCATGTTCCACTGACCGAGCGGCGGCCGGGAGGAAGGGTGACCAGACCTGTCGCGACGGGCCAGGAGGCCCTAAAACACCCAGGCAAGGGAAAGCCCGAGCGCCAGCCCGCGCGCGACAGCCGAGGTTGTACGGGGGCACGCCCAGAGCTGGACCGGCGCGGCGGACAGCTCTTGGAACAACGCCGCCAACTGGGATGCTTGGCCGCTGGATGGCGAGGATGTGACCATTGACCCGGCGAGCTTCAGTGGCGCAGTGCCGACACCGATGATCTCAGCAACATCGATCAGGTCACCCGATCGCCGGGGTGCTTTAGTGCCCGTCTGCGATCCATCATGTGTGCGCACATGAAGGAATTGGTGAAGGACATCACGGATCGGGGTCGTTCCGCCTCCATTGCAACGCACTTTCCGATTGTAGTTGAGAGCGGTTATGCGCTGAGGCCATGGGTTACCGGCCTCGCTTCGGGTTGCGGCCCGGTTGTTCGTGCAGTGAAGACAGTTCACATGGGAAAGTCGCGGTGGTGGTGCCGAACCAGATGCTCTCACCATCCCTGACAACAAAGGCAGCGTCGTTCCCAATGAAAAGACCTCAAACTCCCGCATCATCATGAAGAGATCAATTCTTGTTTTCTGCTGCGTCATCGTCCATTTCTCTTTTGCGTATGCGCAGGGTCCCATCAAGGAATGGGATGTTGATCTGGGTGCAGTGGACAATGAACAACTCTACAGTGTCCAGCAAACCAGTGATGGTGGGTACATACTCGGTGGATACTCCGATTCAGGCATCAGTGGTGATAAGACACAAGCAAGCCGCGGAAGCTCCGATTACTGGATCGTAAAAACAGACGCGAGCGGCGTGCAACAATGGGACGCACGTTTTGGAGGCACCAGTGTGGATCAACTAACGGCTCTCCAGCAAACAGCGGATGGGGGTTACATCCTTGGGGGTTTCTCCTTTTCCAACATTGGGGGTGATAAAACACAAGTCGGTCGAGGACAGAGCGACTACTGGCTCGTGAAAACCGATGGGAACGGCATACTGCAATGGGATGCGCGCTTTGGAGGAGATAGCCTTGACGAATTGCATGCCCTTCAGCAAACCTCGGATGGAGGATACATACTCGGCGGATACTCGATGTCAGTTATTGGCGGTGATCAAACACATAGTCGGCTGGGCGGAAAGGATTACTGGATCGTGAAGACGGATCCGAATGGTATTCAGCAATGGGATTCGCGTTTTGGAGGAGCACAATTCGACGAGTTGAACAGCATCATGGAAACCGCGGACAACGGTTTCATAATGGGTGGTTACTCACTCTCTGGCGCAAGCGGGAACAAAACACAGCCAAACAAAGGCTCCTACGACTACTGGATCGTAAAGGCTGATGCCAATGGCACCATGGAATGGGATGTTGACCTTGGAGGACTGAATGAAGACTGGCTAACGCAACTCCAGCAAACCGACGATGGAGGATACATCCTGGGCGGTTGGTCATGGTCAGGTGTCTCGGGTGATAAAACACAGCCCAGCAATGGTGATAATGACTATTGGATCATAAAGACCGACGCGAATGGTGTGTTGCTATGGGATAAAGCCTTTGGAGGGAACACCAACGATTATATGTATGCCATTGAGCAGACGATCGATGGTGGATATGTGCTGGGTGGCTACTCCAGTTCGGGTGTTAGTGGTGATAAGACACAACCTACACAAGGTGGCACCGACTACTGGTTGGTCAAAGTCGCTGTGAATGGCGTTTTGCAATGGGATGCGGACTTTGGCGGAACCGATTTTGATTTTCTCTATGCGCTCAGACAAACCAACGATGGCGGCTATATCCTGGGAGGGTACTCCTCTTCGGACATCGGTGGTGATAAAACACAAATGAGCAAGGGAGTGAATGACTACTGGATCATAAAGACCGATGGCGGCTTTCTGTCAAGTGGAGTTGCTGGGCCCGGCGCAGGTGCTAGCGGACTTGGCATATTCCCCAATCCTGTTCCGCAGTATGCCACACTTTCCTTCACCTTGAGTGAAGCATCCGAAACCGTGATCGATCTTCTGGATATGAGCGGGCGAGTGATCGTATCACTCGCGGATGAGAAGCTTGCTGCAGGAGATCACACCATCCAGTTCAACCGACGCTCCATACAGGCAGGAGCCTACTTGTTGAGAGTGGGATCCGAAGAGGGTATGGCGATCATGAAAATGGTGATCGAGTAGGCACTTCTTTCTTTCCATTGATGTTGAGATGACCGACGTATAACGCTTCTCGAAAGCGACCTACCTGCTACGAGCGATGTTGGCGGCGCTGCATGATCCGTTGTGCAACACAGTGGCGAATTGATCACTCACGCACGCGCTCGGCCCCGTTCCGGGACGCTGACGCTTTTCGCCGAGTGCGCCCTCAACATAGGGGCTCTGCCCCGCCTTCTTGCTGATCACACAAGGCTTGCCACGGCGGGTCATGCGGCCCTAGAACCCGGAGGCAAGGGAAAAACCCGAGCGCCAGCACAATGGACAGCCGAACGGACCCAGCTCTTACATTGTATCCGTCAACCAACGCCTTACGCCATGACCATGATGACCCGCACCATTGCTTGCTGCCTGTTCGCACCGGCCCTATCAACGGCCGTGGCGCAGTATCCCTTGGTCGGGAGTTTCAACGGCTATTCGCTGCACACATTGGAAACAGCCGGGCAAAAGCTGTTCTCCTATACCGCCGCGCAGATAACCATCTACAACCTCGACCTCACCACGTACGCGAGCTTCAACCTGCCCCCGCCGCCCGCCAACCACACCTTCAATATGGTCGGCTATATCACGGAGGACCTTTTCGACACCGACCCCACCACGATCGAATGCATGGTGTACTACAGTACGAGCAATCCATACACTCCGGCAACGCGCGTCTATCGCTTCGATGGGACCTTGCTCTTCGAGGAGATACCGGGAAGGCCAAGTGGAGCTGTGATCGGAGGCGTTGCCTCTTGGCCGATCTTCAATTCGGACAGCGGCACATACATGTTGATCTCCGAAACCGCGACAGGTACCAAGGTGTACCAATTGCCGGGGCACATGCCTTGCGCAACGGACTGCGCCGGGGCACTCATCACCGGTGGCGGGGAGTCTTTCGCACCGGATCCAGGCACCGCCGTGTTCATGTTCCCCAACCCCTCGGATGCCGGTACGGAAGTCGTATACCAACTGCCCGACGGCACCCGCACCGCCGATCTGTTCTTCTACAACACAGCAGGACAGAAAGTGTTGCAAGTGCCCGTGGACAACAGCACCGACCGCGTGCATGTGAGCACATCCATGCTTGCGGCTGGTACTTACCTCTACCAGCTGCGCACCGGTACGGAAGTTATTGGCGGTCCGCGCCTGGTGGTGGTGCATTAGCGCGCCATGAGGGCCTGAGGCAAGGGAAAAACCCGAGCGCCTGCCCGCACGAGGCAGCTGAGCTGGTGCGGGTGGTTGCCACTTTGCGGCCGTCCGATATATTGCACTCTACAAACCCCTGACCATGAAACTGAGACTCATTCACTTACCACTGGCCGTACTCGCCATAGCACTCTCCATCACCGGGTGCAAAAAAGACGACCCCTGCGATAGCGTTACGTGCTACAACGGCGGAACCTGTAGCGATGGAACCTGCTCCTGCGGCACGGGATATCAGGGAACGGATTGCGGAACGGAATGGCGCTCCAAATTTCTGGGCAGCTACGTCGGCAATATGGCCTGCTCCACGGGCAACTTCACCATCAACCTATCGGTGAACAACAGCGCCAATGGGGTCACGAGCATCACCATGAACGATGGCACTGATACGTGGGTGGCCGTGCTTAGTAGCACCAATAACTTTTCGATCGCTACCCAGGCCATCAGCGGTGGCACCAGCGTGAGCGGCTCCGGCCAGCTCGCTGGCAATATCCTCACGCTCAACCTCATCCTCAGCAACTCGGGCAATACGGTGAACTGTACCTACTCCGGAACGAAACAATAGGCTGTGCGCAAATGCGCCGTGCAAAGCCGCTTCAACTGAAGCGGCTTTGCTGCTTTTGGGGTCCGCGCGTGCTGCAGCACTCCCACGCGCACACTCGGCCTTTCGCCGAGTGCGCCCTCAGCATGGGGGCTCTGCCCCGACTTCTTGTTGATCGCACAAGACTTGCCCCCGGCGGGCCAAGAGGCCCTAGAACACCGAGGCAAGGGAAAGACCCGAGCGCCTGCACGCGCGCGACAGCCGAGCAGATGTGGGGCAAGTGCTTGCGTAACACGCGAGCGGGTGCGGGGAGACAGCCGAGCTGGTGCGGATGCCCGGGATGAACGCACCGTTCCGGAAAGGCTAAGGCTCCGCAGCGGTTGAATACGGCCGATGACGATGGTCATCCGAACGCGTTATAGCTGATGTAGGTTCGTGGACCATAGCCGCGTTATACCCCAGGCAAACCACCATGGCCCACATCCTCCTCTCCACCGACTACAGTGATCACGCCTTGAACGCGTGCGCATACGCCCTCGACCTGTTCGGTGGCGCGGGCAATACCTGTACGCTGCTGCATTCCTACATCGACCCGGTACCCGGTTACGCGAGCTTGACGGACATGAGCGGCGAGGTGTATGCCAGCGCGGTGGAGGGTATGCTGCACTTCACCGAACGCTTCCGTGGGTTGAAAGGCGCGGACAGTACCGTGGTGTTCACGGAGGTGGTACCCGGTATGTTGGAAACGACGATAGCCACCGTTTGCAAGGAGAAGGGAGTGGACGTGATCGTCATGGGCACGCAAGGGACTACAGGGGTCGGCCTGTTCGGCAGCACTGCGGCTTCCGTGGCCAAAGCGAGCACGGTGCCGGCGCTCATCGTACCGAAGGGGGCCACCTTCAATGGCTTGCGCCACATACTGCTGGCCGATGATCATCGCACTGTGGAACCGCTTGCGCTGCGGCCGTTGGTGAAGCTTGCACGTCAATTCAGGGCGGACATCACCATTGCGCATGTGCTGCGCAACGAGACGGAAGAACCCGATCCACGGATCGTGGCTGACTATGATGAAACCTTTGCACAGGTCGCGCACACCTACACCGATGCGAAGGGAGATGATGTTGCGCTTGCCCTGAGCAATGTGGCCGAACGCGACAATATGGATATGGTAGCAGTGCTCCACCGCCATGTGGGTTTTCTCGACAGCCTTTTCCATGCGAGCGTGGCCAAGCGCCTCGCGTTGCATACCCGCATCCCGTTGCTGGTGTTGGAGCATTGATGCCACAGCGGTTGTCGGCGAACAAATGCGCAAGAACGAGGCGGGCGACGACGTTCAGCCCCGTTTTCTTGTTGATCGCACAAGACTTGCCCCGGCGGGCCAGGAGGCCCTAGAACCCTGAGGCGAGGGAAAAACCCGAGCGCCAGCCCGCGAGAGACAGCCGAGCTGGTATGGGGCATGCCCCCGCGCATAGAGCAGCGTTGATGCTCGGCGATAAGTCTTCTGTACGCATCTTCGACCATTCCAAATTGCTGAAGCCATGAACGCTTTTCTCCGTCTCTTGCTGTCTGTCCTTCTCGCCATGTGGATCTGTGTTTTTGCCGATGCGCAGATCACGCTGGAGACGGCGGCCACGACAAACCTGCGCACGCTGGTATCACTGGAGGCCGGTGTGAAGCTCTTGGGCGCAACAACGCCGGATACCCTCATTATTTACAACCTCGATCTGTCCGTCTATCGTTATCTGGTGCTGCCCCCACCACCGAACAACTACAATTGGCAAACCCCTTGGTACGTCACACAAGCACTGTTCGACACCGACACGTCGAACGTTGAATACATGGTCCAGGCCAATGGACCGAATGCTACCCGCGTTTACATATACCGGGAAGACGGCACACTGGTTTTCAGCAAGATCCCCGGCAGCTACATGGCCTTGGGCGACGGGTACGACCTGAATAACGGACCACCTATCATCCAGACCACTACCGGCGCCAAGCTGTTATTGCAAGACAGCTATGGCGACCCGACGGAGATCTACGCACTGCCCGGTGCGCTGCCCTGTCCCGTCTATTGCGACGGCTCGCTCATCACAAGCGGCGGCGAACAAATTGCCCCGCCCACGGGCACGCAACTCCTGCTCTTTCCCAACCCGGCGAACGAAGGCACCGAAGTGGTCTACGAACTACCGCAAGGAACGTCAGCGGGCGAGCTTGTCTTTTATGACACGCGAGGCCAGCAAGTGATGTCCCTGCCCGTGGACAGCAGCATCGACCGCGTGCACGTGAGCACATCCATGCTTGCGGCTGGTACTTACCTCTACCAGCTGCGCACCGGTACGGAAGTCATCGGCGGACCGCGCTTGGTGGTGGTGCATTAGACGCGCCATGAGGCTTAGAACCCTGAGGCAAGGGAAAAACCCAAGCGCCAGCTTGCGACTGCACGTGCTATCGCTCGATCAAGAGCAGCGACACTTCATCCTTCAGCCGGCCGAACTGCTTGTCGGCGGTGATGAGCTGCACGTTGAGGTAGATCGCCGTGGCCGCGATCATTGCATCGGGCACCTTCAAGCCGTACCGCTTCCGTATACCGATGGTGAGGTCCTGTACCGTGGGGTCCAATTGCACGAGCGTACACTGTTCAAGGAATGCTTCAATGAGCTTTTCGTTCTCGTGCCCCAGCTTGGCCTGGCTGAACAGCTCGATGCGTGTTACCACCGACACATAGGCGTTCGCTCCTTGAAGCAATTCGACCAATTGCTCATCCCCGCGCAGCAGGTACAGCACCACGTTGGTGTCAAGCAGCACGTTCATCCCACTCCGCGCGCAAGCGCTTCTGAACGACCATGGGGTCTTCCTTCATCTTCAGCTTGCCGCTGAATTTCTTCGCATCCAATCCTTTGCGCTTTGCGGGCTTTGCCTTCTTCAGCAGCGCCTTCAATCGCTTCTTCGATGCGTTCTTCTTGATGACCACAACCATGATGGCCAAAGATAGTCGGGGCCTGCTCCGCACACGTTCGGGCCCGTTGCGGGACGCTGACGCTTTTCGCCGAGTGCGCCCTCAGCATAGGGGCTCTACCCCGTCTTCTTGCTGATCACACAAGACTTGTCCCGGCGGGCCAAGA
>JBDTSG010000014.1:0-15848 GCA_039931265.1 Flavobacteriales bacterium
GCCGGCAAAGTGTTCCGGCCGCCCTGGATCAAGGGCTGATCCGGCTTACGCTGCTTCCCATGCGAACTAAGGCGCCGCAGTGATCCGGGGTACCACCGATGGCGGTGATGTACTGCCCACACCGGTCACCAAGTATTGCACCAAGCCGATCGTTCCCAAGAGGAAGACCAGCACCACGACGATGCGCACGAAACCGTCGCGGCGGTATTTCGGCAATGGCCAAATGTCCGGCGTGTTTTTGGGCGAGCGCATGGTGTTGTGGGGTTGAGGTGATGCTTACACCTTCGGTGCCGTACCCGTTCCTGCTATGGGCAACGGCCGCCGTTGTTCGGCTTCGGGGCAACGATCACCCCACTTCGGGGCGGGAGTGCCCGACGCTGCAACCGTTCACCGGATATTTTCACCGGCCCCGCATCCATGTCCGCCATCCGTACTCCCGACCAACGCCTCCGGGTGTTCGTCAGTTCCACCATCGAGGAACTTCGGGAGGAACGACGCGTGGTGCGTGAAGCCATTGAAGCCTTGCGGTTGATACCCGTGCTGTTCGAGAGCGGTGCGCGGCCGCACCCACCACGCGAGCTGTACCGCGCGTACCTGGAACAGAGCGACATCTTCATCGGCATCTACGCGGCCAGTTACGGTTGGGTGGCGCCGGACATGTCCGTGAGCGGGCTCGAGGACGAGTACCGGCTCTCCGGTGGTCGTCCGCAGATCATCTACTTGAAGGAGGTGGCGGAGCGCGAACCGCGCCTGCAGGAATTGCTGCGCACGATCAAGAGCAGCGACTCGGTGAGCTACCGGAAGTTCAGCACGCCCGAACAACTGGGCGAGCTGCTGCGCAACGATCTGGCGCTGCTGCTCTCCGAACGGTTCGGCGCGCGCGCGGTGGCCGGGAAGCCGCATGCCGCGGCCTTGCCCGCGATGCGCAACACCACCATCGGCCGCGATCGCGAGCGCGCCGACATTGCGGAACTGTTGGCGCGTCCCGATGTGGGCTTGGTAACGCTTACCGCACCCGGCGGCACGGGCAAGAGCCACCTGGCCTTGCGCGTGGCGCACGACGTGGCGCAACGGTTTCCGAGCGGTGCGTGCTTCGTATCGTTGGCCAGCGTGCAGCGCACCGAACAAGTGCTGCCCACGATGGCCGCGGCATTGGGTGTTGTGGACACCGGCCAACGCGCGCTGCTCGATGGGTTGACCGATGGGCTCGCGGGCCAGGAGCCGTTGGTGGTGGTGGACAACTTCGAGCAGGTGCTCGATGCCGCACCGCTCATGGCCGCACTGCTGGACCGCCTGCCGAAGCTCAAGTTGTTGGTGACCAGTCGCGCGCCATTGCACATCCGGGGCGAGCAGGTGTATGCGTTACAGCCGCTGGCCGAACCGGCCGATGAGGAGGAAGCGGTGGAGCGCTTGCTCGCCTGTCCATCGGTGGATCTGTTCGTGCAACGGGCGAAGGCGCGCGCCGCGCAGCTCGTGCTCGATGCGCCGAACGTGCGCGCCATCGCCACACTGTGCAGGCATCTCAACGGCTTGCCGCTGGCCATCGAACTCGCGGCGGCGCACACCAAGTACTTCACACCCGTGGCGCTGTCGAAACGCATGGACCGCACCCTCGATCTGTTGGCGCACGGTTCGCGCGATCTGCCCGAGCGGCAACGCACCATGCGCGCGGCCATTGCCAGCAGCGTTGAACTGTTGGGCGAGGCGCACCGTGTTTTCTTCCGGCGCTTGGCCGTGTTCAGCGAGCGGTGGACGATCGATGCCGCCGCAACCGTTGCCGATGCCGATGGGCTGGGCGTGGACCCGATGGAAGCCGTGGAGCAGCTCGTGGACATGGGGCTGGTGCGCGTGGCACCCGTCCGCGCGCACGATCCCGGCAGCGAGCCGCGCTTCATCCTGTTGCACCTCATGCGCGAGTTCGCGGGCGAAGCGCTGGATGCGCACGGCGAGCGCGCAGACACCATGCAGCGGCTCCAGCAATGGTGTACCGATCTGGTAACGCAGGCTGGCCAGCAGGCCAACACCGATGCGGTGAACGAGTGGATGGACCAGGTGGAAGTGAGCTACCCCGATCTGCGCGCGGTGATCCGCGCGGCGTTGGACCGTGGCGACGTGCCCACCGCCTGGCACCTCGTGGCGCAGATGAACACCTTCTGGCTATTGCGCGGCTATCGTGGCGAGGCGATGGAATGGTTGCGGAGCACGGGCATCGACCGATTGGCCACCGAACCGGGCTTCGCGGCGGATGTGCCGGCGATCCTGCGCGCTGGTGTGCTGCTGGCCGCCGGTGCCATGGGCTACTACGCCGAGCACCTGCGCATGAGCGTTGGTTATTTGGAACGCGCCACCGAACTGTTCCAAGAAGCAGAGGCCCCGCTCTACATGCTCTTCTATGCACGCCTCTTCATGGGAATGGCCTGCACCGGCAGCGGCGATACGGACGGCGCCGCAGCGGCCATGGACACCGCCCTGGAACTTGCCCGCACCTCGGGCGATCGCGCCATGGAAGGCATGGTGCTGTGTTACCGCACCGAGGTACACTTACGGCGCGGGGAGCTGAACGAAGCACGCACCGACCTGGCGGCCGCACAGCGCATCCTGAACGAAGTGCCACGGCGTTTGCTCAATGCCAGTCTGTACTTGGCCAAGGGCAACGTGGCCGTTTCCAGTGGCTTGTTCAACGAAGCCATCCCCGCGTTCCAGCAGAGCATCGAGGTGGATCGCGCCATGCGCATCGCCGGCACCGTCGGCTGGTCGCAGCACGGCTTGGGCTACTGCCTGTTGCGCTTGGGCCGGGCGGAAGAAGGCCACCGGGCCCTGCTCGACGGCTTGGCCACCGCGCGTGCGAGCGGTTACAAAGCACTGCTCATGGCGCATTGGGCGGGCCTCGCGTGGGTGGCCGCGATGCACGGCGATCACGTGCGGGCCGCGCGGCTCATGGGCGCATCGGACGCGCTGTGCGCCAGCATCCAATACTCGCCGTGGATGGCCACGCGCATGGTGATCGATACGGCGCGCGAAGCCACCGCTGCCGGACTTCCACCGGAAGTGCTCGCTGCGGAAATGGCCAACGGTGCGCAGCTGGCGCACGAGGAAGTGAACGCGTTGGCGATGCTGACATGATCGGCGGCGTTCTCTTTCAGCAGTCCACGCACCCCACCCGTGCTTTTACACGGGTGGGGTGCGTGGGATCGCCCGTAGCGGGGCGCTGCAGGGGGCGGTTGCTTCGCCAGCACAACCCCATACCCCCCCATCCATGAAAAAGGAGACGCCCGAGAACCTGCCGTCGTTGAGCGATCAGGACATCGTTACCGTGGCCCGTTCCAAATTCAGTTCCATCGTCCGCTCGGGAAAGAACGTCACCGTTTCGCTGGCGTTGGCCACAACGGGCACCATGCTCACCGGCTGCGCCGATGAGAAGTCGTGTACCGATGGTGATGTGACGCAATGGACGGCCACCGACTACGGCACCTTCCAAGACCCGAGCGATCCGTACGTCATCAGCACCTCCGACCCCTCGGGGTCCGGCGACCGCTGCGCCGACTACGATTGAGCGCCGCGCCAGTTCCGTAACACCCCGGACCCATCATGCAAACGCTCCTGAAAAAGGCGGCGCCCGCTGCGCAGCGCACCGAACAGTTCGATCGCTTGTTGCACCCGATAACGCCCGACGCGTTCCTGCGCGACCATTACGAGCGCAAGGCGTGCATCATCCACCGCAACGATCCGCACTTCTACCGGCACCTGCTCTCCTTCAAAGCCATCAGCGATCTGCTGGGATCGCAAGTGCTGCGCTATCCGCAAGTGAAGCTGGTGAACCGCGCGCTGCCCGAACCGCCCGACCCCGCCACCTACACCACCAACGGATCGGTGATCCACCCGGCGCATTTCCTGAAACGGTATGCCGAAGGCTGCACCCTGGCCTTGGCCGGGCTGCACGAGCACCTGCCGGAGCTCGGCAGCCTGTGCGACCAGCTTTCCAAATTCTTCTCGCATCCCTTCCAGACCAACATCTACCTAACGCCCCCCAACGCGCAAGGCTTCCATCCGCATTACGACACGCACGATGTTTTCATCCTGCAGGTGGAAGGCTCCAAGTTGTGGCGCTTGTTCGACACACCCTTGGCGTTGCCGTTGCGCACCCAGCCGTTCGAACTGAAAAAGGTGAAGCCCGGTCCGGTCTCGGCGGAGTTCACTCTGCATGCCGGCGACATGCTGTACATACCACGCGGCCTCATGCACGATGCCGAAGCCACCGACGACCTGTCGCTGCACATCACCGTGGGCCTCTTGGGCTTCACTTGGCAGGACCTGCTGGTGGAAACCATCATGCACGTTACCCGCGAGGATGCCGCCCTGCGCCGCTACCTCCCCGTGGGTTTCGCCAACCACCCCTACGGTGGCGACGCCAACCTGCGCTTCCAGCAACTGCTCGCGCACCTGCAAGCAACGGTGAGCGTGAAGGAGAGCTTCGACCGCTTCGCCGACAAGTTGCAGAACGATCTGTGGCCCAACCTGCCGGGGCAATTGGAGGAAGTGGCCGCTTTGCATCAGCTCACGCCCGGCTCGCGCGTGTGCAAGCGCGCGGCGCTGTGGTACCGCCGCACCTCTTTCAACGACAAATGCCAGATCCACGTGTACGGCCAAGTGATCGAACTACCGGCCTTCATGGCACCGGCCATCGATGCGGTGGATGCGGCCGATGGGCCTTTCCGCATCCAGGACCTGCCAGACTGCGTGGATGAGCAGGGCAAGGTGGTCTTCGCACAGCGCCTCGTTAAGGAAGGGTTGTTGCAGGCCGTGCGCGACGACCGGTAGCACCGCAACCCGATGGTCCGGTAACGGCCCTGCGCTGCCTTCAGCGCTGCTGCCGGGCCGCGCACCCATACGCGATCCGCGGTTGGGGCACCCCTTGAAAAATACCGTGTTCATGGTATTGCGGGGACCATCCCCGGCTGTTCACTTAGCAGCCGTGATGGAGAACAAGGTGCAGAAGGAGGCTCCGGGACTTGTCCTGGAGCAAGGTGCTGAGCGGAAGAAGCCGGACCGTGGCGCTGTGGCGCGCGCAACCCGCGAGCACTTGAGCGAGGGGGAGCGCGTGCGCTTGGAGAACAGCGTGCGCGCGTGGAAGGCGAGGTGGGAGTGAGGGTTGTGTAGCGTTCTTGGAAGAAACCATTGATCCCGACCGATCATGCTGTACAAAGAGAAGGACGACAAACTCTGCTTGGACGTGCCCGCCACGGACAAGACCGTAACGCTGGAGGTGACCTGCTTCAACGCCACCACCGCCAAAGTGTCGTACTACTACAGCGGCCTCAAGGTGGCCAACTGCGGCGACGCTGTAGATGTGGGCATCGCGAACACGTTGAAGGGTGCGAAGCGCGCATACAATGGCAACGGCAGCAACCCGCTCGGCGGCAAGTTCAAGGTGAAGCATGTCTTCACTTCGCCCAACGGGAAGAAACTCACCTACGTGTTCCCGGACGATTACACCGGCACTCCCGCGTATAACGCCGATGACGAACTGCCGGACTACCGTTTCATCGTCAACTTCCGCGCGGTATGACCCGGTCACGTGCTCTGAAGGTGCTGGCCGTGTGCATTGCCCTTCCGTTCGCTACGGCAACGATCGCACAGGACCTGGATTCCGACTTGGAAGCCTTGAAGGCGCCGAGCATGCCGGCCGCCACCATCATCGGCACGCAGATCAACGAGGTGAACCGGGTGCGCTCGATGAAAGCACTGGAGACAGCCCTCCTGAACAACTTTGCCGATGCCGACGTGGGCTTGAAGATCCCCGACAACTACGCGGTGGAATTCCAGCCCTTCCTACTGGGGCGGCTGAAGAACTACAACTACAAGGAATACCTCGGCGACGACCAGAGCCTGTGCGAGAGCATTTGGCGCAACCTCGCCATCTCGGTCGCTTCCACCAAAAACTACCCGATCAAGGATTCGGCCACCGATGCGATCGGCTTCGGTGTGCGCACGGTGCTGCTGCAAGGTGAACTGAGCGCCGCTGTCCGCACGGGCTTCAAGGCGGCGGTGGCATCCTTGGAGTTGGGCGACGGGATCAAGGCGGGCGTGAAGGGATCCATCGATAACACGCTGCTGAACGACCCCGCCGCCACGTTGGCGCAAGTGAAGGCGGCCGCGCTGACGGACCTTGCGCAACTGTCCGCAGTGGCGGCCCTGGATACGGCCGCGCGCAAAAGCGTTGTTGATGCGGCCGTTGGTTTATTGGATGAGTTCCCGGACGGCATGGCCAATACGGAATACGTGGAAGCGTATGCCGATCTGTACGATGAACGGATCCAATCGCACTTGCTCGCCGACCTGAAGAAAGCCATCGATGAGGTGGGCACCGAGCGCTACGGCCTCAGCATCGAGTTCGATGGCGCGGCCGCGCTCAACTTCCCCACGAACGAGATCGGCTACACCTACGGCCCGCGCTACGGTGCTTGGCTCAACATCGCCTACCGCCTGAAGAAAGGGGAGGAGGGCGAGGAAGTGGCCCGCGCCAGCGAGTTCATTTTGCTCGCGCGCGCCATCAACCACAACAGCGATTTCTACCGCCGCTTCGATCCCCCGGACACCACGTTCGACCGCGGGCTCAATGTCGACCTCGGCCTCAAGTACGTGCTGAACAAAGACCGTTGGTCGGTGGAACTGGAATGGATCCAGCGTTTCAACCGCGCACGCGAAACGCGGCTCATCGACGATGTGGAATACTACCGCAACGTGGACAATGCATCGAGCAAGTTCATGCTCAACCTCAACTACACCGTGGCCAAGAACGTCAACATCTCCTACAACATCGGCAAGGACTTCGACGACGTGTTCGATACGGGAGGCAACCTCATTTCACTGCTCAACCTCAACGTCAGCTTCGGTGGGTTGGATGCGAAGAAGGTGGTGGGGGAGAAGTGATGACAAGTGTCAATTAGCGAATGAGGCAATGGGCGAATTAGCGAATGGAGAGGGCTCAATTAGCGAATGAGGCAATTAGCGAATTAGCGAATGGTAGGGCTGTGACTTGAGTCGTGAGTCCTGAATGGCGAATGGTGAATGGTGAGTCGAGAGTCCTAAGTGGCGAATGGTGAATGGTGAATGGAGAGCCATGTCCTTGGATGCACGGGACCATCAGCTTGCAGCCCGAAGCCTGCAGCTTGCAGCCTGAAGCCCGCAGCTTGCAGCTTGATACTTGACCCTTGATATTTGACACTTGACACTTGACACTTGACACTTGATACTTGATACTTGATAAAGGTGCGCAGCAAGGGCCTGTTCCTAGTGTTGGCGATGGTGGCTACGAACGCTGCCGCCCAGAAAGGCGTGCAGGTCGGTGTAAAGATCATCCCCTCGTGGGCGTGGTTCATGAACGACAGCGATGAGGGCAATGCGACCAGTGGCAGGGGCTTCGGCTGCGGGGCGAACTATCACTGGGGCGATGGTCTTGGCGTGGGCATCGACCTCATCTGGGGTACGGAAACACAGGTCTTCGATCCGGGCAACGGCGAGTGGACCTTCGAGCGCTCGGTGTTCAAGCTCCCGCTATTGCTTCATTTCAACTCACCATCCGACGAGGTGGTGCCTTTTGTCGGTTACGTCGGCATTGAGCGCGTGGGCGTGCGCGATGTGGCCGTGACCGGCCCCGGTGGCATCGACCCGGAAGGAGTTGATCTCGTGGACGCCAATGGGAATGCGTCCGTCAAATTCAGGTCGAGCGAAGTGTACCACAGCAGCGACTTCGGCGCCGTGCTGGGCGTTGGGCCCGGATGGAACATCAACAAACACTTCCAGCTCTCCGCCATCATTCGCGCCGAGTACATGTTCCACGATCCGGAGAACAAGGACGACGGTACCGGAAAGGTGCTGTGGCAGCAACGCGGGCGCACCCGGTTGGTAACCCTCGGCTTCGACTTCGGGTTGCAGTACATCATCCGGTGAAGTACACCGCCTCGCACCCCGCCCTGCGGCTTGAAGCTTGACACTTGCAGTTTGAAGCTTGCCACTTGAAGCTTGTAGCTTGACACTTGAAGCTTGCCCTTTGAAGCTTGACACTTGCCCTCCTCACCACCCACCCACCAGCGCGGATGCACGCAACGCGGCCAATAAGGGTAAGAAGGGGAAGAGGGGATGACGAAGGGCTGCCATGGGCGGACCGGACTTACGCACCGGGTGGACCGCGCGCGTGTATCGGGGCACTTGCAAAAGATGAAGGGCGGCGCAATTGCGCCGCCCTTCATGCACGGGTGGTCGGGGTCATCAGGGCAACTCGCAATCGCCCAATGGGGTCCAAGTGCCATCGCTGAAAGTGCGCAGCTCTTCCGGCGAATGCGGCAAGGCGCTCAACCAATAGTTGCGGTAAGTGACGGCGGCGTGCGGCATGATCCGCCCATCGCACAAGGCATAGGATTTCAACGTGGGTGGATACGCGCCTTTCAGTTGCTCATAGGTGCTCCAGTTGATGTCCTCGCGCAAGGCCACATGGCAAGTGCGGCAGCTCTTGGCCACCACGCTGTGGTAGAGCGGCTCGCCAGCCGTGCCTAGCCAACCTGCGGGCGTGAAGGTGTTGTCCTCGCTCACCGTGCCACCGCGGTACCAACCGTCGATCAGCTCTTGTATCGATGCCGATGAAATGTTGTCGCCGGGATCGCCGTGTACGATCTGGTTCTGTTGCTTGAACGCCGCTTCGTCCGGTCCGCTGCCGGGCACGAACTTGTAGGTGGCGTAGTCCAGCTCGCGGAAGCTGGCGCCCATGTTGATGTCGGCGAAACTGGGTGATGCACCGGCGCTATAATCACCACCATGGCAATTGTTGCAGAGGTTGGGTACGAACTTGTCCCCGAACCCGTCCAGATCGGCGTTGCCCACGTGCGGCGCGTTCGCACCGAAGCCGTTGCCCGCGAAGACGAAGAACTTCACGATGCGTGTACCGCTCGCTTCACCTTCCACGGGCGAGTATTCCATGCACACCGTTGCACCGGGCGTATCGCGGTTCGTGGCCAGCACGGCATTGTGCTCGTCCTGGTTGAACAAGCCGTAATTGGTGACATAAGCGGCCACGGTGCCATCGGCGCGTTTCAGGAAGTACATGTCGCGGCCGGAACCGAGATCGTTGAAGTTGAGGTACGAAGTGCGGATGGCATTGTTCGGCGGTTGGGTCTTGTCGCCACCGGGGAAAGTGAAGCCGTTCACATCCCACCACTCGCCCAAATTGTCGCGCAGACCTTGTGGGTCAACAGCAAGGTGGTAAGCATCCGCTTGGGCGGCATTACCCGCTCCTTTGAAGACCAGGAATTTGTCCGTTTCAACACGGAAGTCGGGCAGCACCACCACCAGGTGGCAGGTCTCGTAGGGCAGGGGCACGCGCCAATCGTCACCGGCGGGGATCGGCGGGCCGGTGTTCACCACATCGGCTATCGGTTGCAGTGGTTCACCGATCTTCTCTTCGAAGATCACGTTGGTAGCAGCGCTGCCATCGGGGTTGAAGAGTTCCAGCTTCACGTTCGTGTTCGGCGGTAAACGGTACACGGCGTTCAAGCCGGCATCCAGCACCAGATCGAACGATTGGCTGAAAGTCGCACCGGTGGGATCGGTGATCCTCAGTCTGGAGCCCAGCGCGATGCCGGGGTACACCAGGATCTTCAGGCAGGCCGGATCGTCCTTTTCAACATCGGTGTTCACGGTGGAGAAGTGGCTCACCTTGCCGGCATAGCCACCGGTAACGCGTTGGGCGCTGCCGGAGATCTTCCAATAGCCGTCGCTTTCATCGTACGACCAGAGCTTCGCGCTGGGCGGTGCGGCGGGTAGCATGGGGTCGGGCGAGGGCTGTTGCACCACGGCCTCCGCTCCCGGTTGCAGGTTGTACTTGTTGCCGGCGGCATCCAGGAACTCCACCCATGTGGCACCGTACGAGATCAAATTGGTTTCATCGCCTCCTGCCTTTTTCGCACCCCAATCGCCCGGCGATTCGCTGTCGCCGATGTTCAAGGTGGCGATGTAGCCGGTGAGCATCCCCGTGGGTTTGTCGCCGTTTTTGTCCACCAAACTGTTCGCGGGCACTTTCACCGTAGCTCCTTTGCGCTTCTGCTTTTCCAGTTCTTTCCGTCCGTCCACCAGAACGATATCCTGTGCCGGGTCCACGGACTGTTCCTGGGCTTTCACCATTTTCCAGGTCTGGCCCGTGAGCCCGGCGTACACCACCCTTGAGCACAGGGCGTAGCCCGGCTTGGTGATGTTCAGGACATAGCGGTCGCTCATCGGTGCTTTCACCGCGAAGTACCCGTTGGCATCGGTGGTGGTGTTCTTGCCACCAACGGTAACCATCGCGTTGCCCACGGGCATACCGGTGCTCTTATCGATCGCGCGCCCGGCGAAATCATCCTCCTTCTTGTCCACATCGAAGTCGATCCGTTGTGTTGCGTAGCCGCCCCGGCCATCCTTCGCCAGCACATAGCCGTAGTAGTGCCCGGCTTCGGCCGGCAACTTCCAATCGATCGTGGCGCCGCTTCCGCTGAAGGTGCCGTTGCCCGACGAGCATTTGAACTCGAACTGGAGCGGATCGCCATCGGCATCGTTGGCCATGGCCGTCAACTGTATGGTGGAGCCTGCTGGCGCCGTGCGCAGCAGCGCACCACCCCCGCTCTTCACCACGGTGGTGATCTGGGGGCGGTGTTCGGGCAGTTCCAGATCGGTGCCACCACCACCGGCAATGGCCGCGGCTGCCAAAGCCCGGGTAACGATAGCCGCTTCGCTCTTCGCGCGTATGGAAGCCTCCGTGCCGCGCGGAACACCGGCAATGGCATAATCGCCGTAGGCGTTCACGCGTGCGGGTTGGGCGATCTCGCCAGCACGCATCATGTCCATTACCGTTACCAAGGCCGTCTTCGGCTTGTCGAAATACACCGCCGAGAAATACGGCGATCCCCCATCGGCCAACTTCACGCTGCCGAACACCATCAGTCCTTTTTTGTCGGGCACCACCGCGGCGGTGTTCGGATGCTTGGTGGCACTGCGGATCACGATCTCCTGCTTGAGCACCCCTTCGGCCCAACCGTGCTGCGCCTTCCACCGCAGTTGATAGGTGCCCGGTGGCTGCACGGGGAAATAGTAGCGCCCGAACAGGTCGGTCGTCACCGGCGCGCTCTCGGCATTGGTGCCCATGTTCACCAGGTACACCTCGATGTCGGGCAGGAAGATCATGCGCGACAGGACGTTCACATCATCGCCCGTGCTGCTGCGGCCCACCGTGTGTACGCTTCCGTTCACCCGCCCGCCCGTGGGGAGTTCGCCCTTCTTGCAGCCGGAATACACCAGCGAACAAACCACGATGAACGCGCTGGCCGCTGCCGCTTTCCGGAGGAAGGTGGACGGAACACGGGTTTTTGTTGACTTGTCCGGGTTGCTTTTCATGGGGCGATGGGTTGGGGGTCCGCTTCAATGCGTGAAGGAGGTGGCCAAACGTAGACCCACGGTTTTGCCCCCACCATACCCTGTTCAGGGTATTTTCATTCAGCGCCGAATGCGCGATCAGCGCATTAGTGGATCGGTGCGGTCGATCGGCCAATGGGAAGGGCCGGGACTTGAGCCACGTTGCTGCACGGGACCATCAGCTTGCCCCTTGCTACTTGCCCCTTGGCAGTTGCTACTTGACCCTTGCTACATGCCCCTTGCCTCGTGCGGTGTTGTCACTTCCGTGGTGCGCCTACGGATTATCCGCTTGGGCGAATTTCAAGGGGTCCACTTCCCGGATGCGGACGATCTCTTCGCCTACCGGGGTTATGCTGTAAACGGTGGAATGCACCTGTATGGTCCCGATGATATCGTGCGCTGAAGTGACAAGTGTGGCGGTGCCGTAGAAGGGGGGCATGGGTGTGCCGTGCCAGATCAGAACGCTGTCCTTGGCGGTTTCAACACTGTCCATGCGGATGGGGAGTTCCAAGCCATCGAACAGCGGCAGCGTGATCACGCTGTCCTTTCGAAAGTCGCGACGACGATCGAAGTAACCCATGTCCACATGGGCGAAACGCGTGCGGATCACCTCCGGAGCGCTTTCCTGGAACACGGCGAGCACCTCGTCCGTCACCTCGTCGTTGCTCAGCGTTGTGAAAATGGGCGCTTCGCTCACGGTGGTCGCGCTTGGCGAAAGGGAGCACGCTTGCAGGCAACACAGCAGTGCGACGAGGAGAGGGCCGTTGCTCAACTGTGCAACGCTAGGGCGCGGGGTGTACATGGCGGGTTGGTTCTTGACCCCACAAACCAACCGCCGTCAGCCGCCACCTACAATACCGTTATAAGGGTATATTCAGATGACAGGGAGCGTTGGAAGAAGGTTGACCCTTGCCCTCCACCGGCTCGCAGCCCCTTGCCCCTGCCACTTGCAGCTTGAATCTTGAACCTTGATACTTGATACTTGATACTTGATACTTGATACTTGATACTTGATACTTGATACTTGAACCTTGACACTTGACACTTGACACTTGTCACTTGACACTTGTCACTTGTGTCCCCCTCACCACCCTCCCTCCAGCGCGCTGAACGGATGCGCGAACACCAGTTCGGGCCGATAGGTGGGAACAGGACCGCGCACCATGCGCACGCCTGCGGGTTCAACGGTGTACTTGCGCTCCAGCAGGTGCGCGTGCGCGGCGTCGTTGCCTTCGGGCAGGATGATGTGCTCTTGCGTTGGGAAGTGCCAGCGTTGCAGTTCGAGGCCCACCCCGGGATCGTCGGCTACGATGATGCCGTGGCCCGATAGCGCGAGCGAGAAGCCGTGTACGCGGCGGGCCGATTCGTACGTGCGGCCCAGGTAGTAGTGCTCCAATAAGTAGGTGCTGCGATCCTCGCCGGTGGCGCGCTTGTCCATGTGCAACGCCGTCATGTAGTGCTGCGGTTCGAAATGCACCACCTCGTCCAACGTGGCTTGGTAGAATTTGCCGCCGGTGTAGTGGAGGAATTTTCCGGCTTCCACGAAACCGAGATCGCTCCAGTTGGCGACGGTCGCCTCGGGCACTTGCACCGTGATGGTGCTGCAACCCGCGAGTTCCAGTTGGGCGATCAGCGTTTGCACCAAGGTCTTGGGCACTTCGGTGGCGCGTTGGTTGCGCGCCATGTACAGATCGGTGATCCATGCGCTCTCGCCGAACTGCACCGCACCGGCCCAACCGAAGACGCGCTCGTCATTTTGACCGCAGACGGTGTGCGCGTAGGGCGTGCTGATCAGCCAGCGCATGCGGCACATGATCTCCAGCTCGCGCGCGGGGTGCAGCGCGGCGCAGATGCCGATATCATCGGGGACGAGGGGAGCGAGTTGCATTGGTTCAGCGAGGTTCCATTTCCGCGCTGCGTGCGCGCGAAGACTTGGAACGAAGGAAACGGTCGGTTCGTTCCGTTGGTCGGCTGACTTTCCTAACTCGTATTGCGCCGCGCTTCGTCCTGGCTCCGGGCCCAGAGCATCAGCTCGTTCATGTACTCAGCGCCCATGTGCATGCCCAGCACGCGGTCGCTTATCCCGGATCCCGCTTGCTATCGTCCCGGAAATAGCCGCGCTTCATGCGCAGGTTGAAGAAGTTGATGAAGAGCACGATGTAGCTCAGGTAGAACAGCGACTGCAGCACCACGAGCATCCTACCGGTGTTGGTCACGGGATAGAAGTCGCCGAAACCGATGGTGCTCGACGTGGAGAAACTGAAGTACACCGCTTCGGCCCAGTGCGTCAACGGCAGGTTCAAATGCTGACCGGCCGCGTAGATCACCGCGAAAGCGAGCACCACTTCCAAGTAGTTCAACAGCAGGAGCAGCGTACCGCGACGGTAGGAGCGCGGCGTGGAGAACGTATCGGAAGCAAAGATCAGCGTGGGGATGTACATCACCGTCTCCAGCAGGAACCAGATCATGAGCGCGTACAGCCATGGATCGTTCTGCCGACCGGTGTACAGCAGCCACAAGGGAAAGGCGGTTTTCAGCAGCACGAAGATCTCGGTGGCAAGATCCTGGTAGAGCGGTCCTTTTTTCCAGAAGAGGTGCTTCACGTACATGCCGGCGAAAAGGAACTGTGAAGCTGCCAGCACCAAGCGTAGCAACTTCTCCAGTCCGGCATCCTCCTCGTACTCGTTGTTCCAGATCGCTTTTATGTTCTCCACCCTTTTGTCCACCGTGGACACGAACTCCTGGCCCTCCGGGTGTCCCTTGCCCATCAGTAGTTTGTGGATCACCTTCTTCATGGCAGCGTGTACAAGGATACCGCGTCCCAATGGCCTTGGTCCCGTGCACGTGCCCGGCTCTGCTACGCCCACTCCTCGACATGCGGCCCTTCACCGCACCACTCGGAAGTAGCTCACCGGCGGTGCATCGTAAGCAGGGTCGAACACACGGTCCATGTATTCGATGCCGCCGATGACGAAGCGCGTGGGATCGGCGCTATTGCTCTTCAGGTCCACCAGCAGTTCGCCGAAGCCGGGCACGAACAGGGAACGGCCTCCGGCGTTGCGCCAGTGCGCGCCTTCGCGGCGGGCCAACGAAGGATCCAACAGGTGCGTGTACAACTCGCTTTCGGGCCATTGCCGCGTGCAGAAGGCGAGGGCGTGTACCAGCTCCGGGCGGTCGGCCCATTGCTTGCGCGCGGCGCGTACGAAGGGCGCTGGGTCGAACGGGCGCGGGCGCGTGACTTGGTACCAGTTCAAGTATTCGCGCTCGTAGGCGCCGGTGCGGTAGTGGGCGAGGTGCATGGCTTGTGGTGTTGAGGTCCGGTGTTCCAATGCCCCGACCCCGCTTCCCGGCAAGGGGGAGCGGGGCGAGGCATTCGGAGCCTGCGGTCCGGAGGAAGCTTTCCTTGGGCAGGGCCAAAGGGTCGGAGCATCAGGCGGCCTTCGCGCTGGTGATATCGCTCACCGGGCTCACACCGGCCGCGGCGATGGTCTTCACGCGGAAGCTGTACACCTTGTTGCTGGTGAGGCCGTCCACCGTCCAGCGGTTCTTGCCGGTCTGCACCAACAGGCTCCAGCCCGCTTCCATCAACGGATCGCCCGAGGTGGATTCCAAGGCGTAGATCTTGCGGCCGCGCACACCGTTCCAGCGCACTTCCAATCGGCCCGGGTAGGGCGTTACCAGCGCACGCACATTGGACGGTGCAGGGAGCAAGCCCAACGACTCGGGCAAGCGGCGCACATCGAAGCCGGCGCTGATGATCAGCTCCTTGTCGTTGTTGCAGTTCGCCTGCACGTAGCCGGCCAGCTCGCGCACCAGGTCCTTCAACGCAAGGAAGGCCACATCCCGCGCTTCCTTCTCCACCTTGCCGCGGTTGAAGTCGTACGCCTGGTTGGCGGTGTCCAGCGCGTCGCAGCCAGCAGTGAGCACCGGCAGAGTGGGCGTTGGTGTGGCGAATGCCGCGTTGCCCGTAAGCATCGTCACATGGTTGCGTCCCTTTTCCACCAGGGCCGTTGGGGTGATCACGGAAGTGCCGAGACGCACATTGAAAATGAATTGTCCCATGTCGGGAGTTGTTGGGGCCGTTGGTTCGGCCGAGGTTTGTGCCGGCAACCAACAACACCGGGGCGGCGTTGCGCAAGTGCCGCAGCACCCCTGCGTTCGTCATCGCATCACCCCGTAGGGTCATGCGTTCGCATGGGAGGCAGCCACCAGCAGGGAACCGGGGAAAGTCGGGCGGATCCACCCTTCCGGATCATCCGTTGTGATCTTGCCGGGGCATCGGGATCGGTCCACCATCAATGGTGCTGGCTCCACTAGCAATGGTCACGGCTTCACCATCAATGGTGCTGGCTCCACCAGCAATGGTCACGGCTTCACCATCAATGGTGCTGGCTCCACCAGCAATGGTCACG
>JBDTSG010000015.1:0-38336 GCA_039931265.1 Flavobacteriales bacterium
CTTGCGCGCACGCACCGCAGCTCACGCAATCGCTGTCCTTGAAGGTGCTGTCGAGTCCTTTCGCGATGTGGCTGTCGAAGCCACGTCCCACCATGCTCAGCACGAACTCGCCCTGCACTTCATCGCAGGCGCGCACGCAGCGGTAGCAGCTGATGCACGCGCTGAGGTCGCTCACCATGTACGGATGGCTCGTGTCCATCGGCGTGTTCTGGTGCGTCTTCCCTTTCGGGTAGCGCACGCTATCGATGTCGAAGCCGATCTGCTGGACGACGTTGTAGAGTTCGTTCGCGCCGTGGTCCTCTTTCTTCAGTCGCTCGGTGTCGTAGTCGGTGAGCACCAGTTCGATGATGTTCTTCCGCAGCCGCTCCATGCGCGGGCTGTTGGTGGTGATGTACATGCCCTTGCCGACCGGCGAGTGGCACGATGCCATGACTTTCGCCGGACCATCTTCTTGTAATGCGACTTCCACGGAACACACGCGGCAACTTCCGAAGGGCTCCAGGTTCGGCGCATCGCACAACGTTGGCACCGGGTTCGGCCCGATGTGCCGGCGCATGAAGGCCAGCATCGTCTCGTTCTTGTTGATCGGGTACGCCTTGCCGTCGATGTAGGCGACGTCGACTTCGGTGGCCACCGCGTTGCTCGTTGATGGAGCGGATCGGGTGCGGGCCGATGGAGGGGCGGAGGAGCCGTGCTTGGCTTGGGGCGTGTTCATGGCAGAAGCGAAAACGTGCTGCACGAAGATAGCGGCAGGTCCATGGCTACAGGCGTTGAAGGCAGGCCTGTGACTTGTCAAATATTCATCGCCCCACGAAAGATCCGCAGAGGGACGCCTCAGAGGACATGCAGGAATGTGCCCAGCGAAGGGGTGACTTCGTGAACCCAGCCACACCTAGCTTTCGCGCCCCGATCGGTGGAACCCATGACGACCGCAGTGATCAGCCAGCTCGCCGAACTCATCCGGCTGAAGAAGGATGCCTTGCTGAAACGTTGGCGGGAACAAGTGCGCGCACTGCCTTCAGCTGCGCACCTGGACATTCCCACGCTGAACGATCATATTCCCGCGCTGTTGGATGAGCTGGCCCTGGCCTTGGAGCAACCGAGCGACAAGACGATCGCCGAGACGCTGAAGGACGGCACGCCACCCGAGCATGGGATCCAGCGGTTCGAGGATGGCTTCGACATCACCGAGGTGGTGGCCGAGTACAACATCCTGCGCGGCTGTGTGCACGATCTGGCGCAGGAGAACGACCTGTCCTTGGAGGGAAAACCCTTTCACATCCTGAACCGGGTGCTGGATGAGGCGATCGGTCTTGCGGTGAAAACGCATGCCGAGCAGCGGGCGCTGGAAGTGAAGCAGCGCAGACAGGAGTACCTGGCCTTCGTGGCGCATGACCTGCGCAATCCGCTCACGGCGATCTCCTTGGCCGCAAGTGCGCTGGAGATGACCTTGCAGGAGCGGACGGGCAATGCGGAAAGCGCGCAGATGATCAAGACGCTTCATCGCAACGTGGGCCAGTTGGAAGCGATGGTGGCCAAGGTGCTGGAAGAGAACACGGAGCGGGGACCGGAAGACGGCTTACAGCCAGTGAAGCGGAACTTCGACCTGTGGCCGCTGGCGCAGGCGATCGTGCAGGGCATGAAGCCGGTAGCGACCACTGTCGGAACCACCTTGATCAACTTGGTGGCTGACGACCTGGTGGTGTACGCCGATTCCAGCTTGCTGAGGCGCGTGTTCCAGAACCTCATCAGCAACGCCATCACCTATTCACCGGGGGGTGAGGTGCGTATCGGGGGCCGCAAGAACGAGGAGACCGGTTCCACGGAGTGTTGGGTGACGGATACCGGCAAAGGCATTCCGGCAGACCGACTGGAGAGGGTGTTCGAGAAAGGAGAGGGCGATCCCGATCGCGAGGAAAGCACGGGCCTGGGCCTGGCGATCGTGAAGAGCTTCGTGGAAGCGCACGGGGGTGAAGTGCATGCCGAAAGCCCGGAAGATCACGGCACCACCATCCGGTTCACGCTGCCAGCAGCGACGTAGGGCGGGGCTCTGCGGGCATCGTACGAACATTGCTCGGACTGAAGTGGCTTGGCCGGTCCCCAGCCGTGTCACTGTTTCAGTCCCGCCGAAATTCCGACAGCACCCCACCCCACCACTTTTACAAAATTTGATCAACGCCCTGCACAAGTTGTCAGTTGCTGCGCCTTGGCAAAGCCCTTGAAAATGGGGCGCCCGAACCCCGACCATGGTGGCCGGGGAAAACCAAAAACCAACAGCCATGACACTCGTGAAGTATCAAGTGCCCCGACCTGTCGGGGTGGACCGTTTGGCCAGTGAGATATTCGGCCAGAACATCGGACGCCTGTTCGGAAGTGATGGGCTCATGGACCACAGCCCACGCGTGAACATCATAGAGAACACCAATGAGTTCAAGGTGGAGATGCAAGTCCCCGGGTTCGACAAGAAGGACATGAAGATCGAGATGGTGGACGACACCCTCACGATCCGCGGCGAGCATACCGTGGAGCACCAGAACGAAGAAGTGCGTTGGACGCGGCGGGAGTTCAGCCGTACGTCCTTCGAGCGCAGCTTCGTGCTACCTCAGAGCGCGAAGGAAGATGCCATCAAGGCCGAGTATCTGAATGGCGTGCTCCAGCTCACCATCCCCAAGAGCGAGGAGGCCAAGCCGAAGACGCGCACGATCAGCATCCGCTGAGCAACGTGAAAAGGTGAGAGGGTGCCAGCGTGCGCCCTCTCACCCTCGCGCTCTTTCACCCGTCGTACACACTGACGCTGCGACACATGAACGGCATCGAAGAAGCGATCATCAAAGTGTACCTGTTGCAACGCGATACGCTGCGCGAACGTGCGCGCGACATGCTCGCACATGCACCGGACCTCGAAGTTCCGCCAACGTGGGTAGTGCCCATGGATGTGCCCGCGATCGACAAGCTGGTGGGCAGCCAGAAGCCTTACTTGTATTTCGATCGTCAGCGTAACCGGTTCACGCACATCGTGCATGCCTTCGTAGTGGCGGGTAAGGCATCCGACGCATCGACCGCGTTCCCGGTGCAACGTGTGATCACCATTCCGGAGAAGATGGGGTAGGTGCTGCATGGTGTTGCGACCGGAGATCGGGATCTTCATGTTCAAGAAGACCCGGACATACCACGTCTGACTCACAAGCCCTGCGATCCGGGGTCTCAGCAAGCACGTGCTGAGCCTCAGCTATGCCTTCCGAACGTTGCGCCTGCCGGGCGATGGTCGTAGACGGCACGACGATCTTTGGTGATCCCCGCGTTGGATCGTGCCTTCGGCGTGGCTGCTTCAGGCTCGTTCCACGAACCACATTTCCATATCGCCCTTGCCCTTCGCGTTCACCACACTGTCGCCTTGTTCGTTCCGGATGGCTAAGCTGCTCGCATGCGCGGCCATAGCATCCTCCAAGCGCCTTGGTCCTTATAGATGGCGCCGAGATTGTTCAACACAACGGCCTCCTGTTTCCGATCGTGCGTTGTGCGGAACACCACCAAGCAGTGCTCGTATTGATCGATCGCCGATGCGATATCGCCGCGTTGCTCCGCCAGATAGGCCAGCCAGCCGCCATGAGCAGTTCGCCGGCGCGTGCCACCAAACGATGCACTTGGGCACTGTCCTGCGCCGGTGTGGCAGGGTCGTCCTGCGCGCTCACGGGCCGACCCCACACCGCGGCGAGCAGGAGAAGAAGGACCGGACGCATGGTGGCGCGAAGATGTCATGCGCATGGCACTCGACAGCTACCTTGCCCGCCACTCCTGAACATCACCCGCATGCCGACCGTCACCATCAAGCTGAAGCTCATCGGTATGGACCGCGCCGTGAACCCGGACTTCTTGGAGACGATCACCCGCACGAACGACAACGCGCGTGAGCTTTTCGAACGTTACGAGCAGGCCGGGCCGTTCGCATGCGCGGAGCACCCCGAAAACTTACCGGTGATCGAGGTGTGCGCGATCTTCCAATCGACCGTGAAGGTGCGCAAGCTGAAGTTCTGCTGCCAAGCCTTGGCCGATCAAGTGGAAGCCCGCATGGCGGAACCCGTGCGCTGAGCCGCGATCACTCCACAACGAACCGCGCCATGGCGGAAGTGCCGGGAGCTTCGAGCGAGTAGGATCCACCCGTTAGTCCCTCTATTAGCACGATATCACCCGTGTGCCGTGCGGACAAGTTGCGCACCACCCGGCCGGACAGGTCGCGAACGACCAGCTCAACGGGCATGTGCAGGCCTTCCGGCAGAACGACATGCGCGTTGCCGTGCCCGGGATTGGGGTAAACCACAAGGCTCCCAGCATGATCATTGTTCACGGCGATCACATCGCTAAGCTCCGAACTGCCATCGAGGTCGGTAGTGCGCAGGCGGTAATAGTTGATGCCAGGCCCCGGTGTTGGATCGTTCGCACTGTAGTCGATCACCGAACCGCTGTTGCCAGCGGCACCCACCTGCAGGACCGGCACGAAATGGCCACCATCATTGCTGCGCTCCACCGTGAAGTGCTCGCTGTTCTGCTCGCTCGCCGTGGCCCATTCCAGAATGTTGACCACTCCGTGATCGCGGCCTTGGAACCGCAAGAGCTCGATGGGCAGCGACGAGTTGAGGCACTGGGCCGAAGTAGCCGTGGAGCACGGCAGGCAAGTGGGTGAAAAGAAGCGGCCTTCCGAAACCGCTGTCCATTGCGTGTTGTTGCGCCCCGCCACCACCGTTGCCGATGTGCCCCCGTTGTTCTGCAAACCTTGCACCGCCTCGCCATTGTTCCAACCGGCACACACGGGTTTGTTCAGGATCAACGATTCGATGCAATTGCTCCCTTCGTACAGCACGATCTGGCTACTGTACATCTGGGTTGTGCACGAGAACATCGGCACGTTCAAATAGCTCACCACGAAACGCCGGTTCGGCGCTGCACCGAGTGTCTGGTAGAAAACACTTCCACCAACACCGGGATCGATGTCCTGCCAAGGATCGAGCACTGCGTTCTGCGGTTCCGTCGGGGCGGTGGCCGGAATGGCCTGCGTGTCCCAAGGCGAGAACAACCCCGCGTTCGCGAGGTTGAAGGTGATGTAGTTGTTCGAGGAAATGACGCACCGGTTGTAGGTGGTGCCGTTGAAGCAGAAATTGAAGCCGAGGTTGATGGCTGCGCTGTGCACATCGTCGGTGAGCACCAAGGCAGTACCCGCATAGGGATCGGCCGAATAGGGTACCGGGGCTTGGGAATAACACATCGGTACGGGTGGCGGGGCACACGTAAGGTTAAGCGTGTAGGCGCCGGTTGCCGCACCAAAGCCGTACACGAGTATGCGGTAAGTGGTGCCCAGTGTGGCAAGCCATGTGACCTGTGATCGCAGTCCGCAGAAATCATCATTGCCCACCACGCATGCGAGCGCCCCACAGCCACCTGTATAGACACGGATCTGGGTATCGAACCCGCTGCCGCAGAGCGAAGCCGTGGTGCTGGCACCGGTGCCTACGAACCGGAACCATACGCCACCTCCGGTCCCATCACCCACCGTACAGAAAGGAGCAACATCCGCGGTGAAGGCGGTCGTGTTGCCCGAGATACTTGCCCCGCAGGCTATCAATGTGGCTCCGGTGCACAGGTCGGCTTGGGCCGCACCGCGCTGGGTAGCGAGCAAGGCCGCCACGCACAACACCGGTGTCAGCCTCTGATTCATTGGTCGTCTTTCGGTGCGTTCGGTTGTATCAGCACGGAACCATCGCTCACCAGCACAGCCCCCACCAGCAGGGAACCCTGTTCCCCAAGTAGCGACTTCAGCCCGGCATAGGAAAGGACAAGGCCAGTGGCCAGCTTGAATTGATCCGCCTCGTCGATGAAGCTGCACGAAAACACCTCCGGCTCCTGCAACACGACCGCTTGCACCGCCTTCGCTGCAACAGGATCATCGATACCCTGCAACTTGAACTTGTAGACAAGGTCGTCTTCGCGTTGCTGCGCGGCTGTGCAAAGGCCCGAACCGATCAGGCAGACCAGAACAAGACAGCGCAGTACCAACGAAAGGGGCGATAAAACCGGCATACAGTGGGGTTGGGGATCCAAAGTATCCGGACGTTGTTAGCATCACAAGGGGAATAGTTGTTCACCGGGAGGCAACCTTGGGGAACTGATCACGACGGGAAAGGCCGGGATCACAGCACATTCCAAGGAAGGACGTACCAAGACAGGTCAGGTGCTCTTCGTGTGGGCCACTTGCCTCACTCCTTCAAAAACCTCCGCTGCTCCGTGCGACCTTCCAACTCCACGCGCAGCACATACACACCGCTGCTCAGTCCCCGCACATCAATGCGGTCGCCGGTGAGCGTTGCTCCGGTCACCTGCTTGCCCGTTACATCGAAGATGGTCATCGCAGTGTTCATCATGTTCGCATTGGTGCGGATGAACAGGTCGTTGCCCGCAGGCACGGGACCAAGGGAGAATTGGAGCGCGGCAGGTATAGGCAAAACGCTCGTGAGCGGATCCTCGGTGATGGTGATGGTGCCGTTGACGGCAACACCGCTGATCGTGTTCACGATGCCGCTGGGCCAGTACACCGTTACTTCATCCACTACCGGATCGCTGCCCAAGCCGAAGTGCGCGAGCAGGCTGCTCATGTACTTGAAGCCATCGCCGCTCTTCACATCGCGGATCTGGGTACCGCTGGCCGTGGTGATCTGCACCCGCGCGCCGATACCGCTCCTGTTGCTCACCGTACCCACGGTATGTACCCGCAGCCAATTGTTCGAGCCCCCGTCGTTCATGTAGATGGTGCCCGATGCCTGCGCGTCCAAGTAACCGTCATTGTTCAGGTCGCCCACACCGCCTGCACCGATGCCCGATACGATCGGTGTGAAAGTCATGTCGCCGTTGTTCCGCATAACGGTGTTGTACGCAGCGAAGACATCCTCCCACCCATCGTTATCGAAATCGTGGGCCGTATGCTCGATGGCCGTACCCGCGAACGTGTCCCAGCCGGAGCCGACGGTGACATCGGTGAAGGTGCCGCCATCGTTGCGCATCAATTTGTGGCCCCCGTTGGTGAAGCCGCTGGCACCGATCAGCGCATCAAGATCCCCGTCCCTATCGTAGTCGCCCCATGCTGCGCTCCAGCTCTGTTGGTAGTCGGCGAAGTTCATTTGCACGGCCACATCCGTGAAAACACCGTTGCCGTCGTTGCGGTACAACTGGTCGATGGATCGATCGATGGGGTTGCCACCGCACTTGGCAATGAAGAGGTCCACATCGTGATCGTTATCGAAGTCGATCCAGATGCTGCCGTAGTTCCCGCCACCGGGTGTATCCCCTAAACCGCCTTGGTAGAAGGTGAAATTGCCGGAGCCATCGTTGATGTAGTAAACGTTCGGGTCGATATCGTGGCATACGAACGCGTCCAAGTTGCCATCGTTGTTGATGTCCACCATGTTGGTACGCTGGCTGAAGACGTATTCCGGCCCGCTGATCTCCGTGAAGGAAGTGCCGTTGGCATCGGCCTTCATGATGGTGACACCGGCACCGTTCCCGTACAGGAAGTCGATCTGGCCATTGGCGTCGAGATCGCCAGCGGCAATGCTCCACGATGCCGGATGGTCGGCTGTGGGTGTCGGGATGTTCACGGTAGTGAAACCTCCTCCCTGCTGCTGGTAGTGCACTTGGATGTTGCTTGCCGATGTGGCCACGATATCGTCCAGCTGGTCGTTGTTCATGTCCACCACGCACATCGCGCTGCCCGCAACGGCGATCGTCTGGGTGGTGAAGCTCACCGGAAATGGCACGATAGGGCCCTCGATCAATTGGAAGTCGAATCCTGCATCGCTATGCCGATCATCGAAGGCGAACAAGTAAGTGATACCCTGTTGCGCATTGAAGGTCGCTGTCGACAGGTTGCCTGATCCACCATCGTCATCGCCGCCTGCGCATGTGAGGAGCCCGCATGAGCCGGTATACACATGAACCCGGGTATCGCCCCCGAGGTTCTGCGCCAGGTCGGTGGTGATCGTGATCCCGTGGTCGGCGGCGGGCGTGTAGCTGTACCACTCCGCACCGGTCGCACCGGTTCCACCGGAGGCGCAGATGGGAATGGGGATCTGTGTGCCGTCGATGCCGGAGACCGGATAAGTACCCGCGCCGACAGCAAGCGCAGTAGCACATGTGTTCTGTGCAACCGAGGCCAACGTTCCAAGGGAAGCTGCAACGAAAAGGAGCGCTCTGCTCATGAGGTGGTCCCGGTTCCTAAGGGCGGCGAAGATGGACGATCCACCGGTCCGCTTACTGCTTCGTGAAAGAGCTGACGAACCGTCGGCCATCAACGTCCACCCGCAAGGTATAAAGGCCTTGGGCCAGTCCGGACACGTCGAGCCGGTCAGCACTCAAGGTTGTGCTCACTACCTCCTTGCCTGCAATGTCCCGGATCGTAACGGCGCCGTTCAACAGATCGGCATCTGCGCGGAGCACAAGAAAATCCGTTGCAGGCTGGGGCGAGATGCGCAGCACACCGTTGGCAGCGATCTCCCCAAGCCCGGTGAAGTCATCCTCAACGACCGTCAGCACACCATCGATCGCAGGGTTGTACACGGTATTGATGATCCCGCTCGGCCAGTATACCGTAACGGCATCCACCTGCGTATCGGCACCCAACCCGAAGTGCGTCAGGAGGCTGCTCATGTACGCGAACCCATCGCCGCTTTTCACATCACGGATCTGCGTTCCCAATGCACTGGTGCATTCAACCCGCGCGCCGATCCCGTTGCGGTTGCTCTGGGTGCCTACCGTATTGATCCGCAGGTAGTGGTTCGTGCCGCCGGTGTTCATGCTGATCGCCCCCTGCCAAATGCTGATCACGTCCAAGTAGCCATCATTGTTCAGATCGCCGACGGGGCCCTCGGTCACACCTACCACGTTCGGGGTGAAGGTCATGTCGCCGTTGTTCACCATCACCGTGCTGTTCGGGCACAGCACATCCAGGAAACCATCGTTGTTGAAGTCGTGCGTGGTGTACTCGATGCCCGTTTCGTAGAACAGGTCGAAGCCCGATCCCGCCGTGACATCAACGAATGTGTTCCCATCGTTGCGCATGAGTTTGTTGCCGTCGCCGATGTTCGCGCCGGCGCCGGTCATCACATCCATATCGCCATCGTTGTCGTAGTCGCCCCATGCTGCGCTCCAGCTCTGTCCGGCATCGTTAAGGTTCATGGCCGCACCGATCGGGGTGAAGGTGCCGTCGCCATTGTTGCGGTGCAGTTGATCCACTGGATCGCTCCCGCACTTCGCGATGAACAAGTCCATGTCGTGGTCGTTGTCCGGATCCACCCAGATGCTGCCGTAGTTGCCACCCACCTCGCCGAGACCACCTTGGTTGAAGGTCAGGTTCCCGGCACCGTCGTTCATGAAGTAGACGTTCGCATCGATGTCGTGGCAAACGAACCCCTCCAAAGAGCCATCGTTGTTCATGTCAACGAAGTTGGTGCGCTGCGAAAAGACGTACTCCGTGAAGGAGACTTCCGTGAACGCGGTGCCCGTTGCATTGGCCTTCATAAAGGTGACACCATCCCAGCCACCGTACAGCAGGTCCTTGTACCCATTGTTGTCGTAGTCGCCGGCGGCGATGCTCCAATCGGCCATGTGATCGGCCGGCGATGTGGTGATGTTGGTCGACACCCAACCTCCTCCCTGTTGCTGTTGGTTGATGTTGATGTTAGTGGTGGTGACGGCCACCACATCATCGAGCAGGTCGTTGTTCATGTCCACCACGCACATGGGACTTCCGTTGGTGGCGATCCCTTGCAAGCTGAAGGAGACGGCTTGCACCAACGGGGGCGCTTCGGTCAATTGGAAGTCGAACCCGCTGCTGCTCCAACGGTTGTCGAAGGCAATGATGTAGGTGATCCCCTGCTGCACATTGAAGCTCGCAGTGCTCAGGTTGCCGGCCCCGCTGTCGTCGTCACCAGAAATGCAGCTGAGCAACCCACACGTTCCCACGTAAACATGGAAGCGCGTGTCATCGGTGACGTTCTGTGCAAGATCGGTGGTGATCGTCAACCAATGATCGGCGGTGGGCGTGTAAGCGTACCATTCGCCTGCCGTTGCACCGGTGCCGGTGAGCGTGCAGATGGGGATGGGGATCTGTGTGCCATCGACCACCACGATGGTGTGGAGGCCCGCGGATATGGGCAGCGCGGTGGCGCAGGTGTTCTGTGCAGCAGCGGACAACGCAAGGATCGATGCGGTGCCGAGGAAGAGGATGCGTTCCATGTTGCGATGGTTGATGTTAGTTGCAAGGCGGGGAAAGGCCGTTGATCCAGTCACCGAACAGTTGTACGGCTTCCTGGTGCACCACACTGCGCCCCAACAAAGGCATGCGAACCGTTTCATCCGTTGCGCTGATCCGGTAGAAGAGCACACTGCGCTCGGTGGCGCCGCGTGCGACGATATGGGTGAGGTCAGCATTGATCTGCTCATCCGGCTCCACACAGATGCCCAAGTTCACGGGATCGCTGGTTTCTTCCCAAGCGAACCGCATCGGCCGGTAGTTGCAATGCTTGTCGTCGCTATGGCAATGCGCGCAGTTCATGTCCACATATGCCCGCACGCGATCGTTGATGTCCACGGACGGATCATCCCACTTCGCCGTGGCCTCGATCGTTGCGGGCAGGTTGTTCTCCAAGTAACCGGCGGCAACCCACTTGTCCAATTGGTTCATTGCACCGTCCGCGTATTGATAGGTGCTATTGAGGTTGCGTGGCTTCGGGCCGATGGGTTCGGGCAAGTTGTTGCGTTTGTGGCACACGAAACACTCCGCTTCGCTGGGTACGCGGTACACCACATCGTGCGCTTGGTTGTTGTCATCAAGCCATTGCAACGACTTGAACGATCCGGACAAGTCGAGCGTCGCCTCGGTCTGCGCATCGTTCCATACATAGTTCGCGAACTCCCACACGCCATTGCGCTTGAAGAGCAGGCGCGTCTCGATGACCTGCTTCAGATCGCCGGGCTGCACATTGTCGTACCAGAAGTTCTTGATCAGTATGGTGCCCTCATCGAAGTCGAGCGGCTTGTGATCGTCCACGTACCGCGCTTGCGCCCCAGGCGGCATCCACACGAAGCGGCTCTTGTGCGCATAGTCGCTGAACAACGGGGTGGTCGGCTCGAACGGCAGGACGCCCTGCACGGGGTCGAGGTCGGCCATGCTACCATTGAAGAAGTGGTAAGTGCTGAGACTATCGTAAGGCATCGCCGCCGGGTTGTACACCACGGGTGAAACCACCGGCCCCGGTCCGAGCATTTCGTCCTTGTCATTCGTGCAGGCCATCACCCCCACGAAAAAAAGTACGGCCATCAGAACTATCTTCTTCATGTCCTTTCGGAACGAATGCCAAAGTAGTTGACGGCCACAGGCGCAGCGGACAATGCACTCGCCATCCTCGCACTCATGATCGACTTGCGGAGCCTGCTACTGCTTCATCATCGCGAGGCTATGCAACGCTGCGCGCGCAACCGACAATGATGACCGATCGAAGAGAACGGATCGATGCGATCATCGCTCTTCGATGATCGCATCGCACTTCGAACACGCATCGTCCTTCATCGCGATCGTGATCGTCGATCGATCACGCCATCGATATCAACAGGGTATCGTTGGAACATTTGTGACGACACTGACGTTCGAGTGCTCGACATCGATACGTTTGTCTCAAACCCTTTACACAATGGCTAAGAAAGCAGCGAAGAAGGCCGCCCCTAAGAAGGCCGCCAAAAAAGCAGCCCCTAAGAAAAAGGCGGCCGCTAAGAAGAAGAAGTAAGGTTCACACCTTACAGCGAAGGGGTCCGACGAGTCGGGCCCCTTTCGCGTTCCACACATCGTGCAAGCCCCGCCCAGCGGGGCTTGCGTGCGTTCGGGTATTCCGTGCGGACAGCGTGATCGAATGTGCTCACGCACCCATCACCGTACATCGATCACATGCGATCACGCACCACGCGATGCACATCGGACGATGCATCGATCACTGCATTTCCGATCACATGGTGATCGATCCGCAACGGTCATCATCGTGGTTGAACAGGACGCGCGGTCGTTGATCCGGCCACGCCGATCCGATCCGGACGTCACTCCCAGCTCCCACCGCCCTCATCCACATCGAAGAGCACGGGATCGGTTTTGCTTCCGTTGCAATCCAAGTCAACACCGAGATCACCGGGCGGACGATCGAAGTCGCCGCGACTGATGGTGATGGTGCTGTCGGCGTATACCTTGTTCATGAAGTAACCGTAGATCGGCAGCGCACTGTTCGCGCCCTGGCCCAGATCGGTGCGCGAGAAGCGCACGCTGCGGTCCTCGCCGCCGGTCCAGACCCCTGTCACCAGATCGGGTGTGATACCGATGAACCAACCATCGCTGTTGTCCTGAGTGGTACCGGTCTTACCGGCCGTTACGTAATGGATGTTGCCGTATTTGGCCCGGTTACCCCAGCCCATGCGCAGACGCATCCCCGTACCACGGTCCATCACACCCTTCAACATGTCGAGCATGATGTACGCGGTGCGTGCATCCAAAGCCTCTTCGGTCTTCGGCGTCACGTCGTAGATCGCGTTCCCGTTCTTGTCGACTATCCGCGTGAAGGCGATCGGATCGATATGCACGCCTTCGTTGGCGAAGGCCGCGAACGCACTGGTCATCTCCTCCAACGTCACATCGGCAACCCCGAGGCAGAGGCTCGGCACGGGTTCCAACTTGCTCCTGATGCCCATGTGCTTGGCAAGCACCGTGACCGCCTCGGGGCCGTACTGCTTGATCAACCAGGCGGTGGCGGTGTTGATCGATTGCGCCAAGGCATACTTCAGCGTGATCATGCCTCCGTATTTCGCATCACTGTTCTTCGGGCACCAATCCGGTTGTCCCGCCGGCATGTCGAAGCAGACCATCTGGTTGGGCAGTTGGAAGCAAGGATCGCGGCCGGAACTGATCGCGGTGGCATAGACGAACGGCTTGAAGGTGGAACCGACCTGACGGTGCGCCTGGCTCACGTGATCGTATTGGAAGTGCTTGAAGTCGGGCCCGCCCACCCAAGCCTTCACGAAACCCGTGCGTGGGTCGAGGCTCAGGGATCCACTTTGCAGGTGGCTCTTGTACCAACGGATGCTGTCGTTGGGGGTCATCACCGTATCGATGTCGCCGCCCCAACTGAACACCCGCATCGCGGTGGGCGTATTGAAGATCCCCGGGATCTCCGACTCCTTCACCATTGGCCACCATGTGTCGCAGCCGCCTTTGTCGGGATCGCAATGGAACTGCGGCACACCGTCCTTCTCGGCCGTAACGATGTAGGCGGCCGGACGATCGCAATTGCCGCAGCGCTTCCCGATCAACGTCCTGTAACGGTCACTCCGCTTCATGGCCGCATGCATGATCCCGTCGATCTCCTCTTGGCTCACACGGAAGTCGAAGGGCCGGTTCTTCTTCTTAGCGATGTCCTTGAAGAACTGCGGTTGCAACTCCTTGCCAAGATGCTCCCGCATGGCCCACTCGGCATAGCGTTGCATACGGCTATCGAGGGTGGTGTAGATCGTGAGCCCGTCGGTGTAGATGTCATACTTACTGCCATCGGCTTTGTGCAACCTGTACTTGCCGGTGGCGGGGTCCTTTTCATTGAAGAGCGTCTGCAATTGTGCGCGAAGCACCTCGCGGAAGTAGGGTGCCGGACCCTCGGTGTGGTCGATGCGCTGGAAGTCGAGGCCCAAGGGCAGCACGCGCAGCGAATCATATTGGTGCTGATCGAGGAACCCGTTCTTCACCATCTGCGCCAATACCACCATGCGCCGGTGCTCAACGGTATCGGGCCGACGCACGGGGTTGAAGAGGCTGGGGTTCTTCAGCATGCCCACCAACACGGCCGCCTCTTCGATGCGGAGGCTGTCCGGTGTCGTGTTGTAGTACACCCTCGCGGCGCTGTTGATGCCCACGGCCTGGTTGATCCAATCGAACCGGTTGAGGTAAAGCGCGATGATCTCCTCCTTCGTGTAGCGCCGTTCCAACTGCGCGCTGATGATCCACTCTTGGAACTTCTGGAATATGCGCTTGACGATGTTGTCGCTCTTCTCCTTGGTGAAAAGCAATTTGGCCAGCTGCTGCGTGATGGTACTGGCCCCGCCCTTGCCCCCCATATAAACGGCGGCGCGCAACGTGCCGCGCAGATCCACCCCGCTGTGCTCTCGGAAACGTTCGTCCTCCGTCGCTATCAACGCCTTCACCACGTTCGGGTTGATGCGCTCGTACTTCACCGGTATGCGGTTCTCGGTATAGTACTGGCCCATCACGCTACCATCGCTGAAGAGCACGGCCGTGGCCAGGTCGCTGCGTGGATTGTCCAGATCATCGGTGCTGGGCAGGTCGCTGAAGGCCGCCGCCGTTAGCATAAGGAAAAGGAAAACCACCGGCGACAGCACGACGAGCCACCAGAGGCGGTACCAATTGCGGGGCTTTTCGGTGGCGGCCATGTATCGGGATGTCACTTCGCGCGGTGTTTCTCCACGCTCACCCCAACATCGATCACGCCTTCCAACTTTTCGGTACGCATGGCTTGTTCAAGTGCAATGCTATAACGGCCCGGCTGGGGGAATCTGTTGCCGTACTTATAGAGGATGTGCGCATCGAACCGGTCGCTGCGGATGAAGCCAAGGCCCTTTCCGTACCAGCGACCGTTCGGATCGCTCAACGGGCACTGCACCGTGTCGAGGAGCACATGGCCATCAGGCCGCTTCAACGTAACGAAGAGGTAGAGCTCGCTGTAGACGTAGCTGCCGGTGTGGCGGATGTCGAGGTAGGTGTCGTGCTGGCTGGCGGTATCGGTGATGGTGAAGGTGAACTCCGGCTTCCATTCGCGGTCCCACACACCACCGGGTACAGGACGTGTCTCACTGTGTACCAAGGCATCGCCGCATGCCGATAAGGCCAACATGCAAACCGCTGCGCCACCGATGATCCTCATTGCCCGCCGGGCGTAGGTGCAGGACCGTCCCCCTGTCCTTTATTGCCACCACCACCACGCCGACGATTGCGGTTCCTGTTCCGTCCGCCTTCGCGCCGCTCGCCTTCAGGACGCGCCTGCTGCTGTTGTCCTTGCTGCGGTGGTCGGGGGCCTTCGTTCGGTCGGGGGTTCGCTCCCTTGGCAGCCGGTCCAGCCGATCGTTCTTGCCCTTGCTTCCCCCTACCACGGTTCTTCTTTCCGCCGCGGCGCTCCTTCATCTGCTTGTCGAAACGCGTCAGGTCGTCCATGCCAACCACGTTCTCGTAGTCGTGCACCTTCTCTTCCGTCTTCTTCTTCGGCGCCTCATCCACTTGTTGCAACGACACGAAGGGTTCGACCCCTTGCTTGTTCTGCTCCAATATCTCCCGCACCTTATCGATCTTCAAGCCAACCATCGCCGGCACACTGCCAGGGCTCTTGATCAAATAGAACATCTTGCCTTGGAAGATGTCCGTCTTCATGTGGTAGCCGGTGCCTTGCTGCGTCTTCAACTTGGCGTTCATGCTCGGGTAGCTCTTCACCGCCTCCAAGTACATGTCCAATTCGTAGTTCAGGCAGCACTTCAATTTGCCGCACTGGCCTGCCAATTTGCTCTGGTTCAATGCCAGTTGCTGGTACCGTGCGGCACTGGTCGTAACGCTGCGGAAATCGGTGAGCCAAGTGCTGCAGCACAACTCACGACCGCAACTGCCGATACCACCGATGCGCCCCGCCTCCTGTCGCGTACCGATCTGCTTCATGTCGATGCGCACACCGAACTTCTGGCTCATGGAGCGCAGCAGGTCGCGGAAATCAATGCGGTCCTCGCTCGTGTAGTAGAACGTGGCCTTGCTTCCGTCACCTTGGTATTCCACGTCGCTCACCTTCATGTCCAACTTGGCGTCCTGCACGATGCGACGACTGGCGAACATGGTGTCGTCCTCACGTTTGCGCGCCTCGTGCCACTTGTCGATGTCTTCCTGTGAACTCTTGCGCAGCACCTTCTTCAGCTCGAAGGTGTCGGCACCCACGCCCTTGCGCTGCATCTGCAACCGCACCAGTTCGCCGGTAAGGCTCACCATGCCGACATCATGTCCGGGGGATGCTTCGACCGTTACCAGATCGCCGGGGGTGATGCTGATCCCGGGGGGCACCCGGTAGTAGTTCTTGCGTGTGTTCTTGAAGCGCACTTCAACGGCATCGTACACCTGCTGGCCTGCCGCCAGAGGCACACCGCTCAGCCAATCGAACACATCCAGCTTGTTGCACCCGCTCGTTGTGCAATAGCCATTGCTCTTGCACCCGTTCGGCTTGCCCGTCTTGTTGTTCCCGCAACTATCGCAGCTCATGGCGGCTAAGATAGACGCGCGCGTTGGAGGCCATCGGCCCGCGTAGGGGATGATGAACGTGCAGGCGTTGAAACGCGAACCCGCCCTACTTCAACACCGTCCCCAAGGAGCCGTACCACGGGTGTATCTCGTACTTCAACTGCCCGGCTTTCACGAACGGATCGGACTTCAGGTAGCCCTCCACCTCATCCTTGGTGTCGCAATCGTAGAGCAGCAGCCCGCGCCAAGCGCCATTGTCGCCGAAGGGCCCGGCCATGATGATGAGCCCGCGCTTGCTCTGCATATCCTGGTGATCGAGGTGTGCTTTCAGCGTCGTGGCCGAAGTCGCGCTGTCTAAAGGAGCAGCATCGCCCTTGGTGTACAGCACGAACCAGTATTGCTTCATGTGGTAGGTGCTGTCGGCGATGGTGACATCGAAACTCCGCTGGCTGAAGAGCGGCAACGTGAGCGAGCACAAAAGGGCGATCGTGAAAAGATGTTTCATGATGATGCGGTGCGTGCTTGGGTGACTATGGAAGTGATGTAGGATGTCTTCCCGTTGGTGTAGGCCGCCCGGTCGTTGGGGTGCGCTGCGTTCAGCGAACGCTTCAGGGCTTCGTAGCGCAAGGCTTCTTCGGGGTGGGTGCGGAGGAAGTCGCGGAACAGGATGCGCGCCTCGGTGGCTGCGTCGGGCTCCACCATGTGGATGTGCTCGGTGCGCTCGCCCCGCGCATTGCGCGCAATGAACCACGCGTAATAGGGTGCATGCTCGCCCATGGTGGGGCGCCAGATATACTCGTAACCGAGCTCGCGCATGATCGGCACCACCTCCCGGCGCAATCTGTCCGGGTCGCAAACCTCCACCTGCACATCGATGATCGGCTTGGCGCTGAGCCCAGGCACCGCCGTGCTGCCGATGTGGGCTATGCGCGAGCACAGGTCCAGGGGAAGGGATCGCTCCAGCCGCATCTCCACTTCAGCGTAGCGCTCCGGCCACCGTTCATCGTACGGCGCGATAGCGATGTGCTCCCGCGAAAGTTCCGCGATGCGATGGTGATACCCCTCCATGGTCCTCAAAGCTCGCCGGAATAAACATTGAACCGATCGCCCCGCAGGAAACCGATGAGCAGCAGGCCGCCCTCCTTGGCCAGTTGCACTGCCAGCGAACTGGGCGCACCAACGGCGGCCATTGCCGGAATGCCCGCCATCAAACACTTCTGCACGAGTTCGAAACCCGCACGGCCGCTCACCAACAGGAGGACGTTGTCCGTTGCGTGTCCGGCGTTGAGCATGGCCCCGATCACTTTGTCCACGGCGTTGTGGCGACCTACGTCCTCGCGCAGCAACAGCAATTCACCCTGATCATTGAACAGGGCAGCCGCGTGGATCCCACCCGTGTGTTTGAATACCGTCTGTGCTTCGCGCATGCTATCGGGCAAAGCGGTGATGAGCGCGTCGTTCGCGCGGGGTTTGTGCCCCGGTTTCCGCGTGCAAACAGTATGCACTGCATCGATGCTCGACTTTCCACAAACACCGCAACTGCTCGTGGTGTAGAAATTCCGTTGCCACTTCCCCGCCTCCACTTCCACATCGGGATGCAATTCCGCACGTACCACATTACCCCGTTCCTCGGCCTTCACGTTCTCGCAATACGCAACGCGCAGCACCTGTTGCGTTTCCGCGATGATGCCCTCGGTGAAGAGGAATCCCAAGGCAAGTTCTTCATCGTTTCCCGGTGTGCGCATGGTGACGCTGAGGCGTACTTCCCTGCGGTCATGCTCGGGGCCATGACCCAACCGGATCTCCAACGGCTCCTCCGTCACCAACAGGTCGTCGGCCACCGCCACGGCTCCTGCGTCGTGCCGTTCAACTTTCACAGGACCTACGGGCGTGCGCATGCGTTCCAAAATACGGGGTGAAATGGTCATTGATGAACAGCGAACGGGAAAGCAGCTGCGACCATTCCCCGGTGTTCATTCACCCCTTCCTCCTCCAGCACGTCAGCGCGTGATCGTCAACCATGCCGCAGGCTTGCATGAAGGCATAGACGATGGTGGTACCAACGAACTTGAAGCCGTGCTTCTTCAGGTCCTTGCTCATGGCATCGCTTTCGGACGTGGAGGTCAGGAAACCACCCCCGCCCTTCCATTGGTTCACGATGGTCTTGTTGCCAACGTGCTTCCACAGGAACCGATCGAACGAACCGGGGCCGGCCTCCATGATCTTCACGTAAGCCTTCGCGTTGCCAATGGAAGCCATGACCTTCGACCGGTTGCGGATGATGCCCACGTCGTTCATCAGCCGTTCGATGTCTTTCTCGCCATACTCCGCGATCATCTTCGTATCCCAATTATGATAGGCCTTCGCGTAGCTCTCTGTGCGGATGAGGATCGTGTACCAGCTGAGCCCGGCCTGCGCACCATCGAGTATCAGTTTCGCGAAGAGCTTCCCGTCATCGTGCTCGGGGACGCCCCACACCGTATCGTGATAGTTCATGTAGATGTCGTCCTTCAGACACCAGCCGCAGCGAACGAGTTCCTTCTTTGTCATTGATGTGTTTTCCGTCAGGGTGCGGGCCTCAAAGTAACTTGCGAGCGTGTTGAAGGAACTCACCGACCGTCACAACCGCACGCATCGCAGCCTCCGCATCAGCATTGTGGACAAGTGCGACCTGCGTTGCACCTACTGTATGCCCGAGGACCAGCATTTCCTGAAACGGGAAGAGCTGATGACGCGCGAGGAGATCGCCACGATCGCACGACTTTTCGTGGAGCGCTATGGGATCACCAAGATCCGCCTCACCGGTGGCGAGCCGCTCGTACGCCCCGATGCCGTGGACATTGTCCGCGACATGTCGCATCTGGGTGTCTCCTTGGGAATGACGACCAATGCGATGACACTGGACAAACACCTCGATGGCCTGGTCGCCGCCGGATTGAAGAACATCAACATCAGTCTGGACACCTTCGATGCTGAGCGTTTCAAGAAGATCGCGCGGCGCGATGGGTTCGGCAGGGTGCAAGCCAACATCCTGCTCGCTCTTGAGCGGGGCATGCGTGTGAAGGTGAACATGGTGGTGATGCGTGGCGTGAACGACGATGAACTCTTACGCTTCGTGGAGTTCACGCGCGACCATGATGTGCATGTACGCTTCATCGAGTTCATGCCTTTCGCAGGGAACCATTGGGGACGGGAACGGGTGTATACCTACGCGGAGATGCTCGGGCATATCGGGAGCGTACACACGATCGAGAAGCTGAACGACGATGCGCACAGCACCGCCAAAGCGTACCGCGTGAAAGGCTGGAAAGGCACCTTCGCTGTGATCAGCACCGTGACCGAACCTTTCTGCGGCGATTGCGATCGCTTGCGTCTGACGGCTGAAGGGAAGATGCGCAACTGCCTGTTCTCACGCGAGGAATCAGACTTGCTATCAGCGCTCCGCCGCGGTGAGGACATCGCACCACTGATCGAAATGAACGTGCTGGCGAAGCACGCGATGCTCGGCGGATTACCGCTCTTCAAACCGGAGAAACAGGAGGAAGTGCTGCACGACCTGAGCGCGCGACCGATGGTGAGCATCGGTGGATGATCACAGCCCGTGCCTGAACGCGTGCTCCTGCACCTTGATCACGTGCAGCACGAAGGGGAACAACGCATCCATTGTTTCCTGCGCACCCCGTGTTGAACCCGGCAACGTGATCACCAGCGTGCGGTCGATCATACCGGCCACGCCGCGGGACATGATGGCCAAGGGCATGCGCTCCTGTCCGTAGGCACGTGCTGCCTCCATGATGCCGGGCACGTCGCGGTCGAGGATCGGTGCGATGGCTTCCGGCGTACGGTCCCGCGGCGAAAGTCCCGTGCCTCCGGTGGTGAGGATGAGATCGTACTTCTCCAACGCCCATGACTTCACCTGCATGGAGATACGGTCCGGTTCGTCGGCCACAATGGCTTGCGCCGTGACTTCCACACCGAGCTTCTTCAAGCGTTCCACGATCGCTGCACCGGCTTTGTCTTCCTTCTTGCCAACCGCAACGCTGTCACTGATGATCATCACCGCCGCGCGCGGGGCCTTCTCGAAGGCATCCTTCCAATCGCTCTTACCACCCTTCTTCCCCACCAAGCGGATCCGGTCTATGGTGATACCCCTGTCGATCGGCTTCAGCATATCGTAAATGGTGAGCGCTGCAACGCTTGCGCCATGCATCGCTTCCACTTCCACCCCCGTGCGGTAGATCGTCTTCACGCGCACGGTGATCAGGATCGCTTTGTCCTGCAGATCGAACTTCACTTCGGCGAACTCGACCGGGAGCGGGTGGCAATCCGGGATCATGTCCGCCGTACGCTTGACCCCGAAAAGCCCCGCAACGCGCGCCGCTTCGAGAACATCGCCCTTGGGCACCCGCTTCTCCTTCACCGCTGCGATGGTCCCGACCGAACTCACTGTTACCGTGGCTTCGGCCGTGGCTTCGCGCAGCGTGGTGGGCTTGTGCGTGATGTCGATCATCGGTTCTCCTTCCAAGAATGCCCTCCTTCCGCAAGGATCTCTTTGCCGAAGATCGGCAGTCGCTTCTTTACTTCATCCGTAACGTACGCAACAGCCTCTCTGGCGGGTTGGCGGTGCGCCGCGCTGGCGAAAACAAAGAAGCACAATTCACCCGCCTTGATAGCTCCCTGGCTATGGTGAACGTGTAAACAGGTAATGGGCCAGCGCGCAAAGGCCTCCTCGCGGATCGCGACCATCTGCTCGTTGGCCATATCGCGATAAGCTGTGTATTCGATCGCCTCAACGGATCGACCATCGATCACGTCCGCCCGCACTTGGCCAAGAAAAATGTCGTGACCACCAAGAGCGGTCTGCGTGGCGTGCTTGGCTATGCTCTCGCCAACGAACGAGGGTGTGATCGCACCTTCCACGAAGATGTCACGCTTCTTATGGGTCTTCACTTCTCTCATCCCCCGGCAAAAGGTGGCAACAGGGCGATCTCCTCGTTCCCGTTGAGGATGCGGTCTTCCTTCACGATCACGCGATCAACAGCAAGCGCGTAAGTCAACTTTTCGAGCTCCGGGATGCGCGCTTCCAATTCCTGCTTTAGGGCATGCATTGTACCGGCCGAGCTCAATAGCTCAGTGGCGTTCGCCTTCTCAGCGATGAGCCCGAACAACAGCACTTTCATCGGGGTCAAAGGTCGGTCGGCGCGTTGAGGTTCTTGAAAAGATCCGCAGGCCATCCGTTCTCGCCTGGCTCAACGTCGGTGTATGCGGTAAGGATATGGTCCAAGACGGTGCCCATTTTCAGCACATTGTTCCGCAGGCAATCCTCCAGGTCCTCGATGGCATGGCGATGATAAGCGGCAGCAAGCGGCTCCGGATATCCGCTGTGGTTGGGCACAACGGCATCGCGGTCGCCGCGCAGCTCGTTCTTCAGCAGCACGAGCAATCTGTCGTTGATGTTGGGCAGATCGCAAGCGAGCACCAGTAGGCGCACGTACCGCGCACGTTTCATGGCTGTGACCAGTCCGCCCAAAGGACCCATTCCCGGCGTATCATCCGGGACAGCAAGGGCATGCTCAGGTGTGTACTTCAGCGGGTCGCCGATCACAAGGATCTCGCGTACATGCGGCCGCAGGAGATCAACCGCGCGTTGCAGCATCGTCCGCCCTTCCATTTCGATCAGCGCTTTGTCAAAGCCCATGCGACTGCTCTTGCCGCCTGCCAGAACAACGCCGGTCCACTGGCGATCGATCATTGGATGGAACGCCGATAGCGCGGATGAGTCTGATGCGCGCGGATCATGAAGGGTTGTCTGTGAATTACGCAGGTGAATGCCAATGCGGTCATCGCGGGAGGTAGTGGACTTCGATGGGATCACCTGCTTCCAGCACCCGCACGGCCGAGGGGATGTACGCAAGGGCATCTGCATCCACCAACGAGCGCAACATGTGGGATCCTTCATCCGCCAGCAGGGTCACCTGCCCACCCTTCACCCGCGCGGCCCGGAATTCCGCACGGTTGCCCTTCACTGTCGTCGCGTGCGATATGGGCAAGCGATCGCCCCCCAACCACGGTTCTGGGGAGCCTTGCATCGCATGCAGGAACGGCAGCACGTACTCCCAGTAGAGCACCATCACCGCACGCGGATTGCCCGGAAGTGCAAAGACCGGCTTGCCCATCAGCGTTGCGAAGAGCATCGGCTTCCCGGGTTTCTGTGCAACGCCGTGGAAGTGGATCTCGGCTCCCAACGCACGCAACACGGGTTCGACAAGGTCGTGATCCCCCACCGATGCGCCGCCGGTTGTGATCAACACATCGGTTTCCTCCAATGCCGCCACAATGGCGTCGGACAGATCCGCCGAATTGTCGCCCACGGTGATCAAACCGCTTTCCACGAAAACACCTTCCGCATCCAACGCCGCTGCCAGCATCCACTCATTGCTGCTGAAGATGCGCCCGGCCTGTAAGGCGCCTTCATCCATGAACTCGCTACCTGTGCGCACCACCCCCACGTCCGGCTTGGCGAACACTTCCACCTGTTGCACTCCGACAGAGGTGAGCAATCCGATGGAGGCGGGGCCCATGCGTGTGCCTTTGCGCAAGAGAAGTTCCCCGGCCCGCAAGCTCTCCGCCTTACGCCGGATGTTGGTGCCGACGGCTGGTGGTGCTCCGTTGTGCACCGCGGTATCGCCGTCCGATCCGCAGTACTCCTGCATGATCACGGCGCTGGTGCCTTCGGGTACCATGGCACCGGTGAAGATCCGAACGCATTCTCCGCTGCTCAACGATAGGTCGTACGTGGCTCCCGCTGGAACATTGCCAACTACTTTCCATTGCGGTCCGTCGCCACATACCGCGTATCCGTCCACGGCGCTCATGTCGAAAAGCGGAAAGGGATGTTGACCGTATACATCATTGACCAAGTGTTGCCCGTGAACTTGGTCGGGGAACAGGAACGCCGAACGACATGCGGGCACATGCTGCAAGAGGATGCGCCTTGCTTCCTCCACGCTGATCATGGGAAGAAGAGCTTGATGCCGGCGAAAAGAAGTACAACGCCCAAAGCCTGCCTTAGGCGGAGCGCGGGCACGCGTTCGGCACCCAACCAACTGCCCAGCAGGCCACCCGAGACCGCAGCTATCACCCACCACCACATCTGCGCGTCGAGCACAACGCCCTTGCCTGCAATCCCGAACAGGCCCGAGAGGCTGTTGACGAAAATGAAGGGTGCGGAAACCGCCGCCGTGCTCTTTACATCGGCCCACCCGAGCAGAATGATAATGGGGCTGAGAAGTACTCCACCGCCAATGCCGATCATCCCCGAGACAAGTCCAAGCACAGCGCCGATCGCCAAGGCCCAAACCAAGGTGACCGGACGCAGCACCGACCTGGGTTCACCGAAGAGACCGAACAAGCGGACAACGGCAACCAAAAGGCAAACGGCCAGGATGCGTTTGTAAACGAGCGGGTCCAGATCCACCTGTGCACCAAGCCATGCCGCAGGAACGGAAAGCAAGGCGAAGGGCCAGAACAACTCCCACTTGAAATGACCAGCACGTGCGAACTGGGTGAACGAGATCGCGCTTACACAGAGGTTCAAGACAAGCGCGCTCGGCCGCATGGTGATCGTGGCAATCCCGGCGATCGCCATCAAGGCCAAGTAACCACTTGCGCCCCCGTGCCCCACCATGGCGTACATGAAGGCCACCAAGACTATCAAGAGGATGAACAAGGTGGCGTCCATGATTCAATTGTTGGGTGGATCGATGTTCATCCACCGATCCCCTGAAAGTAACTCGACCCGGCCATTGGTCATGGGCTCGCCGAGCAGCAGCGTACGCGTTAGCGATACCATCCGCTTTGCGACCGCGTCCAAAGTCTCCAGTGGAACATTGCGCATGTTGCAGCCATCCTGCTCACCGCCCGGGCGGCCCGCGAAAAGGTCTTTGCGGGTCAGCGCATGCATACTGCCCGGGCCGTGCAGCGCTATTACCTGTCCTTGCTTGCCGTGCACACCGCCGCTGACCAGAGGGATGGAGAGCGCAGCACAAGCCTCGTCGATCGCATCCTTCGCATGCAGGTCGTCAGTGCATTCGAGCACCGCGTCGTGTTCAGCGAGCAATTCACGCGCGTTGTTGGCGCCGATGAAAACGGTGTGCGGCTCTATTGATGTGGCCGGGATCACCTGCCGCATCCACGCGGCGCCGACACCGGCTTTCCATGCACCGATGTCCATTTCCGCGTAGAGCTCTTGGCGCTCCAGATTGTGCTCTTCCACGCGATCCCCGTCGATGAGCGTGAGGCGAACAAGCGGCCAACGCGCCATGCGCGGAAGCACTGCGCAGCCTATGCCACCGATGCCGACCACGGCAATGCGCAACGCGGCATCATCCGGAAAAGAAGCCGAGAGTTTGGCCATGCGCGGCAAGTTAGCCGCGCCAACGGGCTACTGCTGTGTGGTGTATATGACCTCGAAGCTGCCGCTTACCGCGCGCACGACGCCACTTTCAGCGTTGACGAGACCAGCCTCGAAACTGCCATGCACAAGGTTTGAGACTTCGTCGTGGCTTGTGATGGTGATGGTGCCTTCGCCGCCGGGGCCGACCGAGTAGTTCTGCCCTTGCTCCATGAGCAGGATATTGTTGCTGGCTTCATTGCTCTCGTGCTGGCCAACGAAGAGCGAATCGATCTGGATCGTCAACCCGCTGCCATTGAGGGCGAGCCCGTTGATGGTCAACGCACCTTCTCCCGCGACAGCGACCAAACTCCCCTCCGCGCAAAACCCGGCACCTCCCAGGTCCGCTTCGAGGCGATGGCCATCGCTGCCACATCCGGGGGCAATGGTCTGTACCACCGGATTCTCTTCAACCGCACAGGCGGCGAACAGCGAAATGAACGCAAGGGAGGAGATGATGTTCTTCATGGCGTAACGGTTTGCTGCGCCTTGAACGGCCAACCCCTGTGCTGGGTTCCGATCCTTCGGGGTGATGGACGGAAAACGAGAGAGGGGCCTTGCGGCCCCTCTCCTTCCGTGCTCGATCAACGATCAACGCACCACAATGCGCTGCACGTTGCGGCCTGTGGAACTGGCCACGTTCAATGTGTATGTGCCAGCGGACAAGCCGCCGAGATCGAGGGTGGTGGCACCCGCCCCCAAAGCCTTGGCGTCGGCTTGGGTGCTCAGTACCGTCCGGCCACTGATATCGCTGAGCGAAATGGACAACTCGTTCATGCCGCTCGGGAATGCGATGTTCAGCGATCCATCGGTCGGGTTGGGCCACACGCTGAGCCCGCCCATCGTTGTGCCATCGGCAATGCCTGTGAGCACGTCCACCAGTACTTCGGTGCGGGGGCTCGGGCAGCTAACGGCATCGTCTGCCACTTCCCAATCGTAGAAGAAGTAGTAATACTCCAATGCGTTTCCACCTCCGGCGCTGCTCGTGGTGATGCTACCGAAGCTGCCCAGCGAATAAGGATAAACGGGGTTGCTGTTCAGCCCATCGCGCCAGAGCTGCGGGTTGGCGGCAGCACAACGCAGGCTGTGATCGCTACCGGCCGGAACATGGAAGTTCAGCGTTACTCGGCTCTCGCCATCGGGGATGTTGAAGGTGCCCGATACGAGCGTGTTGCCATTGTCGTCAACCACTTCGATATCGCGGTTGCCAGCGCCGTTGGCATAGACCTTCACGCTCACGAGGATGAAATCCTGGGCAGCATCGAAGATCAGGTAGTTCGTGCTGTTGTTGTGGTACTGGCCATTCACCGCATCGTTGTTCACCTTGCCCCCAAAGGCCCCAGGGTCTCCATTGGTGTACACATCAGCACACCAGAAACTGGTGCTGCCGTTCAGGAAAGGCGTCGTCCAAGGGCTGCCTGTACCGACTTGGCTGCCCCCAACAGCAGCGTCGTACCACACCACGTTGGCACCGGTGGCGGTAAGATCCGCGGTCCCGGGCGCTGGCAACGATACGCCATTGGCCGTGGGCGCATCGGGTGTATCGGCCACGGTGATCGTTACCGGTGCCGAAGCAATGTTGCCACAGAAGCCTGTGACCGATACGGAGTAATTGCCCGCAGTGGTAACGACGATGCTCTGGCTGACTTCATTGGTGCTCCACAGGTAGCCGCTGGCAGGGGTGCTGGTCAGCGTTACACTGCCTCCTTCGCAGAAGACTTCATCGCCGCTCAAGGAGATCTCCGGTGTTTCATCCGGGTCCTGGTCCAAGAAGAAGCTCGTGGTACCCGTGCAACCGGTGCCGTCATCGATGGTCACGGTATAGGTACCGCCGGCGCTGACCGTAATGCTCTGGGTCATCTCGCCGGTGCTCCACAAATAGGTGTACCCGGCATTGGCGGTGAGCGTTGCTGTTTGGCCGGTGCAGAAAGCCGACGGGCCACTGATGGCGGCAACAGGACTGATGCACGTGCCTTCCAGTGCTGTGATCGATTGATCCACGTTGATGTTGGTGTACACATCCTCTTGGCCACTGGTCCAGTTCACCACCACTGAATCGATCTGCGTGCTGTTGCCCAAGCCGAAGTGGCAGGTGAACGTGTTGGTGATCCCATAACTCTCACCGGCATGCACTTCGCGGACCTGGATGCCCCAAGGTCCGTAGATGGTAACGCGTGAACCCACGGCATCCTGGTTGCTGACAACACCTTTGAGTTTCACGTTGAGCCAATGGTTGCCGTTCGGTGTGTTCAACCACAAACGATCGGGGAAGCCGGCGTCGCCGTCCACATATCCATCACCGTAACCGGCATACACATCCTCAAAGCCGTCGTTATTGAAATCGCCGAAGGCAAAGCAGTGCATCGTCTTGCTCGAGGGGAACACATTGCTCTGTTGGGTGAAGGTGCCGTCACCGTTCCCCTTCATGTAGTACTCGGCACTGGCGGTCATGATGTCCAAGTAGCGGTCGTTGTCCAGATCGCGGAAGAGACCTTGCAGGAAGAAGCCCGATACTTCCAAGCCGCTGCCGGAAGTGACGTTGGTGTAATGCCCGGTACCGTCGTTCTCGAACAGCATCATGGTGCTGCTGTGCGTTGTCTGGAAAATGTCCAGATCGCCATCGTTATCGTAATCGCCGAAATCGGTTGTCCAGACCTGCTCGTGGTTCTCCAATCCGTACACATCAGCCTCATCGCTGTAATTCCCATTGCCATCATTCACGAAGAGGCGGTCCCAGCGGCGGCAATCATCAGGGTCGTTCACCCCTTGACGGCAGTGACTGATGTGAAGGTCAACATCGCCATCGTTATCGAAGTCGGTGACCGTGCTGCCGTAATTCCCGCTCATGTCGCCAGAGGTGCCCGCGCAGCTAGTGGACCAATCAACGAAATTGCCATCGTATTGTGGGATCCCGCTGGCGTCCGTGATCCAAATGTTGCTCGGACCAACGTCGTTGCACGCGAACACGTCCACGCGACCGTCGTTATCGAAGTCGGCCATGCTCATGCACTGCGTGAAGATCCCAGGGCCGTTGAGGTTGCTGAACGTGTACACGCCACGGCCGGTGATGTTGAGGAACCGCGTTGTGCCGACACCGCTACAGATGTCCTTGTGGCCGTCGTTGTTCAGGTCGGCCATGGCCCAACCCCACTGGTTGTCAGTGTCAACTTCGCCATAGTCGAATGTAACGAAGGTGTGGTCGGGGTTCTGATAGAGGACGTACACATGCCGGCTCATGTCCAACTGAACGATATCATCCAGCCCGTCGCCATCCATATCGCAAACAGACATGCACGCACCGCTGCTGGCCTCGTGGCTCAATGAGGCACTTGCGTTGGTGAACACTGGCTGTGCCAGGAGGGCCGAAGCGCTTACGAGCGCTGCCGCCAGAGAGGAAAGTCTACGCATGATCACGTGGGTTTGCTGTTTTAAAGGAACTGGACCGGATGCCGATCGGGGCCCGAATATAGACGGGGGGCCTATGAGCCTTGGGCGACTTTCCCCGGGGCGGCGGGGGATCCTACGGGAGTCGTGTTCGCGGCGACCAAAACCTCGGTTTGGCGTCGGATGCTCTCCTTGTGGATGGCGTTCATCAATTCCTCCACGAAGGCTCCGGACAAGCCCAAGTCCTGGGCCAGGCGCAACTGCCGGTGCATGATACGGTCCCACCGCTCGGGCTGTAGGATGGCCACATTGTGATCCGCCTTCCACTCCCCAATGCGCTCGGCAATGTCCATGCGCGAGCCCATTTTCTGGGCGATCTCCTCATCCAACTGGTCGATCAGGTCCCTGAGCTCCAGCAAGCGATCGCTGCGTTGGGCCGGATGCTGCTCACGAACGATGAGTTCCCTAAGCACTTCACCCAATCGCTGCGGTGTCAGTTGCTGTTTTGCATCGCTCAGCGCATGGGCCGGGTCGCGGTGCGCTTCGATCATGAGCCCACTGAAATTGAGGTCGAGCGCTTGCTGTGCTACCTCGCCGATAAGCTCAGTGGTACCGCTGATATGGCTTGGGTCACAAACGAGTTCCAGGTCCGGGAAACGCGCTTTGAGCCTGATCGGGAACTCCCACATGGGGCTATTGCGGTAAGCCGTGCGTTCGAACCAATTGAAACCCCGGTGAACGGCAGCCAGTCGGGTAAGACCCGCACCGCCCAAGCGCTCCAACGCGCCGATCCATAAGTGGAGGTCGGGGTTGATGGGGTTCTTGACGAATACCGGAACATCCAAACCGCGCAGAGCATCGGCGATCTCCTGCACGCTGAACGGGTTTGGCGTTGTGCGCGCCCCGATCCATAACAGCTCGATCCCGGCTTTCAAACACGCTTCCACATGCTCGGCCGTAGCCACCTCCACGATCGGGAGCAGGCCGGTTTCCTCGCGCACCGCCTTCAGCCAATCCAGCGCCACGTTGCCGGCACCTTCGAAGTGGCCGGGCTGCGTACGCGGCTTCCAGACACCGGCCCTGAAGACCTTCACTTGCGGGGCATGCTGCACGATACCGTGCGCGGTGGCGAGCACTTGTTCCAAACTTTCGGCACTGCACGGTCCGGCAATGATCAACGGACGTGTAAAGCCCATACCCCATTGGGCGAAAGGGCGGGCGTTCAGTGGCGCGCTGTTGGGCATGCGGCGTAAAAGTAGGGCTGTAACTTTCGCAGTGGAAGCCCGTCCTACGATCGTTCCCCTGTTGCGCAATGACCGTTGAAGACTATAACACCTGCGTGGACCTGCACAGTGACGGCATCTACCGATTCGCGCTGAAACACCTGCGCGATACCGATACCGCGAAGGATGTGGTGCAGGAGAGCTTTGCGCGGTTGTGGGTGAAGGTGGATGAAGTGGACGCCGCGAAAGCAAAGAGCTACCTCTTCACCACGGCCCACCATGCCATGGTCGACACCGTGCGCAAGGGATCGCGAAGCGAGCGCATGGAAGAGCACCACGAAGACCTGCGTTACACCGACCAAGGCACGCCGGACTTGAAGGAAGTGCTCGATACAGCGCTGGCCACCTTGCCCGACATCCAACGCAGCGTTGTGTTGCTCCGTGATCTGGAAGGCTATGCCTATGAGGAGATCGCCGAGATCACCGGGCTGAACCTGCCACAAGTGAAAGTGTACATCTACCGCGGCCGCACCGCACTGAAGGAATACATCGGCAAACTGGAGATCGTCCTGTGAAGTTGGACCGCACCACATACGAAGCCTGGCTGCTTGATCGCATCGAGGGCAACCTGACGCCCGATCAGGAGCAGGAGCTGGATGCGTTCCTCGCCGCCAATGCCGACCTGCGCGCCGACATCGGCGAACTGCCCACGGTAACGGATAGCGGAGCCGGTTTCAGTTGGAAGAATGAACTGAAGAAACACTATCCACCTGTCGGGGAACCCGATGCTGCGCGCATCGATGATTTCCTGATCGCACGGATGGAAGGCACGTTGGATGCGGAACGTGTGAAGCAATTGGAACGCCTGCTGTACGAGCGACCCGAGTTGCAGCGCAACGCGGAACTGATCGCCGCAACAAAGAGCGGGGCGATCACCATTCCCTTCCAGAACAAGTCCAGCATTGTGCGGCACTTCCCCCCACAGGGAATGCCCGACATGCACCGCTTGGACGATTTCCTGGTAGCGCGCTTGGAAGGTGATCTGACACTGCAACAGCGCCTTGCCATCGATTCGCTGATCGCACAGGATGAGCGCGTTGCCAAGCAATGGACGGCCATGCAACGCACACGCGTGCCGCAAGAGCCGATCGTGTTCGGCGAGAAAAAACAATTGAAGAAGCGGTCCGCGCGCGTGATCCCCATCAGCGGTTCGCCATGGATGAAGTTGGCCGCTGCCGCATCGATCGCGTTGTTGCTCGGGCTTGGTTGGCTCCTGTTGCGCAACGACGAACAGGTTAACGGCATTGCAGAACAACCGGAGGTGGTAGCGCCTACTGTACCGAAGGAGCAAGTGCAGGAGCAGGGGCAGGAACAAGAGCAACAGGGTTCTGGCACGAACACGGTTGCAGCACCTGCGCATGAGAAGAGCCCTGTGCAAGGTCAAAAGGAACAACCGGTCAATTCGCCGCAACCGGAACGCCGCGAGCTGGTTCCGCGCCAACGGGAAGAGGCCCCCGCCATGGCCGATGTGCATCGGCCTGCCATGGAGCGCACCAATGACGCTGCACAACCAGTTGGCGTGAACGTTACCCCGGGCCTGCCGCCAGCCCCGCTCGATGAGGCACTGGCAACCAACGACCTCGGCGATGAACGTCAAACCATTGGCGAATTGGTGGCTGGCACCTTGCGCCGCGAAGTGATCGGGAATTCCTCCCCCATGCCCGCTCCACTCAACGGCAGCGATGTGCTGGCCGCCGTGGACAAGGGCTTGGGCACCATCAGCGGTGACCGTGCAGGGGTCGCCCTTCAGCGCGACCAGAAGCGCAGTCGCTTCCGCCTGCACTTGGGCGATCTGGCGCTGAGCGCCAGCACTGGGCGTTGAACTGTTGCGCTCATTGTGTTTCCCCGGTTGTTGTGCGGCTGAAATGTCGACCCATGGGTCGATCCTTCGGGTGCAATTGTCCGGGTCAACTGTTTCACTGTTCCACTGCAACTGGTCCGCTGCCCCCTGCCCATTACCGTTCATCACGATCGCCCAATGATCCTGTAACTGCTCGCGTTCCGAGCCCGTCCTATGGGCAAATAACCAGAACACCCACCTGTCATGAAACGCTTCTCCCTCCTCCGCACCACCCTCGTTCTCGCAACCGTATTCACCATGGGCTACGCTCGTGCCGCCGAGCCTCCCGCAGGCGCCGAAGGCAACACCACCATGGAACGTGCCCTTGACAAAGAGCTGAGCAAACACCTCAGCTTCCCACTGCTCCGCAACACCGATATGACCGGCGAAGTCTTCGTGAGCTTCGTGGTGAACAAGGAAGGCAAACTGGAAGTGATCAACGCCAGCAGCACCAATGATGAACTCTGTGCCTATGTGCTTCGGAAACTCGCCTTGGTGGATATCGGCGAGAACCCTACCGGCACTTGGAGGACTGAACATGTGCGCTTCACCTTCGGTCCCGAAGGCAGCATCTGAGGCGCGACCCCTGCGAACAGAAGAGCCCCGACATGTCGGGGCTTTCTGCTTTTCGACCTTGGGAACAACCCCGCTCAGCCCATGATCATTTACCGCTAACGACCTGCCGTGGATCACACAAGACCGAATTCCGGATCGCCTGTAACTCCTGTGGTTGCTGCCCGTCCTATTACTGAAGACCACGAACCATGAACACGAAGAACATCCTGCTGGCCGCCGCGATCCTTGTTGCCGCACCAGCGTTTGCACAGGTGGACACCACCACCACCGATGGCCACCATGCCGTTAACCTGACGTTGGGCAGCAACGGAGCTGATGTGAAGTTGTTGGACCTGCGCGACAGCAGCCAAGTGGAAAGCGGCTACGATACCCTGCGCTTGGAGACGAGACGAAAGCACATCACCATCCTGCTCGCCCCCAAGCCGATGGCCAGCGAAGACTCCTTACCGCAATTGTTGAAGGACTTGCGCCGCCAGCGCCGCAATGCGTACAGCCATTGGGGCGGTATGGACCTCGGCTTCAACAGCTTCATCGCCACCGATGGCCGCATCGGCGATGGACCGAAGACCAATGGCCTGGCGCTGAACAGTTGGCGCTCGCGTTTCATCGCCTTCAACTTGGCTGAATGGAAGATCGAATTCGGCAGCCACCATGCAGGCCTGCTTACCGGTTTGGGCATCGAGTTCCGCAACTACCACTTCGCCGATAACACCGTGCTCACCGATGTGGCGGACACCACCTTCGGTGCGCCGGTGGCCGAGCCCGACTTCACCAAGAACAAGCTGCGTCAGATCGGCTTCCGCGTGCCGGTGATGCTGGAGTTCAACACCAAGCGCGCGCCGCTGCCGACCACGCTGGCCGAAGCCGTGGCCATGCGATCGGAAGGTTTCAGCACCAAGGGCAACGTACACCTCGCCTTCGGGGTGGTGGGCAGCCTGTACTTCGATACCATGTACAAACAGAAATTCAGCGACGAAGGCAGCGACAAGAAGGTGCGCAGCAAGGACAACTACAACCTGCTGCCCTACAATGTGGCCGCCACGGTGCGCTTGGGGGTGGGCGGCCTCACGCTCTTCGCCGAATACTCCCTTACCACACTGTTCGAGGAAGGTGGCAGTCCCGAACTGGTGCCGGTAACCATTGGGATCCAATTGCTCGATTTCTGAGAAGGCCGGCTTCCAGCGCAACAAGGGAACAGTACACGAAGGAAGCCGAACAGCGGGCCGCAGGGGATCATCCTCTCGCGGCCCGCGCCTATTTTCGCAACCCTTCAACCGGAAACCATGGGCCGAGTATTCGAGAAACGCAAGCACAGGATCTTCGCACGCAACGCGAAACTCAGCAAACTCTTCACCCGCATCGGGAAGGAGATCGCCATGGCCGTGAAAGCCGGCGGCCCCAACCCCGAGGCCAATACGCGGCTGCGCATGGCCGTGCAGAACGCGCGCGGCATGAACATGCCGAAGGACAATGTGGACCGTGCGATCAAGAAGGCCGCCGCCGGTGGCGAAGGAGCGGACATCGCCGAGATCACCTACGAGGGATATGCACACGGTGGCGTGGCCATCTTCGTGGATGCCGCCACCAACAATCCCACACGCACCGTGGCCAACGTGCGCAGCTTCTTCACCAAGTGCAACAGCACCTTGGGCACCAACGGCTCATTGGCGCACGTGTTCGAGCGCAAGGGCGAATTCGTTGTGGACAATGGCGCGCTGAAGGACCGCGATGGCGATGAGTTTGAAATGGAATGCATTGATGCCGGTGCCGACGATGTGATCCGCGATGAAGAAGGCTTCATCATCCTTACTCCCTTCCACGGCTTCGGTGCCATGCAGCAGAAACTGGAGCAGCTCGGTGTGGAAAGCAAAAGCGCCGAGTTGAAGCGTTACCCGCTGAGCATGATCCCCGCCGACCTTACCACCGCCCGCAACGTGATGAAGCTTGTGGACCTGCTGGAGGAAGACGAGGACGTGAACGCCGTTTACCACAACATGGAACTGAGCGAAGAGGTGGAAACGGAATTGGCGAAGGGGTGATCCCCCGCTACGCCCCGCTTGCCGTGAACCGGATGTGGTAGTGCGTACCGGCCTCACCGCTATCCACGGTAACGAATCCGTTCAACTGCTCCGTAAGGCTCTCGACCAAGCCGGTACCCAAGGTGTTGCCATCGCCGTGCATGCGGCCCTCCGGGATCCCGATCCCATCATCGGAGTAATGCAGGTCGTACGTGCGCGGGCCGTTCGCCGCCAAGCTCAGGGCGATATGACCCTTTGAGCGCCCCATGAAGGCGTGCTTGAAACTGTTGGTGATGAGTTCGTTCATGATCAAGCCCAAGGGCACCATCGTGTTCAGATCCAGCTCAAGTCCTTCTTCGATATCGGTCTTGTAAGTAATGGTGTCGCGCACATCGTTCACCTGCACCAGGTCGGCGAAAAGTTCATCGAGGTAACGGGCCACGTCCAACCGCGCGAGGTCATCGCCCTTGTACAGCTTCTCGTGGATCAGGGCCATGCTGCTCACACGGCTCTGGCTTTGTTCGAAGGCGTGCTGCAAGCGCTGGTCGTTGATGCTGGCGCCTTGCAACCGCAGCAGGCTGGCCACCACTTGCAGGTTGTTCTTCACCCGGTGGTGGATCTCCTTGATCAACGTATTGATGCGTTCGTTGGCCTTCTGCAGCTTCTCCTTCTCGGTCTGCAGGGCTTGGTTCTGTTCCATGTCCCGGATGCGCGCCGCCTTCAGGTTCTCCTTCATGCGCGCCAGCGAGTGGCCCAACACATCGCGATCGCCGCGCACGGGTACGGTGGTGTCGTAGTTACCACGCCCGATCGCTTCGGCACTGCTGGCAAGGGATCGTACGTTGTCGATCATCCCATTGAAGGAGTTCGCCATTTCACCGATCTCGTCGTTGGTGCGCACTGCCACCTTTCCGCTCACATCGCCCTCGGCCAATGCCAACGCCGCTTTGCTCACCTCAGTTACCGTGCGGCGGATGCCCCGCATGATCACCACGGCCATGAGCGTAACAGCACCCACAGTGCCCAACAGCGCGAAAAGCACGAGCCCCAACCGGAATTCCGCATCGTCCAAATTCAGTGCAGCAGCATGGATGATCCCATCCACCGAGCGGTCCTCCACCCGCTTCAATTTGTCCATGGCATTGCTGCTCACCTCCCACCATTTCTCGGCATCCACCGGTAGGTCGGCCATGTTGCGCTTCTCGCTGATCAAGCCGGTGATGGTGCGCAGGAAGCCGATGTCGTCACCGGTATAGATGTCGTGGTAGGTCGCTAGCACATCCTCGGGGGCGTCGCGCTCAAAGAGACCCAAGTTGCTTTCATAGTTGGCCAATTGCAGGCTTATGGCGGCCATATCTGTATTGAGCAACGTTTCGCCCGCCAAGCCACGGCCCACCCTGCTGCGCACAATGCTCATGGCTTCCTTCGCGTGCAGCAGGTTCATATGCGCGTACAACCGGTCTTTGGTCACCGGATCCAGCGCCAGCTTGGCCGTAATGGTGAGTTCATCGAGCAGCGTGGCGGTCATCCGCCGGTAACTCTGGCCCACTTGGGCGCTGGTGGTGCGGCGGTCCATGACGCGTTGCCGCAACACGCCCAAGCCGTAGAACGCCTTCTGCCGATCAGCGCCCTCCTGCGTGGTAGTGGCTTGCGTCAGCGCACCGATGGCTTCGTCCGTCTTCACGAACTGCAAGCCCAACCGTGGCTCGTTCACGGTACGGCCAGCCAAATAGCCGGTACACAGGGCGTACTCCTTCTGCAGCTCGTGGATCACGTTGCTCAGCATCGCAATGCTGTTCGCTTCGCGGCTGATGTACAGGAACACGTTGCGCTTGTCCCAGCTACTGACCATCTGCTTACCGATCAGCAACACCATGCCGGTGACCGGAATGGCAAGCGTGACCAGGAACTTGGTTCGGACGGGCAGATCAGCGAAGCGCCACTTCATAGGCTATTCCAAACGGGGCGGGTGAAAGTAGCGGGCCTCACCCTGACGGAGCCACCGGATACATTCGCCATCCAACAATACAGCCTCCGACCCGTCGGGGATGACGCAGATGAAACAATGGTTCGACACGCTGGACAAGAAACAGCAGCAAGCTTTGGAAGGTGGTGGGACCGATCGCATAGCTGCGCAGCACAAGAAGGGCAAGCTCTCCGCGCGCGAGCGTGTAAACCTGCTTTTGGACGAGGGAAGCTTCCAGGAGATAGGCCAGTTGGTAACGCACCGCAGCACCAATTTCGGTTTGGATGCACAAGTCTTCTTGGGCGACGGTGTGGTGACGGGCTACGGGACCATCGAAGGCCGGTTGATCTATGTGTTCAGCCAGGACTTCACCGTTTTGGGCGGATCATTGGCCGAGGCGCATGCGCAGAAGATCGGGCGCATCATGGACTTGGCCATGCAGAACGGCGCGCCGGTGATCGGCATGAACGACAGCGGCGGCGCGCGCATACAGGAAGGCGTGGTGAGCCTCGGTGGTTATGCCGACATTTTCTATCGCAACGTGCGCAGCAGCGGTGTGATCCCGCAGATCAGCGCCATCATGGGGCCATGCGCCGGCGGTGCCGTCTACAGCCCGGCCCTCACCGATTTCGTGTTGATGGTTGAGAACACCAGCTACATGTTCGTTACCGGCCCCAACGTGGTGAAGACGGTGACGCACGAGGAAGTGACCGCCGAGGAATTGGGCGGTGCTTCAACCCATGCAAGCAAAAGCGGCGTGGCCCATTTCACCGCACCCAATGAACTGACCGCGATCCGACAATTGCGCCAGCTTGTGGGCTACATGCCCAGCAACTGCGAAGAGGAACCGCCCGCCTTGCCCCATACCATCGGCGACGAGTCACGGCCGGAACTCGATACCATCATTCCCGACAACCCCAACCAGCCCTACGACATACGGCAGGTGATGAACGCGGTGATCGACCCGGACAGCAGCATGGAAGTGCATGCCGACTATGCGCGCAACATGGTGATCGGTTTTGCGCGTGTGGAAGGCCGCACGGTGGGCTGCGTGGCCAACCAACCCGCCGTGCTTGCGGGTGTGCTCGACATCGATGCGAGCATCAAGGCCGCGCGCTTCGTGCGTTTCTGCGATGCGTTCAACATCCCCCTGATCGTGTTCGTTGATGTGCCCGGTTTCCTTCCGGGTACCGAGCAGGAATGGCGCGGCATCATCGACCACGGGGCGAAGCTTCTTTACGCCTTCAGCGAAGCCACCGTGCCCCGCATCACCATCATTACCCGCAAAGCGTATGGCGGTGCATACGACGTAATGAACAGCAAGCACATCGGTTGCGACATGAACTACGCTTGGCCCAGCGCCGAGATCGCGGTGATGGGTGCAAAGGGCGCGGCCGAGATCATCTTCAAGAACGAGATCAACAAGGCCGCGGACAAAGACGCGAAATGGAAGGAGAAGGAGGCCGAGTACAAGGAACAGTTCGCCAACCCTTACGAAGCCGCCGCGCGTGGCTACGTGGATGAAGTGATCCGCCCGAGCGAGACACGCTTGAAGGTGATACACGCGCTGCGCATGTTGCGCAACAAAGTGGACAAGCTGCCGAAGAAGAAGCACGGGAACATCCCGTTGTGATGGGCAACCGCCGCAAATGAGAGAACCCCCGGCCGTAGCCGAGGGTTCTCTTCTTTACTTGTAAGGCTGAGCCCGGCGAGACCTACGCCGCGCGACCGAAAACCTCCTGGCTCATGGCGCTGATGCTGTTGGAACCAACAGCCCGCACTGCGAACCAGTACTTCTTGCCGCTCTCCAGCCCGCTGGCGCTGTGGCGCACCTTGGTGGTGAAGCCGATGTTCTCCCAGTTGGCCGCTACCCCGGGATCCTTTTCGCTCATGAGCACCTCGTAGCCATGAGCGCCGCGCACAGTTTTCCACTGCACATCCATTACGCCGGTGACATCGGCAGCTGCGCGGGCGAAGCGCATGACAGGGATCTCCACCTGAACAATAGGTGCAGGAGGCACTGCCATGGGGTAGCCGCTGGAAAGCAGCTTGGTGAAATCGCCACCGCACATGCTGCGCACGTAATCGGCCTGCAGTTTCAACATGGCGCGGGCCTCCAGCACCAGGTTGTCGCGCGTGTTGCGCTGGAAACGGTTGCCGTCGATGGCTGCCTGGATGGCAACCTCCAACTGGTCCCCCATCAAGGTCATATCGGCCAACGGAACCCGCGGGGTCAGGAAGTTGGCATTGTTGGTCATCCTCAGCACTACTTCACGAATGAGGTAGACGAGGGCAGCAGCAGTAAGATCGTAGAGTTTGAGTGCAATGTTAGCCATGAGTTCTGAAGTTTTTGTGCCGGTTGTACCCGGCGTTTTTGTGTTATGGCCATTGGAACGGCAGGGTAACTGAAATGGTTATACTGAACTTCATCCCATAGTAGATGGCATCGCGTAATTGCTTGAT
>JBDTSG010000016.1:0-34488 GCA_039931265.1 Flavobacteriales bacterium
TTCGAGGACTATACTTCCTGTCCAGACTACTGGGACCAACTTGGAGGAAACGTGGCCGGATGGAATACCTGTGCCAATTCACCCGACTTTTTTCACACCTGTAGGGACAGTTCCGACTTCGGAGTTCCACTCAATTGGCGGGGTTATCAGGAGGCGTCCCATGGACAAGGCTACGGGGGTGTCATTAGCTATCAATGGAACGCTTCGCACTATCGGGAATTCATATGCACGGAGCTCTCGCAACCCATGTTGCCTGGCGCACCCATGGACTTGTCGATGAAAGTGGCCATGGGTGGGGCCGGCAGCTATTGGCTGTTCAGCCCAAAATGGACGACCAGGGGCATAGGCATGCTACTGACAACTGAACCTTTTGAGTGGTCCACGGGAAGTTTATACCCTAACAATGCGCAGTTGTTCATGGACGCTGTCTTCACGGACACCTCGAATTGGGTGGTGTTAAGCACGACATATGTACCGGACTCAGTCTATCGGTACATCACATTGGGAAATTTCTTCGACGACTCCCTCAGCCTACCTGTGTTGATGGATACGGTCTTCGGCAATCAGAACATCGCGTATGTGTACATCGATGAAGTGTGTATTGCGCCCGTAGGCATGGGCTGCGATTTCGCCAGTGGCATTGAACCTGCTGCGTTCGGTGAATGGCAGGTATACTCTCCTTTCAGTGAAAGTATTCAGATCACGTTTACTAGAACGCTGGAACGCGGAGTGGAGTTGTTCCTGCACGATATCGACGGGCGCCTTGCAGCGCAGCGATGGGTAGATGCCGGAACGACGAACTTGGTATGGCCAGTACATCAGCTCGCAAGCGGGCTCTACGTTTTGCGGTCTACGGAGAAAAATCCGGGTCTCAAGCCCATCTGTGTCCTCCATCTCACACCCTAACACCCCGCACAAGCTCGGCTGTGACTTTGCGCTGATGCTTGCCTTCGGCGAGCGTCCCTCGGTCCAGGGGCTCCGGTCCGCCTCTCCGTTACTTCCCCACCGATTTCACCAAGACCAACTGCAAGGGCACGGCCTTGTTGGTACCGGGATCCTCGGCGCCGAAAGCGACGTACTCGCTGTTGCCGATCCGGTAAAGCTCGGTGCCCTGCACCGCATCGAAGTACTCGCCCGTGCGCACGGTCTTGGACTTGAACTTCCCTTGCTCGTCGAACGTGGTGAAGGTGGTGAGGGCGCTCTTGATCGGCTTGGGTTCGAGCGCTTGGTTCTTCTTGCGCAGGTCCAAGTTGGCTTCCTCATCGAGCATGAGCAGGAAGAGCTGGTCCTCGTACTGCCCGGCCAGGACATGTCCGGAATTTTCCTCCGTGCCTTTCATGTTGCGCGCGAAACGCGTTTGCCACAGCAGCGCACCGTCGGCACCGAGGTTCAAGGCGAACACATCGTTATTGAAACGGATCGGTGTAACGGCCTCGTAAGCGCTCTCCGGTGAGTTGCTCGGGATCGGTGGCCACTTCAACGTAAGCTGCTCGGTGACCAGGTAGTAGCCCGCGCTTTTCGCAACGAAGGCGTCGGTGTGCATGTCGCTCACCTTACCGTCCATAGCGAAGGCATGGGCCGTTCCCTTCGGTGCTTCCGACATGCCGGGTGCGAACGTGGCGATGTACATGCCGGGCGTGAGGTGTACACGCTTGCTTTCGCTTACGCCGTAAACGCCGGCGCAAGCGATGCTGCCATCCTTCTGCGGGATCATGCGCGCATCAACGGCGTACTGTCCTTCGGCCGGTGCCCAGTCCATTTCCTTCACACCTTCCTCGGTTATCTGCACCACCTTACTGGTATACACGTATTCCGCGTTGCGGTACTTGTGCTCGCCCACGCGGCTGGTTACCACGGCGGTGGCGCGCCCGTCGTTGTCGATGGCGGCGGCCAGCACTTGCGTGGTGGCGGCATCGGCGTTGCTCTTCAGCACATCGTACCAGAGCAACTGCATGTCCTTGTCGATCGCTATGAACACGTGCTTGGTGCGCACTTCCTCACCGACGAGCTCGGGCGTCCATGCAAGGAGCTTGGTGCTATCGGGGCTCAGGGCGGTGTGCAAACCGTAGGGGATACCGTTGAGCGCCTCGCGGAATTTCTTCGGCGGTTTGCGCATGTGTTCGAAACGGCACAACTGCGTGAAGGGTCCGTTCAACTTCGTCAGGTCGGCATCGAGCTGCGATACCAGGAGCTGCACGGCGCCATCGAGCGTGTCGGTGCTGGTAGCCACCAACATGAGCTTGCCGCCCATGGGCTGCACGGCCTCGAGCGCCAGCTTCCATTTACCGCCCTTCATGTTGGGCTCCAGCTTCCGCAACGGCAGCATCTTGTCGCGCTCGTACTGCTGCAGCAACGGTGGCAGATCAACGAACTTCTCCGGGCCCTTGGTGGCGTCGTAGCCACGGAAGACCATTACCGCGCGCGGGCCGCTCTTGCAGATGCTCAGCGGGGTGCGGTCGTTGTCGGCATTCAGGTTGAAATCCATCTTGGCCTTCACCTTCAACTCCCCGGATGTCTGGGCGTTGCTGGTAAGGACGGGGGCGGCCGCGAGGACAAGGGCGGCGAACGAAGCACGGATCATGCGGTTCATTTTGAAGGGGCGCCAAGTTAGCCGATGGGTTCAGCCCGCATCGGCCGGCAGGCCGCGGGCCGTTAGCAAGCTCCGGGCCGCAGCATGGATGGCGGCGGTGGAAAGCCCCTTCCCGGACAAAGGTCCGGGTGAACCGTCACCCGCGCTCTTGCTCAGTTTCCGGCCGTTGGCATCGGTGCTCAAGGCGTGGTGCAGAAAGCTCGCGGCGTGGAACTCCCCCACATGCAGCACATCGGCAATATGCATTTGGCAAGCCGTGGAGGGCAGCAGGTCGATACCACGCACGATGGTATTGATCCCGAAGTGCACGTCATCGACCAAGGAAGCGATCTGGTAGGACGGCCTCGGCGCGGCCTTCCCATTGGCCCGCGTGCGGACGACGGGATCGCCCATAACAGCGCCGAGGGCCACGCTTCTCCTTCCCTCCCCGAGTTCAAGGAAGCCGACTTCCCCAACTCCGGCGAGGTTCAATCGCCATGCGCTGGTGTCATCGGTCAGCGGCTTGCCCAGCGCACGGCAGGTTCCCGGGTAGCGTCCGTCCGGCGAGTGCGCGGCGACGTCGCTTCGCGAACAATGGCAGGCGTAGATCAAGTGCAGCTTGCGCAATCGTTCGAGCACTTCGTGGTAAAGGTCCATGCGCAAGTGCTGGCTCCATTCCCTGTGGAAGTCATCGGGCCCCGAAGGACCTTCGTGCCAAGCGATGCCCAAACGATCCAGCGTGCGGAAAATGTCTTCGACGTATGCAGGCCGGGTACGCTCGGCATCCAGATCGTCGATACGCAGGAGGATGTGCCCGCCGTGCGCTTGTGCCAATTGCCAAATGGCGCTGAAGTTGATCGCGTTGCCCTCGTGCAGGTAGCCGCTGGGGGTAGGCGCAATGCGCGTGCGCATAACATGATCCTCCGTTCCCCCACCTATCATGGCGCTGCGCTCAGGGCTTCACTCCGGCCAACGCACCCAGTTCGGCCATGATCCGTTGCGCCAAGGTGTCGGCCGCTGCGGGTGTGCCGCTCTCGGCATAAATGCGGATGATGGGTTCCGTGTTGCTCCGGCGCAGGTGTACCCACTCGTTGCCGAACTCAATGCGCAGGCCATCGACCGTGCTGTGCGGCTGTTGCGCATAGCGTTGCTGCATGCCATCGACGATCGCTTGCACGTCCATACCTGCGGCCAGCTCGATCTTGTTCTTGCTGATGAAGTAATCCGGATAGCTGCGTCGCAGCGCGCTGCACGTGCCACCGCGCTTGGCCAAGAGCGTAAGGAACAATGCGATGCCGGCCAACGCGTCGCGGCCATAGTGCAGTTCGCTCAGGATCACGCCGCCATTGCCTTCGCCACCGATCGGTGCGTTCACCTTGCGCATCAGTTCCACAACGTTCACCTCCCCCACGGCGCTCGCGTGGCGCTTGCGGCCATGGCGTTCGGCCACATCGTTCAATGCGCGCGTGCTGCTGAGGTTGCTCACGGTATCGCCGGGGCGCGCGGCCAGCACATGATCGGCACAGGCCACCAAGGTGTACTCCTCGCCGAACAGGCTCCCATCCTCGCATACCAATGCGAGGCGGTCCACATCGGGATCCACGGCAATGCCGAGGTGCGCCTTGTGTTGCACGACCGCCGTGCAGAGATCCTTCAAATGCTCGGGCAACGGCTCGGGGTTGTGCGGGAAGCGCCCATCCGGCGTGCAGTGGATGGGTATCACTTCGGCAACGCCGAGCGCTTTCAAAAGATCGGGCACCACGATGCCGCCGATGGAGTTCACCGCATCCACCACCACTTTCAAGTTCGCTTTCCGGATCGCATCCACGTCCACGAGATCAGACCTCAAGAGCATGTCGATGTGCTTGCGCGTCCATCCGTCCATCGTGCGCACACTTCCCAATTGCTCCACGGTTGCGAAACTGTAGTCGTCCGATTCGCCCATGCGCAACACTTCGGCCCCTTCCGCCGCGCTGATGAACTCGCCTTGGGCGTTCAACAACTTGAGCGCGTTCCACTGCGCCGGGTTGTGGCTTGCGGTAAGGATGATGCCGCCGGCCGCTTTCTCGCCGGGCACTGCGAGTTCCACGGTGGGTGTTGTCGCCATCCCGAGATCGATCACATCGTAACCGAGACCGCACAGCGTACCGCACACGAGGTCGCGCACCATGCCGCCGCTCAACCGGGCATCGCGGCCCAGCACCATGCGCGGGCGCTCTTCCTTCGCCTTGCTTTTCATGAGCGTGCCGAACGCAGCGGTGTAGCGCACGATGTCCAACGGAGTGAGGCCTTCGCCCGGAGCACCACCGATGGTGCCACGGATGCCGGAGATGGAACGGATCAAAGTCATGGTGGGAAATGTAGGGTCGAAGATCTTCGGCCGCGCGATCCACCATGCATGGTTCATTTCGTTCGCCATAGGGCGTTGCGTGGATCGGCATGCGTACCGGTACCTTGGGCCGACGGAACCGCAGCCCCCTACATTCGCCCCACATGAACGAAGGCAAGAGCCCACGCAACGAACGCAGCGGCCACGCGATACAGTGCGTGCAGCGCTACGAAAGCATGTTGCACCGCAACGAGAAGTTGTTCTTCGATGTGGAGGAGTTCGAGACCATCATCGGCCATTACTTGGAGCAGAACGAATGGCGCCGGGCGAAGCAGGTGCTCGACCTTGCGGTGGAACAACACCCGGGCAGCAACGACCTCCTCTTCTGCGAAGCACAGGTGCTCATGGGCATGGGCAAACTGAACCCGGCCCTCGGGGTGCTGGACCGTTTGGAGAAGATCGAGCCGTTCAACGAGGACATCCCGATGAACAAGGCGGCGATCTTCAGCCAATTGCGCGATCACCGCCGGTCCATCGAGTACTACAAGAAGGCTTTGAAACTGGCCGAGGAAGGTCATGACGAGATCCTGCTCGACCTCGCGTTCGAGTATGAGAACATCGAAGCGTTCGAGGATGCCATCCAGAGCCTGCTACGCGCCGCGGACATCAACCCGGAGAACGATGCGGTGCTCTACGAGCTTGCGTACTGCTACGACCTGGCCGGCCGCAACGACCAGTGCATCGTGTACTTCCGGCAGTTCACCGACAAGCATCCGTACGCCTTCGTTGCGTGGTACAACCTGGGCAACGCGCTGGCCATCGCCGATCGCATCGAGGACAGCAACGAGGCGTTGGACCTGAGCATCGCCATCGACGAGCGCTTCACCAGCGCCTACTTCAGCAAGGCGCGTAACCTGCTGATGATGGGCCGGTACGAGGAGGCCGTGCAGTGCTACCGCGAGACACAGGAGTTCGATGGGCCGCAGGCGGTAACCTTCAGCTACATCGGCGAGTGCTTCGAGAAGATGGAGCGCTTCAACGAAGCGCTGATCCACTACGATCAATCGCTCGCCCTGGATCCCAATTGGACCGATGCTTGGATCGGCCGTGGCGTGGTGAAAGACCTGCAAGGGCGCACAGCGGAAGCCATCAAAGACCTGGAGATCGCAACGCGCATCCAGCCCGATCACCCCGATGCTTGGTACTACATGGCCAACACGTTGGGCCGTGCAGCACAATACGAACGTTCATTGGCGGCCTACACCAAGTTGAACGGCTTGGACGCCGGGCACCTGGAAGGTTGGTTGGACCACGCGGACATGTTGCTGCATTTGAAAGGCCCCGACGCGGCGATGAAAAAATTGAAGGAGGGCGAGATGGTGCACAAACTCACCAGCGCCTACCGCTTCCGCATGGTGAGCTACCTGCTGCGCTGCGGACGCGAACAGCAAGGCCTTTTGGAACTTGAAGAAGCACTGATGAGCGATCCCAAAGGGCACAAGGCCCTCACCGAACATTACCCCGAAGCGCTGAACCTGCCGCAGGTCGTACACATCATCGGGCTCTACGATAAATGAACTACCACTTATCGCACATCCCCGCGCGCGAGAAAAAGCCACGCGAGGAGGGCCTTACCATGGTGATGGACAAAGGCCTTAGCCTGCGCCAGGCCGAGGACCTCATTGACGGCTGCGGCCACCTCACGGACCTGCTGAAACTGGGTTTCGGCAGCAGCTATGTGATGCCGAAGCTGAAAGAGAAGATCGCCTTGTACCACAAAGCGGATCTGCGGGTGTACCTCGGCGGCACCTTGTTCGAAGCCTTCGTGGCGCGCGGCCAGTTCAAGGACTACATGAAGTTGGTCGACGACCTGGGCCTGCAGTTCGCGGAGGTGAGCGATGGCAGCATCAGCATACCGCACAAGGAAAAGTGCGAGTACATCAACAAGCTTGCGCGGAAGGTGACGGTGTTGAGCGAAGTGGGGAGCAAGGAGGAAGGCATCCTGATCAGCCCGACGCGCTGGGTGCGCATGATGCAGGATGAACTGAAGGCCGGTAGCTGGAAAGTGATCGCCGAAGCGCGGGAGAGCGGCACGGTCGGCATCTACCGGCCCAATGGGCATGCGCACACCGCATTGGTGAACAAGATCATCGCGAAGGTGCCCATGAAGGACATCATCTGGGAAGCGCCGCGCAAGAACCAGCAGGTCTGGTTCATCCAGCAGATGGGCCCCAATGTGAACCTCGGCAATATCGCTCCGGAGGAAGTCATACCGCTGGAAACGCTGCGACTCGGCCTTCGTGGCGATACCTTCTTCGACCACCTGCCCGAGAGCATGAGCGAGAAACTGCGGCAGACCAAAGAGCAGTGAAACGATCAACGGTTGAGCAACGCACCCCCGGTTGCCGAACGGATCATCCCATGGAAGAGATCACACCCACAGAACTGGAAGCGATGAAGAAGGAGGGCACGCCCTTCCAACTCATCGACGTGCGCGAACCGTATGAAGTGGAACTGTGCAGCATCGGCGGCGAACCGATCCCGATGGCCGACATCGTGGAAAGGATCGGCGAGGTGCGCAAGGATGTGCCGGTGGTGGTGCACTGCCGCAGCGGCGCCCGCAGCGGCGCGGTGATCAATGCGCTCGCTTCGCGGTACGGCTTCACCAATCTCATCAACCTGAAGGGCGGTATCCTCGCATACGGTCACGAGGTGGACAACACCTTGAAATGCGAGTAAGCCCATGATGGAATTCATCCAACCACTGCTGGATCTGCTGAAGGACCCGAAGGCCGTCATCGACGCCTTCATCGCCGCGCACCACAACTGGGTCTACCTGCTGCTCTTCGCGATCATTTTCGTGGAGACGGGCCTCGTTGTGATGCCCTTCCTCCCGGGCGACTCGCTGCTGTTCGTGGCCGGTTCGCTGGCCGCTGGTGCATCTGCGACCCTCAACATCTGGTTGCTTTTCATCCTGCTCTTCGCGGCTGCCGTGCTCGGCGACAACCTCAACTATTGGATCGGCCGATTCTTCGGCCCGCGCGTGGTGAAGTGGAAGACCTTTGGGCGCGACCTGGTGCAGCAGAAGCACCTGGACAAGACGCACAGCTACTTCGAGAAGTACGGCGTGAAGACGATCATCATCGCACGTTTCGTTCCCATCGTCCGCACCATCACCCCCTTCGTTGCGGGCATCGGCGCCATGGACTACCGCCGGAAATTCCTGCCTTTCGACATCGCCGGTGGTGCCTTGTGGATCGGCACCATGTTGACGGCGGGCTACCTGATCGGCAACTCGGAGATCGTGCAGCGCAACTTCAAACTGGTGGTGATCGGCATCGTCTTCATCAGCGTGCTGCCCATGATCGTGGAGTTCTTGCGTGCTCGTTCAAAGAAGGTCGGCAATACATCGAGGCCTTAGACGTTGAAGGCCGCGTGGATCACTACGGGCTCATCGGTCATCCGGTAGCGCACAGCTTCAGCCAGCGCTACTTCTCGGAAAAGTTCGAACGCGAGAGCATTCGTGCCCGGTACGATCTCTTCGACTTGCCGGACGTGGCGGCATTGCCCGCGCTGATCGCCGACCGCCCGGAACTGCGTGGATTGAACGTCACCGTTCCGCACAAGCAAACGGTGATCACCCATTTGGATGCGTTGGATGACACGGCACGGACGGTCGGGGCCGTGAACGTCATCAGCATCCGCACCGGGGCCCTCACCGGCCATAACACCGATGTGGAAGGCTTCCGGTCCATGCTTGCGCCTTTGCTCAACGGCGAGCGCCCCCGCGCCCTCGTGTTGGGCAGCGGTGGCGCCAGCCGTGCCGTGGCATTCGTGCTGCGCACTGTCGGCATCAAGTTCCGCGTGGTGAGCCGCGACCGCACGCGCGGCGATCTCACTTACGACATGGTGGACCCGATCGTGTTGAAGGTGTGCCCGCTCATCATCAACACCACCCCGGTGGGCCAATTCCCGGATGTGGACGCTGCGCCACCCCTACCGTATGCTGCGCTCACACCGAAGCACCTGCTCATCGATCTGGTCTACAATCCGGAACGGACGCTTTTCTTGAAGCGCGGCACCGAACACGGGGCGCACACCAGCAATGGCTTGCCCATGCTGCACGCACAAGCAGAGGCTGCTTGGCGGATCTGGAATTATGGAAGCTGAGGCTCTCCGCCCTGCGGGGTGGTGGGTTCGAAGGCAGGAGTTGCAGCACCGGGATGCACTGCAACGATAGATTCCGGAACGTACACTGACGCCTGTTGAAGTGGACCGTTCCGGCGGATCACGAACGTACGTTTCACCCGCTCGCTGACGAGGAAGTAAGGTACCCAGATCGCAACCGCCACCAAAGCCCTGGAAATATCGCTGAAGGCCTCCGACTGAAGGGGAACATCAAACAGGGCAACGGTCACTCCGGAATCAAAGACCAGTATGACTAGGTTGACGATGTACCATGTAACCATCAGTACGCGCACGCTGGAGCGCCGCTTGAAGAAGAGCAGCAGCATACCAATGTTGCCGAAGAACAATATGGCGTTCATCATGATCTCAGTGTAGATGAACAGTACTTGCCCAACCTGTAAGACAGTGGTCGCGGTCCACGGTGCCTTGAGCAACGGCCAACCCACGATATCACGAAAAAAACCGAAAAGAGAGAACACCAGGATCATCGGGCCGAGCGAGAGACCGATGGAGGGCAGAATCAGCCAACCTCCGATAGTATAACCGTTACCCAGCCCGCGTGCTGGTGGATCATAGAGCCAAGCCTTGCGCACGAACCAGATCGCTATACCACAGCAGATCAGCACCACCAGCACCAGCCACCATGTTCCACCTGAAGTCTCGGAGGTGGCACTGGAATAAGTGATGCTATAGCCGAGCTGATCGACCATTCGGTCCTGTGCATCCACGAACCGGCCGATCTCTTCCGGTTCGATCACGGTATCCTCTACGGAGTAGCGGTACTCTATCTCAACGAGCCGATCCGCATAACTCACCGAAGAGAGGAACCGGAGGCCGGGTGCAGTGATCTCTTCCAAGGATGGCACGATCGTCCATGGTTCGGGCAAGTGCACGCGGATGATGTGCCGTGCCTCCAATCCACCCTTGCACCAATAAGGCCTTTCCCGGTGAGGCGTACCTGGCCCCGTGATCATATCACGCAGGAATTGCGGGTAGAAGTTGCACACGATACCGGCCGTACTGTCCTTAGCATCGTTCTGCCCCCACGGATGCAGCACGCGGTAACGTTCGCGCGTGATGAAGACGCCCTCCGCATCGCGGTCGATGTGCTCCACAGGGTTCAAGACTTGGAGTTCCCCATAAGTGCGCGCATAGAAATCACGGTAGTTATCGGTAACCTCCTTGAGGCCCATCCGTGCGAATTCTGAACGCATGCCATCCGCACGTGCGCCTTCGAACCGGGTGGAAACCGCCAGCAATGCACTGCCACCTATCGAGTCGATGGTGAAATCCTCCTCCACCACAACCCGGGCGATGGATCGGTCGATCACTTTCGTCCACTCTGCTTTACCGGGCTGCAGGACAAGGGCCCAGCCCAGATCGCCGACGTACCGTTCGTGCAATGGTCCTCCATTGTAGGCAAGCGTTGGATCCACGAACAATGGTCCATCACTACCCGGCACTGCCACGATACAATGATCGAACAGGCCATGGCCGGGCAAGCGCTCGCGCAGTCCGCGCCCCGCCGCCGTGTTCACCAATGCGGGATAGGCCTCCACTCCAGCATCATTGAGAATGGCACACAACAACAAGCTTTTATCCTTGCAATCGCCGTAGCGTTGGGCAAGAACTTGCCCGGGCGCATGCGGCCGATAAGCCCCGATGCCGGCCTCCATGCCCAAGTAGCGCACCTCCTGCTGCACCCATCGCAATGCGCTGTCCACCACCACCGAAGGCGACCCGTTCCCGGCAAATCGTTGTGCAAGTGCTGAGACAGCCGCATCCGAACGATCGTTCACGTTGAACAGTTCCAACGCCCATCCATGCAGGGCTCCCAAATCCTCGAATTCACTGATCTCCGCACCCGGCGCTTGATCGATCCACGGCGGCACATCGTCCTCAAAATTCACGGCGTGCAGATCGGAAAGGTCCCATGACAATTCGCGGCCTTGGGCGGTGGTAGCCATCATTGCATCCGGTGCCCCGGCAAACGTCTTCACCTTCGTATCAGCCCCATTCGCCAACACCCGTGCATAGACTCTGCCCACAGGAACACCGTATGCCAAAGGGATGCGTTCATGGAACTTACCATGGTGTGCGGGATTCCATCCTTTGCACGTATAGCTCCATTCCAATAGATCGCCGACATGCACATCCTGCAGTTCCACGATCGCAGTCCATGTGCCGTCGTACATGGATGCATGAAGATCCGTTTCGCGTTGGAGCATTTGTACCCGACCGGGGGCTGACTGGTCCCTAGCGACACCGTCGCGGATGATAGAGATCTCATGGAACGTGAGCTCCTGGAAAGCCGGGTCGAATTCCACGCTCACCGAAGCTTGTCCCTGCACACCCGTAGAGGATGTGTACCGCAAAACCTGATGCTGGTAAATTTCCTCACTGCCCAGATGATATTGCTCATCGACAAGCAAATACTCCACGCCCCCGCTAGACCCGGAGGTATCACTGATCACCGCCGTCCGTCCCTCGATCGGTTTCACCCAAGCCGGAACCGGGCCTTGGCGCGTGTGCTGCGCAAAAGCACTGTGGGCCGATAGGAGAGCCAAAGCAACTATCGCTTGTCCAGCCGCGGCCACGCAGACGGGATGGGAGAAGACATTCTTCATCGGGAGCGCGCGCGCCAGATCATCACCACGATGCAGATGAGGAACAAGAAGATGCTGATGCGGTTGATGCCGTGCATGAACCGCAAGTTGATGTTCTCGTTGCCCTTGCCGAAAAGCGTGGCCGGGTTGAGGTAGTGGAGCAGGCGTTTGAGGAACATGGGGTTCGGTTTTGGTGCCCGGGGCGGGACTTGAACCCGCACGGCCCTTACGGACCAAGGGATTTTAAGTCCCTCGTGTATACCATTTCACCACCCGGGCGATCGGGACAGGCCGAAAATACCGATGCCTCCTTGGGGGAGGCATCGTGCTGAGCGAGAAACGGGACTCGAACCCGCGACCCCGACCTTGGCAAGGTCGTGCTCTACCAACTGAGCTACTCTCGCTTGGAATCGGCGGCAAATATAGAAGGCGATCCATAGCAGCATCACGCAGGACGAAGACTTCCTTGGCCAACCGGCGCCCACAGTACGTCAGGCCTTGCGCAATTTGGGTTTCGGCGATACCAACCGCTTGATCTCGTTCAGCTTCATCAGCGCTTCCACTGGTGTCAGCGTATCGATGTCCAGCGCATTGATCTCGTCACGGATCCGCTCCAGGGCCGGATCATCGAGTTGGAAGATGCTGAGCTGAAGTTCCTTTCCGAGGCCCGGGGCAACGGGCCGCACTGCGGCCAAAGAAGGTCCATCGCTTCCCGGCTCCACCGCTGAACCCAGATCCCCTGCATGGCTCTGTTCGAGGTGTTTCAAAACCTTCTGGGCACGCTGCACAACGCTCTTGGGCATACCGGCCATCATGGCAACATGGATCCCGAAACTGCGGTCCGTACCGCCGGGCAACAGCTTCCGCAGGAATAGGACTTTCCCTTCCGCCTCACGCACCGCAATGTGTGCATTGTGGATGCGGGGGAACACCGCGGCCATCTCGTTGAGTTCGTGGTAGTGCGTGGCGAACAGCGTGAGGGGCCTACCGGCATGCCCGTGCAGATGTTCCGCGATGGCCCATGCGATGCTGATCCCATCGTAGGTGCTCGTACCGCGCCCGATCTCGTCCAACAGCAGCAGGCTCCGCGGGCTGAGGTTGTTGAGGATGCTGGCCGTCTCGTTCATCTCCACCATGAACGTGCTTTCGCCGGTGCTCAGGTTGTCGCTCGCACCGACCCGCGTAAAAACGCGGTCCACGATGCCCAGCCGCGCGGCCTTTGCCGGGACGAAACTGCCCATCTGGGCCATGAGCACGGTGAGCGCCGTTTGCCGCAGCAGCGCGGACTTGCCGCTCATGTTCGGCCCGGTCACCATCAACACTTGGCGCTCCTCGCCATCGATCTGCATATCGTTGGGCACATAGATCTCGCCCGGCGGCAGTTGTTGCTCAATGACCGGATGACGCCCATCCCGCACGTCAACAACCGGATCCAACACCAGCTGTGGTCGGCAATACCCCCATGTGCGTGCGTTCTGTCCGAATGCCAGCAACACATCAAGTTCGCTGATCGTTGTCGCCAGCGACCGCAAAGCCGGCATCTCCTCGCATACCGCTTCGACCAAACCTTGGAACAAGCCGAACTCCAATGCCAACGTCCGCTCTTCGGCAGTGAGGATCCTCTCCTCCAACTGCTTCAATTCTTCGGTTACATAACGCTCGGCGCCGGTGAGCGTCTGCTTGCGCGTCCACTCCGGCGGCACTTTGCCTTTGTGGGTGTTACGCACTTCCAAGTAGTACCCGAACACGTTGTTGTAGCCCACCTTCAATGAGGTGATCCCCGTACGCTGGCCTTCGTCGGCTTGGATGCCCAACAGCAGTTCCTTGGCATGAGTGGCCACATGGCGCAGTTCATCCAATTCGCTGTTGACCCCTCTCTTGATCACACCGCCTTTCTGCACGCTCACGGGTGCCAATGGCTCGAGGGTGGCGGCGATGCGCTCGGCCAAGGCCATGGGCACCGGCATCCGCGCTGCCAAGTCCGCGAGCGGGCTTTGCTGCGTTTCCAAGTTCACACGGCACGACGCGGCACAAACCAACGCACGCTGCAAATGCAGCATCTCGCGCGGATGGATCCGCCCAACGGCGGCGCGTCCGACCATGCGCTCAAGATCGCCGATGGCACGGAGATCCGGATCCAATGCCTCCGCAATACCGGTCGCGTTCAAAAAGGCTTCCACCTTGTCCAGGCGTGCATTGATGGCCTGCCCGTCCAACAGCGGGAACAATAACCAACGGCGCAGCATGCGCGCGCCCATCGGCGTGAGGCAACGATCCATTGCCGAGAGCAGTGTGCGCCCACCTTCGTGCGCGGGCTGCACCAGTTCAAGATTGCGCACGGTGAAGCGGTCCAACCAGACATGATTGTTCGACTCCAGCCGCGCCATGCCACTGAGGTGCGCAAGCTTGTCGTGCTTTGTTTCACCCAAGTAATGAAGCACAGCTCCTGCGGCGCATTGCGCCAACACAAGTTCATCGGTGCCGAAACCTTTCAAGGTGGCCGTACCGAACTGCCGTAGCAAACGCTCGCGGGCAAAATCGTGGGTGAAAGCCCAATCGTCCAACCCGAACGAATGGAAATCACCCGTCCACTTACCCAACTCGATACTGTTGTGCCCCTTTGGGTACAGCAGTTCGCTCGGGGCATGGGCTTCAACGAATTTGCCGACTTCAACAGCATCACCTTCTCCCAAAAGGAACTCACCCGTGGTGACATCCAGGAATGCCGCACCAAAACGCCCCGGCTCCTTCCCCTTTCCTGTACTGCCGATCGCTATCGCCGCCAACCAGTTGTTGGCCCTTTGGTCAACCACTCGCTCGTTGAAGGCGACCCCCGGTGTGACCACCTCGGTAACACCGCGTTTCACGATGGTCTTGGTCAGCTTAGGGTCCTCCAGTTGATCACAGATGGCTACCCGGTGTCCGGCCCGGACGAGCCTGGGCAGATAGCTCTCGATGCTGTGGTGCGGGAAACCCGCCAAGTCCATGCTGGCCGCGGCACCGTTGTTCCGTTTCGTGAGCGTGATACCAAGTACCCGCGATGCCACCCGTGCATCCTCACCGAAAGTCTCATAGAAATCGCCGATGCGGAAAAGCAGAAGAGCATCCGGGAACTGTGCCTTGATGCGCGCATACTGCTGCATCAAGGGCGTTTCCGTACCCGTACCTGCCTTCGCCGCGCGGTTCTTCATGCTGCTCCTGCTTTCTTTACCGGATGCGGCGCGGAAAGCCCGGCAAAGTATCCTGGGTCGTTCATTCGGTCGTGCACGAACAATGCCCTCTTCCCAACAACTTACCGACATGCGCATTCCGGACCGGAAACTGACGATGTCCGAACTGGATCGCGTTACACCGGAGGCCTATGCCCGACAACCTTTGCGGCCTATCCGCCTCGTGCTGGACGACGTTCGCAGTCGGCACAATGTGGGCAGCATGTTCCGGACTGCGGATGCTTTCGGGATCGAAGGGTTGTTGCTCTGTGGTTTTACGCCGCAACCGCCCCACCGCGAGATCGAGAAGACGGCCTTGGGGTCAACCTCTTCGGTACCCTGGATGGCAGGACCGGACATTATCGCCGAGTTGTCCAAGCTGAAGACGGAGGGATACCGGATAGTGGCTGTGGAACAGACGGAGCGTGCCATCCGCTTGGACCGCTTTGAGCTGGATACCCTTGGACCAGTGGCACTTGTAATGGGTAACGAGCTGACCGGGGTGAGCGAGGCGGTGGTACGGGAGGCCGACGCTTGCCTCACCGTTCCCCAGTTCGGTAGCAAGCATTCGTTGAATGTTTCGGTGTGTGCGGGGGTGGTCCTTTGGCACCTGACTTCCGCATGGACCGGGCTGTATCCAACCGGTCCCGAGCCTCGTTGAAAGGCAACCTTTCAGGAAAGCGGGGGTCTTGGTCCGTGGGCAAATGGGCTCACTGAAAGCACGTTTGCCCGGCCCCGCTGGGACGGACCTCTATATTTGAACGCTACCGGAACCCCCTGATGAACCCTTTTTACCGCCGCTGCTCCCTGCTTCCTGTCTTGTTCTGCTTGTTGGCCGCACCGGCCACCGCGCAGTACTTCCGGAGCAGCAACTACTGGAAGACCCACCGGAACGAATGGGGCATCGGCATGGGTGTCAGTAACTTCCTGGGTGAACTCGGCGGTCGCAACCAGATCGGCAGCCCTTTCGTGTGGGATCTCGAATTCAGCCAGACGAAACCCGCGTTGAACATCAATCACAAGTACTACTTGCGTGAGCGGGTCAGCTGGCGCAATGGGCTTACGTACGGTGTGCTCAGCGGTAACGACAACTTGACGACCGAGCCCTTCCGCCATAACCGCAACATGCAGTTCCGGAGCGACGTGTTCGAATTCTCCAGCGTGATCGAATACCACTTCTACAAGGAGCAATTAGGGCACATCTATGATCTCCGTGGGGTGAAGGGAGTGAAAAGCAAGCGCATTGGGCTCTACGTCTTTGCCGGTATCGGCGGGTTCTACTTCAACCCCAAAGCGCAAGTGAACAACGGTTATGTGGCGCTACGCCCGTTGCATACCGAAGGACAGGGCCTCCCCGGTGGACCCAAGCAATATGACCTTTACGGGTTCTGCGTTCCCATGGGAGCCGGCATCCGCAAAGCACTGAGCAAGCAGTGGAGCGTAGGACTTGAGTTGCAGTACACCATGACCTTCACGGATTATATCGACGACGTGAGCGGTGTTTACTATGACAACGCGGCCATCCGGCAGAATTACGGTGACTTGGCAGCGTACTTGGCCAACCCAGCGCTGCATGAGACCGAGAATAACCCGGATATCGGCTATGATCCGACGCTTACCAACTACGAGCGCGGCGACAGCAAGGACAACGATGCGTATCTCTTCCTGAAAGTGCAGTTCCACTACAAGGTGTTCAAGTACCGCACGAGCAGCAAGAAGTACCGTACCCGCATCCGCCGTCAGAAGATCGTCTTCTAAGAGAGTCGACGCTAACGCAAAACGGAGAGACCCCCGCTGACCAGCGGGGGTCTCTCCGTTTCCGCAGGGTCATGATGCATGCATCGAGTGGAGAGCCCGTTCCCCTTCGGGGACGGACGTGCTCACTTGGCGTCCCTCAGTCTGAACGAATGCACTACGACCCGAAAAGCCAAGCAGGCACGATCTCTTTCGCGGGTGCCCGCGCTCACTTGGCGCCCTTCCCTCTGAATGAGGTGCACGGCCTGAAAAGCCAAGTCCATCAACTACCGCTTGATCCCGATCACGCTTCCCGGAAGCACTTGAGCATTCGAAATGCTGAGGATATGCCGAGGCCGCCATTCGCACCCACCTCCCTTCGACCGTGGCTTGAAGCAGTGTGTTCCGACGTAAAAGAAGAAGCCCCACCTCGCGGCAGGGCTTCTTAGAAAGCCTTCTGCAGCAGATCGTCAGATACCCAAGTTGTCCTTGAAGGCACGGAACTCGAGGTCCTTCTTGGCCTTCGCAGCGTAATCCGGGTTCTTGGCAACAGCTTGTGCAAGGTGGTTCCGCACCATATCGCCGTTGTTCTGGCGCGCACCGATGATGGCCATGAGGTAGTGGCTCGTGGCAGTGTCCATATCGGGTGCTGCCTCCAAGATGCGCTGTGCACCGGCAGCGTCACCACCGAGCACTTTGGCCAACGCAGCGTTCATGCTGTTCGTCCCGCCGAAATTCGAGCTGGCACTTCCGTAGTCACCGTTCTGGATATCGATGAGGCCCATGTTGTACTTCACCTCGGCACCGGCCGCTGTGGATTTCTTGAGCATCTCCATTGCCTTCTTGCGGTCGCCTTTCTGGCGGGCGATCACAGCGAGGTTGTTCGCGCTCACCGGATTGTCGGTGATGCTATTGGCTTTCTGGAAGCTCGCTTCGGCATCGGCCATGCGGTTCTGCATGTAGTGGATGGTGCCGACATTGTTCGCACCGCGCCAGTCGCCCGTGTGCACCCGCTCGCACTCCTTGTAGATGCGCAGTTTTTCGTTCATGTCCGTGGTAAGCGTCGCAGCGAAGAGCAATTCTTCGGCATTGAGGCTATCGGGCATGGTCCGGCTCATGGTGGTCAGCTCTTCGTCGCTGTATCCCACTTTGTCGTAATGGACAGCTATCTCCGTGCGACGTAACCCTGGGAGGATGTCCTCCGCGATCTCCTTGTAAGTGGCGGCCATGTCTTTGATCTGCGCTTCGCGTTTCTGCACGTCCGGCTCCATCTGCATAACCCGCAGCACGAGGTCCTTATCGGCGAAGCTGCTTGCCTGCATTGCGCTCTTGAAGCCTTCCCAATCCTCACCGTTGGCGTTCAGGATGTAGAGCGAATCGTTCTTGCCCGCAGCGATCCTGTTCGCGTTCAACACACCCTTCAACCATGACTTGCCGCTTGCAGCGCGGTCGTCGGCCAAGTTGGCGTTCATTTGGATCTCGCCTTCGGGGCTGGCCCATGCATCGAAAGTGGTGGGCTTGAATGCGATGCGCTCGTTCTTGGCCACGCTCTTCACCCACTTCGACAAGTCTTTGATGTCCGCATCGCTCAGCTCGCTCGGGCGAACCGTGCTGGAAGCCACGAGATAGTTGAGCTGCGCGCTGGCCGTATGGCTGGTGATGCGCTGGAAGGCATCCGCCCCCGTGATCACTTTGTCGTCGCTCACCATCAGGTAGGGCGTTGTGATCACACCGTCGGCGATCTTGACTTCATCGAAGGGCTTTTCCTTCTTGCCTTGCTTACCGAGGATGCGCACCTTCAACTCGCTCACCTCCATGGCAGGTGCGTAGGCGATCTTGCTGGTGTAGGTGAAATCCTTGCCTGTTTCGTACGGGATCACCGTGCAGTTGCTGGCGGCCTTCTCCCCTTGGAAGCACACCATTTTGTACGGTGTTTCGCCACCTGCGTATGTGAGCGTGGGCGTCAACTCAACGGTAGCCTTCTTGTAGAAATACTTTCCAGGGAAATTGCCCCGGATGTTGAGATCCACGCTATCCCCTTGAACGATGAGCGGGTTCGGGTCGACCGTGTACTTAACGTTCTCGACGTACTTGTTCATCTTGCCGATGCCGCCGCATCCGATCAGCATGAGAGCGGTGAGAGCGGTCGCGGCGGTGGCGCGCAGGTGCCGTTGTTCCATGTGCTTGGGAAAAAGTGCTTGAATTCGGCTGCAAGTATAACCGCGCATCCCTCCGGCTTTTGAGGATTCCGACGAACACTTGTCCACACCCGACAGGGAATTCAAAAAGCCAGCACGGCGTGGCGCTGCATCGCACTATCGGCGATAGCTTCCAAAACATGGTCGAACGCCCCCGGGTCATGGAGCAGATCGGTTTTCGACAGGTCGATGATCAACACCCTCGGACCGTTGAGCTTTTGCAAATGGTCCAAGTAGCGCTCTTGCAGCTTGGCCAAGTAATCCACAGGTATGCTTTGCTCGTAGCTGCGACCGCGCTGCTGGATGCGCTGCTGCACCCGTTCCATGGGCAGGTGCAGGTAAACGATGAGTTCGGGCTGGGGCAGATCGGCGTACATGATGGTGTACAGATCACGGAAGAGCGCATACTCATCCGGCGGTAGCGTAACACTGGCGAAGACCAGGGACTTGCCGATGCTGTAATCCGCAACGGTGAGCGGTGTGAAGAGCTCGCGCTCCGAAACGCGCTTCAATTGGTGGTAGCGCTGGGCCAGGAAGCCCAACTCCACTGCGAAAGCATAGCGCTCTGGATCCTTGTAGAACCGGGGCAGGAAGGGGTTGTCGTCGAACTCCTCCAGCACCAATCGACCGTTGGAACGCTCGCTCAAGCGACGGGCGAGAGTCGTCTTGCCTGCGCCAATGAGGCCTTCGATCGCGATGTAACCGTATTGCATGAACAGGGGGGCCGCGCCTGCAATGCTAATCGACGCAGGCGTTCAGAAGGAGGTGAAAAACCGGTAATGGAAGATCCCGAAGAGCAACCACATGGTACTGTTGACCAGAGCAATGGTGAGCACCGGTCCGACGAGCGCGCGCAAAGCGCCCATGAAACCCCATGTGCGGAAAAAGCCCATATAAGCGAACGTGAAATAGCCGATCCACAGGATGAAATAGATGCCGATCCATGTGAACCATAGATCGCCGTACCACCGCAGCAAGGGCGTGAAAGCGCAGAAGAGCAAGAGCGAGGCGCCGCGCAACAGGCCGTTCACGAGCAAGTGCTCCGCATAGTTGTAGCCGTGGCCGCGGTACAACAGCCATGTGAAGAGCGCGTTCACCGGCACACTGCAGAAGAGGATGACGTTGAACCACTGGTTCATGAACCCGATGAACTGCCATTGGTAGGCGTCGATGGTCGGGGGGGCATCGCTCACGGGCGTGCCGCCCCGGGTACACGCCCAATAATTCAGTGCACTGCTGATCCCCACCGCGAGCAGCAGAAAGCTGAGCGGGTTGCTGTACCGGCGGCGGCGCCCTTGCACCAAGTGCCGGCACACCATGGCAGGACGTAGGAACAAGCCCCGCAAGAGGTTCGGCAAACCGTCCTCGGTACTGGTGAATTTCTGCACCACTTCGCGGCCCAGGCTGGCCATGGTGAGGCGTTCCACCGCAACGGACTGGCCGCATTGCTCACAGAACCGCCCATTGAGCGGTTCGTCGCAATTCATGCACTTGTGCCGGAGGCTGTCCATTCGCCGTTGGCCCCGAAGGTGGTCTTTTCCATGTCGTCCGCTGATCGCGGTGAGGACACCAAAGAAGGGGGCCCGCGCCATGGGTTTTCGCCCATGGCGGTTAACGGGCAAGAAGCCACATTTGTGGCCGTGCCCACCAATCCCTTCGCAACGCGCTTCAGCATCAGTGATCTGGAGAATCTCTCCGGCGTGAAGGCGCACACCATCCGCGTGTGGGAGCGGCGATATGGATTGATCCGTCCCGCGCGTACGGGCACCAACATCCGCCACTACAACGTGGAGGACCTGCGCGATCTCCTCAACATCGCCTACCTCAACACCCATGGTGTGAAGATCTCCAAGATCGCCTCCATGACGAATGAACTCCGCGAGAGCAGAGTGCGCGAGATCGGCAACAAAGCGCCCGGACCTTCGGCGTTGATCAATGAGTTGGTGATGAGCATGCTGCACTTCGACGAGCCACGGTTCGAAGGACGGTGCAACGCCTTCGCGCAGCAACATGGATTCCGCGCATTGGCCGAACAAGTGTTCCTGCCGTTGATGACGCAAGTAGGCTTGCTGTGGCAGTCGAAAAACATACGGCCCGCGCACGAGCACTTCGTTAGCAACCTGGTGCGGCGGCGCATTGAAGCCGAAACGCATGCTCAGCCGGTAGCGGCTGCGGGCAATACCTCGTATGTGCTGTACCTGCGCGAAATGGAAGTGCACGAACTCGGTATCCTGTACGCCAACTACCTGTTGCGTTCAACAGGGAAAGCCGTGATCTACCTCGGGCAGAGCGTGCCTGTTAGGGATCTGGCGCAACTGGTGGCTTCCACCAACGGACCGGTGGTGATGGTGACCGTGCTGACCACGAACTACAATGGGGGCACTGCACCGTTCCTCAAAGATCTGCACGAAACAACGCAGCACGAACGTGTCACCCATTGGGTCACAGGCCCGCAAGCTTCAGTTCCCGAGGGCCAAGGTCTGCCGTCGGGCATACGGCTGTTCCCGCACTTCAACGACTTGGTGCCGCTTTTGGTGGCGTAGGACGCGAGCCCTGTTCTGCCTTTGGCATCCGGAGCCTGAGGCACAGCATGTTCAGCGCAGTGGTCGGTAGATCATCAGCTTCCCCTTCTTCTTATGGGCAAGCACCAGTTCGGTCAGGCCGACCTTCCTGCCGAGCGGGCCGAAGTTCTGGTGTGCGATCCTGAACACACCCCGGTCTTTCACTTCAAGAACGACCGCTGTGTGATGCGGCATGTTCTCCCGATACAGGGAATTGTTCTCTTCCCACTCGAAGACCACGTTTTCGAACTGCACCACATCGCCGGGCAGCACCTCCTCCTTTTCCGGGTCGATCAACGCACCCCATGTGTATTTACCATCCCAGATGGCGCCGGCTTGTGTGAGGGCTTCGGCGGCGAGATCCCAGCATTCACCGCGGCCCACGGTCGTCCCGATCTTGCTATGGACGAACTGCGCCACATGCTGGCCAACGATAGTATCAGAAGCGGTCGCACCAACAACCTTGGTCTGCGCGAGAGCAGGAGCGGCAAGACCGCACAAGAAAAGGGCGCCGATGAACGCAGGGGGCACTCGCATGCCCTCTTCAACGCACCACAACGGCGATCGGTGCATTACTCCTTGATCCATTTCGCGCTCATCCGGCTGCCCCGCGTTGTGGTTGCCGAGATGATGAAAACACCGGAAGCAAGATCGTACAGGTCCAATTCAACATGACGCCGATCCATTCCTCCTTCATAATGCAAGCATTGACCCGAAGCGCTGCGCACGTCCACATCGCGCAAAGGCTCACGGCTGGTGACCGCCAGACCACCATTGACAGCGGGCATTACGACCAACACGGGTCGTTGGTCAGCAATAGGCGCTATTCCGGTCCCGATGCCCAGATATGCGATAGTCTGATCGAGGAAGAGCACCCGGTTGGCGTACGTATCGATCAACGTGGGATCGAAAAACGTGCTCATCACATTGGTACCCGAGGGGTGAAAATGGATCATCGACTGTGCACCGAACAGGGCATAAGATGACGGCCCCATGATATAGACGGCCTCAGCGTCCAACGTCGGCGTACAGCCGTCGGCCCACCAAAAGGTGCTGAAGGACCAGAGCAATGTGGCGGCGAACTGCCCCGCTACACCCGGGGCCACATCCATCTGCGGGCATCCGAGCCCACCATCGTCCCCGTAGCTCTGCACATCGTAGGATGCAATGCCAAGGGCATCCAACGCGAAATCGCCGGAGGTGAAGGTGACAGGGGCACTGCCATACTGTGCATAAAGAGCGTCCGTGCCGATCAACCATAACGTCTTGCCCGCGAGCACCAGATCCACGAGGGCGGCTTGGGCAGTCGGGTCCCAAAGTCCCAGATCGGCCCCATCGCCAGAGCAATACCAGATGACGGTGGCGTAGTTGCCCAGCACCGATCCATCGGGCGGGGCACCCATATCCGGTATGTCATAGGTATCGAACGCAAGACCAGTTGCGACCAGATCGTTCAGGATCGTGTCCGTGTTATAGGTGATGTTGTCGTTGTCGTTCACGAAGAGCACCTGGGCGCTAGCTCCATTGGAAGGGAGCGCGGCAGTGAAGACGATCGCGGAAACGAAGGCAGCGGCTCTCATAAGTGCGGGTATGGCGTTGCGATACTAGACATACCCCTACAAGCCCGACCAACGGCCCCAATTGATCGGCAGACCCGGCCCTACGGAAGTCGAACCCGACAACCTATTCCTCTTGCACTGCGTTGAACGCCCCCTCTAACTTGCCTCATGAAGCGTTTTTCTCTGTGTTTGTCCGTGCTTTCCTGGTGCAGCACCCAAGCCCAATTCGGGCCGGGCGGTGTAGGCGCTGCGGCAAACAATGTGCTTTGGTTGAGCGGCGATAACGGGGTTGTGGTCGCGGGTACCGCAGTGACCAACTGGAACGATCGCAGCGGCAACCCGAACAATGCCGCCAGCCCTTCCGTGGCTGCACGGCCAACGTTGATCCCCGGGGCGCTCAACAATTATCCGATCATTTCATTCGATGGTGTGAACGATGAACTCCGCGTACCGGATGCGGGATCCTTGGACCTGCAGCAGTGGGACCTCTTCTTCGTTGGCGCCGATGCCGCGCCGAAGAACAACAATGCGTGGCTCACGAAGGGTACCAGCACGCAACCGAACTACGGTCTTTGGAGCACTTCCACCGATGCGATGCGTTTGCCCGTGTACGACATCCTTACGCTGTTCTCCAATCCTACCACCGCCAATCTTGCCACCGGCCCTTCCTACAACTTCTTCGAGTACACCAACACCTTCGTGTTCTTCATCTTCTCATCGCGCACCCTTAATAAGAACGGTAGCACTTTCTACACCGATGCCGGGCCGAACATTCTTCAGTTCCCTGCCACCAATGCCAATCCATTGTACATCGGGAACGCACAAGGCGCAGTGGGATGGAACCTCAACGGCGGGATCTCTGAGATCATCGCCTACAACAGCCCGATCAATTCCGCGCAGCGCATCATCGTCAACAACTATTTGTCCGCGAAGTACAACCTGCCCTTGACGAGCAACGACCTCTACTTGCAGGACAACTTCGCCAACGGCGACTACGACCACGAGGTGGCGGGTATCGGCCGGATCAGCAGCACGAGCCTTCATACCGACTCACGCGGATCGGCGGTGGTGCGGATCAACAACGCAAGCAGCTTGGGCAACAACGAATTCCTGATCTGGGGCCATAACAATGGCGTACTGGGCTCTTGGGGAAGCACGGACCTGCCCCCCGGAGTGCAAGGCCGTTGGTTCCGTGTGTGGCGCGTGAACGAAGTAAGCCAAGCGGGTGCGGCCATTGATGTGGGGAACGTGGACATGACCTTCGATCTCGTGAACCAAGGTCCGGTGACCGTTAGCGACCTGCGCTTGCTGGTTGACATCAACAACAACGGGATCTTCGCGGACGACGCACCGATCGCAGGCGCTGTTGCGGCTGGTGGTACCCTGTACAGATTCCCGGCAGTCAGCCAATTGGTGAACAACCGTCGTTTCACGTTGGGCACGATCAACAGCGGCAATACACCGTTGCCGATCGAGCTGATCTCGTTCACCGCGCAAGTGGAGAACGACCATACCGTAAGGCTCGATTGGTCCACGGCAGCGGAACATGACAACGACCACTTCACGGTGGAGCGCGCACAGAACGCCGTGGAATGGGACGATGTAGTGCACGTGCCCGCGGCAGGCAACAGCACTTCGGTAATGAACTACAGCGCCCGCGACCATTACCCGCTGCCGCAGCTATCCTACTACCGCTTGCGGCAAACGGACACCGATGGCTCCATAACGCACAGCAACGCCGTTGCCGTGCGTATAGATCGGGCCGCGAACGAATTGCTCATCTACCCGGATCCCGCGCACGACCTCGTGAACGTTGAAGTGCATCCGCTGCCGGACAACATCGCCGTGCAACTCTATAACGACTTGGGCCAAGTGGTGAAAGCACCGGTCGTTATCGAGCAGGGCAGTGCGCGCATCGACGTGAGCGCTCTTGCACCCGGTGGCTATGTTGTAACGGTGCTTACCGACAACCAAGTGCTGCAGAAGCACTTGCTCGTAGCGCACTGATCAAGCGGCGGACAAATTCCCTTTCAGGAAACGCAGGTCGCTGAGGTTCTCGCGGCTACTGGTAACGAGTTCCAATACCATCTGTCGTGTGCTGCCGCTCAGCCCCGGCTGATACATGACCTCCTCAAGCTCCTTCATCAACTGCGCTTCATCTTCCTCACAGGTCGCCATGAAGTTGTCGGGTACCCCCCCGTTCATGCTCCCGCTCAAAAGTTTGGTCATGTACCTACGTGCTGCCTGACCCGGTTTCAGTGGCATGGCGAAGATGCCCAGTTCGCGGTCCAACATGTTCAACATGATCACGCGGCGGCACGCAAGGTTGAAGAGCAAGTCTTTCAACCACTTGTTGCGCACAACACCGCTCGATTGCTCAAGCGCCCACCGACTGTCCACCAGCAAGCGGTGTATCCGTTTCAACTGTTTCCGCACCGCTGGTCGTTCCATGCACGTGTAGCTGCCATTTCCGCGCCGACCAATAGCGTAGTTGTTCAAAACCAGCGGCTGGCCTGAGTTTCCGCAGGAGCGCGCAGGACATCACAGCGGGATCCGGCTGTGGCAATCGCACCCCCGATCAGGGGAACACGGCCGGGATCGTGGCAAGCGCACCACGGTCCACTTCGGCTACAACCTGTCTTCCACACGGATCGAGGCATGGGTTCCACGTATACACATGCAGAGCGTCGGAATTCCCCGGCCCGAATGCCATTTCCCTCACAACGGCCGTGCGGTACAGCGTTGGCATTCCGTATGGCATAGCCAACAACCCTGTAACCATGATCATGAACGCACGCATTCAGAACATCATCGCGCACGGCGCGATGATATTGGGCTTGGCGGCGCTGGCGATGCTGTACTGCGGCACTGCCACGGCACAGGGAACCACAACTTCAACCACCACCATCGATGCCGACGCGCCCCACGATAACGGAGGGAGCCACCTTCACCAAAACGGTGGAGACCATCGACCAGCAGGCCACTTACAAGTTCGACTACAGCACCGTTCCGTTGCTGATCACCATTCCGCTCGGCGAAGCGAGCGCAAACTGGAAGGCGACGCGGCCGACTTCACCACCGACCCCGGCGACGGCAAGTAGCAAGGTTTCGATTACGGTATGTGTGGTGGCGTGGGGATCAACCTGCAACGGGTGCGGATCGGCGCCCGCTACAACCATGGTTTGAACCCGATCGCCAATAACGATGCTACATCCAATCTCTTAAGGCACACCGTTAAGCCCACGCGAACCGTTCCAACCCACTGTTCCTCAAAAAAATACCCTGAGGCGGGTATTTTTTGAATGCGCACGCCCGAGGACTTTTGGTTGCCCACCGGCACGGCTGCCGAGCGCATCCCCGTGAGCGCTGGCACCCCGGTCGGGGGCGCACATGACCGACCACCAAGACACGGTGTCGAAGATCGGCGCACGTATCAAATGGGCACGCGAACAACGCGATCTCAAGCAATATTGGGTGGCTCAAGAGGCTGGCGTGGAAGGAAGCCGCTACAACCGCATCGAGAAGGGCAAGGTGAAGCGCACCTTCTCGGATGAACTACGATCCATAGCCAGGGTGCTCGGGTGCTCGCTGGACTGGTTGCACAACGGAGGACAGTACGAGCCATGGCTTCCGGGCCAGGCACCGGTGCGGAAGGTTGCACCGCATAAATGGCAGGGAGGGGACGCGCAACAAGAGGATATGCAGATCTGATGTTGGTGTACCTATGATCTGAGTATGGCATCATGCAGATCTGAGTGCGGCCCACATAAGATCTGAGTGCGGCATCATGCAGATCTGAGTGCAGCCCACCTAAGATCCGGGCATGGCCTCCCTCAGATCCAAGTACGGCCCCATGCAGATCTGAGCATGGTTCACCTAAGATCTGAGTACGACCCCATGCAGATCTGAGTACGACTTCCCTCAGATCCGGGTACGGCCGTATGCAGATCTGAGTACGGCCTCCCTTGGATCCAAGTACCGCCTCATGCAGATCTGGGTACTACCTCAGTGAGGCCTCACTATTTGCCCTGTTTGAGAACGAACCCACCCTTTTGATTGTTCCAGGAACAATTTTTTCGGCTCCATTCCCCCACCCTCCGTTCCAATGTCCGGAACGCAATTCCGCGGTCCGATAAACAAATAGAACTGATGAACAATATCAAGCTCTCTCTCTACAAATTGATCCCCACTGCTCTGCTCGCACTCATCCGCTCGGTGATCGCGAACTTCACGGGGAACGTCCACTTCCCGGTGCCCAGGATATCGGTGGCGGACATGATCCTGATGGCCGATGCACTGGAAGCCGCCATCACCGCTGCCACCAATGGCGACCGCCAGAGCCGCATACTGCGCGACAACCTGGTGCTGGAAACCGGCGATATGCTGCGCATGCAGGCCGACTATGTACGTAGCGTGTGCAACGGCGATCGCGCCATGCTCGAAAGCAGCGGCTTCGAGCTGGCCAAGCAGCGCGAACCAGTAGAGAAAGTGGGTGTGCCGCAACGCGTGAAAGCCGAAACCGGCATGGCCGCCGGCGAGGTGGAGTTCCGCTGGCGCAGCGTACACGGTGCCCACGGCTACCAGATGGAGAAAGCCATCGTGGACGCACAGGGCCAAATGACCTGGGAGTCCATCGGCTTCACCACCCGCACCCGGAACATCCTCACGGGCCTCGACAGCCACGAGCTCTACGCCTTCCGCGTGTATGCCGTAGGCGTGAACGGCCCCGGCCTTAAGAGCGTGATCGTGCAGGTCATTGCCGCGTAACCCGCCCGCGCGCTACCACGAGCGGGTAGCAGGAATTCGCACAAGCCCCGGCCGTATGGTCGGGGCTTGTGCGTTGGGGGTAAGCCGGGCCAAAGGCCCTGGACCGATGACGCACTCGGGGGGACCTGAGCACATGTAGTAGTTGACAGCCGGGCGTGTGCGGGGCGGGGGGGCTCACTTGTATAGAGCGGGGTAAAATCCGCTCCGTGGTCACATACCTTCCGCTCCACGAGCAACGTTGCTCTGCTCGAACTCATGAAAGCTAAGCTCCACTTCAGCTGTCCCGCCAAATGGGAAGAAATGCGGATCGGTCTGGTGAGCCGTCATTGTCTTTCTTGTTCGAAAGACGTTGCCGATCTGACCCGCATGTCGCATCAAGCTTTTCGGGAGTTCTTTCAGGAGAACAAAGGCACTGAGATCTGCGGAAGAGTACGACGCGATCAAGTCACATGGCATCGACACGAGCCAGAGTTCATCGTCCGCCGCCCTGCGGTCCCGATAAAAAGAGGCCGCACCGGGGTGCAACTATTGGCACTCATGGGTCTTGCTTTGACCGCCTGCGGCGAGGTCCCGACCAAAGGAAAAGACTCGCTCCAGGACGATCCAATTGCGAAGGATGAAGATGACAGCAGCACCGGCTGCGAAACCGCATCCGATAGGGCGATCGTTGATGAGGAGGACTTTCCGATGCTGCTCGGATTGTTGGTCCCAGACGATGAAGAGGGAATTGAGGGTTCCTTCCATCAAGCCATGCCGCAAACCATTCCGGAGGTTCAACCCGAATTTCCGGGAGGCGTAGATAGTTTGTATGCTTTCCTGAGCAAGAGCATTGTTTACCCTGATTGGGACTTGAAGAACAACATAAGTGGCAAGGTTTGGGCTGAGTTCACCGTTGAGGCCGATGGCTCCCTTCAGGATGCACGCATAGTCAAGTCTGTTCCCGGCCAAAAAGGCCTTGATGGGATTGTATTAAGTGCGATCGCCAGAATGCCCAAGTGGCGCCCCGCCGAACTGAATGGCTCCACAGTTCCTTCCAAAATGCGACTACCTGTGGTGTTCGACCTGGCGAATTGAACTGAGGTCACCCCGCACGCGGCTCTTCGCATTGTGCCTCCTCCGCTCACGGCGCCTTCGCCCCCATCCCCGCGGTCAGTGACGCCACCACTTGCGCAACGATCGCATCCACCTTGGGGCGTATCTCTTTCTCGCACTGCTTGGCGTTCTTGGCAACCGAGGCGGGCTGCTCCTTTGCGAGTGTCTTGTGCAGCTCACAACACATCGGGCAGTCATAGATGGAACCGTAGGTCGGCACCACGTTGGCGCTGGCTGTTGCCTTATCGCCGTCGTCCGCGTTGTCGTGCTTGAGCGTGTGCACCTTGTAGGTGTATCCGCCATACTTGCAGGTGATCTCCACGGTGTAGCTCACATAGCCGCCGTTCTTCACCGGGTACTCGCTCATGCCCGTACCCACCACGATCCGCGTGCTATCGTCCCGCCGCTGCACCATGGCCTTGCTGTTGGTGTACGTGCTGGCGAACCAGGACTTCGCCCGTGCGCTCAGATCGGCAACGGTTGCGTTCTTCACATTCACCACGCCCGTGGTATCCAAGGGGGTACAATCGCTCTGGCCAAAAGCCGGGGCGCATAGCAGTAGGAACGGGAGGAGGGGTCGCATACTGCCAATGTAGCCGCCTGCTTGATCCGCGGGTCGGCACTCCGCTCCTCCCCTTGCCCTTCCGGAGGCCCTGACCGGTTGGCTACGTTCGCAGTCACTTGCACCACCGCCATGCCCCTCATCCCCACCTCCTATTGCTTTATGCTGCTGGGCGTTTCGGAGATCGGCTTGGCGTTGTTCAAGCGGGCCGGGCGCAGCGCAGAGTCGAAGGATCGCGGATCGTTCCTCGCGCTGTGGGGGGTGATCGGCCTGTCCATCTTCTGCGCCATCAGCGTTACGCATGCCCTACCGGAATACGGGGTGGCGTATTCCGATGCGCTGTATTGGACCGGCCTGTTGCTGTTCGTCCTTGGCACCGCGCTGCGCTGGTGGTCCATCATCCACCTCGGCAAATTCTTCACGGTGAACGTGGCCATTGCCGCCGACCACCGCGTGGTGGATAACGGCCCCTACCGCTACGTGCGGCACCCGAGCTACAGCGGTGTGTTCGTGGCGTTCATCGGGCTGGGCCTGCTGCTCTTCAACTGGCTCTCGTTGCTGGTGCTCGTGCTGCCCGTGGTGGGCATGTTCATGTGGCGCATAAGCGTGGAGGAACGCGCCCTGCGCAACGCGCTGGGGCAACCGTACGAGGCCTACATGCAACGCACCAAGCGGTTGGTGCCTTGGGTGCTGTAAAGCCCAGAGTTGGTTCCACCATGGCAACGCCGAAGTCGAGGGTCACGTCAACTGCCAGCCTTACCACAAGCCCATGAACTTGTTCCACCGTTCCAGCGTCGTTTCCCTGTTGTTCCTCTCCGGCCTTCTGGCCGACGCACAAGTGCAACAGCCCTTCCGCTGCGGCAGCGAGCCCACCCTGTCGCCTGCCTTGGCAGCCGCTGCCCGCGCTGCGGGTGGTGCGCGCGGCAGCGATCGCTACCTGAAGGTGAAGGTGATCATTGCCTCCATGCCCGGCCCCGGTGGCGATGCCAGCGCGCCGAGCGTAGTGCAAAGCGATCTCGACGGTTTGAACGCCGTGTACGCGCACAACCTCACCGGCATCCAGTTCGTGCTGTGCGGACCCGTGCAAGTGGTGGATGATGAAAGCCTGTACAACCTGTGGCAATTCGACCCGGCGGACCTGAATCCGTATTACGAGCCGGGATATCTGACACTGGTGTATGTGAACTTCCTGCCCAACGGCTTGGCGGGCTTCGCCTTCGGCGATCTGGTCTTCTTGCGGGGAACAGGGAACGTGCCGGTGATCGCGCACGAAGTGGGGCATGCCCTCGGCCTGATGCACACGCACGATACCGTTTTCGGTGCCGAACTGGTGGATGGCTCCAACTGCACCACGGCGGGCGACCTGATCTGCGACACACCCGCCGAGCCCGACCTGAGCCAACCCGGCCTGGTGGATCCATGGACCTGCACCTACATCGGCACGATCACCGATGGCAACGGCGATCCGTACACGCCCATGCCCACCAATGTGATGTCGTACTCGGCCTGCTTCGGCGACACGCTCACACCCGGCCAGGGCCAGCTGATGCGCTACGTGTTGGACAACGTGAAGACCAATTTGCACTGGACCGTTGCACCCGTGATCATCGATCCGTTCGGAACGCGGCAGTGCCATAACAGCGGTTCGTTGGGGCTCAGCGCTTCACCCGGTCCGGGTGTGTTCGCAGGTCCGCTGGTAACAGGCAACACCATCGTGAACGCGCCGAACACACCCGGCGAATACTACGTGACCTACACCCCCGATGCGCTTCCGGAGGACAGCAGCACGCACATCGACCAGGCGCTGTTCATCTTCGATCAATACGGCAACTACCAGCACAACCGCTCGCTGGTGGATACCGTGGTGCAAACGTTGCGCGCCGCCGCCGATGGCCGTTTCACGGCAGTGGATCTCTACGTGCACGACAGCCTGCCGAACACTTTCCGTCTGCGACTGTACGCCGGTATTGCACCGGACACCGTGCTCTTGCACGATGCCCTGCTACCCACCAACGCGATACCGGACACCGCGTGGATCGCATTCGCCATCGGCGGCAACGTGCCGGTGTACACCGATTCCATGTACACGTTGTTGCTGACAGCGGGCCACGACTTCCACCAGATGACCGGCTTCGGCGCCAACTGGGCCTACTACGATTACACCCGCGGAAGCAGCAACCTGAGCATGTGGGGCGATGCGGTGTTCCGCACCTGGGTGCATGCGTTGCCAGTGTGCCAGCAGGGCCTGCGCTATTACGAACTGTACCAACCACCGGCCCACTACATGCTGAACCTGGCCACGAGCTATTGCGCCAGCATGGCCGAACCGGTAACGCTGTTCGGCGACAACCTGGAAGGTGTGGGCAGCAGCATCTGGATCAACGGCGTGCAGACCGATGAATTCGTACCGATGCTCCTGGGCGAAGGCAACCACTTGGTGCAGTACGTGAACACGACGTTCGGCTGCACGGACACCACCGACATGCCGTTCATCGTAACAACACCCGAACTCAGCATCGACAACCTCGACGTGCCCATCTGCGACGACACGGCACCGTTCCCGCTCATTGCCTCTCCGGCCGGTGGCACCTTCACCATCGATGGCGCACCGACAGGCCTGCTCGACCCGGCCGCCTTGGGCATCGGGGCGCACTCGGCCAGCTACAGCTACACCGCGCAGTTGGATACGGTGGCGTTCCGCGATCAATGGTGCTGCGGCTTGAGCGCCTATCCGTATTTCATCTACCCGTCCGTTCCGCCGCTGGCGGTCATCAGCCAATCGTTCACACCCGCGTTCACCGGTCGGTTGGACAGCATCCTCGTTGCGCTCTTCCCCAACCAGCACGCGCTCAACTATGCCGTGCGCCTCTATGCCGGTGAAGGCACGGGAGGAACGCTCATCGGTAGCGATACCATCACCGCAGCGATCTACACCGGCGAACCCGACCTCTTGGGCAACATCCACCCGGACGTATTGGAGGATTCCATCTACACCTTCCTCTTCGAACGGCTGCCGGATACCGTTACCGTGAACCAACCGGTGCTCTACACCTTCGGCAACGACAGCTACACGCGTGGCGATGCCGATGTGAACGGTGTGCTCGGCACGGACCTCTGGTTCAAGGAATACGTCTCGCGCACATATTCCTGCACCGATTCCGTTGAAGTCCCCTTTGAAGTGGAAGTGTGCACCGGCGTGATCGCGCTGCAACAGGAAGGCTTCAGCGTTGGGCCCAACCCCTTCAACGAGGTGATCGCCATCCGCTCCGCCATCGCCACCGGCTATGTGCTGTGCAACAGCTTGGGCGCCGAAGTACTTGCCGGAAGCATACGCCCCGGTTCAACCGCAGTGGTGGATGCTCGTGCGCTCGCACCCGGCTTGTACACACTGCGTTCCATTGGCGGAGAAGTTCCGCCGATCGCAGTGATGAAGGTGAGGTAAGTGACGGCGAGCCGCCGGACCACTACCCCCCGAACACGCGCCGCAGCAATTCGGTGGTGCGCGCCAAGGGATCCTTGCGGATGCGCGCTTCCTCATCGGCGATGAGGACGAACAGGCCTTGGATGGCCCTTTCGGTCACGTAGGCATCCAGGTCCGGGTTAACGGCTTTGCCGCCGGTGAACATGCTGGCTTGGTTGTAGCCGTTGGCCAATGGTGTCCAGTAGCTGGTGAGCGCCACTTTCTTGGTGGCACTTTCAACGATGGGCCTAAAGCGTTGGGTCAAGGTGGCTGTGGTCTTGTCGGTCAGGTACTTGGTGGCTGCATTGTCGCCGCCCTTCAGGATCGCGAAGCCGTCGCCAACGCTCATGCCGGTTACGGCATCCTTCAACACGGCCAAGGCTTCCTTGGCGGCTTCCTCCGCCGCGCGGTTCAGCGTCTCCTCGAACTTGGTGACTTGTGCCGACATGCCGATGCTGTTGAGCGTGCCCTTCATCTTCTCGGCTTCGGCCGGGAAGGGAATGCGGATGCGGTCGTTCTTCCAGAAGCCGTCCAACGCCGAGCCCTTAAGCACAGATGACTCCGCGCCTTTGCCCAAGGCTTCCTTCAAACCTGCTATCACATCCTCGTTGGTAAGGCCGCTGCTACCACCACCAGCCACCTTGTCGGCGGCATCCTTCAGCACTTTGGGGAATTGGGCGCAACCCGGCAACGCAACACCGAGCAAGGCAACGAGGAGGATCTTCTTCATGATGGGATGAAAGTAGGTGCGCGACGATGCCAAGGATCGTGCCGGAAGTCGCACAGGCATCCTGCCTGTGCTATGCACCAACGATGATCTACAGCATCGGCCTGTACTCCACCTTGGCGCCCAGCCGGGTGTGTGCTACGATATACTTCTCGATCCGTATCAGCGAGGCCTCATTGCGTACCAAGTGATCGAAACTCTCGTCCTGCCAGAACGTTCCTGATCGGCCCAGGACCTTGTTGATCGCCTTTGCGGTGAACGACTTCCAACTGTGCGTGATCTCCGACAAACCAACGCCAACCACAGGCACCACCAGCACATGCACATGATTCGCCGCAATGGCGAAGGAACCCAGCGCGTACCGCGTACCATCGAAGTACCGCAGCGCATCGGTCACGAGCTGGCGTGGACCGTCCAGCTTCAACGCGCAAGAACCGGAACCAGCATCGAGCCATACCTCAACGCGTTCATGGAACAGCCGGTAATACTCCCGCCGCTGAACGGATGTAAGATCCTTGACCTCTTTGTCGCCGAACCGCCCCACCCAAGCAGCCCGGTCATGCCTCAGCTCATCGAGTTTTACCTGCGGTAGACTATCTGCTTGACGCCAAGTCACGAAGTGGACCTTACCTTCTTGTTGCCAATGCGGCAAGTTCCGCTGCGTGGTAACAAGGTTGGCAGTCTCGTCGAAGAAGAGGTCCAGCGCGTCCATGCTCGACGTCACAGGCGGGACGCCTGCGGTACTATAAACCCAACAGCACCTGCCCCGGCTCCTTGGTGCCGAAGACCATCTTGCTGGGATCCTCGATCATTTGTTTCACGGCCATGAGGAAGCTCACGCTTTCCTTGCTCGCGCCTTACGTGAATGCATTACGCTGGGTCGGGGTTCAGTAAGTACGCGGATCGTTTGCTCCAGCGACGCGGAAT
>JBDTSG010000017.1:0-11317 GCA_039931265.1 Flavobacteriales bacterium
CACCCGGCGTGTTCGGGCAGTTGTCGGTCGCGTTGCAGATGCCGTCGCCATCGCTGTCGGGGCTTGGCGTGCCAACACAGTTGCAACTCGCATTGATCGCGTCGTTCAGTGTGCAGGTATTCCCGTCGTTGCAGGCCCCGCCGATCACGCCGGGCGTGTTGGGGCAGTTGTCAAGCGCATTGCAAATACCATCCCCGTCACTGTCGGGCACAGAGGTTCCAACACACTGACAACTGGCGTTCAAGACATCATTGGTCGTGCACGCATTGTTGTCATTGCATGTGCTTCCGATCTGGCCTGGTACCGTGGGGCAATTGTCCTGCGCATTGCACACACCATCGCCATCCGTGTCGGCCGCAGGGGTACCAGCGCAAACGCAAGTGGCATTCAAGGCATCGTTTATCGTGCAAGGATTGTTGTCGTTGCAAGCGGTTCCTATCTGTCCCGGGGTATTCGGGCAATTGTCATTGGCATTCGGGATACCGTCGCCGTCGGTATCGGTGGCCGGCGTTCCGACGCATTGGCAAACGGGGCTCCAAGTGTCGTTGACCGTGTTCGCGTTGCCGTCGTTACACGGCGTACCCGACAATTGTGGACCACCCGGATTTCCCGTGCAGTCGTACAGCAAACCAGTGCAAACGCAGTTCGCGCCGTACGTGTCGAGACCGGTATTCCACAAACCGTCATCGCAAGGGGAGCCGGGTTGGGCCGGGCCACCCACGATACCAAGGCAATCGATCGGAACCCCAGCACAAACACAGCTTGCGTTCCAAGAATCGTTGCCCGTGCTCGCATTACCATCGTTGCATGCGGTGCCCGGCAAGGCCGGTCCACCGACCACGCCAAGGCAGTCTGTTGGCGGAGGGCCGCCCAAAGCGATGGTGATGGAACCGAGGGACAGGTTCCAATACGAACCGCTGGTGGTCGTCTCGACTTTCGCAGCGCGGACCATGTATTCACCGCCGGCCACGAACGGTACCAAAGGCGTGTTGTAGCTGTTGCCGGTGATCAGAGTGGGCACGATCCGTTGCGGAATTCCCACAGCGTCGAACTTGTACAGGTAGTACCCGGCAACCCCGGCAACCGGGCTCCACGAGAATGCGGCGTTGCCCCCGCTGTTGGTAACGGAAAGGTTGGTGGGCGGCGCAACCATCACCATGCGCAACACGGGATCCCCCATCAAACCCAGGTGAACCCGGCTGAAATTGTTGCCCTGCCAGCCTCCGTTCTGGGGCGTATAGAGGGCCCCGTTGTTCATGGAAGCGAGGACGCTGGTGCCGATGTTCTCGCCGAGGCCCATTGAGTGGAACCACCAGTTTGGGGCGCCCGCCCATACACTGCTGAGGCCATTGCCAGCAGCTATGTACGCCTTCAGAAAATTGTTCCGGTTGTCCCAATCGCCGAAGTAGCTGCCGAAAGACATGTTGAAGACCCCTCCGTTGACAGTACCCCCGGCGAAGTCTTGCGTGGTGGCGATGTTGTTCGCACCGTTGAAGGTTAGCACCCCGTTGTCCGTGGCCTGCAAGCCCCCGCCACTGCTATATGTCCAGAGGTAGCTCTGGTTGTTGATGAAGGTGGTGTAGGCAGGACCGTAGGGATAGCAATCAGTGATGTTCGCTGGTGCAACACAGGCGGCGATGGTCTTGTAGCCGCTTCCCGCCAATGGGTTCGCAACCCATTGCAGGTTGTCGAACACGATACCACGCACCGTGGGCGTGAAGCCCTTGATCTTGAAGTTGTGCGCGCGGTTCAGGTAGTTCTTCATCAACTGCACCTCGCCTACGCTGAAGGCCGGCATGTCATACAGGTCCACACGCCCCACTTGCAGTTCCACTGTGCTCGGGAAGTCGCTCTGGTCGAATTTGCCATCACCCACCAGGTTGATGTTCGCTGCGCGCTGGGCGCCACCATTGTTGACCGAGTTATCGGTCCAAGAGCCGTTCAGTTCGCCGTAGTAGCCATCGCAAGGCCATGCACCAAGATGCTCCGAGTGCCCATCCGGATTGATGTTGCCGCTGTACGGCACTGGCACGTGACCCACGATGTACACGGCCTTCACGTTCGTGGGGTCGGCGTTGTAGTCGGTGATCACCAATTGGCGCACACTGGTAACGCTCGCCGTCCGGCTCACATCGTGACGGATGCTCTTCCATCCATCAGCCTTGAGGTCGAGCGCCAATTGTTGCAGTTCCAAGTTCAGGGAGGCCGAGAGCTGGTTGTCCACCAACAACACTATCGTTCCCATGAAGTCGACTGACGGCGCTTCGATCCCTGTGGTGAGGTACCCATAGCCCGTGCCGGCAGCTGCGGCCCGTACCACTTTGTATTCGTAAGCCGTGCCCACCGCAACTGCATTGTCCTGGTAAGAGGTAGCGGTTCCGGCAGTGGTAGCAAGGATGCTGCCCCAACTGGTGGCACCGCGCAACTTGCGGTAAACCGTGATACTTGTGGTGCTAGGGTGCGTCGCCCAATTCAGCGTGATGCGCGGCGGTGCCACCTGCACGGTGGCGTACACCTCGACACTGTTGGTGACGGACACGCTTTGGGCGATCGCGGAAACCGTGATCGACAGCGCGGCAAAAAGTGAAATGACCCTACGTTCCATCGGCAGATGTTCGGTTGGACGAATGCCGTTGAAGCCGTGCCCGAGGTGAGCATTCCTCGACCCCGTTGAGCAGATGGGGCCGTGTGCGCGACTTCTTCAGCGGGCCTTTGTACCGCAGGGAGGCATGCCGTGGTTACAAGCGCCTTGCGCGACCCTGAGCATGGAAGAAACACAAGCTGCCGCCCGGCACAGGCCGGAAGGGCAATCCGATCGACCGAAAAAGAAAGTCAATGACGTACGACGCGTGCCTTGGCCAGGTCGAGCCCTGCAGGATCGCGCAGCACCAGCAGGTACGTGCCCTGAGCAAGACCGCCGATGTCGATCACAGGGTTGAAATGCAAACGCATGACTTCTGCACCCAGCAGGTCGTAAAGCACGATGGTACTTGCATTCCTCGACGGCCATACCAATTGCAACAGCCCGTTCGTCGGGTTCGGGTGCAGGGTAAGCCATGGCAAGGCATTCACTTCATGAATACCGACCGCACAAGCATCGCCGATACCATCGCCGTCGCTATCCTCCTGTCCAGGGTTGAAGATCCATGGACAGTTGTCACACACGTTGCCGATGGAATCCAGGTCGAAATCCGCTTGATCACTGTTGGGGAGTGTGGTGCAGTTGTCCGAACAGTCGAGATCACCATCACCATCGCCATCGGGATCCGGGGTCACGCCGGTGTTGCCCCCTGCGCAAGTTCCACATCCATCGATCACTGCGGTGCCACCGAGGTCACCGTTACAGTCGAAGGGAATACCCGAGCATACGCAGCTCGAACTCCAGAGATCATTACCAGTACCTGCGTTGCCATCGTCGCACGCGGTGCCGGGCAGTGCAAGCCCACCGGGAACACCGGCACAATCGTATGCCTCACCAAGGCAGAAGCACGCGCTCGTCCATGTATCCAGACCGGTCAACGGATCAAGATCGTCGCACGCGGTGCCGGGCAACCCGGAGCCACCGGGAACACCATTGCAGTCGATCAGGAGCCCAATGCACTGGCAGGTACCGGTCCAAGCGTCATTGCCCGTATCGCTATCGCCATCGTCGCAGGCAGTGCCCGGCAACTGGGTTCCTCCAGGATTACCGACACAGTCGATCAATTGCCCGATGCAGTTGCAGTTGTTCTGCCATTCGTCATTGCCGGTGTTCTGGTTACCATCGTTGCAGGCGGTGCCAGGCAGCGCGGATCCACCGGGAGTGCCCATGCAGTCCAGCGGTAAGCCGACGCAAACGCACGATGAGGACCACGCATCATCGCCGGTATTGAAGTCGCCATCATCACATATGGTACCTGTAAGCGCCGACCCACCCGGCACACCTTCACAGTCGATCAGCAGGCCGATACATGCACAACCGGGATCATAGGTGTCGTTACCGGTGCCTTGATCGCCGTCATCGCACGGTGCGCCTGCCCAAACGTTGCCACCCGGAACACCATCACAATCGATGACCAGCCCTACACAGTTGCAACCACTGTCCCATGCATCATCACCGGTGGAGAAGTCGTTGTCGTCGCAAGGTGATCCGGGGAACTCAAAACCTCCGGGCACCCCGGCGCAATCGATGAACAAGCCAGCGCACGTGCAATCGATGTCGTAAACGTCGGCGCCGGTGAGGGGATCACTGTCATCGCATACGGTTCCCGGCAGCGCGGCCCCACCGGGAATATTGTTGCAATCGAGCAGCAGACCGATGCAATTGCAGGCTGCATCCCATGTATCGCTCACCGTGTTCCCCAAGCCATCATCGCAACCGGTACCGGGCATCGCGGGTCCTGAATGCACGCCTTCACAATCGGGGTTGTAGTTGGCGTAGCTGATACAGAGAACCGCACCCTTCGCCGGGTTCTGATCCCAGGAAAAGGCACTACGCCCACCCGTTCCGCTCAACAGGAAAAGCATGGCATTGCCGTTCTGCCAACCCGCGCGGTCCACCACCTCCTGCACCACGGGGGACAAGTCAGGAGTACGTTGTGCGGGACCGTTGTCGTTCGTTGCAAGCCACTGGGGCGGTTGCCAAACCACCCCGGCACTGGTACGGTTGCGGCTGCTCAAGCCGAACTGGAGGAAGCCGATGTCCGCAGCGTTGTTGGCGTCCTGCGCCTGAACGTAAAGCGAGCAGGGATCCGCGTTCGTGCCGTTCCGCGCTGTGAACTGTATGTGCGCATCGATGATGACCGCCTGCGGAGGTATCTGCACGTTCTCGAAGCGCAAGCCGGTCAATTGGTTACCTCGCCAATGGGTCGGTTCGCTGTCGTACACCAGATCGATCGGACCGATGTTCACATAGAGGTTACCGTTGGTGGCCTCTTCAGCATCCGGATTGCCGGTGGAGCCGAGGTTGAAGCAAACGGTGCTGTCCATACATGCATTGCTGCCACCACAAACTCCGCACAGGTCAACAACGGCACCACCACCCGGAACACCATTGCAATCCACCACCAACCCGGCACAGGCGCAATCGCTGCCCCACGCATCCTGCACGGTCAACATATCACCATCATCGCAGGTGGTCCCCGGCAACTCCGTTCCACCGGGCACACCGTTGCAATCCACGGGAACACCGGTGCAGGAACATCCGGCATCCCACGTATCGCCGGCGGTCAGGATATCACCATCATCGCATGGGGAGCCGGGCAGTGCGCCACCACCCGGCACACCGTTGCAATCAATGATCTGCCCTGCACATGCGCAGGCTGCGCTCCACTGATCGTTGCCCGTGTCCGGATCACCATCATCGCATGCGGTTCCGGGCTGCGCTGTTCCACCCGGTACCCCAAGGCAATCGGGGATGAAGCCCAAGCACTGGCAGTTGGCCTGGTAGGTGTCCCCTAAGGTGGCCGCATTCCCATCGTCGCATTGCTCGCCGGGCAGATCCGGGCCGTTCGGGACACCGAGACAATCGAAGACCGTTCCGGCCGGGAACCAACTGATGCACAACTGAGCGGCCTTGGTGATGTCCTGTCCGCTTTGCCAAGCGCTACGACCTCCGGTTCCGGTGATCCCGACCAACATGGCGTTGCCACTTTGCCAACCCGGACGGTTGATCACCTGCTGCACAATGGAACTCAGCTGTGGTGTCCGTTGGTCGAGGGCCCTTTCGTCCACCACATCCCAAGGGGCCGGGTTCCAAGTGATGGCACCCGTAGGGATCCTCGAGCTGAGCCCAAAGGGTGCGAACCCGATCTGCGCAGCGTTGTCGCTCGCCTCGCAGCGTATCTGCAGGGCACTCACCCCCGGATTCTCCGTTGTGCTGGCCGTGAACTGCACATAAGCCCCGACCACGATCGCACCCTGCGGAACAGTGACACCATTGAACCACAGCCCAACGGTCTGATCACCGCGCCAATGCGTGCTGTCGCTATCGTAAACCAAATCGAGCGGCCCTTGGCTCACGTACATGTTACCGTTCGTCGCTTCCTCCACATCGCCATCGGGGAATACGCTCACCGTTGTGCATGTCGTATTGGCGCCGTTGAGGCACGCATCGGTGCCATTGCAAACACCGCAATCATCGTAGGTAGAACTTCCCCCCGGTACCCCGGCACAATCGATCACCAGACCGGAGCATAGGCAGCCAATGTCCCAAGTATCGTTGCCGGTGCCGGAATTGCCATCGTTGCAAGAGGTGCCGGGAAGAGCCGCCCCGCCGGACACACCAGTGCAATCCACACCGATACCGACGCAGGCACACCCCACGCTCCATGTGTCGTTACCGGTCAGAGCATTGCCATCATCGCATGCTTGTCCCGGCTGGGCGCTGCCGCCGGGCACCCCGAGGCAATCGAACGGCAGGCCCTCACACTGACAGGCCAAGTTGTACTGATCGCTCCCGGTATCCGGATCACCATCGTCGCACGCCGTCCCGGGCATGGCGGGGCCGCCGAGCACACCATTGCAGTCCAGCGATTGCCCAAGGCAAACACAACCGGCCGTCCATTGGTCTGCGAAAGTGTTCGGGTTGCCATCGCTGCAAGCGGTGCCGGGCAGCGCTAGACCCCCGGCAACGCCCAAGCAGTCGATCACCTGACCAACGCACTGGCAAGTCGCGTTCCATGTGTCATTTGCAGTGTTCGTATTGCCGTCATTGCACGGTGTTCCGGGTGACGCGCTTCCACCGGGCACTCCGTTGCAATCGAGAATGAAGCCCACACATTGGCAGCTCGCGGTCCAGGTGTCGGATCCGGTGTTCGCGTTGCCATCGTCGCACGGTGTCCATGGTACGGCAGGCCCTCCGGGCACTCCGTTGCAATCAACCGCAACCCCGACGCACTGGCAACCCGTGCTCCAAGTATCGTTCTGCGTGTTCGCGTTCCCATCGTTGCAGGCCGTAGCGGGCTGCGCGCTGCCACCGGCCACACCCGCACAGTCGTAGGGCAGCCCGATGCATACACAACCAGCGCTCCAAGTATCGTTCCCTGTGGCAAAATTCCCATCGTTGCATGCGCTACCGGGTTGGGCCGTTCCACCGGGCACACCGTTGCAATCGAGCAACTGGCCAACGCAAAGGCAGTTGGCGGTCCATGTGTCGTTACCCGTAAGCGCATTCAGATCGTTACACGCCATACCGGGCAGTGCGGTACCGCCCAGCACGCCCAAGCAATCCACCACCGAACCGGCGCACACGCAGCCCGCGCTCCAAGTATCGTTCTGCGTGTTCGCGTTGCCATCGTTGCATGCGGTGCCGGGCATGGCCGGACCGTTGATCACGCCGTTGCAATCCGTTACGACCCCGCTCATGGTGAATTGGCCACGGGACCCAAGGCTCAGGTTCCAATAGGAACCACTGAATCCGGTCTCCAGCTTCAATGCGCGCACCATGTACTTGACCAGGCCCGTCAGCCCGGTCACATCATCGGTATAGGTGAGACCGGCAACGGCGCTGGTGGTGCGGCGCACCCATGCTTGGGTGCCTGCGTTCCAACGGTAAACATGATAGCCCGCCACGGGTTCGGCACTGGCGTTCCACGTAACGGTGCTGGCAGTGGCACCGGCTTGCACGGCGTTCACATTTGTAGGCGGCGCAACCATGGCCTGCCGCAACGTTGGATCGCCGAGCAGGCTCACGTGGATACGTCCCGCGTTGAAGCCCGCCACCTCGTAGTGCCCATTGCCATTGTTCTGGGTGAGCACGGTTGAATAGCCGATGGTCTCTCCCATGCCCATGTGGTGGAAGAACCAGTTCGGATAACCGGCCCAAACGTTGGTAAGCGTTCTTCCGCTCGCCAATGAGGCCTTCATGAAGTTGTCCCCGACATCCCAATCGCCGAAGTAGCTACCGAAGAGCATCGTGAAAACGCTCTGCAGGTTGCTTGTGGCGAAATCTCCGGTAGCACCGATCCCGTTGGCGCCACTCCACCAACCACCACCGCAACCGTAGCTCCATAGGTAACTACCGCTGCTCATGCTCGTGAAGTAGTCAGCCGCCACCACGTTGTTCGGCCCAACCAAAGGGCCGAACCCACGCCATGCGTTCTGGCTGTAAGCGTCGCTATAGCCGATGAAGTTGTCGTCCACCAATGCCCTCACCTGAGCGGTGAACTGTTTCACCTTCCATTCGTGCAACTTGTTCAGATAGTTCCCGAGCAGCACCGTTTCACTCTGGGTGAAAGCGTACAATTCGGCCATATCCACCCGGCCTACCGCAAGTTCCACGGTGCTCGGTATCGTGGTCTGGTCGAACTTGCCATCCCCGACCACGTTCCAATTGAAGGGGTAGCTGGAACTCTGGGTGATCAGCGCATTGTCGGTCCAGGTCCCGTTCACATCGCCGTAATACACATCAGCCACCCAGCTTCCGAAGTGATCCCCGTGCCCATCGGGCGCAAGGTTCCCGCTCCGCGGAACGGGCACATGGCCAAGGATCAACACGGCCTTCACGTTGGTGGGGTCGGCGTTATAGTCGGCTACGATGAGCGGTTTGATCGCACTGGGCAGCACGGTCCGGCTCACATCATGGCGGAGAACCTTCCAGCCATCATTTTCCAGATCGTTCTGGGTCTGGGTGAGTTGGGTTGCGAGGCTCGTGGTGAAGGTGTTGTCGACAAGCATCACCACCGTGCCCCGGTTCTCGACCATGGCCAGTTGGATCCCGGAGTTCACCTGGCCATAGCCGGTACCCAAGTTGCTCGTTGTCCGGATGATCCGGTATTCATAGCTGGTGTTCACCGCCACCGTATTGTCGGTCCAACTAGTGGCCCCCGCAGGCAGGGTGGCCAGAGTGGTACCCCAACTGGTGCCGCCCTTCAGCTTGCGGTTGATGGTGTACCCCGTAACATTGGAGTGGGTCAGCCAATTGAGCGTTATGGCCGGGGGGGCAACTTGAACAGTGGCGCTGGCCTGCACGCTGCGGTCATGTCCAAGTGTCTGTGCCGCAGCGGAAAGGCTACCGAACAAGGCCAAGAACAACAACGAGCGCACGAGGGCCTTTTCCATTTTCGGGGGCGCCAAAGTACGGGGACGGCCCCTTCGCGCACGCGTACGCACGAAGCACCTGAACAAGCAACGACAATGACTCCGCACCGCACCTCTTCCCAAAGTCCGTGCTACCCATGTTCGACGAAATAATGGTCCCGAGGGTACCCTTATGCCATTCGACAAGGAGAGATAGTTCCGCGACAAGGGTGGATAATTCCTCGAACAAGTCGGGAAGAGGCACCTTCTGGCAGCCTTATTTCGTTGCTGACCGCCACTGTACCAAGCGGATCGGAACTTGAACCACTCGTGATGGCCATTCCCCACCGGCACGATCCATCGGTACTTTACAGGATCCATGCGTGAACCAATGCCTACCAACCCATCGGCCTATAGCGTACTCGACCTTTTCAGCCGCACAGCGTCGGCCCGGCCCTCCGCTCCGGCGCTGGTAGCCGACGGTATCCGGTTTTCGTACGCCGAGCTTACCGACCGCTGCAACCGACTGGCCGCACTGCTTGCGACACATGGTGCGGCACCCGGGCTGTTGGTCGGTGTGGCCTTGGACAGGTCGCCCGAATTGATCGTCAGTGTTTTGGCCGCTCTGAGAACGGGTGCCGGCTATGTGCCCTTCGACACGGCCTATCCGAGGGAGCGCATCGGCCTGATGCTGGAAGATTCCCGCCCTCCGGTGGTCGTCACCAACCGCACCTATGCACATCTTTTCGAGGGAACCGCATCAAAGGTCCTGCTGATCGAGGACTTGGACTTGACGGATGGAAAAGCCATCGCGACGGCAAATGCCGCAGAGCTGGAAGACCCCTGCTATGTGCTCTTTACAAGCGGTAGTACGGGAAGACCCAAGGGTGTGATCATGCACCACGCACCGTTGCTGAACCTGATCCAGTGGCAACTCCGCACCTCGGTGCTGAAGGAAGGCGACCGCACCTTGCAGTTCGCGCCGATCAGCTTCGATGTGAGCTTCCAGGAGCTCTTCACCACGTTCGCGCAAGGCGGCACGCTGGTATTGATCACCGATGAGGACCGCCTGAACAGCACACAACTCCTGCGCAAGATCATCGCAGAAAAGATCAACCGCGTTATCGTGCCCTTCGTGGCACTCCAGTACTTGGCCGAAGCCGTGGAACGCACCGGTGAAGTGCCGTCTTCCTTGAAGGAGGTCTTCACGAGCGGCGAGCAATTGAAGATCACGCCCGCCGTCGCGAACTTGTTCAAGCAACTTCCCGGCACGCGCTTCTGCAACCAGTACGGACCAACGGAAGGCCACGTCGTGAGCGAGTTGGAGTTGAAAGGCGATCCTTCAAGCTGGCCTGCTCTACCGAACATCGGCAAGGCAATCGACAACGTGAAGCTGCTCGTACTCGATGAGCAGATGAAGCCGGTGAAGAAGGGTGAAGAAGGCGAGCTCTATCTCGGTGGAGCTTGCGTTGCGACAGGTTACATCGGTCGCGATGACCTCACTGCTGAACGTTTCCTCGCGGATCCTTTCGAGGCCGGTGGCCGCTTGTACAAGACCGGCGACCGCGCTGCGGAATTGCCCAACGGCGAGATCGACTACAAAGGCCGCATCGACGGCCAGGTGAAAGTGCGCGGCTATCGCATCGAACTCGGAGAAGTGGAGGTGGCGTTGGAAAAACATGCTTCCATTGAACAAGCCGTTGCCAACGTGCGCGAGGACCGTCCCGGTCTGAAGCGTCTCATCGGCTACTACGTCGCCAAGAACGAAGTGAGCGTGAACGATCTGCGCAAGCACCTCGCTTCCCTCCTCCCCGATTACATGGTGCCTTCCGCCTTCGTGGCCGTGAAGGAATTGCCACGCACACCCAGTGGCAAGATCGATCGCAAAGCGCTTCCTGCTCCTGATGTGAAACGACCTGAACTCGACGTCGCATTTGTAGCGCCAAAAACCAGCGTTCAGAAAACGCTTGCCAACGTGTGGGCCGATCTCCTGGGTATCGATCGCGTAGGCATCGACGACAATTTCTTTGACCTCGGTGGCAACTCGTTGCTGAGCATTCAAGCCGTCGCACAACTCGAAGGGCATGGCTTGAAGTTGCCCATCGTGAAGCTCTACCAGCACCCGACTATCCGGGCGTGTGCTGCTTTCCTGGAAGGCGACGCGAGTGCGATCGCTCCTTCCGAAATGGCGAAAGCACGGAAGGCCGTGGCCGGCGGATCGAAGAAGGGCGACATCGCCATCATCGGAATGAGCGGCCGTTTCCCCGGCGCGGCGAACGTCGAGGAGCTTTGGAAGAACCTGCTCGACAAGAAGAACAGC
>JBDTSG010000018.1:0-23992 GCA_039931265.1 Flavobacteriales bacterium
CCGGTCATCTCGTCCAACGAGAGTTTGCCATCGCGCGCTTTCACCGCCAGTTCCTTGATCTTGCCTTCGATCTCCGCCAGCGTCATCTTCTCGGCGTTGCGCAGCACGGGCACCATGAGGCCTTTCGGCGAGCTCACGGCGATGCCGATATCAGCGTAGTCGTGCAGGATGATCTCCTCGCCATCGATCTGTCCGTTCACCTGCGGGAACAAACGCAATGCTTCCGTCACCGCCTTGGTGAAGAAGCTCATGAAGCCGAGGCCCACGCCATGCTGCTCTTTGAACTTTTCCTTGTACTTGTCGCGCAGGGCCATCACCGCGCTCATGTCCACCTCGTTGAAGGTGGTGAGCATGGCGGTCTGGTTCTTCACCGCGACAAGTCGCTCGGCCACCTTCTTGCGCAGGGTGGTCATCTTCTGGCGGTTCTGGTCGCGGTTGCCGCCCCAGCCGTTCAGCGCCACGGCATCGCCCTTCACACCGCCGGCCACGTATGCGGCCACATCGCTTTTGGTCACGCGGCCGTTGGGGCCGCTGCCTTTCACTTTATCGGCGCTCACACCTTTCTCATCAAGCATGGCTTTGGCCACCGGCGTTGCTGAGGCCACGGGCTGCGGGCCACGGGCCTCAGGCTTGCTGGCGGGCGCGGCTGCAGCTTCGGGCTTTGCTACGCCTGCGGCTTGAGGCTTGGGGCCTGCGGCCGTGGGCTCTCCCTTAACGCTCGTATCCAGCTTCGCCACAACATCCCCAACGTTCACCGTTTGATCGGCAGCGGCGAGGATCTTGATCTGCCCACCTGCCTCAGCACTCAGCTCCAATGTGGCTTTGTCGCTGTCGATCTCGGCGAGCACTTGGTCCTTGCTCACCACGTCGCCATCCTTCACGAGCCATTTCGCGATGCGCACCTCGCTGATGCTCTCTCCGGGGCTGGGGACCTTGATATCTACTGTGGCCATTGGCTCGGTTGTCGGTTATCGGTTCTCAGGCGTTCGCCTTTGCTTTCGTCGCGGACTTCGCAAACGCTTTCTCGATGATGGCGATCTGCTGGTTCGCGCTGCGCTTGCTGCTGCCGGTGGCAGGAGCGCCGCTCGCGGGTCTGCTGATCCCTTCCAACTTCACCTCGGTGAAGTTCATGGCCATGTAACTCCAAGCACCCATGTTCTGCGGCTCTTCCTGCACCCACAGGTAGCGTTCGGCTTTCGTGTACTTCTTGATCACCGCGCGCATCTGCTCCACGGGCAACGGATGCAACTGCTCGATACGCACGAGCGCAGTGTCCGTGATCCCGTTCTTCTCGCGGTGTTCGGCCAGGTCGTAGTGGATCTTGCCTTGCGTGAAGATCACCGTCTTCACGTTCTTGGTCTCCGCCGTGGCATCGTCGATCAGCTCTTGGAAACCGCCGTCGGCCAGATCGTTCAAACCGCTCACGCACCTCGGGTGGCGCAGCAGGCTCTTCGGTGTGAAGACGACCAGCGGCTTGCGGAAATCCCAAGCCAGTTGGCGGCGCAACGCATGGAAGAAGTTGGCCGGCGTGGTACAGTTCACCAAGACCATGTTGCCGTCGGCGCAGCTCTGCAGGAAGCGCTCCATGCGCGCACTGCTGTGCTCGGCACCTTGCCCTTCGTAGCCGTGCGGCAGCAAAAGCACCAAGCCGTTCTGCGTGTTCCACTTCTCCTCCGCGCAGCACAGGTATTGGTCCAGTATGATCTGTGCGCCGTTGACGAAATCGCCGAACTGCGCTTCCCAGATGGTGAGCGCTTCCGGGTTCGTGAGCGCGTAGCCGTATTCGAAGCCCATCACCGCGTACTCGCTCAACAGCGAGTTGTAGATCTGCAGCAGCGCCTGTCCCTCCTGGATATGCTTCAGGTGGATGAACTCTTCCTCGCTGTCCTCGACTTTCACAACGGCATGGCGGTGACTGAACGTGCCGCGCTCCACGTCCTGACCGGTGAAACGCACGGGGTGCCCGTCCACCAGTAACGATCCGTAAGCGAGCAATTCGGCCATGCCCCAATCGAGCACCTCGTCGGCCATCATCTTCTTCCGGTCGTTGAGGATCTTCTCCAGTTTGCTGAAGAACTTCTTGCCATCGGGGTGCAGCACGGTGAGCTTTTCACCGATCATCTTCAACACTTCCTTCTTCACTCCCGTCTTCGGGGATGAGAGGAAGTCCTTCGCTGCGGCGCGCTTAAAGCCCTTCCAGCGCTCCTCCATGAAGTTGGTGATCTTGCCCACGCGCACTTGCTTGGCTTCGCTGAGGCGATCATCCAGCATCGCGCTGAACGAGCGTTCCATCTCCTCAGCCATCGCGCGGGCGCCTTCCACACCGCTGTCGATCAGCTTCTGCGTGTAGATCTCGCGCGGGTCCTTGTGCGCGGCAATGGCCTTGTACAGGACGGGCTGCGTGAACTTCGGTTCGTCGCCCTCGTTGTGGCCGTGCTTCCGGTAGCACAGGATGTCCACCCAAACATCGTGCTGAAAGGCTTGCCGGTAGTCCATCGCCAGCTTCACCGTGTAGGCCACTGCTTCCGCATCGTCGCCGTTCACATGAAAGACGGGGCAGAGGGTGGTTTTGGCCACGTCGGTGCAATACGTGCTGGTGCGCGCGTCGATGTAGTTGGTGGTGAAGCCGACCTGGTTGTTCACCACGATGTGGATCGTACCGCCGACCTCGTAGGCCTTCAATCCTGCCATCTGCACCACTTCGTACACAACGCCTTGGCCGGCCACGGCGGCATCGCCATGGATGATGATGGGTGCTGTGATACCCTTTGCGAAATGATCGTCGTGCTCGATGATGGCGCGTGAAATGCCTTGCATCACCGGGCCCACGGTTTCCAAGTGGCTGGGGTTCGGGGCGAGGGTCAGGCGCACCTCCTTTCCGGTGTTCGTCTTCACCAAGCTGCTGTAGCCCATGTGGTACTTCACATCGCCCTCCACCAACGCATCCTCGTAGTCCTTGCCTTCGAACTCACTGAAGATCTGGTCGTAGCTCTTACGCATGGTGTTGGCCAACACGTTCAAGCGGCCGCGGTGCGCCATACCGATCACGTATTCGGTGATGCCCAGTTCCGCTCCGTGCTCGATCACGGTATCCAACGCCGGGATCAACGCTTCCGCTCCTTCAATGCTGAAGCGCTTCGCACCGATGAATTTCTTGCCGAGGAATTTCTCGAAGACCACGGCTTCGTTCAACTTCTCCAGGATCTCCTTCTTCTGCTCGATGCTGAAGTCGGGCCGGTTGCGCGAACCCTCCATGCGATCGAGCAACCACCGACGCTTCTCCGGGAAGCGGATGTACATGAATTCGATGCCGACGCTCTCGCAGTAGGTCTGCTGCAGCAGCGCGAGAATGTCGCGCAGGCGGGCCGGTCCGAGCCCCACCTCGTTGCCTGCCGCGAATACGGTATCGAGGTCCGTATCGGACAACTCGAAGTTGGCCAGGTCGAGCGTGGGCTTGTACGGGCGCCGATCACGGACGGGATTGGTCTTGGTGAAGAGGTGGCCGCGCTGTCGGTAGGCGTTGATGAGGTCGATGACCTTGAACTCCTTCTGGAAGCGTTCGTTACCGCCGGGGGCGGTGCCGCCTTTCGATGCGCTCAGCGTCCCGTCGCCGTCCAACGACTTGGCGAAATCGAAGCCTTCGAAGAAGCGCGCCCAGCCCGTTTCAACGCTGGCGGGATCGTTCAGGTATTGCTGGTACAGGTCGTCGAGCCAGGCACTGTCGACGTTGCTCAGGTAGGAATACTTGTCCATTCGGTGTGCGAAGGTAGAAGCGGGGTTGTTCGCCGCAGAGGCGCAGAGGCCCGGAGAAATGCACAACCGAACGCACAGAAGAGTGTTTTACCCCGTTCCTGCGAACCGCTTCCGGATCAACACCTTTTGGAGGCAGCGCAGCACCATGGTCCCGGCCAGTTCGTGCAGGCCTCCGCGGGTCATGGCTTGATCCACCATCCGCTCCGTCAGGTCAACCCGATTGATGGCCCGGGAAAGCTGGGTTGAACCCGCGCGCTGCCAGTCATCCAAAAGGGCCTTTACGCTGGTGCGCAAGAGCTCGAACGCACCATCGCCGACCGGTGGGGCGCTGATGTCCACTTCGCCGAGGTCCTTGCGCAACTGCGCCACGGTTTCGTAAAGCACTTCGGCTTCGTCCAAGCGCTTCCGAAGACCCTCGCCGGTTCTTGACACCTCGTCGTTCGCCATGTGGAAAAGTGGGACGAAGGTCGGCAGCCGATGGCACTATGTTTGGCCGGAGGCACACACAAGCCAACAGTAGACCATGCGCACGATCCTGCTTTCGGGTTCCATCCTCATCGCCTTCGCGGCAACCGCCCAATACGGCAGCTTCGACAAGAAGGCCATTGCCACGGCCAAGACCAGCAGCACCGTGCTGGTGCTCGATGCCGGCGATTCACCTTACAACCGTGCGATCATGGATGCCATGAAAGCGCACTGGAAATTCACCGGGGGCTACGATGTGATGACCGTGAACGACATGGCACTGCAGCCCATGGACCCGCTCAAGACCTATCTGCTGAAGACGTGGAAAGTCGACCCCGACAAGTTCGGCGCGTTCTTCCTAACGCTGGTGCAAGGCTGGAAGCAGAAGAAGGGTGAAGCGCTCAAGACCCAGGAGAACGCGTTCACGAACATCCCGGTGGCCCAAGAACTGGCCTTCATCATGATCGATCCGAACGGCATGGCAGCGGATAACACAAGCCAGCTGCTGAACGTGTATGTGAAGAACATTCAGGATTACCTGAAGCAGGTGGAGGCCGGGAAATTCATCGACAAGAGCACGGCCGATCGGTTCTACGCCTCGCGCAACCGCCTGGTGCGCGACAACCATGAGTTGTGGCTGGCCAAGGAGCACATGGACAAGAGCATCCCCGACGTTGCTGCAGCGAAGACGAGCTATGCGAAAGGCACGGTGCAATTGGTGGCCCGAAGCCAAGCGGTGGCGGCTGTGGACGCCCAGAACAAGGAAGTGTGCATCAGCGATGTGGTGATGACCGGCGAGTACAAGACCCGTCATTGCTTCAAGCGCGTGTTCAACGCGGGTAGCGGCGAACTGATGTACTTGGCGGACGACGCCGCTCTATACGGCAAGAAAGAGGGCTTCATTGCGGAAGACCTGTTGGCGTTGGAGCGATCACGGTAACCAGTGCTTCGCGAAAGGAATGTGAACAGATCTTGTCGGTGAGCAAAGCATGGTCTCATTTGCAGCATGCCTACCATCCTCATCACCGGCGGTAGTGGCCTGATCGGGACCGCGCTCACCAAGGCACTGCTGGCACAAGGGCATACGGTGCGTCATCTCAGCCGGAGGCCGCGCGACCGCAACGGTGTGCACGCCTTTGCGTGGGATGTGCAGCGCGGCACGCTCGACAAGTCGGCACTCGTCGGCGTGGAGCACATTGTGCACCTCGCCGGTGAGAACATCGTGGGCAAGCGCTGGAGCCCCGAGCGGTTGAAGCTGTGCCGCGATAGTCGCACCGAGTCGGCGCGGTTGCTTTTGCGCGCAGTGCGCGAAACCGGTGTGCGACCGAAGAGCTTCGTGAGCGCCAGCGGCGTTGGTTACTACGGTGCGATGACAACGGACAGGTTCTTCAACGAAAGCGATCCGAACGCGAACGATACGATAGGGCGATTGACGCGTGCTTGGGAAGATGCCGTGGATGAATGGCAGACGATCACGCGCGTGGTGAAGTTGCGAACGCCCATGGTACTCGCACGCGAGGGCGGTGCGTTGCCGCGTTTTGTACCCCTGGCGAAGTGGTTCATCTTGGCGCCACTCGGATCCGGAAACCAATGGATGCCGTGGGTCCACATCGAGGATCTCGTGAGGCTGTACATCCACGCCATGAGTGATACAGTCATGACCGGCGCATACAATGCTTGCGCCAGTGAGCAACCACAGCATCGCGCGTTCATGCGCGCGATCGCGAAAGCGGTGCATCGCCCGCTGTTCCCGATCGCCGTTCCGGCCTTCGCACTTCGTCTGGCCTTGGGCGAAATGAGCGCGTTGCTGACCGAGGGAAGTCGTGTTGCTCGTGAACGCTTGGAGCGGAGCGGTTTTGTTTTCGAGCACAACGAGGTTGCCGCTGCGCTTGACGATCTGCTAAAGTCCTAGTCGCCCGTTCGCGGGCATCGATCAGTGAAGGCGATCGAGCAACAGCGCGGCCAAGTCCCTCAACGGCTTGTTGCGAACGCCATCCACTGCTATCGCCTCCAATGCCTCTGCCGCGGCGCGATCATGCTTGGCCACTTCGGCTTCAGCTTCGGCGCGTACGCCCAATTGCTCGATCGCATCACGCATTTTCGACACGTCGCGTTGGTCGGCCGGTTTCGATAACTCTTGTCGCAGCAGTCCCCAGCGCCCTTCAGCAGCGCGTTCCAGCCCACGGATCAACAGGTAGGTCTTCTTCCCGGCGCGCAGGTCGCCACCCTGTTGCTTGCCGGTTACAAGAGGATCACCGAAGGCGTCGAGCAGGTCATCGCGCAATTGGAAGGCAAGCCCGAGATGCTCACCGAACGAACCGATGCGATCGCGATCGGCGGCCGACGCGCCAGCTACGGCAGCACCCACCTGAAGCGCACAGGAGAGCAAAGCCGCGGTCTTCAGACGGATCATCTCCATGTACTCGGCGACGGTTACATCCTCACGGTGCTCAAACTCCATATCGCTCTGCTGGCCTTGGCAAACAGCGAGTGCATAGCGGCCGAACAGGTCCAGCACATCGCTCCGTTCGGCCATGAGTTGATAAGCCTTCACAAGCATGCCGTCGCCACTGAGGATACCGGTGTTCACGTTCCATTTCGCGTGTACCGTTGGCTGGCCACGGCGCAATGGTGCGGCGTCCATGATGTCGTCGTGCATCAGGGTGAAGTTGTGGAAGAGCTCTATGCCCACCGCTTCATCGAGCGCATCGAGCGCATTGCCACCGAACAGTTCACAGCCCATGAGCACCATTGCCGGACGCACCCGTTTTGCGGGCAGACGCATGAGGTAAGCCATGGGTGCATGCAACCCATCGTTGGGCAGCGCCGCGCACCATTCCGCGATGCGCGCTTCGATGAGCGCACGATGATCGGTCATCACACGTTACCGTTCGCCACTTGCAACAGGTACTCTCCGTAACCGCTCTTGCGCAACGGCTCGGCCAACTTCCGGAGCTGCCCCGCATCGATGAAGTTGCGACGGAAGGCCACCTCTTCGATGCAACCGATGCGGCGACCTTGCCGTTCCTCGATCACCTGCACGTATTGGCCCGCTTGCATCAAACTGGTGAACGTGCCCGTGTCGAGCCAAGCCGTGCCCCGGTCCAGCACGTTCACCTTCAGCGTTCCGCGCCGCAGGTATTCCTTGTTCACGTCGGTGATCTCGTATTCGCCGCGAGCACTGGGTTTCAGATCGCGCGCAATGTCCAGAACACTGTTGTCGTAGAAGTACAAGCCGGGTACCGCATAATTGCTCTTCGGTTCTGCCGGCTTCTCCTCAATGCTGAGCGCGTTGAAGCGCGCATCGAACTCGACCACGCCGTAGCGTTCCGGATCGCTCACGCGGTAGGCGAAGACAAGGCCTCCCTTCACCGTTCCATGTTCCATCAGCCGCGTACCCAAACCGCTCCCGTGGAAGATGTTGTCGCCCAGGATCAGCGCTACACTATCGCCGCCAACGAATTCGCGCCCGATGACGAAGGCTTGTGCCAGCCCATTGGGTACTTGCTGTTCAGCGTAGGTGAACGAACAGCCCAGACTTTCGCCGGTGCCCAAGAGCTTGCGGAAGTGCGGCAAGTCGTGCGGCGTGCTGATGATGAGCACCTCACGGATACCCGCTGCCATGAGCGTGCTCAGGGGGTAGTAGATCATCGGCTTGTCGTAAACGGGCATCAGCTGTTTGCTGACCGCGAGCGTGAGCGGATGAAGCCTGGTGCCTGAGCCACCGGCGAGGATGATGCCTTTCATTCTGGTTTTGCTGGCGTGCTTGATCCCTCCAGTTTCAGTTCGTCAAGATCGATGTCGTCGTCCTCATCCAAGATCACCAGCAGCGGTTCCTGGAAAGCCTTGGTGATGAGGTTGCGGTTGAAGCTGAGCAACAGCGCAGGGAGGACCAAGAGGTTCGTGAACATCGCCACCAATAGCGTAATACTGGTGAGAATGCCCAACGCTTGAATGCCGCCGAACTCGCTGAAGGCGAAAATGATGAAGCCGAAGAAGAGCACTGCGCTGGTATAGATGATGCCCACGCTCACCTCTCGCGTAGCGAGATCCACCGCGCGCTTGATGTCGTTGTTGGTGAGCTTCAACTCCAGCCGGTACCGGGCCAGGAAATGGATCGCATTGTCCACCGCGATACCCAAAGCGATCCCGAAGACCAGTATGGTGCTGGGCTTGATCGGTATGTGGAAGAAACCCATGAGCCCGGCGGTGACGACCAACGGCACCAAGTTGGGGATCAACGAAACGATGAGGATGCGGAGAGACCCGAAAAGAACCGCCATCAAACCCACAATGAGCACGATGGCCCAGAACAAGCTGGTGATAAGGTTGTGGATGAGGTAGCTGTTGCCTTGCAGGAACACGACACTGTTACCGGTGAAGCGCACATCGTATTTGGCGGGATCGAAGATGCTGTCCACTTGTGGCCGTAGGTGCGCCATCAAAGTGTCCATCTTGATGGTGCCGATATCGGCCATTTGCACGGTAAGCCGCGTGACCTGTCGTGTTGTATCGAGGAAGGCCTTGCCCATGCTCCTCTTCTCCCCTGCGCCCTGCAGGTAGGGAGCTATGAAAGCTTTTTCCGGACCGGTCAGCAACGCGTACTTCTCCGGGTCGCCGCCGTAGAACGCCTGCTTGGTGAACTTCACGGCATCAACGATACTGATGGGCCGACTGAACTCGGGGTAGGTCGCAAGCGTGTCGCACAGCCTATCGATGCGTTTCAGCGTTGCGTCCGTCAATGCGCCCCCCTTCTTCTTGGAGTCGATGAGCACTTCCAAGGGGATCACCCCGTGGTAGTTGGTCTCGAACCATTTCATGTGCACCAGCACCGGGTTGTCATCGGGCAGGTCATCCACCACCCTGCTCTCGTCCTTCAGCTTCGTCATGCCCAGCAAGGCAACCACGCACACAAGCACTGTTACGGCGTAGACCAGCGGGCGATGCCTGTGGCTGATGCGAACGATACGGTCCACGACCACGTCCATCCACTTGCGGTTCAAGTGGCGCAAGTGCTTCGTGGTCGGCGGCATCATGAAGCTGAACAGGATGGGGATCAGCACCATGCTCAAGGCCCAGAGCACCATGATGCCCGCCGTGGCCACCAAACCGAACTCGCGCAAGGAATCGCTGTACGTTACCATGAACGTGGCGAAGCCAACGGCGGTGGTGGCGTTGGTCATGAACGCCGCTGCACCCACGCGCGTGATCACGCGCTGCAGCGCCTTCATCTGGTTGCCGTGCTTCACGTACTCCAACTGGTAGCTGTTGATGAGGAACACACAATTGGGTACGCCGGTAACGATCACCAACGGGGAGATCACCGACATGATCAAGGTGATGCGGTAGTCGAGCAGGCCGAGAATACCGAAGCTCCACACCACGCTGATGGCGACAACCAGCACACACACCCACATCACTTGCCAGCTACGGAAGAAAACGAGCAGGAGGATCGCGCAAACGAGCAAGCTCAAGCCCATGAACAACGGCATCTCCGCTTTCACGAGCGCGGTGAGCATCAGGCGCATGTACGGCAGCCCACTGTAGTGTACCTCAGCACCACCCGCAGCGAACTCCTCTCCGCGCGCAACGATGCGCTCGATCATGTCGCCGCGACGATCGCTGTTGAACATGCCCGCATCGAGGAAGAGCATCATCAAAGTGGCCCCTGTGCTGTCGTTGTATAGCAGCCGGTCGTAGAAAGGCAGTGACCGGATGCGCAGTTTCAGCGAATCCATTTGCGCCTGCGTCTCCGGAGGAGTTACCACCACCGGTCGCAACTTGAAGGTGACGAGCGAGTCGTCCCGCACCAGGTCGAACAGGTGGGCTTCGCTGAAGACCGAATCAACGCCGGTGATCTTCTTCAGGTCGTTGCCCAATTCCCACCATGCCTTGAACCGCTCAGGCGTGTAGAACTTCGGGTCGTTGGTGCCGAGCACCATCACATTGCCATCCTCGCTGAACTGCTCCGTGAAGCGGTGGTAAGCCACGTACATGCTGTCCGTTTTGGGCAGCAGGCCACCGTGCCGGTAGCTCATTTTCACCTTGGTGGCTTCATAGCCCATGAAGACGGTGAGCAGTCCGGTGATCACCAGGACGGTGATGCGGTTGCGCAGGATCTTACCGGCGAGCCAGGTCCACATTTTTAGGGCAGGGGCCTGCCGACGTATCGACATGGCCTTCGGCCAAAGGAAACGAAAAGGGGGTTGGGGGCCGGAACCTCAGATACCGATGCCGAGGGTCAATTTCAGGTAGAGGTTGTCCGTGGCGTCCGGCAAGGCGTATTCCCCATAGCGGTAGTAAAGGCCGAGGCCCAACGCGCTCAATTGGTTCTTGAAGAGAATCTCCACACCGCTTTCGAAAAAGCCTTTTTCCATGCTACGGAAGGCGTAGCCGCGGTGCCCTTCTGGGTGATCCAATGCTCCTACGCCAGCACTGCTAACGATGCCGGGGATCGGCTGCCACTTCTTCGTTTTCAGGAGCAACTTGCCAAAGCTGTGGCGATAGTGCACCGCAACAAAACGGTCGGCCAAGAACTCGCCCGGGGCCATGGTCTCGAACGCATAGGGCGTGTTCACCCAGAACTCCTTGCCACGCGTGCCACGTATGTTGAAGAGGAAGGGGTATGGCGCTTCGGCGTCGGCTATGCCCACCATTATCCGCAGGCTTGGTGTTCCCAGTCGTCGCGTGCGGAAGGACTTCTCCGTCATAACGCTCGCACGCCACCATTCCTGCTCACCGCCCCAAAGCCCTTCTATCCCTGTCGCAGCTGAAACATGCAGCACAGGCCATTTCGTTCCAAGGTTCACTTGGCGATCGGGTAACTGCGCAACCTGTTCGCGGAAAGCGTAGCGCACATCCATGCTCACTTCGCCACTGCGGAAGTCGCCGATGAGCTGCTGAACGTTCTCGGCCAATGGCTGCACGTAACGGTATCCGAGGTCGTTGATCCGCAGTTCGCTCGCACTCCCGACCCATACCCGCACGGCGCCACCGATCCTGAATTGGACCTCCCCACCGATGCGCTCAACCCGGTCCATACGATCCATGTAAAGCAGTCGTATATCGTCGCTCAATAGCAATGAACGTGGGCCTTGGAACGCGACACCAGCGCTCTCGACCAGATCGTTCGCGTAGTATCCGCGCAGTTCGAAAGAGCGCGCGGGGATCGGTTTCACGCGCAGGTCAGCACCGTATTTCCAACCCTTATCCCCGAAGCCATAGCCGAACCAACCGCCGAGCTTGGCCACGCGCGATATGCGGTCGTTCGTGCTGAGCCCGATCCCGAGACGGATGTCCTCGTAAGCATTTGCGGAGACCAAGCGCCGGAGGTCAATGTCCACGAAACCCCAAGGGATCCGCCCGGTCAGAAAGGCATCGAGGCCCTTCAGCGTTTTGCCAAGGTTCTCCGCTTTGCTGAGGCTGTCGATGACGTGATAGGTCTTCAGGTCCTTGGCATCGAGGGTATCGGTGCGGAGCGCCCGCCAGTATTCCTCATCGCGCTTGAGCGCCATGGGGCCCACTTCCAGTTCCGCGCCGCGTACGTCCTTCCGCGACAGTTCGATCCCGGTTTCGATATCGCGCAATTGGACCCGTCCGATGCCCAACGGCTGGAAGCCGTTCACGCTGAGGCCATCAAAGAAGAACGTCGTGTTCAACTGCACGGGGAACCATGTGCCGTTCACCTTACGGTGTACCTGCTGCACCTTGATCCCCTGCCCCTCGCCGCGCTTGACCGGCCCTGCGACAACATTCTGCAGAGCGTAGCCATCACTGTTCACCCAAAGGGTGCCGGCCAGCCCATCGAAGTTCTTTCCTGTCCGCGGGCGATAGCTGATGACGAAAACAGTGTCGGCGCCTTGGTACAATGTATCCTCCAGCACGAAGAGATAGCTGCGCGTGGTACCTGCACCGATCGGGCTCATGTAGCTCTTCTCGCCCAGTGGGATCAACGGCTCGTACATGCTGAAGGTCCGCGTGGAGGCGGCAAGAGCGATCAGCCCGGGATCCTCGAATCCGCTTACGCGCATCGCCAGCACTTCTTCGTGATCCTTGTTCGGTGGACGACAACTGCGTTCCGTGGCGCTTTCAATGAGCAGCAAGTGCTGCTGCGCCGTGAAGTCCAGGATCTCCCGCTGGTTCGTATCAAGCGCGGCCACACGGGCACTGTCGCCGATCATGGTGCTATCGGCCTCGATCGTAAAGACGGTCTTCGCGTAGCTCTTGTAACGGAAGCTGCCCGCGTTCAAGCCATCGTTGCGCTTGCGGTTGTCAAAAACCGCTTCGATGATGCGGTGCGCGGGGTTCACTCCCGGCCGTACGACCGCTTCGCGCAGTTCGCGGCTCTTCTCTTCCAACCGGACCATCACCGGCAAAGCATCCTCCACCTGCGCCTCACCGGCGGTGTAGCCCACGCATGTGAAGACCAATCGCGCGGGGAATGCGGACACCGGAAGTTGGAAGCGACCATCGGCATCGGCCAAGGTGCCTTGATCGGCACCGGACAAGACAACATGCACGAAGGGCAACGGCTCCGCAGTGCGCGCATCCACCACTTGACCTGTCGCAACGCGCTGCGCTGCGGCAACCAGTGATAGGCAGCCGAACGAGAGCAGGAACGTCGAACGCAGCGAGGGGAGCATGGGGAACAACCGTATGACGGCGGCGGCCCGAAGAAAGTAACTGCCCGACCAGCGCGATCACGGCGGCTAACTTGCCCTCCCGGCACAACCACTCAGCACATGCTTTTGGCACCCCTCAGCGATGCGCGCGAATGGACGCGGAGGCTGTCCTCCGATCGGGCGGCCAATGCGTGGCGCATCTGGAGCAGTTACCAGCGCGCCAAGCGCACCAAGGAACCGATCATCAAAGGCCTGCCGATCAACATCAGCATAGAGCCCACAACGGCGTGCAACCTGCGCTGCCCTGAATGCCCCAGCGGGCTGCGCTCTTTCACGCGGCCCACGGGCAACCTGAAACAACCGCTTTTCACCCGCGTGATCGACGAACTGGCGAACGACCTGTTGAGCCTAACGTTCTACTTCCAAGGTGAACCTTACATCAATCCGTCGTTCCTCGACATGGTGCAACATGCCAGCTCGCGGGGCATCTACACGGCCACGAGCACGAATGCACATTTCATCACCGAGGAGGTGGCCGAACGAACGGTGCGCAGTGGTTTGTCGCGCCTCATCATCTCACTGGACGGTACCGATCAGGAGACCTATGTGGCGTATCGCAAGGAAGGCACACTGAGCAAGGTGATCGAAGGAGCTGAACGCATCGTGAAGTGGAAACGGTTGTTGAAGAGCCGCACACCGCACGTGGTGTTCCAGTTCCTTGTGGTGAAGCCGAACGAGCACCAGATACCGGAAGCACGCGCATTGGCCAAGCGCATCGGTGTGGATGATCTGTGGTTGAAGACCGCGCAGGTCTACGACCCGCACGAGAACCATCCGCTGATACCTGCGCAGGATAAGTACGCGCGTTACCGGCGCGCAGCTGATGGGACTTGGCAATTGAAAAACGCCCTCCACGATCACTGCTGGAAGATGTGGCACAGTTGTGTGGTCACTTGGGACGGCCGTGTAGTGCCTTGCTGCTTCGACAAGGACGCGCACCACGTGCTCGGCGACTTGAGCAAGCAGACCTTCGCCGAAGTATGGAACGGCGATGCCTACCGCAGCTTCCGTGGAGCCTTGCTCCAGAGCCGTAGCAACATGGAAATGTGCAGGAATTGCAGTGAAGGAAGCCCCGTGTGGGCGTAGCGCGAAGCGCTAGACCTTCATGATGTCCTTCTCCTTCGCGGCGATGTGCTCATCCACCTTCTTGTTGCTGACCCCGGTGATCTTCTCGACCTGCTCTTCAGCATCCTTGGCGGTGTCCTCAGGCAATCCGTCCTTCTTGCCGGCCTTGATCGCCTCCATGGCCTTCTGACGGAAGCCACGGATGCTCACGCGCGCATGCTCGCCCTCGGCATGCGCTGTCTTCACCAACGTCTTGCGGCGCTCCTCGGTGAGCATGGGCACATTGATGATCACGCTCTCGCCATTGTTGCTGGGATTGAACCCGAGGTTGGCCGCAATGATGGCCTTCTCGATCGGCTCGATCATCTTCTTCTCCCACGGCTTGACGAAGAGCGTGCGCGCATCGCCGCTGTTCACCGTGGCCACTTGGCTCAGGGGCATCATGCTGCCGTAGTAGTCCACCTTCACGCTATCGAGCATGCTCGGGGTGGCTGCACCTGCCCTGACCTTCGTGAGTTCCTGTTCGAGGTGCGCAACGGCTTTGCGCATTTGGTCGTCGGCCTGGCTGATGATGGCGCGTGTATCGGTCATGGTCGTTGGATCGGTCGGCGAAAATAGTCGGGGCTGCGCGCTTGCGTTGCTCAGAACTCGACCAACGTACCCACCTGCTCGCCCTTTACGAGACGGCCCAAGTTGCCGGGCTTGTTCATGTCGAAGACGATGATGGGCAGCTTGTTCTCCTTGCAGAGCGTAAAGGCCGTCATGTCCATTACGTTGAGGCCCTTGTCGTAAAGCTCCGTGAAGCTGATCCGGTCGTACTTGGTCGCTGTCTTGTCTTTCTCAGGGTCGGCGCTGTAGATGCCGTCCACCCGGGTGCCTTTCAGGATCACATCGGCCTCGATCTCGATGGCACGCAGGCTCGCGGCCGTGTCGGTTGTGAAGTACGGGTTGCCGGTGCCGGCACCGAAGATCACAATGCGGCCTTTCTCCAAGTGGCGCACCGCCCTGCGCCGGATGAACGGCTCCGCCACCTGCTCCATCTTGATGGCGCTCATCAATCGGGTCTTGTAGCCCTTAGCCTCCAATGCGCTCTGTAGCGCAAGGCTGTTGATCATGGTGGCGAGCATGCCCATGTGATCGCCCTGCACGCGGTCGATGCCATTGCCTGCGGCCTGCATGCCACGGTATATGTTCCCGCCACCGATCACCACAGCTACCTGGATCCCGCTCTTCGCCACGGCGATGATCTCGTCCGCGTATTGGTTCACGCGCACGCTGTCGATACCGTAGTCCTGTGTGCCCATGAGGCTTTCGCCGGAGAGCTTGAGGAGTATGCGTTTGTAGGTTCCGGGGGTGGTGGTCTTGGTCATCGTTGTGCGCGGCAAAAGTCAAAAAAAGAGGGAGGCCTCAGCCTCCCTCTATCCATTTGGTCATCAACAGCATCACTGCATCAGTGAGTGGCGCTTGAAGCCGGTTGCCGTCAGGTCCTTGTCCTGGCTCTTCAGGTACTGCTCCACGTTGAGCTTGTTGTCCTTGATGAATTCCTGAGCGAGCAGGGTGCTTTCCTTGAAGAACTTGTTGAGGCGACCGGCGGCGATCTTCTCGGCCATCTCGGCCGGCTTGCCCTCCTGGATGGCGAGTTCCTTGCCGATCTCCAATTCCTTTGCGATCACGTCGGCGCTCACGCTGTCCTTGTTCAAGGCAACGGGTGCCATGGCTGCGATCTGCATGGCCACATCCTTGGCGGCGTTCTCGAAGCCTGCCTTGTTGAGGCCGACCAAGCTCACCACTTTGTTGCCGGGGTGGTTGTAGGCGTAAACGAATTCAGCATCCACTGTTTCGCAAACGCTCACGTCGATCTTCTCGCCGATGACGCCGGTCTGTTCCGTCACCTTGTCGGCAATGGTGAGGGCGCCATCGTATTTGGCGGCCTTCAACTGTTCCACGCTCGCGGCACCGGTTTCCAGTGCGATGGTGGCCATGCGCTCGGCCACGGCCGCGAAGTCGGCGTTCTTGGCCACGAAGTCGGTCTCGCAGTTCAGGCAGATCAACACACCGTGCTTGCCGTCGGCGCTCACTTTTCCGATCACCAGGCCTTCGGTCGCGTCGCGATCGGCGCGCTTGGCTGCCACTTTCTGGCCTTGCTTGCGCAGCAGGTCGATGGCGGCATCGAAGTCGCCATTTGCCTCGGTAAGGGCCTTCTTGCAATCCATCATGCCAGCGCCGGTGATCTGGCGCAGCTTGTTCACATCAGCGGCGGTAATGGCCATGGTCGTGCTCACTTCTTGGTCGGTTTTTCGTGAAATCCTGATGTCGTCGTGTCTTTCCAAACGGGTTTTTCCCGCACCCCACACGGGGCGAAAGATCTTTCGCCCCTACCGCCCCTACTGCTTCTCCTCAGCGCCTTCTTCCACCTCAGCCCCATCCTTCTCCTCGCCATCGGCAGCTTCGCCACCCTCGGCATCGGCCAGGCTCTTGTCGCTCTTGCGCTCTTCGAGGCCTTCGTTCACGGCGGCCAGCATCACGCCCACGATCTTCTCGATGCTCTTGGTGGCATCATCGTTCGCAGGGATCGGGAAGTCCACCAGATCAGGGTTGCTGTTGGTGTCGACCATGGCGAACGTGGGGATCCCCAGTTTGCGGGCCTCTGCCAGTGCAATGTGCTCCTTCACGATGTCCACGATGAACACCGCTGCGGGCAGGCGGGTGAGATCGGCGATGGAACCGAGGTTCTTCTCCATCTTCTCGCGCTGGCGCATCACTTGCAAACGCTCGCGCTTGCTCATGTTGGCGAAGGTGCCGTCGATCTTCATGCGATCGATGGTGGCCATCTTCTTGATGGCACGGCGGATGGTTCCGAAGTTGGTGAGCATACCACCGCTCCAACGCTCCGTTACGTAGGGCATACCGGTCTCCTTCACCTTGCTGGCGACGAGTTCCTTTGCTTGCTTCTTCGTTGCCACGAAGAGGATCTTCTTGCCGCTGCGAGCGATGTTCTTCATCGCGTTGGCGGCTTCATCCAACTTCACCACCGTCTTGTTCAGATCGATGATGTGGATCCCCTTCTTCTCGGCGAAGATGTAGGGCGCCATGTTGGGGTTCCACTTACGGCGCAGGTGGCCGAAGTGTACGCCGCTCTCGAGCAGCTCTTCGAAATTGGTACGTGCCATGTCTCTTTAGTTCACTTTCCTTGTTCCCGTTGATACAGGCATCCTGAGGGTAGCCAGCCACCGGAGCAGCTGAGTCCGCCAGGATTGGATCCTGAACAAGCGTGGGACCTTAACGCTTGCTGAACTGGTAGCTCTTACGAGCCTTTTTCTTACCGAACTTCTTACGCTCCACGGCGCGGGGGTCGCGGGTCATAAGACCTTCTTTCTTCAGTGCTGGCTTCAACTCGGCGTTGTGCTTCACTAATGCGCGGGCAATGCCCAAACGCACGGCGTCCACTTGACCGGTAATGCCACCGCCTTCCACGTTGGCCACCACATCGAACTGGCCCACCGTGCTGGTGAGCTTGAAGGGCTGCTCCAACTTGAACTGCTGGATCACCAAGGGGAAGTACTCCTTACCCTCTTTGCCGTTCACGGTAATGGTGCCGTTGCCCGCGGACATGTACACCCGGGCGGTGCTGGCCTTACGACGGCCGAGGCTGTTGATGATCTCCATCTTACTTGATGCTGTTGAGGTCGACGGTGCGGGGCTTCTGGGCCTCGTGCTTGTGCGTAGTACCCGACACAACGTGCAGGTTGCTGAACTGGGCGCGACCGAGCTTGGTCTTGGGCAGCATGCCCTTTACGGCGATCTCCACCATGGCGGTGGGTTTGCGGCGCACCAAGTTCTTGGCGGTTTCAACGCTGCGGCCACCGGGGTAGCCACTGTAGCGCTGGTATTCCTTGTCGGCCCACTTGGCACCGGTCAGGCGGACCTTCTCGGCGTTCACCACCAATACATGGTCGCCGCAATCGGCGTGCGGGGTGAAGGTGGGCTTGTGCTTGCCGCGCACGAGCATGGCCACCACGCTGGCCAAACGGCCTACGGGCTGGTTCTCGGCGTCCACCAACAGCCATTCCTTTTGAATGGTGGTACTGTTGGCCATGGACGTTGTATGGGTGGTAGATGCCACTGGGACGTATGTTTTGAGTTCCTTGACCCTTCCCGAGCGGAGGCCGACCGGGGAACCGGAAAAGGCACTGCCGTTGGAAAGGGGCCGCGAATATAGTTGGGAGACCCGATCGGACAAACGTTGTGGACAGGGCGTTGTTAACTGGACCGCCGACAGGTCGAGGAACCCTTCCGAGGACGCGAGGCTACATCCTTACAATAATGAACTCCGTCCGCCGATTGGCCTGGTGTTCGGTATCGGAGCACTTCACCCCGTTCCCGCAGTGGTTCAAGAGCTTGGTTTCGCCAAAGCCTTTGCCTGATATGCGGTCCTGGGCAATACCCTTGCTGATGATGTAAGCCACTGAACTCTTCGCCCGCTTATCGCTCAAGGCCAGGTTGCTCTTGTCGCTGCCTCGGGCGTCGGTGTGGCTGCCCAGTTCGACCACCATGGTCGGGTTCTCCTTCATCACCTCGACGATCTTATCCAGTTCGGTCGCAGCATCGTTCCGGATAGCGTGCTTGCCCGAGTCGAAATAGATGGGGTTGATGTCAATGGCCTTCCCAATGTCTTTTCCGAGGTTGATAGCCTCCAACGAGCAGTCGATGCGTTCGTTCAGGACAACCTTCCCGGACCCTGACACCCGATACAAGAAGCGTCCGGTCTTGGGGAAATACCCTTGCTTGCTCATCACCACTTCATACACCAACGAGTCGCCGGCGCTCTTGGCCGCAACGTTCGCGAAGAGTTCCCCGCCCGCTTCCGTCACACCCTGCATCACCGTTCCATCCGCACCACGCAGATCCGCAACACGAACGCTCACTCCCTGCAACGGGGCTTTGGTCTTCGCATCGCTCACCATCATCCACAAGTACACGCTGCTGAGCTTGGCCAGATCCAGGTCGCGCACGAACGTTGTATCCACCAGTGGGCCCGTGATCAATCCTTGGCTGGTTCGCCGGTAGTCACCTTCGTCTGTTGCCAGTTCGTAGTGCGTTCCCTCTTCCAGTTCGAACGCGTAGGCACCAACCGTGTCGGTGATAGCCTCCTTCAGAAGCACGCCTTGCACATCCTTCAGCATGACCTTGATGCCCGCTACCGGTTGTTGCGAACTCTTATCGTGTGCCGTCCCGCGCACTTTCATGGTTGCGCCCAGCGGTTTCACAAGCGTGAATGAATAGAGGTCGTCCTCGCCCATGCCGCCACTGCGATCGCTGGTGAAATAGCCTTTCAGTCCGGTGGCATCCAACAGGATCCCGAAGTCATCGCTGCGGCTGTTGATGGGGACCCCGGCATTCACCGCCCTGCCGAAGCCGTCTTTCACGGCCCTGCACACGAAGACGTCCAAGCCACCCAACCCTGCCCGGCCATCGCTGGAGAAGAACAACGTACCGTCGTTCTGGATGAAGGGGAACATTTCATCGCCCTCCGTGTTCACTGAGGGGCCAAGGTTCACCGGCTTCAGCCATTCACTTTCGCTTTTGCGCGTGCACATCCAGATGTCGGTGCCTCCAATTCCACCGGGCATATCGCTGGTGAAGTACAGCGTCTTGCTGTCGGCGCTCAATGCGGGGTGCCCGGTGGAGTAGTCGTTGCTATTGTATGGAAAGGGGCGCTCTACCATCCACCCCCCTTCGCTCAGGATACGGCTGTAGATCTTCAGGTTCACTACGCCTTGGGCGGTCCTGCCCTTCTTGCCATCGCTGAAGTTGTTGCGGGTGAACCACACCTCCTGCCCCTTGGCGCCGAAAGCCGCGTTACTCTCATGGTACCGGGTGTTCAGGTCGGTGAGCGGTTTGATGTCGCTGATCTCACCATCCTCACCGATCTTGCCACTGTACAGATCAAGGAACGGATCGCCGTTCCATGCATGCCGGTGCCGCGCGGTCACATCGGGTTTGCGGGCCGATGCAAAGACCAAGCGGTCGCCCCAGTAAGCGGCACCCATGTCGCTCTTGGTGCAGTTGCCGTTCAGGTTCTTTACGGAGCATCCCGCGATGGGCTTCGCCAATAGTGCCGTTGCATACGTCGTGGCCCCGATCTGCGCGAACGCGCGTCGGTCGCCAGCGGCCACGGCTTGGTACCTCGCCATCCATTGGTCCGCTTCTTCGAACCGACCGGTGGCGCGTAGCGACTGAGAATAGTTGTACAGATCCTCTTGACGGGCCTTGGTACTTGTAACAGCCCTTCCATACCACTCTGCTGCATTGTGGAAGTCACGAACGTTGTAATAGCTCTCCGCCAAACGCACTACGAAAGCACCCGTGTCCGCGCCATGCTTCACAGCCTCCACATAATGGCCGATCGCATCATGGTAGGCCATGCCCGCGAACGCCTTGTCGCCCATACGCAAGGAGTAGCCTTGCGCGCATGCGAGCACAGCGGAGAGCAGGGCGAGCGTGATGGTGACCGTTCTGTTCAGCATAGCCATCAGAAGTAGCGTGGCGAGAGCGTCTTCTCCTTGTTGAAGCGGAAGTCGTATTGCAGCATCAACTCGTGCGTTCCGCCCTGTTGCGATCGCAATGCCGTCAGCGTGAAGTCATATGCATAGCCAGCGCGGAATTGTTCCGTGATGTTGTAAGCGACAATGCCCGATATGCTGTCCTCGTTGCGATAAGCAATACCCAACCACAAACGTTCCGCAAGCAGGAAGTTGGCCGTGATGTCGATGCTCAACGGCGCGCCGTCGACCGCTTTCACCAGGAAGCTCGGACGGAATTTCACCGCAGGTGAAAGAGTGAACACGTAGCCCCCGATGACGAACCAGTGCCGCTTCTGCGTGATCGCGTTCACCGTGGTCGTGCCGTTGTCCACATCCAACAGATCGTGCTGGATGAGCTTGGGCGCGCTGATCCCGAGATAGCCTTTCGCGCTCCAGTAGTACACCCCGAAACCGAAGTTGGGTTTGGCGCTACTGCTGACGTTCTGCTGGAACAATGGATCGCTCGCATCAGTACCCGGCACACTGGCGAGATCGGCATGGAAGAGATCCACCCCGGCTTTCAAGCCGAAGGCCAAGCGTGCGTTCTGCGTAACGTGGATGCGGTAAGCGAGATCGGCGAAAAGAAGTGTGTTGTTGATCGGGCCTACTTCGTCATGCACAACGCTCAATCCCACACCAAGGGCGTTCTGGGGCAACGGTGAGTGCAGCGTAAGGGTCTGTGTGCTGGGCGCGCCATCAAGCCCCACCCATTGCTGGCGGGCAAGGCCGGTGATGGTGAGCAGATCGCTGCTGCCAGCATAAGCGGGATTCACGCTCAATGTGTTCCACATGTACATGGTGTACATGGGATCCTGTTGTGCCGATGCGAAGCTTCCCCCGAAGAGTACTGCGGCGACGAGGATGAAGCTCCGTGCTGTTCTCACGCTGATGGGGATATGGAACGGTGCGTGCATGGGCCTTACCGGTTAAGGTAGATGTATCCGCTGCGCACTTCCTCGCCTTCCACACCAAGGTCAAGCATGTACCAGTAGGTGCCCGCCGGCAGCAAATCACCGGCAGCGAGGCCATGTGCGCTGGCGCCGTTCCAGTCGTTCGCATAAGGATCGGCGCTGAACACTTCATTCCCCCATCGGTTGAAGATCAGCACACTGGCTTCCGGATAGCTCTCCAAACCCTGGATCACCCAAGTGTCAGCGATGCCATCCCCATTTGGGCTGAAGCCGCCTGGGATCATCAAGGCATCGGGGCATGCGACTTCCACAACCACGATCGCTGTATCGCAAAGCGGCTCAGGATCGCAAACCGTGTAGACGATCGTGTCGTTACCACAGAAGCCCGTTGCCGGGGCGTAGGTGATCGAACCATCGCCGTTGATGACCACCGTTCCGTTGTTCGCACTTGCGTCGGTAACCGTTAGCGGATCGCCGTTCGGGTCGCTGTCGTTGTCCGTTACGTCGATGATCGCAAGAGCATCCATCTCCACAGTGGCAGTATCATCCACGGCGATGGGTGGTTCGTTCGGACAGGGCACGTCAACGAATACGAGGGCGTCATCCGTTCCACCATTACCGTCGGCAATGGTGTAAGCGATCGTATCCACACCGCAGAAACCGGAGTCGGGCGTGTACGTGATCGAGGTATCGCCATTGAGGGCCACTGAGCCATGGAGAGCCGAAGCTCCGATGACCCCGATCACGTCGCCATCCGGATCGCTGTCGTTGATCAGCACGTCGATGGTGATACTGTCACCCGGAAGAGTGGAAGCATTGTCGTTCACCGCGATCGGCGGGTTGTTCGCGCAATCCACATCCACGACAACGATCGCCGTGTCCGCTCCTGAGTTGCCATCCACGACGATATAGGCAATGGTGTCCGTCCCGCACCAACCGCTGTTCGGCAAATAGGTGACCGTACCATCACCGTTGATGGTCACGCTACCGTTGCTCGCTGTGGCGCTGAATATCGTCAAGGGATCCCCATCGATATCGCTGTCGTTCTCCTGCACGTCGATCACTACGTTGGTGTTCAGCAATGTCCCCGCAGTGTCATCGACAGCGATCGGGGGGTCGTTCACAGGGACCACTGTAATGATCACCACCACGGTATCACAGCCGCCATTGCCATCGCAGACCACCACGCTCATGGTGTCCTGTCCGTTCCAATCCGCGTTCGGCGTGTAGGTAAAGCAGGTATCGCCGTTCAACAGGCCGGTTACTTGTCCGTTCATGGGCCCGTTCGCAACACTTACGACATCAAGCGTATCCCCGTCGGGATCGATCGCATTCAGACATAGGGTGATGGGCAGGTCCTCGTCAGTTCCAGCGTTCAACGAATCGAGCGGCACACCGAAACCATCGATGATCAAGGGAGGTCCGTTCACCGCTACCACGTGCACGATCACAACCACTGTGTCGCACCCATTGAGCGGATCGCAGATAACCACGGTCATGGTGTCGATGCCGCTCCAGTCGGATGCCGGCATGTAGGTGAAGCAGGTATCGCCGTCGAGCAGGCCGAAGACGATGCCGTTGAAGGGTCCATCGATCACAGCCGTAACATCCACGGGGTCGCCATCCGGATCCGTTGCGCCGATGCATACCAACAACTGCGAATCATCGGGCATGGTGAACGTTACCGTGTCGCCATCGGCGATAGGCGGATCGTTCGCAGGCGTCACTTCGATCACTACGGCCAGCGTATCGCAGCCACCGTTGCCATCGCAAACCACCACATCCATGGTGTCACTGCCGTACCAATCAGCGTTGGGTGTGTACGTGAAGCAAGTGTCGCCATCTGCGATCCCACTGATCGTTCCGTTCGATGGACCGTTGAGGAAGCCGGACACGTCAAGGGTATCGCCGTTCGCATCGAGTGCATTCAGGCAAATGGTTATCGGGGTGTCTTCGACTGTGGCCGTGCTCAGCGTATCGATCGGAACGTTGTTGCCGTCGGTGATCACCGGGGGGTCATTGATCGGGATCACCGCGATGATGAGCACCAGGGTATCCGTTCCACCATTACCATCGCTCATCACCATGTGCACGGTGTCCGGTCCGGCGTAATCCACGTCTGGCGCGTAGGTGAAGCAGGTGTTCCCATCGAGGATGTTGAATATGCTGCCACTGGACGGACCGTTCGTGTAGCCCGTGATGTCCAGGGCATCTCCATCGGCATCGGTGGCGGGGATGCACAAGTTGATCGGCGTGTTCTCAGGCAAGGTCACACTGAGGGTATCCATGGGATCTCCGAAGCCATCATCGATCACCGGCGCGTCGTTGATCGGTGTCACGGTGATCACCACGGTCACCGTATCGCATCCGCCATTCCCGTCGCATACGATGATGTCCACCGCATCGGCTCCGTTGTAGTCGGTGGACGGCGTGTATGTGAAACAGGTGTCGCCATCGACGAAGCCGTTCACAAAGCCATGCAAGGGGCCATTGTAGAAGTCGACGACCTGCAAGGGATCACCGTCGACATCCA